>MNWP01000020.1 GCA_001872575.1 Candidatus Peregrinibacteria bacterium CG1_02_54_53 | reverse complement strand
AGAGAGGACGAGTATGGAGACATGGAGTAAGGGGTGAGATGCCGTCTTTGAAAAAGCGGCATACCCTATGGCCGACACCAAAAAGTCAAGCTTTACCGCTTGCACATGCGGAAAATATGCTTTGGTTGTAGATCAGATTTAAGCGATGATTGTCGCATTCATGGACACGGAACGATCAGAGATTTTCCTCAGTCTGTAGCGTCATGCCGCACCCGGGCTGCGACGAACCGACCCAAAGGTGTGCTATCCGTTCTGCTTTTCGGCAAGGCGAAAACATGACGGTATGTTTCTTGCGTGGCAACAATCGACTGCGTTCCCTCGACCGCGTCGCAGAATATTGAGAGTCGGCTTTCGGGGGTTCTGGCGGCATGAAGGGGACATTCAATCATGTCATCCTGAGTGCCCGCCCGGATGTTGTCCGGCCCGCCCGATCCGAACGGAATCGTTCGGGCGGGTACGGACGGATAGTCGAAGGATGCTCATACCCGTCCGTGATGGTCCGTGATGATTCGACGACGCTCACTGCATACAGAATCACATAATTCTGATACGACATCATATTCTTGGCTTACACAAGGGCTCTCTTGACCATTTCAAAAAAACTCAATTTGTGGTATTATGTTTTGATATCCAAATAGAACCTATGGTCTTACTTCTCTCTGGTGGCACTGAAGTTACACGCGGCGTGATCGTCGATAAATTCCTGGAAGATCACCCCGACTGGCGCCATTTGGCACTCGAAGATCTGGATGCCACGCAGGATCCCGATGATGTGATCGGCATGGGTGCGTTCTTCGCGCTCCTGGTCGCCTGCGAGTGCGCCAAAGAAGCGCTGAAAGAGGGCTACAACGTGGTGATCACCTGCCCGGCCGCCGAAATGCTCGATACGGTCGAAGAGTCATTCCCCGAAGAACTCACCTCGGTCTACCTGGGCAAGACCCACGCAAAAACCGTTTATGATCGCGTCATCGACACCGCCAGGCAGTCGGTTGGTGAGACGTGTTCCATGCTCCACGAACTCGTTGCCTGATGGATAACGGCCGTTTCCTCATCGTCGATGACACGCCCGGCAAGCAGAATTACCTGCGGGTACTGCTGAAGAAGAGCCAGTTTCCTGCCGAAGTGACGCTGGCCGGCTCTACGCAAGAAGGGGAAGATTTGATTGCGAAGATGCCCAATATCGTCGGTGCATTCATCGATTACCGCATGCCCGAATCGGGAGGCATTCCGCTAATTGCGCTCCTGCGCAAACGAAACCCCAACACCCGCATTGCCCTCATCACGGCATCCACGGGGGATGCACTGGAGCAGGAGGCACACACGGCAGGGGCCGATGCAACGATCTCGACGGCCTACCCCGAGAGCTTCGTGACCGAGAAGATTCTGAAACTGCTCGAAAACTGGAAGACGCAGAAATGAGCAGAACGCAATGATTTCTACTGCATACTGCATACTGCATACTGCATACTGCTCACCATGCGTATTCTCTTCACGCGTTTTCCGCTCGAGAGCCGCTACGGCGGCGCCGAGGTGCAGACGATGTCCCTGCTACGGGGGCTTGCCGCACGACATCATGCGGTCGCCTTTCTCGGCAGCTGCCCCGCGCTGCTCCAACTTTGCCGGGATGAAGGCATCCTTGCAGGGGAATTGAAGATCGGTCCGCCCCCCGTCACCAAGTGGTGTGCGATAAGTTTTCTCTGGCGCAGATTCTCCATGCGTCGACGGCTCATCTTGGCAATGGCGGAATTCGGCACGCTCGATGCCTTGGCTATGCTCAGTCTTAGCGAAAAATTGCTCCTCACACCGATTGCAAAAAAGCGCGGACTGAAGGTGTTGTGGGTGGAGCACGATCGCGTGGGTCGTTGGTTGAAGAGTAACCCCTGGTTGCCTGCCCTGCGACGCGCGAGCGAGGGTGCGACTATCGTGACGGTCTCGGAATTAAGCCGAAAGATATATGTGGAGCAACTGGGCTTTGCCTCTGAACGCGTCGTCGCCATCGGCAACGGTATCGATCCTTCACATCTTGAAGGCGGTACGGCGCCCGCACGACCGGCATCATCCTCGCTGCATATCGGAACGGTGGCGCGTCTATCGCACGACAAAGGTGTAGACGTTCTGCTCAAAGCCATTGAAGATCTACCGGGCGTCACCCTCGATATTCTGCCCACGGGGGAACGCGGCAGCGACGAAGCGCATGTGCGAACCCTGGCACGGCAAATCAACACACACGGTGATCGGGTGCGCATTCTCGATTCCATCCCGGACGGAATTGGTGCGTTCTACCAATCACTCGATGTATTCGTGCTTCCTTCACGCGAACACGACCCCTGCCCTCTCGCTCCCGCAGAAGCGCTCTGGATGGGTACACCGGTGATTTTGACGGACGCCTGCGGTACGGCGGGCTACCTCACGCAAAAAGAGGAGGCACTCATCGTGCCTGCCGGATCGGTCGCAGCGCTACAAGAAGCTCTGAACGAACTGCAAAATCCCGCAAGACGGCAATCGCTTGCACACCGGGGCAAGTGTGCCGCCCATGAACGTTTCTCGCTCGAACGCATGGTGGATATGTACGAGACACTCCTTACGGGAAATTGAGAGAAGGAATTCGGATAAAGAACGAGCATTTTTCTCAAAGTCACTCTTTGGAGTCATCTCCTAAGTCCTAATCCTCAATTCCCAAACCTTATCCGCTATACTCCGCTCACGATGCACAGACTTTCCTTTATCATTCCGCTTTTCTGTGTCGCCTTCTGGGGAACCACGGCGCATGCATTCGAACCGCGCATTCTGTCGCGAAGCGATTGGGGTGCCGACGAATCACTGTTGCTCACGACGGCAGAGGAACCGAAATCTGATTCGACTCGTGTCCCCACGGATGAGGGCAACGCCATTGCCGAACGCGTAAAGCAATGTCAGGAAGCGCAACAGCTCTATCCGCAGGAATTTCGCATTCAGAGCACCGCCAGAGAAAACGCGCGCGGTGAGAAACTTCGATGGCCGCAGTCCTACTCGCCCGGCGTGCGCATGCTCGTGGTGCATCACACGGCTCTGGCCATCAGGAATGATCCTCGATCTCCTGTTGAGCGCGTACGCGCCCTCTATCAGTACCACGCTGAAACACTGAGCTGGGGCGACATCGGCTACCACTACCTCATCGACGAGGACGGCACGATCTACGAAGGGCGCGCCGGAGGCGATAACGTGGTTGGCGGCCACGCCTACTGCGCCAACGTCGGAACGATCGGGGTGGCGCTGCTCGGGAATTTCGAAGTGGAGGAACCCAGCCAGATTCAGATCCTCAGTTTGCAGTGGTTGCTCAGACATCTCGCCGATCACTACAACCTCGACCCGGAAAAATCCATAACCTTTCACGGTGAGTCGAAAGACGTCATCGTCGGCCACCGCGATGTCGTGCATACCGCCTGCCCGGGGTATTTTCTCGCCGGTGTTTTGAATCAAATCCGCCTGCATGTCGCCACAAGAAATATATCGGAACGTGTGACATTTCCGCCCCCGATGAGCAGCGGATACATGGATCGTGCAGATGAGCGACGCCAGGAACGCCTGCTGTCGTTAAACCGGCAACCCACTCAGCCGACTCTCTCGCCACTTTCCGAAACGGAATTGACTGTGCGCCCCGGCGGGCAGGTGCAGGCCTCGGTGATCTTCCGGGCCGGGGACAGCGCCATCCAGAACCGCGCACGCATCGCTTCGGTCGTACGCAGCAACGCACGCATCGGTATCTGGCAACAGTTCGGTGATCAGAATCTGCGCGTGCGTACCGATCTTCTTCTGCCACGCATGGTCTATGCAAGTGAAGTTGAAACAATACGGTTGCGCTTTCAGGCACCGACCGTGCCGGGTACCTACTCGGTGGATATCGGACCCGTAACATTCCTGCTCGTTGCCGATGGCCGTCGCACCCGATCACCCACCAGTGAACCCGTTCCGATGACCTCTACGGAAACCGACCGCATCAATACCCCCACTCCGGGCACCCGACGTCTGTCATCGTCGGTTTCTTCGGCTTCATTGGCTTCTTCGACCTCTTCCCCACTCATCCGCATTCGTCTTTCTACGCGTGAGACGGGCTCTGCCTCGTGCAGCGCATACGATCTGACATCGCTCAAGACGCTCTACCGCGGCACCGTCATCTGTACAATGGTTGAAGGTAAGGCCGCGCTGATCAACGAAGTGGATCTCGAAGACTACCTTGCAGGCCTGAGTGAGGAACCCGATACCGAGCCCTACGTAAAACAACGGGCCTTCGCGATCGCCGCCCGCAGTTACGCGGCGTTCTACCTTGATGGCGGGCACCGCAAATTCCCCGGTATGCCCTATGATGGCAACGATTCTCCCGCACGCTTTCAGGCTTATGGAGGAATCGTCTTTGAGCGTGATAACGCCAAATGGCTGCGCGCCGTCCGATCAACGGCGGGACAAGTGATCACGAAAGACGGACAAATCGTGAAGGCCGCCTATTTCAGCTCCGACGACGGGCGCACGCGCTCCCCGGCCGAGAACGGATGGAAGAATTTTCCGTTTGCAGAAGTCTTCAGCAGCAAGCCTGATCCATGGTGCACGGGATTATCCATGGCAGGCCACGGTGTAGGGATGTCCGGCTGCGGAGCGAAGGCGCAGGCGAAGGAAGGAAAATCTGCCGAGCAGATTCTGCAATACTACTATCCGGGAACGACTGTTTTGGAATTAGGAATTCGGAATTAAGACTTCGGACACTTACTTTTATTGTTCTTGTGTATTCTTTCGGCGCCTATGGACTTTCCCTATCGCATCGAACGAACACGTAACCGAACCTCCAGTGCGACATTTCAGGGTGATGGCGTGCTCATCCGCCTCGCCGGTCGTTTGAGCGCGCGAGAGGCGCAGCGGCATATCACAAGCCTACTCAGACGCATGGCACGGCGTTTCACCGATCACCATGCTTCACAGATCATTGATCCCTTCCACGCTCTGCAAAATGAGTTTGGAACGCTTCAGATCATTACGGAAGATGGGGCCATTTGGCAGTTTATGGTTACCGAAGGCCACCGTACTTCTGCAAAAAGGGCTTCGAATGGATGGACCGTTCGGCGCGGGCCAGAGAGTACAGATGCAGATTTCAGAAAATTTCTATGGCGTCTGCTGAGTATCTCTGAGCAGCTGCAGATGGAAGAAATGGTTCATCGGATCAATGAGCAAACGTTTCGCGCTTTCATTGCCCAGGTGCGCTTGCGCCACATGCGAAGCCGGTTCGGCAGCTGCGCGCCAAAGGGTCGTATCACGCTCAACACGGCATTGCTCTTTGTCCCCGAGAAACTGCGCACATACGTGATCATCCACGAGCTTGCGCATATCCTGCATTCCAATCATTCGCGGGCGTTTTGGGCATCTGTTTCGAAAGTACTGCCTGCCTATGAGAAGTACAGAAGGGCGCTCAAAACGTACCGACTACGTGACTGACAGTTTTCTTCTCACCGCTTCAATCAGTTCCGGAAACTCTTTTTCGAAGAAGTGCCCCCTGTCCGTGTACTCATGGTACTCCGTGCCGAGTTCTCTACTTACGAGCCTCGGTTCCTCAACGGGAAAAAATGGATCGTCCACCGAGGCAAACTGGATGATCCAATTCTGATTGTGCCTGATCGCTTCCCAGCCCCATGGGTCGTCGAAATATCCGCTCAGTCGTTCGTTCTCCACTCCCGTATCGGTGTAGTAGGCACCCACGAGCACGGAGCCGAATATCTCGTTGTGCTCCGCAAATCGCATGGCTGCAATGGCGCCGGAGCTATGCCCGATCAGAATGGAATTCTTGTCCGCACCGCACTCATGCTCGAGAAAGGGGAGCCAGATACTTTTGCGTGCCAAACGAGCATCAGGAAAATCCTTCGCAACAACTTCAAGTCCAAGCGAACGAAACTCCCGTGCGGCGTACGGAAACCAGTAGTGACTGACTCCCTCGCCACCGTTGCCGTGGAGAAAGATGATCTTGGAAAGAGTGGCAGCCATACCATAATGGTAGCGCATCATACACCGCCTTCATTATTTTCATCATCCGATTCCGGTAATACATTCAGCTCCTGACAGCGGCGCTGCACATCGAGCGGGAATTGCTCAGGATCGAGCAATGCGGCTTGATCCCCTCTTAACTGACGAATGATCTCTTCCGGCTTCTCACTCCGCTGCACAAGAACGAATGCCTGGACGGCTTCGTCGGGACCAAGATCTTCAACGGTGAGATGCATACGGCGAAAGGGAAAGGAGATACGAAGAATCTTTAGCGTACTGTGGCGCCCGCCTTTGGTGCGCTTGCGTGCAACACACTCGTCGCCTCACTCACGGCCTTGAGCAGATCGGTGATGCGTGGAGTGTCTTCCCACTTTACTTTCAGGTCTTCGCGGCCCATATGACCGTATGCAGCAAGCGCCTTGTACTGGGGTTTGAGCAAATCCAGATCGTGAATGATGGTGGCGGGACGCAGATCGAACACCTGTTCCACGGCTTTCTCGAGCACGCGGTCATCGTAGGTGCCGGTACCGAAACTCTCGACGCGGATCGACACGGGACGTGCCACACCGATGGCATAGGCCACCTGCACCTCGCATTTTTTAGCCAAGCCCGCTTTCACAATGTGCTTTGCCACCCAGCGGGCCGCATACGCGGCACTGCGATCCACCTTGCTGGGATCCTTGCCCGAGAAAGCGCCGCCACCGTGGCGTCCGTAGCCGCCGTAGGTATCGACAATAATCTTACGACCTGTGAGTCCGCAGTCCCCCGGGGGGCCTCCGACCACGAAACGTCCGGTCGGATTGATATGCAGCACCGTATCTTTGTCGAGGTACTTGTCACAGATCGGTTCGATCACGTGCTTCGTCACATCTTTGCAAATCTGTTCGTGTGTCACGCTCTCTGCATGTTGAGTCGAGATCACCACGCACTGCAGGCGCTGAGGCTTGCCGTCATCGCCGTACTGCACGGTGACCTGGCTCTTTCCGTCGGGACGAAGATAAGGGATGATCTTGCTCTTGCGTACTTCCTCCAGCCGCTTCGTCAGACGATGTGCCAGCGCAATCGGCAGCGGCATGAGCTCCGGCGTCTCATCACAGGCGTAACCGAACATCAATCCCTGGTCGCCGGCACCCTGCTCTTTTTCTTTGTTCGTATCTGTGTCAACCCCCAATTGGATGTCAGCACTCTGCTCCCCCACACTCACCACCACCGCGCACGCTTTATGGTCGAACCCGAAAGTTGCATCATCGTAGCCGATCTCTTCGATCGTCTTACGTGCGATTTCGGCGATAGGAATGTAGATCGATGTCTTGATTTCGCCGGCGACAACCACGAGGCCCGTCGTGGCCAAACACTCGCACGCCACGTGAGAATTCGGATCTTTGCTCAGCGCGAAATCGAGCACAGCATCACTGATCTGATCGCAGACCTTATCGGGGTGACCCGATGTGACGGACTCTGAGGTGAAGAGGTGGGACATGGGTGAAGGAGGTAAGGAAAGTGAGAAAGGTAAGGAAGGTGGAGAATGCAGAGCAGCCCTTTTTATGGTGAGCAGAGTCGAACCACGTGGCTGCGGACTTGAGAATCCCGCCTCCCTGTCATGAGTGGAAGCGTGAGCTTGGATAGCTATCTTCCCCCTTGCAGGGGCTGGATTTCCCACCTTCTCCGACGCATTTGGCTCTTGGGGGGCTTGCCCTGAGGAGCGGAGCGACGAAGGGTTGGGGGGCGCTTAGTAACGGGCCAGTTCCCTCAGCGCCTCTCTGGATAGAGCGGTGATGTCGGGGGCATTCTACCCGCGTTTATTGCTGAGGCAAGTGCGATTAGAGCTTTTCGCCGCTTTGCATAAGGGCAAGGCAGTGTTCACGGTATGTGCACGTCAGATCATCACAATGAGCTCCGCAGGGAGCGACATCCGCATCCCAATGGATCTCTTCGGAGGCGTGGGGGGAAGAGCCCAGCACACGACAATTGTGCTCCAAAGCTGCCCTCGGACCCCAGCCATTGAGGAGCTCGGGGCGCCTGGCCTCCAGCAAGATGTGAAACTCTTCTGTCTCTTGTGCGTACGACATAGTACGCGCACAGCATACTTGACATCTATGCAACATCAATACACCAGCTTTTTTGGCTTCCACAAGCCATTAATGGAATCCCTTGTATGAACAGTGTGTCATTTTCAGTCATGGCTGCTCCCCATGGCCCGTGCAGTGCTCTATGTCTAAACGTCTATCCGGCGATTTTATTGTAGAGCCACGCGAAGATCGCACCGCAGACAAGGCCATCGAGAAAACCCCAAACAGCCCCATAGATAAGACCAATAAACGTGGGGCCATAGCCCAGGTACATTTCGGAAAGCATATTCACCAAACTCAAACCCATTCCGGTTTGCATGGTGATGAGCCCAAAGAGAACGAGACTGACTGACCAGAAGATGCCGCAAGCGAGTGCGAATGCTTTGACGTTGAACATATGAATGAAAGGAAAGACATTCCCCATTCTACCCCTATTCCCAATCAAGTTCTTTCAGGTGCTCGATGACTTTCCCTTCAGCAACACTCACCAGATCCATCCGATACCCGCGATCATAGTGATGTGCATTCACCCACATGCGGGCGGAGCGGATAAGACGTTGTTTTTTGTACCAGTGGATATTGAGCCCAGGAGGAAAATCTTTGGAATCCCGGGAACGCGTCTTTACCTCGGCGAAGACAACCACATCATCGACCGGATCTCGCGCCACGATATCAATCTCATCCCGGCCTATGCGTACATTGCGTCCGAGGATGTTATATCCGATCGACACCAAGTACTGTGTCGCAATTTCTTCGCCCTTCAGGCCTATGTCTGTGGTCAGTGTCATTGGCGCATGTAACTCTGGATGTCACCGTAATGATAAGGTGTACGATCGTCCAGCTTTTCCACTCGACATGATAGGTGGACTATAGTACACCCATAGAGATTCCCCGCTCATTATGCTCACAAAATTGACTTCATTCGCCACCATCGGACTTCAGAGTGAACGCATCACGGTTGAAGTCGGTTCCACCCCCGGCGAGGGCAAGATCTTCATCGTCGGCCTGGGTGACACGGCTGTGCAGGAAAGTAAGCAACGTGTCAGGCATGCTTTGCGAGCGGAGGGGTATCGGTTTTCCACCGGCCTCACCATTACGGTGAATCTGGCTCCTGCCGATCTGCGCAAAGCCGGACCGCGTTATGACCTCGCCATGGCGCTGGGCATTCTCATCGTCAACGGATCTCTTGCCTTGCCGGAGAATGTTTTGGCATCAACGGCGTTTTTAGGTGAGCTCGCTCTCGACGGAAGTTTGCGACACATCACCGGTGTTTTATCTGCGGCGATTGCCTGTCGCAAATTGGGGATCACACGCCTGGTTGTTCCTGCGGTGAACGGATCGGAAGCGGCACTGATTCCCGGCGTCGAAGTGATTGCAGCAGACAATATTCGCGAGGTCATTGCCGTTCTGAAAGGAGAGGATGCACCTGCATCCATTCCCATACCGGCGAGCAGTGCCGTGAACAAAGATCCTGAGGTTGTGGACTTCTGTGATATTCGCGGTCAGGAGCACGTCAAGCGCGCGCTTGAGATCGCCGCGGCGGGCGGGCACAACGTGCTGATGAGCGGAGCACCGGGCGCGGGCAAGACGCTTCTGGCTCGTGCATTTCGCGGTATTCTGCCGCCCCTGTCGCAGGAAGAATCCATCGAAGTCACGCAGATCTACTCCGTCGCCAATCTGCTCCCTCCCGAGATTCCCCTCATCACACACCGGCCATTCCGTGTGGTGCACCACACGGCGAGCGGCGTGAGCATCGTGGGCGGCGGGCAGATTCCAGGGCCCGGCGAAATCAGTCTCGCCCATCGAGGTGTGCTCTTCTTGGATGAGCTCGCGGAGTTTCCGGCACAAGTACTCGAAGTATTGCGTCAACCCCTCGAGGACCGCCGCATCACCATTACGCGGGCGCAGGGCTCCGTCACTTTTCCGGCAGATTTCACCATGATCGCCGCCATGAATCCTCCTCGCTTCACGGCAGGCAGCAAAGAACGTGTGCACCGTCGCATCTCGGCTCCGCTCTTGGATCGCATCGACCTCACCGTCAACGTGCAGCCTGTTCCGATTGAAGATCTTCAGCGACCGGCCAAGACGAACGGTGATACGACGGCCGCCGTTCTTAAACGTGTGCTTCGGGCGCGCGCGCATCAGGCACGACGATTCGCAAAACTTCACATTCGCACCAATAAAGAAATGGGAGTGAAAGAAATCGATACGCTCTGCCCTCTTCAAGAAGATGCGCACACGCTGCTCTCACAGGCGGTGGATCGAATGGGGCTTTCTGCGCGTGGCTACCACCGAGCCATCAAGGTCGCTCGCACCATTGCGGATCTGGCGGGTACGCAGGATATTGAGATCGCACACGTGGCAGAGGCTTTGCAGTATCGGCAGACGATCGAAGACTAGGGTTAGGGTTAGGGTTAGGGTTAGGGCTAAGACTAGGGTTAGGACAGTAGTTATGAAATCATTTGAACACCTTCATATCTGGCAACGAGAAATGGATCTCATCAAAGAGATCTATAGATTGACCTCCTTATTCCCACCTGAGGAAAAATTTAACCTCATTTCTCAAATGCGAAGATCCTCAACCGGTATTCTCGCAAACACCGCAGAAGGCGAAATTCTTCGGCTGACAAGGCACACAGATACACCATTGCACGAGGGGAATGCGCGGAAACACACGCCTTATTACTTGTATGTATTACCGTAGGACATATTTCAGCTTCACAAACTGTGTGCGCAATGAAATTGCTGCAGGAAGTTGGAAAGATGCTTTCTGGACTCATTCGTCGTTTCACAAACACAGATCGAAAAAATACTCCTAACCCTAACCCTAACCCTGTATCCTAGAGCCATGCACTTCGCCGATGCACTCACATCCGCCACTCTACAGAAATCCCCCGTCTGCGTGGGGCTTGATCCCAATCTCAGCAAATTTCCCGAAGGCATTACGAAAGACGCAAAGGGATTGATCACGTTCGGCACCGGAATTATCGATGCCGTCAAAGATATCGCCGTCTGCGTGAAGCCCCAGATGGCGTACTACGAAGCGCTCGGTTGGGAGGGGATGCGCGCCTTCTACGAAACCTGCGCCTACGCCAAGTTGCAGGGGCTGCTTGTCATTGCCGACGGCAAACGCAATGACATCGGTTCCACTTGCGAAGCGTATGCCGATGCCTACCTCACCAAAGATTCCCCCATCGATGCCCTCACCGTCTCGCCCTACCTGGGTTCCGATGGCATCAAGCCTTTCATTGAACGTTGCACGAAGAATGACAAAGGCATCTTCGTGCTCGTGAAGACCTCTAATCCCAGTTCCGTCGAACTGCAAGATCTGCCCACAGGGGATGAGACAGTGCACGAGCACATGGCGCAGCTGGTCGAAAGCTGGGGCCTCGATCATCCGGGCAAAGAATCCGGCTACTCCTGCGTGGGAGCCGTTGTTGGCGCCACTTACCCCGAAGAGCTCAAATACCTGCGCACGCTGCTGGCACACAGTATTCTGCTCATTCCCGGGTACGGTGCGCAGGGAGGAACGGCCGCCGACGTGGCGCACGGATTTGTGAACGGTAAGGGGGCGGTTGTGAACGCCTCGCGCTCCGTTATCTTCGCTTCAAAAGGAAAAGACTGGAAGGAAGCGGCGCAGAAGGCAGCGGAAAAGATGAAAACGGAACTACAATCCGCGATCGGAAAGTAATTCTTATAGTGGTTTACTATAAAATTCTACCTTAGAATTGGATTCTATGAGAAATGAGCGGGGCAAATATTGGAGTTATGCAGGTTCATTCATTGGATTTATTGGTGCGCTCCTAATGGCCCTAGCAATGGTCACATCAGAAGGAGGGCAAGTAGATCCTAAGAAGGCTCAGCAACTAATTAATGCAGGCGCTATAACAATCTATCCAAATCAAATACTCGAAGGCCATTTCGTGATAATGAAGCATCCATATTTCAACCTCATAGGAATCATTCTAATTTGTGTTGGTTTTTTTGTTCAATTCTTTCCTGTGGTTCTACAATTTTTCACCGGATCGCATGAGGATGGTTTGAACTCTAAGTGAAAGTGTTGAGTCGAATGGTGATCCCAGTAGGAATCGAACCTACATTTACCCCTTAGGAGAGGGTTGTTCTATCCATTGAACTATGGGACCGTGCTGCCATTGTACTGTGCTGCACACAAAATACGAGAACCGTTTCCTTCCACTAGTCCTAACCCTAACCCTAAACTCTATTTCTTCGCTTTCAGCACCACGACCTCGCGGCCTTCTGCCGGCAGTCCTTTCACCTTGTATTCATCCACGGTTTCTTTGCCCACGGCACCGCAGATCTTGAGGACCTCCTGGAACATCTTGCCGTCTTTCGTTTCAAGAGGAATAAGCACGCGCGGATCGACCACATCGATAAGATGCTGCACGATCTTCACGTCATCCACGGGTAGAACGAGGACATCAATATCCCCGACAATTTCCAGCTCCGAATCATTGAGATCATGAAGAGGTGATGAGAGAAAGAGGCATCGCACACCGTCGGCATTGATGATGTACGAAACCTGCGCACCCTCTTTGTGACCGAGTCCACGAATGAAGATGCCGTTAAAATCGTACTCGCCCGGCCAGCTGATGGTACGCTCGGGGGGATTTTCATCAGGATTTGAGAAGAGCGTCATCGTCCCCTCGGGACCCGGCTTTGTCTGCGCAGACGGAAAAATCGTACAATCTGTTTTTCCGAACGTGCACTGCAGAGTGAGACCGCCGCGTGAAGTAATGGTTGCCATAGAGCGAAGACATGGTAGTGGAAAGGGCCGAAAACGCAAAGACTCAGGACCCCTTATTGCCTCTGAAGATCCTGAATGTTCTGCAGGTGCTCTCGTGCCGTCTTGTTGCCCGGATCCAGCTGAAGAACGTGCTCCAAAGCCGACACTGCCTCTGAAAGTTGACCCAGTTCCGCAGAGACCGCTGCCAACCGGTAGAAGGCATCTGTCATGCGTGGATCGAGCTCAGTGGTGAGGAGGAACTGGGTCCGCGCCTCCTCAAAGCGGCTGAACTGCTGCTCTTTGATTCCCAAATAGTAGTGAGGAAGCGGCGCGCGCGGCAGACGCTGTATGGCCCCCCGAAGCACCTGCACGGCCTCTTCTGAACGACCCATCGCATCAAGCAATTGCGAAAGATCGAGAAACGGTGCCAGATCTTGCGGAAGCGATGGGCGATCCTCCGGAAGAGATGCGATACCTTGGGCAAACGCCCTGAGTGCCCCGTCGTTGTCACCGAGTTGTCGCAATGTCTGACCGCGGTTTGCATGCGCGGACGGCAAAGCCGGATCAGCCGCAAGAGCACGATCAAAATATGTAAGGGCCTCGTGATACTGCTCCGCCTCAAAGTTTATTGAACCGAGATTGTTGAGGGCCTGCGCTGACTGTGGATAAACGGCCAAGACGCGTTCGTAGAGAGCCCTCGAATCGCGCCATGTGAATGATTGCCGAACAGAAAGACCTCCCAGTGTAACAACGAGAAGCATCGCTACACCCAGCCGTATCAGACGCCCTCGAACGATAGACTGAAACCGAGGGAATATGGTCGCTCCAAGTGCGAAGATAATGCCAACCATCGGCACGTACGCGTAGCGTTCTGAGGCGAAGTAGACGAAACCGTTCTTCCAGAACGTCATAAAGCTTGGCAGGAGCAGCAGCAAGCAGAACGAAATCCCAAAGAAGAACAGCCGTTTGCGGCGGTACGAGATTGCCGCGACAACCATCATGAGTATTACTACGAGGAGCGGCACCCACAGATCGGCATGCGAAGGGGCGATTGGCACCTCCTGCGGGTGGAAAATGGTGAGACCCATGGGCCACACGAGAGCCCAGAGATAGAAAGCCGTTGCCTTGCAGGCTAGCCATCCCTTTTCGAAAATATTCAATGATGTGAGCTGTGTCTGCTTGCCAAGCAATGCGATCAGTCCGAAACACAGCGCCAGAAAGAAGAAGGGAATCTTCTCTCTCCAGACATTTCGTGAGAAGTATTTTCTCTCTGTCACATCGACCAGAAGAAGAACGAACGGCAGCATAAGCACAGAAACTTTTGCGAGCAGGGCAAAGAAGAAACACACAATGCTCCATATGAACAACCGGCGGCTACCGTCCTCGCGAAAGAGGAGAAAGAGCAGAAGCGAAGCAAAGAAGAGGAATGTAGAAAGAACATCTTTGCGTGCCGCCGCCCACACGACCGCTTCGGTATTCAGAGGGTGAAGGGCAAATGCCAGTGCACAGAAGAGCGCAATGGAATACGCGGCCTTTGAGAGAGAAAATATCTGCGCAAAGCGATAGGCCACGGCAAACAAGAGGAGCGCTGTTCCGATATGCAGAAGCAGATTCGTGAAATGAAAAATGAACGGACGAAGGCCAAAGAGCGCCACTTCGATCTGATACGTGGTTAAAGTAAGCGGTACGTAGAGCTCGGGATCGAATGTCGTAAAGTTTGCCCAGATCGTCTGGGGAGTCATATGAAGAACATTCGCATTCTTGGTAATGAGAAGTGGATCATCAATACTCACAAATCCATTTCCCAGAGAAGGGGCGTACGTGACAAGTGTGACGAGAACAATGACGCCAATGGCTATCCATCGGGCCCGTGGCGCGAGAGATACAGCCAGAAGGACATTGGATTGCTCCATGCATTCACAGTACAACAAACGGCCTGTGCCTTGAAGGCGCTCACTTCTGTGCCACGAGCAGAGCCGGTGCGCCAGAGGAGAGCGAGGCATCGGCCTCATCATTCTGCTCGCGATGTTCCTCGGTGACGATTTTATCGATGTCCGCTCCGAGAGATCTCAGTTTTTCATCGAAACGGTCATAGCCACGCTCGATGTAGCGAATGTCGGTGATGGTGGTGTCTCCGCTTGCACATAAACCCGCCAGAACCATGGCCGCTCCGGCACGAATATCATTGCTCGAAACAATGCGTCCCTTGAGTTCCGTGGGGCCGATCACAAGCGCCTCGTGCGCATTGAGAATCTCAATATGCGCTCCCATCTTCTCCAGTTCATAGAGGTACGCCATGCGCCCTTCGAAGAGCCGCTCAAAGATTCTGCTCACGCCATGAGCCTGCGTCATGGCAACGCCCATAGTCGCCTGCAGATCGGTCGGGAATCCGGGGAAAATGTTCGTACGTACTTCGAGTGACTTCAGCGTCGAAAGCTCGCCATCAACAAACATCACATCTCCTTCCAGTTTCACAATGGCACCCATGCGTTTCAGTACGCTCAGAAATGAAACGAGGTGTTCACTATCCGCTCCATGCAGACGCACTTTCCCTTTGGTTACGAGCGCGGCAATGATGAACGCTCCCGCTTCAAGATAATCCGAAATAACCGTGTGTGTGCGTGCTTGCAGTGTCTTCTGGCCCTGAATCAACACCGTATGCGTACCGATTCCCTGCACCTGTGCCCCCATTGAAGCCACGATTTTCTCCACTTCCTGTACGTGCGGCTCGGCTGCAGCGAGATCAATTTGCACTTCTCCCGGAACCAGAGCGGCGGCCATGACGGCGTTCTCCGTCGCTGTCACAGAGAATTCAGGCAGGATCACGCGACCGGGCCTCAGCGCTCCTTCAAGATGCAACACTTCATCAGTACTGCGGTCTTTTGCCCCCAATTGTTCAAGTGCAACGATGTGGGCATGAACCGGTCGCTTGCCAAGCACGCAACCGCCCGGATAGGCCATTGATACCTCGCCGAAACGGGCAAGCAGGGGGCCCAGCAACACGATCGATCCGCGCAACCTGTTCACGAGTTCGCTGGGGATTAATCGATTCTGAAGCTTATGCGTGCGGATGCGAACGATGTTGCCCTGAAACGAAGTCTCGGCACCGAGAAATTCCAAAATGCGCAGCATGACCGTGATGTCACGCAGCCGGGGAATGTTGTGAAGCACCGTTTCTCCGCTGGCAAGAACCGATGCTGCGATAAGCGGAAGCGCTGCGTTTTTCGAGCCGCTGATCTGGATGTCGCCACGGAGGGGAAGCCCGCCGCGTACGCGATAGCGGATATCCATAGAGGAGTGCATTTTAGCGTGAAGGGATGGCGGGTGGTAGCGGTTTGCGGAAGGAATTGAAGTATGAATGAGGAATAAAGAATCAAGAATAATGAACGTGGAATGCAATCTGAGCAATTCCCTGTTTAATTCATAATTCTTACTTCATCATTCTTCGTCTCTACCCTTTCCGCTTCAGCAAAAACTCCATGAACAGAATACCAACCCCCACCGTGATACAGCTATCCGCCACGTTAAACACGGGGAAAGAGCCAATCTGGAAGTAATCGGTGACAAGACCGTCGCGCAAACGATCGATAATGTTCGCCAATCCGCCTCCAAGGATGAGCCCATATGCCACTCGTTCTGCCGTTTTATGTGCTTTGAGCGACATCCATGCAACGGCCACGAGGGCAACGGCAATCAGTGTCATCTGCAGGGTGGGAGCAAAAGCGACTCCAAAGGTGACTCCCGGGTTTTGCGAGAACTGCAACCCTGCAAAGGATCCTGCAAGTGGAATGTGTTGTGAGAGGAATGTATCGGCCAAAACAGCACTCACAATGCTGACCGTGCCGCTGAGAAATGCCGAAATGAGGAGAACGTGCATATGATTATGGTAGCAAATATTTTGCTCAGGAGAGAATGCGTCCCGTTGATTGACAGGTACCATCCTGAGGAATAGAAAGATCCTCCGTCGTATGGAACAAAAAGGAAATACGCTCCTCATCGGCCGCGAACTTCTGAACGATCTTCGGCTGCCGGCGCTCACGGAGATCATGCAAGAATCATTTCGCGTACGGTGTATCACAATACTGGCAAGGACAGGACAGTCATTTGATTTGCCGGACTGTCTCGATCAACAGTCTGTTGACCGCATTCCGGTACATCCTGTGGATTCTTCGTGGGTCACACAACATGCCAAACTCGAGCAGGCACTGCCGCTTATGCGTGTAATCCACGTGCAATCACATCCCGATCTCTATGATTCCGTCGCTGTTCATGATTCCCTCAATCGACCGCTGCAGCTTCATCAAATTTTCCCCTATGAGATGGTCGTCAAGACCATGGGCGAATTGATGCAGGCTATCAATCGGGCACATTACAAAGACGCACTGAGGGATCGCAGGCTCAAGCCACTAACGAGAAGAGAAAGAGTTGCCACCCGACGAAGCGCGATACGCAGGGATACCGACAAGTCACTGGCCGGCTGGTCGACGTACGTATTTGACGGAGAGAAGCCGCATCATCTCGATGATGAGCAGCCAAAGAGAGAATGACCTTTTGCTTGCGACTGGCCCCAAACACCGATACAATAGGCTTAGAGTTCATGAAGAAGTAGTGCACACTGTTCCGTAGCGTCGGAACGGTGATTTTCCGCAGCGTTTTCCCCCATCTTCCATGCGAGCATCATTCATCGCCGCCATTAACCAGATCTGTGCCGAGAAGAGCGTCAAGCCCGAGCAAGTGCTTGAGGCCGTAAAGCAGGCCATTGCCACCGCCTACCGCAAGGATTTCGGTAACAAGGAGCAGGAAATCCGCGTCGATCTGGATGAAGGCAAAGACATGCCCACGATCCTGCTGGTGAAAGAAGTGGTCGAGGATGTGGAGAATGAGAATTTCGAAATCAGCCTCAGGGACGCACGCAAGGTGAAGCCTGATGCCGAGGCCGGTGACGAGATCTCGATTGATGTGACGCCCGTCGGTTACGGACGTATTGCCGCACAGGCGGCCAAACAGGTGATTCTGCAGAAGTTGCAGGAGGCCGAGAAGCAGAGTCTGTACGAAATGTTCAAGGATCGTGAGAACGAATTGCTCACGGCCACCGTGACCAAAGTGGAACCCAACTGGGTGACCCTCGAGATTGAAGGAATGGCGGTGAGTCTGCCGTGGAGGGAACAGATTCCCGGAGAACACTACTACACCGGCAAGCGCCTCCGCGTTTACCTGGATAAAGTGGAACTCACGGGCAAGGGCCCGCAATTGCGCATCTCGCGCACACACGCCGGTCTTGTGCGAAAGCTGCTCGAGCTTGAGATCCCCGAAGTGCGCAACGGCGATGTGACGATCAAGGCGATTGCTCGTGATGCCGGCTTCCGCAGCAAGGTGGCCGTTGCAAGCAGTGATCCCCGTATCGATCCCATCGGCGCGTGCGTGGGCCAGAAGGGCGTACGTATTCAGGCGGTTATGGAAGAGATCAACGGCGAGCGTGTGGATATGATCGAGTGGAGCGAAGATCCCATTAAGCTCATTTCGACCGCATTGCAGCCGGCTTCCATCTCGGCCGTGATTATCGTGAACGATCAGGAGCGACTGGACGACCAGAGCCGCCGTATCAAGAAGCGTGCCGCAGTTTTCGTCGAAGAGGCCCAGCGCCCCATGGCTATCGGTAAGAAGGGCCAGAATATTCGACTGGCCACCGAGCTCACAGGATTCGAACTCGATATGTACAACTACGAGGAACTGGCGGCCTTCAAAGCGAAGTTGGCGGAACTGAGAGAGGGGGACGTGGCACTTGCGGAAGCCGTGCCCCCTGAAACGCCCGCCCCCGAAGCCGATACTGCCCCTGATGTTGCCTCTGAAGAGCCCACCGAAGAAGAGGCCAAGCCAGAAGCATCCGAGAGTTGATTGCTGGCAGGGATCCGCTGCGCGCTCTAGTATCGGGATGTGAATATCCCGCCACTTTCCTTCGTTGTCCTCGATACCGAAACAACGGGTTTCGTTCCTAAGGTGAACCGTGTGATCGAGTTTGCTTCAGTGCGTGCCGAAGGCGGCAAAGTCGTAGAAGAGTTCGAGACGCTCATTTCGATCGCCGAAGATATTCCGCCGACCGTGCAGGTGCTCACGCATATTACGCCGCAGATGCTTGAGGGTAAGCCGACGTTCGACGACATGCGCGAGACCATCCAAACACGCATCGGAACGGATGCGCTGATCGTCGGGCAGAACGTAGGTTTTGACATCCGCATGCTCAAAGGGGAGGGCATTGATCTTTCGGAGCGCGCCTGGGTCGATACCTCCATGCTCGCGTCACTGGTGTTTCCGGAACTCACGAGTTACTCGCTCGGCTATGTGAGTACGATTTTGAAATTGCGCCATGAACCCGTTCACCGCGCGCTTGGCGATGTGCACGCCACGTTGGAGCTCTTTGGTAAATGTTGGACGCGTCTGCACGAGCTGCCCCCCGACGAACTACGCACTCTCTTCGAAACGTTCTCGCTCGCTTCGCCCGGGTATCGCCGCCTGGCTGAAGTGTTGCCGACGACTGCCGCTGCCAGGCGCCCCAAATGGCTTCTCTCGGGAACACGACCATCGCGCGCAAAGAAACAGCAAATTGGAGAACGCGTATCGCTGCCATCCGTGAGCAAGCCGGGCGTCACTCTCATCGAAGATTCGCTCGCTCCTCAAACACTGCAACGTATCGTCGATACTGCCCTGACATCGAAAGAGCCGACCTGGATCGTCGTCAAGAATCTCGAAGCATGTGTTCGCCGTCTCACACTGTCCGAAGATCAATCTCGCGTACTCATGCCTGCACCTCTGCTGCTCGATCCTGATGCAGCCGAAGCTCTGCTGCTGCAGCAATCATTCACTGCAGACGAAGCCACACTGGCTGTGAAACTTCGATGGTACCGCCCCACAGCGCACAGAGACCTTCCTCTGCATGGAGATGAGCGCTCGGTCTGGTATGGAAAACTCGCCTGCACACAGGAATCACAAGCGTACCACCGGCAATTTATACAACTGCCTGACGTCGTGATCATCGATCACCAGCAACTACTCTCCATTCTCGCTGATTCGCAACATCCGGGCCGTGATGCGCTCTCTGCGCAGACACATCTGCTCGTCACAGATGCCTCCATGCTCGAAGACACCACCACCAAGGCTCTGCGATGGCAGGTGGTGCTCGACCATGTGCGTGCTGCGGCCGAGGGGCGTGAGAATCTCACGAGCTTTTTGGATTTATTGCAGATCTGGATCGAGCGCGTGCGTGCATTCCAGGATGTGCGTTATCTCACCGGTCAGGATCTCGAAACCGCCGAAGCAGAGGCTCTTCGTGAGCGCATCGCCCCTTTTCTGACAGATACCACGTTGCCTGAACTACCCCGACGCGATCTCGCAGACCTGGATCGCATCCTTACTCCGGATTTACTCCATCACCGTATCGCATGGATCGAACAACGACAGGGAGGGAGTCAGTTCATTCAATCTGTTCCGGAACGTATCGGACCGCTGCTCTCCTCGCTGCTGTACGAAGAGTACCCGACCATTCTCACCGTACCTCCGAAAAGTGCGGGAACATTGCACGAGATTTTGCCGACTGCCGATTTGTCTGCCCCAACTCCTTTTCCGCCATTCTCTCTCCCGCTTTCCATTCGTACCGATATCTCTCTCGATGACTTTCTGAGGGACCCTCCCGTCGGCAAATCCGTCGTCCTCGTGGGCAGTCGTCGCATTATCGAAGAGAAGTACGTGGAGTTCACGCCGTCTTTGGAGCAACGCAATGTCACATTCATCTGTCAAAGCTTGAGCGGGGGTATCGAACGCATGACAGCGGAATTTCTGGCCGCAGCCCCGCCGACAATCTGGATGCTCACCCCCTGGAGCTACGAGGATGTGGAGCTACCGGCCGAGATCGCGGACCGTTTGATTATTGCTTCATTGCCCTTCGATCATCCCTCGCACACCGTGCTCTCGCGGCGAGCCGTACACTACCCCAATGCCTTCGAGGGGTACTTCTTGCCGCGATTGGAACACCGACTGTTCCGCCTGCTACGGACTTTCTGCCGTCACCGCACATTTCACGGAGAGGTTCTGATTACCGATGACCGCCTCAAGACCAAATCCTACGGCAAACGCGTAATGGGGTACCTGCAACAGTTCGCCCATGAAGCCAAGCCCTCCAAAGAGAGTGGCAAGCCGCAGATGGAGTTGTTTTAGGAAGAACTCATAAGAGGTCATCATTCCGCCCCCTTTTTCTTAAGAACGACGAACGCCGTCCTCCACAAGATCCACAGATCCAAAAATGGTGACCACTCTTCGACGTACTGCAGGTCATATTTCACCTCTTCTTCGAACGGCAGAGAGCTGCGACCCATCACTTGCGCCAGGCCCGTCATGCCCGGACGCACGGCGAACACGCGCCGGTGCACGTGCGTGTAGCGATTGACTTCGGAGGGCAGGTGCGGTCGCGGACCCACCAGAGACATCTGCCCCGCCAGCACATTGAAGAGCTGAGGCAATTCATCGAGAGACCAGCGACGGAGGAAGTGTCCGAATGTGGTCACGCGCGGATCTTCATGCACTTTGAAGAGCGGCCCGTCGCTGCGATGGCTCAAGTGATGCAATTCCTCTTTGCGCGCTTCGGCATCGCACACCATGGAACGGAATTTCAGCATGGGAATGTGCCGTCGACCAAAATCACCCACGCGTCTCGAAATGAAGAAGATCGGCCAGCCGCTGTCGATGAGCACGCCTATCCCCAACAGAACAAACAGGGGAAGAAGGATGAGAATCAGCGCACAGCTGAGGACAACATCACCAAGTCGCTTTACGACGCGTCCCCATCCGTCGAGCGGGGTTGGTTGAAAGCGGATCATGGGGAGCATGCCCAGCCGCTCGATACGCAAAAGGTGTGGTACATCGGTAAAAACGGGAGGGAAGAACCCATACCCGATATGGCGACTTCGACAGAAATCGATGAGCGTGATGGTTTCTTCGCTCTCGGGATTCGGATCGGTCTGCAGCACGAGATCGATGACCGGTGCGTGCGCGAGTCGGCGGATTCCCGCAAGATCCTGCAAATGCCCGACGTAGCGATAGCGGGCATCATGCTCCAGTGTCTTACGGGCGAGAGGTGTGATGGGATAACGTCCGACAGAGACAACGGTACGCACGCCAATCCCAAGTCGCAGAAGTGCGCGCTGCAACAGCACGAGTGTTGTGCGACCCGATACACTAAAGATCACTAAAAAGAACACGGCATGGAATAAGAGAATGCGAGAATAGAAGAGCTGCTTCTCAACAAAGAAAAACCACGCCACCACGGCCACGAGCCAGAGCAGAGATGCAACCGTCACGTTCCCCATTTCCCGCCATGAGCTGATGGTGGAGCGCAGGGCGTAGAGGCCCAATAGAGCGGAGAGGAGCAGAAAGGCGACCACGCTCGGTACAACGAACGAATCGGCGTAGATCTGCAATGGAGGAAGGGTCGTCGCCGGATCCAGCAGCTGCACGCCGGGAATGAGGTCCACCCGGGCTTCGCGCAGCCTGTAGGCGAGAAGAAGCGCCGCAATAACCGCAAGCGCGTCAATGGGCAGGCGTAGCAGGCCGAGCAGGATTTCGGAACGTTTCACCGTGAAAAGTGTACTACGAAGCAGCGACATCGGAACGTATATTTATCGATCTCTCGGCTTGATCCACCCAAGAAACTAGGCGAGGATGTTTTTCCTTTTCTTGTCCATCTTCCTGTATATGCCATCTGAGGCCGCACCGGAGATTCTGCAACTCACGCCCGGGCCTACCGGTATCCATCCCGAAGTCCAGCGAGAAATGGCACGTCAGACCCAGAATCACACACACCCCGATTTTTTGGGAGAATGCAAAGCCATTCAGAGATTGGCGCGTACGCTTTTCGGAACGACAAATCCCGACACGGGTATTCTGACGGCATCGGGGACCGGCGGTAATGAGGCCGGCGTCATGAACTTCGTGCAACCGAAAGACAAAGCGGTATTCGTTAATTCCGGATTCTTCAGTGATCGGCTGGGCGATATGATCCGGAGAAGAGGTGCACAGGCCGTAGAAATTCCGACGAAATTCGGCGAGACGATTGATCCCAATGTCTTTGAAGACACACTGAAACGATATGGAAGAGGCAACATCTCTGCGGCATTCATGGCGCAAATCGAAACATCAACAGGGGCGCAAATCCCTGATGAAGATCTGGTGACGCTGGGCGCCATAGCAACGCGCTTTGACGTCATGCTCTGTATCGACTCCGTCTGTGCCTTCGGTGGGACGGCGGTCAACGCCGATGACTGGAAAGCTGCTTACGTTTCTGCCTGCTCACAAAAGGGAGTCAATGCGCCGCCAGGCACGGCACCTTTTACTGCCGCCCCGTTTGCCATGAAGAGAATTGAGGAACGAAGAAAGCAAGGACAGCCGCCGGGCAGCATGTATTTCGATTTGCCGGAAAATATGCACTATTGGAATGCGGGCACCTACCACGCGACTCCCGCAGTGCAAAGTCTCTACGGCCTGAGGAGGGCAATGGAAATCACCATTGAACGAGCCAATGGAAATCTTTCCGGGCTTTTTGCGGAACACGCCAGAAACCAGCGTGCACTTGAGGCGGGATTCGAAGCCATCGGTTTTTCCAATCCGGTGGAACAGGCAAAGCGTGCAGCGGTTGTCAGCGTTCTCACTGCTCCATCGCACATCAATGCAAAAGAATTGCGAAGGAATTTGTTAGAAGTTCGTTCCGTGCGTGGTCGCTCTATTGCCGGCATGGAGGTTGCGGCGGGAAAACGCGATCCGGCATCCGAAATCCGCGTCGCACTGCTGGGTTTCTGGTCCAACATGCAAACCGTCCTGGATGCCTGCGATGCCGTGGAACAGGTAACGAATACAAAGGATCGTATGACAAACGCGGCTCAGCAGTACTATGCCCGACATCCGTCTTATTGAGAGGGAATGCCACATTGTCTATTTTTCCCTATACTGCATCAGTCCGCCGCTTTAGTTCAGTGCCTAGCTGCAGTCTGCTGCAGCGTCATAAAATAGCTTTGCTCGGATTGATACTTTGATCTTTCTACCATCCCAATACATGTGCCGCTTTAGCTCAGTGGTAGAGCAACTCACTTGTAATGAGTAGGTCCGGGGTTCAAATCCCCGAAGCGGCTCCACTCGACTCGTCGTTTCGCTCCTCGCTCGTGATCTACGCACCCTTCGGGTGCTCCGACCGTCCGCAGCCATGCGTAGAGTGCCCCGAGCGAAGCCGAGGGGGGCATCCAATCCTGCAAACGTTCCCCCTGCCAGCCGAAGCTTTATGCGAAGGCGGAAAGTCCCCCTCCCAGAGACAAGCTCTTAAGCACAAGCTAAAAAGAGCGCCGTGCGAAAGGCCTGGATCGCAGTCCCGTACGGGAGAAGCGGTTCCATTTTTTCACTGTACGGCCTTGCAGGAATACATGCGCTGCAGGAGAATGGTGCTTCCTGCTCTTTCGATGATCGCCCAGCACTCTTGCTCCGCAAAAGTGCTGGGAGGAACGTCCGGGCACCACGCGAACGCCTAGTGGGTAACGCCCATCTATCCGTCACATATCCGGTAAAGGCGGATACGGACCAGTACCACAGAGACGAGTCCCGCGCATGCGGGAAGTGAAACGCCTCGGAGTACCGAGGTCCAGCACTCTTGCTCGCAAAAGTGCTGGGTTGGCAAACTCTAGGTGGTGCAAGGAGGATTTGGGTCGTCGGAATTACGCGGTGGTTCCGCCGCGCCGATCACCCCTCCGCACAGTGCCCCGTAGTGGTGGCAACACCTGCTACCGGGGACGAGGTCTTCGGGTAACCGGGACCCCAGAGAGATGATCATCCACTCCGCAACCCTTGCACAGCAAAGGTGCGGCGAGACAGAACCCGGCGTACAGAAGAGCGGGAAACTCATGAGGAAGCCTCGATGGCAGCACCATCAGGCTTCTTCCATGTACTCAACGGAAGCTCCAAGGTGAAAGATGTTCCCTTGCCCTCGGTACTAAGAAAAGAAATTTTTCCTTTCAATTGTTCGACAAGCATTCGTGAAATATAAAGGCCCAGGCCGCTGCCGGTTGTGTCGACCTTCGTGGCATTGGAGGCACGGAAAAGCCGTGTGAAGAGATAGCGTTGTTCCGCCTGTGGAATTCCCAGCCCCGTATCCTGCACGACAATCGAGACTGTTGTCTCCGACTGAGAGAGTGACACGGTAATACTTCCCCCGGATTTCGAGTACTTCACGGCATTACTCAGAATGTTGTGCAGAATAATCTGTACAAAGGTCGGATCTGTCGCGATTGGCAACTGATCAGGAAGCTGCATCTCCAAACTGATTTTCCGCTCCTTGGCGAATGATCGTTCGTCCTCCGCCGTGTCCTGTACGAGTGCAACCATATCGACTTCTTGCGGCACAGGCGCAACTCCGCCACCCTCCAGTTTTGAAACATGGAGCAGGGCATCGATGAGACGCACCATGCGCTGGCTCGCCGTGGACATTTCTGCAATATACGATTCTTGTGTCGGCGAGAGCTTCTCCTGCCTGTCGGTTTGCAGCAGTTCCAAATACCAAGAAATTGTCGAGAGCGGGGTGCGTAACTGGTGCGAGGCAAGCGAGATGAATTCCGACTTCATGTAGTCGAGCTTGCGTTCTTCCGTTACGTCGTGGAATACCGCAACAGCACCAAGCAGTTTGTCGCCCGACATCAATGGGCTCACGATGAACATCACGGGGACCCTCGTACGATCGGCGCGTTCAATGCTGACCTGCTCCTGCGGCCGAGGCCGCACTTCGGCCTGGGATTTCAGACACAGTGTGATGGGATGTTCATCCGCCGAAATGACGTGATGGTGACTGGAGAGCGGAAGCAACTGTGTCGCCAAGCAGCCTAATACTTCCTCGGGCCGCTCCTTCCCCATGATGCTCACTCCCATGGGATTCACATCTGCAATCGTGCCCTGAGGATCGATGACGACAACGCCATGGTGAATGGAGGTGAGGATGGTCCGATCTTTGAGGTACTGTTCTTTGAGCTCACTCGTGCGTTTCTCCACCTCACTCTGAAGGTACTCGTATCCTCTTTCGAGACGATGTGCCATATCCGCCACGACAGAGTCGAGCATGCCGACTTCGTCGGTTTTCTGTTCCGCAATCTCGTACTGCCAGTGATCAGGCCCAAGACGCGCAACCCTGCGGCACAGAGAAATTATCGGCTCGGTAAGACCCTTCGCAAGAAAGTAGGCCAGAGCCACCGCAAGGGCAAAAACAAGTGCTCCCAGTAGCACGAATAGTGACGCGAGAAACGGGGGAATGGGCCGTGCCGCAAGAACGGCGGCACCTGAAAACAACACCACGGAAAAAGTCGCCAATAAGGCGAATTGGCGCATGGTGCGCCAGAAGATGGATCCGCGCATATGTGCAGTTTGTGGCCGGCCAGGAGTATAAAGAGGCCTAATCATGAATATTGATCTTGTTTATGATTATACCATATTTTTTAATAGGTTACCATAACTTGCATTCCTCCAGTATTGCTCTATGGGGCACCAAAAAACCCCGCATCCTGAGGTCAGGAATGCGGGGATTTCGGATAGTGCTCGCGTTCTCTTTAGCGCGTGACACTGATGGTCTGACTCTGTTCCGCTCCAGGTGCCGACACGGTGACGCGACCGCTCGTGATGGCAACGTCGTAATTCGTATCATTGCCCGTGGCGCCCGAGGGATCCCTCGGCAGATCGACGATGTATGACGTGGTAAGAGAATCGAGGTCACAACCACCCGTAACACCGGTGCACGAAGAACCTTTGAGACAGATATTGCCACCCGTACCCGTTGCCAGACATCCCGGCATCGTGCCGTTGTTGTCGATGGCATACTGATAAATCGCATTGAGAATGGTATTCACATCACTGCGGCGTTGCGCATTACGTGCGTCACCCATCTGCTTGGTGGGATTGATTGCCACAATGACGATGGAGGCTAGGATCGCGATGATCCCGATGACGAGGAGGAGCTCAATCAGGGTGAACCCCTTACGAGAGGAACGAAGCTTCATGGAAAAGATTGGGGAAGAGATAGGAAGAGAACGAGCACAACATACAGCGATTGCTCTTTCGTAGTGTAACAAGTTTTTTATGAGGAAGCTGCGATTCCATTGACTGGACGAAAAAACAGTTCGCAATTCTTATTGCGAACACGGAAGTGCAGTACCTGCCACAACGCAATCATCGTCGGAACACACGTTCCAGACATACGTCCCTCCCTGGCATACAGGAACGGAGCAACCGCAGGCATTTCCTTCCGGCTCATCTTCCGGAAGCAGCTGAACCCCCATCTCAAAATGGCGGGCATACTGCGATACGGAAGCAGATGGAAGTGGGTACGTCTCGGCAAGATCGAATGAAATCACTATCGTCGGGCGGTCTGAATCCGAAGACATATTGCGAGCAGTAAAATGCGAAATGCTCATACCCGATGGTGTGAGGGTCTTCTTGTCTTCTCTCAGTACGAGCGTAAGCGAGCCGCTCTCTACACCCACCACGAGTGGATTTTCGTATTCTGAAGCCATCTGGAGCGCCATGATGGATCCGGTTGATCCGCTACCAGGCGCCAGAATGCGTTCCGCATGCTCGATGCGCCATCGCAATCCCTGCAGCGCCTGCAGGCCCGTGCGCTCGACGGAGGCAATAGTCTGCTGACGTGCGCGCTGATCGCTCGTAGCAAACAGGATGGATACAACTGTTCCTCCAACGATCGCAAAAAATGTGAGAAAGAGCAGTAATTCCACAAGCGTTGTGCCTGGCCGATCATGGGTGACGAATTGCTTCATTCGTAAGAACATGCAGTAAATTGTTCCACTTCGCGCCACGCGGATACCTCGATAGATGGAAGCACCCGGCCCAGCAGAATTTCGTAGCGACGTACCGTGGGGCCCACGCGGCCCTCGGCACAGAGCGATCGATTCTCGTTTCCTGATCCTCCGATGCGCAGGATATCACACTCGCCCTCGTCAAAATTCAATGCCTCAGTTCCGACATACCCCGTATCCTCCCATAATGAACGGAGTCCGCGTTCCGCGCATGTTTGGGCTAATGAACGTGCCTGTTCTGATTGACGAACCGTGAAGCCGATTTGCATCGAGCCGATGCCGATCATGAGCAATGAGCTCAATGTGGCAAGTGCAATTGCGCCGATCATGATAATGCTCAGCAGGAAGATGTAGCCGAAACGGGCATGGAACGTCATCATGAGCCGGGACGATAGAGAAGAAGGCCGCGATCGGTTGCAAGCAGCACACGGTCGCGCTGAGCGTCGTAGGCTACGGCACGGCCGCCGCCGGTCAACGTGGTAGCACTTGCCACAATGGGGAACTGCCCTTCGCGAAAGGCTGCAAGATCCGCAACTTGTAACTGGGCCGCGATATTGTCGGTTGCGACGAATGCATATCGGCCACCCGGCTCCGCCACGAGCGAAGGAACCGCGCCGCCAATTTCCTGGTACCACGGACCGGGGGGCGGAGAAGGAATCGCTCCCATGCCGATATCGAAGAGAATGAGCTCCTCAATCGCATCCCCGTTACGACGTCCGACGAGAAGATCTTCATTCACTACTGCGACTGCCAGAGCGTCATGCACGTCCGTAAGATTGTATCCTTCTCCTATGGCCACCGAGAGCTCTGTAGGATCGAATACATCGATGACCCTGAGCTCCAAAGAATCTTTGGACCCTGCAACATAGGCAAAGCCGTCGTGCAAACTCAGTCCGAAGAATGATGTATCGTCATCAAGCGAATCGAGAAGCTGCGGGAGTACAGGATCGAACACATCGTACGCGAAGAATTCCGGCTCAATGGCGTCTTCAGTTACGCCCACGAACAGCGTGTCACCAAAAAGTGCAAGTGAGCGTACCTGACCGTCGCCGGGCACATCGATTGATGCCAGAAATTTTGACTGCGAGAACGCGGCGGGATCTTCGATGTCAAAAAGCTGAATATCCGCTGAAGAATTGGCTGTTGCTACATATAGCACATTGCCGGCAACAAGGAGCGTATGGCCGGCAGCTCCCAGATCAAAGCCGGTTGCAATGGGGAGAGGATCGCCGCCGGCACTGTAATCGTAGACGTGCAAGCCCCTGCCTCCCTCACCGTACGCACTGGTCACAAAAGCGACACCGTCTTTGAGTCCGATGCCGGAAAAGAGGGGTTGCCCCTCGATAACAGAAGAGCCTTCAAGAAACACCGACGCCCAATCGCCGATGGGTTGTACGGCTCGCCAATCCGTTAGCTCCTCTGCCAGGACGACAAATCCCGAACGTGACCGACCTTCACTCCAGCGCGTCTCTGCCGTTACTCGAACATGATCATCTGCCACGATCTGAATGGTGAGCGTTGTTGTGAAACCATCTTCTGACAGGCTCTCTTGTCCGCAGAGCTCCCACAATCCGGTTGCGCCGATACAGGTGCCATGCTGGCCTGCAACAAGCTGATCGAAGGAAGCATCACGAATACTACGAGCTGCAGTCAGCGCTTCAGAAGTGAGAAAAACGGCGCGAATGTGATCACCGCTCTTTAAAATGCCCTCCTGCCCAACGAAGAGTACAGATGTCACTGCGCCCGCAAGCATGGCAAATATCGCAACTCCTAAGAGTGCTTCGAGTAAAAGTGAGCCGGATCGAGGACGGAGGAAGAGGGTAACGACTATGCAGTATACAGGGAGGGGTTACCTCCCTGCATACCATGTATCAAATCTTGAGACCTCCCTACGGTCGCGACATCCTTAGAATCGCTGTTCCGCAACCAAACTGGCGCGCACCGTTCGTGTAGAAGGGGAAGAGGCTCTTCAGTTCGCGCAGAAGAAGGGGCTCGCTGGTGAAGTAGTATTCGCGCACGCCCTCTGCGACATCGATTAACTGTTCGCAGCTGCATCCTCGCGTATCAGAAAGCGAGAAGGAACTTACGCGCTTGCGCGGGCCTCCACGGAAGATTCCCGTGGTGCCCGTAAGAGCATAACGATTGAACAGCATGAACTCTGTCGGAACGGATTCCGGCAAGTAGGTGCCCGGGCAGAAATCCTGGGAATTCGCAATGCCGTCGCCGTCATCATCCGCTTCACAGGCTCCCAGGCGATCTCCTATGGCGCTGTGTGCGGGCCAAGCCGCCTCAGCAATTTCCATAGTCGTGGGATGCATGCGATCACCGGAGGGATAGTGGCAAATGGTCATTTTGATTCCGGGGACTTCGGAAGAAACAGAAGATGATGCAGCGCTGCTCACCGAGCTCGACTGACTGCTTGCCGACACATCGCCACAAACACCTTCGCTTGCCGGCTTGCTGATCGAGATCACCACCACCGCATCTTGAAAGTCCGCAGTCTCATCAAGATTCTGCAACTCGACGAGTGCCAGGATCTGTCTGTCGCCCAGCTGGATGATGCCATTCGAAATTCTATCGCGCAGGAAGGGCCGCAGACGCGTTGGCGTCATCAGTAATCCAATGCCGGGAAGAGCTGAGCCGGGACGCAACAGCTTCACGCGGTCACCGTGGTCGGACAGATTGGCAACTTTTTTAAAGAGCCATGAATAGCGACCTTCCGCGGAGAGTGAAATGATCGACCCGGAGGGCACGTCGCGGAATGTCTGCGTATCACCTGCCAGAATATCGCGGAAATTGAAGAGACCGCGCCATGTGCTCCCGCCGTCAAAACTGGTGTTCAAACGCACGTGAACCATCGGACCATTGGCACCATACGTGGCATACGATCCGAGAACGGTGAAGGCAACATCGGCCTGCTCAGCCAACACCACGCGCCCCTGATCATCGACCGTGTACGCAGCGGCACAGGCATCGGCGGGTACACTGCTCTCGCTACCGCCTTCATCGTCTTCTCCCGGCTCTCCTGCCTCAGATGAAACGGAAGACGCCACGCTTGAAGTGGCGGAGCTTGCCGCTGAAGATGCGCTCGAAGTTACGCTGGCAACATTCCAATGAATGAGAATGGCATCATCGGCAACAGTGGCACGTGTCTGAAAGAGGACCGAGCGCTGATCGGCCGCAATGACGATCTCATCACCATCGGGCCCGTCGTTTACGATGCCATCTGTAAGGTTTTCAGGTGCATTCTGGCCGACATCGGCTTCAATAGAAGAAATCTGTGCGCGATCGAAGATCACACGTGCGTCTACAATTTCCTTTCCGGAAGGAAAGATGTGTGACCCGTGCAAGAGCACGCGCAATACGCCGCTACGGCGTTCAACGGCCAAACCCGGCACATCTTCAACGAGATCGCTATCCACCATGGTGACTCCTGCTACCGAGAGGGGAATCCACTGGTCTTCTGCGAACAGAATGCCCTGTGGCCCGATATAGGCACGTGCTTTCATGTCACCGGCTCCCTGATTTTCAATGCGGTCGAAGACGATCTTCACCTTAGGATCCATCGACTGGGCACAGCTCCCCGGCCTGACCGCAAAGGCCGCCCGGATCGCCACATCTTGGAATTTCGAAGAACCCTTCCAGAGAGCATCGAGCTCCGTGAGGAATACCACTGCATGGGAATGAATTTTCACCCGTCCGCTTTCGATGATCGCGCGCAAAAATGGAGCGAGGCTGGTGGGATTACCAAATGCATCGTAGAGGGCAGTTGGCAACCGATGACCGTTGCGCAGAACGAGCATGTGCCCCGCAGAATTGTTCGATCGGAATGTGCGATTGAAAAGCCAGGAATGTCGTCCATTGACCTGAATGAGGAGCTTCGTTCCCGAAGGCAGGTTCTGGACCACCTCTTCTTCACCACCTTTCACCGCTTTTCCATCGAAGAGTGGCACCCATGTTTCTCCTTCGTCGGTGCTCACCGAAACCACCACTTTGGCAGATCCTCCACCGGCACCATCGCTCACCTGAGAACCAAGCACCGTTATCGTGGCATCCACCGTACCCGTCGTCTCGACTGTTCCGTCCGGCAGAAGTTCAAAAGCATCTTCACAGGTTGCTTCGCTGCTGGAGCTGTCTCCGCCTCCTCCATCGGCCTCACTCGATGCACTGCTCTCTGCTCCTGCGGAGCTGGCGGAAGATCCCGTGCTGCCAACACCTTGACCGTCGCTGCTGGCTGAAGAGCCAGGCTGAGAGCTGGCTCCCTGGCTGTCACCAACACTGCTGGAAGACTGTGCGGGAGGAAGCAACGGGCTGAAGGTGACTGATCCTCCGGGAGTGATGGTGATGATACGTTGCTCGCCGTTTCCGGCCTCGTAGACGATGTCACCCGTCATGACTGGCTCTCCTGTTACACGCTGGAAGACGATTTCCGACAAACCCGAAACATGCACTGTGGGAGGAATGACGTAGAGCTCATCGGAATCGGGCTCACGAATGGAAAAAGCTTCTCCCTGAAAGAGAATGCCCTGGCTTGTGGCAAATCCCCACATAGAATCGTTCTGTCCGGCACGTGCCAGAACCTGTGCGCGCTCTAATGCGTGCTTGGCTTGTTCCACGGCCGTATCGAGATCGCTGCGAAGTTGATACGTTCGATAGAGAGGAACACTTGCGCCTGTCGTAATCGCGATGATGCCCAATGTAAGAAGCATCTCAACCGCGGTAAACCCTTTATGTGCCATACCTGTGGGGGGAAAGAAAGGGAACCAACCTATCGGCCGATGTTCCCGACAACCTTATAGATGGGAACTATGATAGCAAATGCAATGCCGGCAACGATACCGGCAATGATGATGAGCAACAGTGGCTCCAGGATCACCGGAAGTTTCTCTGCCGTCTCAGAAGCTTTCTTGTCGTACATGTCGGCGATCTTCACGAGCACATCTGCCAATCCTCCTGACCGTTCACCTGTGACGATAAGTTGCTGAACGGAAATGGGAAAGAGACGATTGCACTCCGGCAGAGCCGCAAAACTTTTACTGAAGGAGTCGCCTGCATTCACGTGCTCCAGCAATCTTTGGTAGAAATTTTTGTATGAAACGATGTGTGTCACCTCTGCAAGAGAGCCAAGGGCTTCCACAAGAGGCACGCCTGCCTGCAAAAGTCCTCCGAGAATCACGCCAAATTGTGCAATCGTAGCTTCGCGTGCCAGGCTGCCGATTCCGGGCGTATGAAAAGTCACCCACTGGGAAACAACGCGGAATCGCGTGTATTTTCCCATTAACAGAACCAAAATAAGCACCACAAAGAGAAGGGGTGCCATTATCAGTCCATGCGTCTCGAAAAGTTGCGAGAATGCAATGACGACACGCGTGGCGAGAGGCAGTTCCACATTCAGCGAGTAGAGAACCTGCACAAGATTTGGCAGGACAAAGAGCCCCAGCCCCATGACAAGAACAAAGACCAAAACAATGACAATGGAGGGATAGATCATCGCCATCTTCACTTTCTGCCGCAGCGCCCTGTCCTTCTCCTGTTGTTCTGCGAGATACTGCATGTTTCGGGCCAGATTGCCTCCCTCTTCGCCGATGCGTACGAGGGCAATTTCGTAGGGCGAAAAGAGTGACTGGTCGTCCATTGCCCTCCAGAGCGATGAGCCTGTTTCAACAGCGGTGATGATGCCCTGTATGAGCTTGCGGACGGTTTTCGATTTTGCCTCGAGAAGCTGTGTTTTCAGCGCATCGGTGAGTGAGAGACCTGCAGTGAGCATCATCGCCATGCTCTGGATAAAGAGCATGCGCTGTTTGCCCATGCCCAAGTGATTGAGCGAGGCAAAGAATTTCTGCAATTCTTTGCGCTGTCCGGCAAATCGTGAAGGGACGGGTTTTGCGGGAATTGTTTCTGTAACCTGCTCCGTTACGGCAGCCGGCTCCTTCGGTGTTTCCAGTGAAGTCGCAGCTGGCTCCTTCGTGGCTTCCGGCGAAACGGAAGCCGGCTCTTTGGGGGCCTCCTGCGGCAAAGGTGTCGGCTCAATGGGGGCCGCTGATTCATTTGTCATCTCTGCCATGAGCAGGGTGGAGAATGATTGCGGGGGGCGCAGCGACACGCAGTAGCTCTTCGATGGTCGTAACCCCGGCAAGCACCTTGTTTAACCCGTCATGGAACATCAGTTGCATTCCATCCTTCACCGCAGCTTTATTGAGCACGGAACTCGAGGCACGTTGCAGAATGAGTTCCTCAATGGCCGGTGTAATGACCAGCAATTCGTAAATTCCAATGCGGCCTCGGTATCCGGTGTTTCCGCAGGCTTCACAGCCCTTGCCACGGTAGAGCGTGAGTGGTTGGGCGGCCGGAATCATCTTGTCGGCCCCGGGGAACAATTTCTGCGCTTCTTCAGCCGGCACACTGATGCTGTGACGACAGCGTGGGCATACGCGGCGCACCAGTCGCTGGCCGATGACGACCTCCAATGTCGAGGCGAGAAGAAACGGCTCCACTCCCATATCCAAAAGACGCGGAATGGCTGTGGCGGCGTCGTTACTGTGTAATGTGGAAAAAACCAAGTGACCCGTGAGAGCGGCATTCACCGAAATGTTGGCGGTTTCGCCGTCGCGGATTTCACCGACGAGGACGATGTCCGGATCTTGTCGCACAAGTGCGCGCAGACCCGAGGCAAATGTGAGATTGGTTTTCGGATTCACCTGAATGTGATTCACGCCCGGAATCTTGTACTCGACCGGATCTTCAATTGTCGAAATGTTCACATCGGGCGTGTTGCGCATTTTGAGCAGTGCTGTGAGCGTGGTGGATTTTCCCGATCCCGTCGGGCCCGTGGTGAGCACCATTCCGAAAGGCTTGTGCGCAGCCGCAGTGAGAATCTCTTGATTCTTCTGCGAGAATCCAAGATCCAAAAGCGTGATGGAGCGCACGTACGACGACAGAAGACGCATCACCACTTTCTCGCCTTCCACCACCGGCACGATCGAAACACGGATGTCCATGGTTCCGTGAGCCGAGGCATAACGAATAGCACCGTCCTGTGCGGCATAGTGCTCGTCAATGCGCATATTCGCCTGGATCTTGATACGGTTGACGACCCCTTCGTAGTGCTCTTTGGGAATGCGTCCCGCCTCGTGCATGACGCCATCAATACGAAATCGCACCACGACAATTTTCTCCTGTGGCTCAAAGTGGATATCTGATGCCCGCAGTTCGACGGCATCGTTGAGAATTTCTTCCAAAATTTCGGGTGCGACTTTCTGTTCATTCGAGATAATCGACTGAAAGCGTGTCGAGAGGGGCTTGCGATAGTGCTGACACGCGGCATCGATGCCTGATTGCGGGGTATAGACGAACGTGATGACTCCGGCAAAGCGCTGTGGCGCCTCTGTCTTCTCTTCTTTCTTGCCCAATGTCAGCAAACGCTGCACCACTTTCTTCTGCTGCGGCTTTGCCGCTGTATCGGACCTGGTTGTATCGGTCGTCCCGGGTGCGATCACCGCTTCTTTCTGACCAAAGTTCAGGCGAATGATCTCTTCGAGGCCCTTCTGCCCCGGATCTGATGTGGCAACCGTGATTTTGTCGCCCGTATGCTCGGCAACGACCATGTGGTACTTTGCAGCAATCTCCTCGGGCAATTCTGCAATAACATCGGGGGAGGGAAAGTGTGCCTGCAGATCGTAGAACGGCAGCTTGTAATGTTCTGCGATCGCCTCTTCGTAAAGGTTTTGCGTCAGAAGCCCTTGTTCGAAAAGGAGTGTGAGTAGGGGAACGTTCCGTTCTTTCGCCGTTGCTTCAACGCGCTTTAGTTCTTCGTCAGAAAGGTAGTTCTGCCTGACGAGAATCGCGCCGAGATCGGTGTCAGAGACGGGCATCAGAGAAGAGATTGGACCTGTTTGATGATCTCCATGATCGGGGTGTTGGATTTTACGTAATATCCCACGGCACCAAGTGATTGCGCACGCGTCTTGTCTTCATCCTGACCGAGATTACTGAGCACAACAGTCGGAGTCTTTACTCCGCGTGTCTTCATTTCCTGAAGGAACGTGAACCCATCCATGCGTGGCATGATGAGATCGAGCAAGATGACGTCGTACTTTCCCTCCGTCGCCTCTTTGAGGGCATCTTCACCATCAAGACAAATGTGGGTATCGAAACCCTCATGACGGAATTTCAGCTCGAGCGCATGCGCAAGAGGCCTTTCATCTTCTACGATAAGAATCTTCTTGAGATTTTTTCCTGATGTCGGCGTCGGTTTTGCAGCAGCAACAGGGGCATTTTCTTGGCTCCCTTTCGCGGCGGGGGCGGGCGGCTGTGTGACTGGAAGATCTGCGCTTTTTGTTGTATCAGTCACAGGCAATTCCCCTGTGTGCGCGTCATCCGGAAGAGCTTTTTGAGAGACAGACATATGGTGTGTTTGTACCGTAAATTATAGCACAGAACGCCATTCTCTGCAAAGATGCACACTTGTGTATGTCTGCGGATCATCGGAGTCGTCAGAATGGCATAACATGGGCTTCCGCGGCGTCAGTCGACTGCCGGAGGGGAAATAGCTACACACTGTTGTGTGCCCTTTCTGACAAGAGAATGCTCAGAATATCGCTCCGGTCGAGTACAACCCCGCAGTGAGGAGCGAGACGATAGACATCAGTTTGATCAGAATATTGATCGAGGGACCCGAAGTATCTTTGAATGGATCGCCCACCGTATCGCCGACAATCGCGGCCTTGTGCGCATCGCTGCCCTTTCCGCCCAAGTGACCGGACTCGATGTACTTCTTCGCGTTGTCCCAGGCACCACCGCTGTTCGCCATGGAAATGGCCATGAGCACACCCGTGACAAGAGATCCCGCAAGAAGTCCTCCAAGAGCCTCGGCACCAAAGATCAGTCCGATCAGGACGGGTACGGCAATCGCGAGGATGCCGGGAATCACCATCTCACGAATGGCGGCAGCCGTTGCGATATCCACGCACCGCGCACTGTCACCCTGCGCCGTTCCCTCCATGAGCCCCGGCGTTTCTTTGAACTGTCTGCGCACTTCTTCCACTATCGAGAATGCGGCACGGCCAACGGCCTGCATGGTAAGCGCACAGAAAACGAACGCCATCGTGCCACCGGTGAGCAGACCGATAAGGGTGAGCGGATTCATGAGGTTAAGCACCTCAATTCCCGTGGCTTGCGAGAAAGCCGTGAAGAGCGCCAGTGTGGTGAGTGCCGCCGAGCCGATGGCAAAACCCTTGCCGATTGCGGCCGTTGTATTGCCCGCGCTATCGAGCGCATCTGTGCGTTCGCGTACTTCCTTCGGAAGATGCGACATCTCTGCAATACCGCCGGCATTGTCTGCAACCGGTCCATAAGCATCAACGGCGAGCGTGATGCCAAGCGTGGAAAGCATGCCAATCGCACTGATCGCAATGCCATAGAGTCCGGCACCCCAGTGAGCGATGAGAATCGCAAGGGCGATGAATGCAATCGGCAACCACGTGGATATATAGCCGAGCGCGAGTCCTGAAATCATCACAGTCGCCGAACCGGTTTTCGCTGACTCTGCCAGTTTTTGTACCGGCTTATAGCTTGCCGATGTGTAGTACTCGGTCAAAAGCCCGATGATGACGCCGACAACGAGACCCGAGATCAGTGCAATGAACACCCCCATCGCGCGATCGGAAGGCAGGATCATGCGCGCGATGAAAAAAGATCCAACGATGACAATAACGGCAGCGAGCAGCGTGCCGTTGCGCATGGCGCCATGCACTTTTTCACCTCCCTCCCGCGTGCGCACTGCGAACGAACCGATGATGCTCGCCACAATGCCAAGGCCCGCGATAAGCAGCGGAAAGAGTACGGCCATCATACTGGCATCACCGCCCCAATTGACCGCGAAACCGATCAGCATGGCTGCGACAAGCGAACCGACGTAACTCTCAAAAAGATCGGCGCCCATTCCTGCAACGTCTCCGACGTTATCTCCGACGTTGTCTGCGATCACCGCGGGGTTGCGCGGATCATCCTCGGGAATACCCGCCTCCACTTTACCGACAAGATCCGCTCCAACATCTGCCGCTTTTGTGTAGATGCCACCTCCGACGCGGGCAAAGAGCGCCACGGACGAGGCACCGAAACTGAATCCTGTAAGAATCTGGATCGCCGCACCCAACGGGAGTCCGAAGACCGTCAGAAAGAGAATGAGCAACGTTCCTAAACCGATTAATCCTATGCCTACAACCGTGAGACCCATCACAGAGCCGCTGAGAAACGCCACTCTCAAGGCTCCGCTCAGACTGATTGTCGCTGCTTGCGTCGTGCGGACATTCGCATTCGTTGCCGTGCGCATACCGACGAATCCGGCAATCGCCGAACAGAGTGCACCCACAATAAACGAGCATGCGATGAACGGAAGACTGAAGACGCCTTCGCGCAATCCCTGTACTCCTGTATCGAGGAAGAAGTAGAGAAGAACCGAAACAACTGCAACGAATATGCCGATCACTCTATATTCCCGCATGAGGAATGCCATTGCCCCCGCACGCACCTGCGCCGCAATGCTGCGCATACGTTCGTTGCCGGAATCCTTACTGACTATGATCCGGGAAAAAGCAATAGAGACGATCACGGCGAGCACGCCGCAACCCACAACAGCAAAGAGATACGGAAGGAGAGGCACAGACATGAAAGAAGGGGGAATACGTGAGAACTGAAGCAAAATCGCACGCATTGTAACGAGCACTCTATGCAAGCACAACGAACTTCCCGCACTGCCGCAGATAGCCGGTATCGGTTCTGTAAACGCGAATGAGGATGTCATACATCTGACTGCGGACTTTGGTATGGTCGGCCGGCAGTCGCTTTTTTAAGCGAGAACCCTTGGCTTCCCTTTGCGACATCGCTAGACTGTGTACGCTCTTTTCTCCCCATGATTCGACGCGCCCTCCTCTCAGTCAGTGACAAGCACGGCATCGAGGATTTTGCCCGCGGGCTCATCGAACTTGGATATGAAATCATCTCGACCGGAGGGACGCAGAAAACCCTGGAGAAAGCCAATATTCCCGTAACACCCGTCGAGAAGGTCACGGGGTTTCCCGAGTGCTTCGACGGCAGACTCAAGACATTGCACCCGCTCATTTTTGGGGGGCTCCTCTTTCGGCGTGAAGATCAGAAGCATGTTGCCGAGGCGAAGAAGCTTAAGGTTGAACCGATCGATCTTGTGTGCGTAAACCTCTACCCGTTTGAAGAAACTGCGGCCAAACCGGGCATCACGAGTGAAGAAGTCATTGAGCAAATCGACATCGGTGGACCCAGCCTGCTCAGGGCGGCAGCCAAGAATGCCGAGAGCGTCACCGTTCTCTGCGACCCGCAAGACTACCCGTCGATACTTACAGAGTTGAAGGAGGGGAACACGAAGCCCGAGACGCGAACACGACTTGCCCAGAAAGTCTTTCTGCACACTGCAGCCTACGACTGTGCCATTGCCCGCACGCTCTCTGATGGTGAGAACACAGGTATCGCACTCACGAATCGCATGAAGCTGCGATACGGCGAGAACCCGCACCAGTGGGGCGCCTTCTACGAGCTGAAGGGTAGCCCGCCCGATTGGATGGTTCTGCAGGAGGAAAAACAGATGAGTTACCTCAACATTCTCGATGCCGATGGCGCATGGAATCTCGTCTGTGAATTTGAGGAACCGACCGCCGCCTGTATCAAACACGCCAACCCCTCTGGCGCGGCTTCGCACAGTGATATTGCCGAAGCGTTCCAGCGTGCGTACGATGCCGATCGTCTCTCGGCCTTCGGCGTTATCATCGCTCTCAATCGACTCTGTACCGAGAGAGTTATTGCAAAAATCATCGAGCAGAAAATCTTTGTTGAAATCATCATCGCTCCCAGCTATGAACCCGCCGCCTTGGAGCTGCTCAAAAAGAAATCGAAGATCCGCGTGATCGAAAACCATTGTCTCAAACCCAATGCGGAGGTGGCCTCCTTCCGTACTGCGCTGGGGGGGATGCTCGTGCAGAACCTCGACACGCGCGTGGTGACGGAGAAGGATCTCACGTGTACGACGGAGACCAAGCCGACGAAGGACCAGGTTCGTGACCTCCTCTTTGCATGGAAAATTGTGAAACATACCAAATCAAACGCCATCGTCTTCGTAAAGGATGTCTGTACCGTCGGTATCGGCGCCGGTCAGACCAGCAGAGTGGATTCGACCATTATCGCGGCTCGACGAGCGGGCGAGAAAGCAAAAGGTGCCGTTATGGCCAGTGATGCATTCTTCCCGTTCCCCGATAGCGTGGAAGCCGCAGCCAAAGAGGGGATCGCCGCCATCATCCAGCCGGGGGGATCGATGCGCGATGCAGAAGTGATCGCCAAAGCAAATGAGCTGAAGATTCCGATGGTGACGACCGGAGTACGGGGATTCCGTCATTGATCCATCAGAGAGTTCTTCTACCCTCAATCGCCTCTTTCAGCGTCACTTGATCCGCAAATTCAATATCCGCTCCCATGGGTAGCCCGTGTGCGAGACGCGTGATTTTTGCAACGTTGTTTTTCAGGCGCTCACGAATGAAGCTGGCCGTTGCTTCGCCCTCCACATCGGGATTAGTGGCGACAATCACTTCTTCAATACCGTCCGTGCAGCGTTCAACGAGCTCGCGTAGCTTGAGCTGTTCGGGCCCCATGCCATCGATAGGAGAGAGCACTCCGTGCAGAACATGATAGACGCCTTTGTATCCCGAACGCTCGAAAGCGATCACATCGAGAGGATTCTCGACTACCAACAGCGTTGCATGGTCGCGAGTGGAATCGGAGCAAATGGAACACTCTTCCTGCAGCGTCACCATCTGACAGCATTTGCAGTACTTCAGTTCAATTTTAAGGTCGGTGAGTGCCTTGCCCAGTGTTTCGGGCGAAGCCTTGGAGCTGCGCAGCAAGTGAAACGTCAATCGTTCGGCGGACTTGGCCCCGATGCCGGGGAGCTTCGAAAATTCCTCGATGGCCCTGGTGATTTGGGGAGGGAGAAGAGACATGTGAGAGCAGTATGCAGGATGCAGGATATGGTGCGAAAGGAAACTATCTGATTCCTTGTCGAAACGGCGCCTGCTGTTAGAGTGATACACTCTATGGAGCGTTCTCCTCAGGTAATACCCGAGCGGCACGATGAGTATGACTCCGTTTTTTTACGTTCCTGCATTGCAGAACAGGATAAGGTCATCCAACTGCAGTTAGCCGGGAATACAACCGCCTACATCAACCCATGGATCGTCCCGTGGCACTTGCGTCCGCATTGTGATCGTACTGAACTCACCATCGCCGACTTTGCCGAGGATTTGCGCAAATGCCTGCTCCATGTTGTGGAACAGGAACTCCATACACATCCCACCGCAACGATTAAACCTGGTGAACTGAAGCAGGCAGATCACCTCATGCGATATCTCTCACATAGTATTACGCAGCATGCCGCTGCTCTGCACACACAGAAAGTGACACGCGATGAGTGTCTGAGTAAAACCCGCAGAGACCTGATACATGTATTCAGTCGTGGTGAGTACATCGCCGAAACGCCCAGCAATCCCCACTGGAAGCGGGGTCGGCTGATGGAGCTCACCAGTGACACCCTTGTCCGCGTGAGCGACCGCAAACCCACAATGGTGGATAAGCGTTTTGCGCGGTATCTGGCTGGACCAGAGACGAATATACGCGGACCACAAGGTCGTATCAGTAGCCTGATCGAGCGAGCTCAGCCGCATTTACTCTCACTTAAAACCGGCAAATGCATCCGTTACGCGTTGGATCTACGACAGAGGCTGAAAAGGCTTCTTGAAGGCAAATCTGAATTCTCTACTGATGACCAACGACAGGCAATCGATTGGATCGCCGATGCGTGGCATGCGAGTTTGCCGCCTCGCGCACTTGAACAACTTGGCACATATATTCAAGACTGGAATCGACCTGTTTCCGGTCTTGTCGAGGAGTACTTCTCTGCTGCGATGTTGAATACACAAGACTCATTTGAGAGTAGGCGCTTTCTCCTGGAGCAACTCACAATTACAAGCGCACTCGAGGCACACGGGCAGGATGAAGAACGTGTCTGCGCAGATCTCGAGCTTCTTTTTGGTGTGTGGTGGGAAGCTATGGCACGCCACAAGCTTGCCCTCTGTGATTACCCCACGCTGGGCCTTGCCTTCCTTGCAGGGGATGCCCGCTACTTTTCGGCGCAGGAATTTTCGCGACATCTCGGTGATACTCAGTAATCCCCAGTCTGCTTGAGCTTGCGCTCCACTTCTCGTTCTTTAATGCGCTGGCGTTTGTCGGTTTTCTTGCGTCCTCGTCCCACACCCAACAGTACTTTTACAAATTTCCCGACGCGAATCTCGAGAGGGACGACTGCGCAGCCTTTTTCTTCAGACCAGGATTGGAGCCTGCGAAACTCTTTTGTTTTGAGCAGCAATGCACGATCGCGTCGCTCCTCGTGCGGGGCATGTGCGGCAAATTGATAGGCAGCAACAGAGGCATTTATGAGAAATGGCTTTCCATCACGAAACGTGACGTACGAACTTGCGAGATTGACGTTGCCCTGTCGGCATGATTTGGTTTCGGGTCCGGTCAGCATGATACCGGCTTCCAGGGTCTCGACGATTTCGTAATCGAAGCGTGCCCGGCGGTTCTCGGCAGTGACTTTCATCGGGAAAGAGTATGCGCGAAGCATGAGATGTCGCCAATGGATCCTCTGCGACAATATGCCACGTTACCGTAACTTGACATTCTGGCGACTTTCTGTACGATAGGGGGGCCATCACTAAGCTCCTCACTGAGACATTCATTTCGGTGGCGGCGCTCCGGTTTTCCGGGCGAATAGTGCAAACGATGGCACTTACCGGGCTCTTGCCCCACTTCTGTCGGGCGAGAGCCCTCATTTTATGTGTGGGAATTCTCATGCCGGAACAAGCCTCAGAACAATCCGAGGATGAGAACGGCAATGATGCGGTCTCCGAAAACAACGGTGAGCAGTGTGGACATTGCCAAAAACGGACCAAACGGCACGGCGCTTTTCGATGTGGCCTTGCGTGTGACGAGAAGATAGCTCGCCACAATGGCGCCGAGTACGTACGAAAGCCCCAGGCAGAGAAGTGCTGGCGCCATAGAGCCCAATAGAAAGCCGATACCGACGCCGAGAAGAATATCTCCGCTCCCCACCCATCGCCCACGACTCAGCAACCATTGAAGCCCGAAAAACCCGCCAAGGAGCAGGGCACCGATTGCTTGAAACTCACCAATGGCAATCGCATACGCAACGGCGAGGAACACAAATGAAAAATTAAGAACGTCGTGAATAGTGCGCGTATGCATATCGATAACCGCGATGAGAAGGAGCAACCACAGTGCGAGTGCAAGCAGCAGGGCCGGCAAAGGCGATCGATCGAGAAAGAGAGCCAGGGTAAACAGCAGAGCCGATGACAGTTCGATACCGGGATACAGTGCATTGATGGTCCGATGACAGTGACGACAACGGCCGCACTGCAGTATGTAACTCATAAGAGGGACGAGCTCGATGGGCGACAGCACATGCCTGCACTGCGGACAATGTGATCGCCCGCCGATGTTCTTATGAAGAGGAACGCGACATATCAGCACCGTGCCGAAACTCCCGAAAACCAGCCCCAGCACTGCGAAGAGCACGACCCAAGAATAATCGATCATCGCCATTGCTCCCCACTGTAACGGATTACCGGCTTATCGGGTAGCTCAGCGCGTGTTGCGCTTCTGGCGCGTAAGTATCGCCGCACCAAATGCCGCCGCCGCAACCAGCGTCGTGCCGATTCCGGAACTTGGCAGATTTCCGCCTGCAAGCTTCGCCTGCATCTGCGTCTCTGAACGTGCGCGCATAGAAGAGGCCGCATCGGCGGCTTCTATTTTTTCTGAAGATGAAGAAACCATTTCAACGGACGCGGCAGAAGAAGCGGCTTCATCTACTTCTTGAGGCATGACGGCATTGATATCGACATACGCAATCGAGCTGGAGCTCGATGTAAGAGGCTGCGCCACTTCAATTCCTTCCGAAGTAACGGCAACCTGCGGACCGGGCTCGGCTGCAAAGCGCTCGTAAATTTCTTTGGCTCGGGCGGCGATGCGGTTGAATTGGTATTCACCAATTTCATCATTCACGCGAACTGATCCGGGGTGCTCTGCGGCAATCTGTGACTGGGGCGCTACGAGCCAGGCCGTAATCACCGGTGCACTGATCTTGTATGCCTGATACAAAAGGAGTGCGATGGCTGCACCGCTCACGGCTCCGAGCAATTGCTTCATGAGAGAGGGGCGTTTGGATTGGGTGTTGGTATCCATGAGTGTATGGCGAAGAAATCTCATTATTGTAGCATAAAATGCCTTTAGCCTCCATGGCCCGAAGATGCCTGTACAAAGAGGAAATATTACCCGCACCCCTGCAGACTGCTCTTAAACCGCTCCGGATGGAACGCCGGTAAGCGCTCGAAGGGGCAGGGCAGATCTTCCATGCGCACCCCTTTGGGTAGAGTCTGATCGTATCCGAGAAGGATGAGTTCGGGGGCCAGCTCACGCACCGGCCGCAGGTAGTCGTCGGTATCACCGAGTATCACCTGCGCCGTCGGCATCATTTGGCTGACGGCTGATTTCCGTTCGTCCTCTGATTGTGCGGGGAGCTTACCCTTGCACCGTTGCACGGTGCGGTCACGGGCCACCACCACAGTCAGGTCGCCTCGCTTCTGCGCCTCGTCGAGGACGAAGCGATGACCCGGATGCAGCCGATCGAATGTTCCGAAGATGAGAACCCGCATACGAAGCTATGGTGAATGCGAAAGCAACCCAAGGAAATAGCATCCGGTGATTTCGTCTACTTCACCAGATCCACAACGTGCAGGCGCTTCTCATCCAAGACATACAGATGCCCTTCGTCGGCATCGACGAAGAGATCCTGCAATGTTCCGATTTGATCGCCTTCAAGCACGTACTGCGTCTTATACGAGGATTCGCCCGTTGCCCCGCCATCGGTCGCAACGATTACGCGCGCTCCGACGGGATCGAGAAAGTAGATGTTGCCTCCCGCCACCTTGAAGACTTTGGTTGCCGTTGAGAGAATCTTCTCTTCGGGAGCATGTCGCACCGTGAAAGGTTGCGTCTCGCCACGGAAGAGCTTCACCACCTCGCCACCCCTCTTCAGGACAAAAACAGGGCCGTCGATCGCCATATCGAGAGCTCCTTCCACCTTGCCATTGACATTGTACTCCGAGGGCGCTGCATAGCGATTGCTGAGGCGTTCATACTTGTAAATCTGATTGTTCTCGGGTGAGAGAATGTAGAGATATCGCAAGTATGTCTTCACGTCTTTGCCACTGATCCAGCCCGCAGGGTCTTCGGTCTTCATGGTCGTGGGCTGTCCGCCGATCGTTTCGATAATACCGTTAGTCGATGTCTGGAAGACGATCGTCTGATAGCGTGCAAACCCCGATGCATCGGCGATGGTTTCCTGCGTGGTGATTTTCTGTGGATCGTCGATGGAATTGAGCAGAACACGATAGAGATTCTGCTTGTCGTACAATGCAAATTCCCCGTCGGTTAAGCCTACCATTCCCAGAAGAGAAATATCCGCGCCCTTCGCCGAAGCATTCACAACAAGGCGCGGAGACAGACGTACGATGTGATTGATCTCTTCTTTCTTGGTACGGATACGATCCAGGAGGTCCAGTGCTTCGCGGCGGAAGAGGCCGCTGTCATTGTTCATCACCTGCTGCGCCTCCTCCTGAGCACGTTCAAGGACGAGATTGGCCCCATCGACATCCCCACTCAACTGGCGATTCTCTGCCGTACGAATCTCCTGATCAATTTGCTCCATCAACTGCGTGAGTTCCGCTTTTGTTTTGCCCCGCTCCGAAGATGTCGAGAGATTGACGACCGCCCACAGCAGAATGAAGACGGCCAGTGCGCCGGCAACAATGAACAGGTGTGCGCGGCGTTTACGCTTCGGACTTCTGAGGTCTGCAAAGAACTTTGTGGCCCAATCGACGACCTTCTCCCATAGACGCTGGAAGAACCCAAGAGAAACAAGGGAACGACTACGCTCGCCAATTTTTGCAACAATCGCCATGCCTATATGGGTTCGGCCTCGGCGATCACGACGCGGTGTGAGCGCACGACCCTTCGGGCGGGACGGGGTTTCTCCGATTTTCATTTGCCCACCGCTTGCGTGAAAAACGCTGAGCGCTGCATGTTCACGCTCTGCCTCGAGTGTGTTAACAAGTTCATCGAGCAATTGATCGCCGCGCTGGGCGTGTTGCGCCAATTGCGCCGGTGTGACCGCGCGCAGAAGTCGCTGGGTTGAAAACACCGCGGAATCACGCGCCTCAAGGCGGCCACTCGCGATGTGCACAAAGGCAGGAACCGGTTTGCCGCGTGTGTACTCCGTGATCTGGCTCGCAGCACCGGCACGCACAATGTATGCCTCTGCACTGCCCGCATGCGAAACATGAAGAACCATATCGCGATCCACGATTGCCACAATGGCATGAACCCCCTCAATTGCCCTTGAAAGAATCAGCCCTTTCAGGAGTCCGTTAAGTTCTTTCAGGGTGCCATCCAACCGCTCGGCAGGGCTGCCTTCTGTCTCGAGAAGTGCGTGTTCAACAATAGTAATACACTCTTTCTCCGTTGTTCGTGCTTCGGAAGTATCGGCTTCGATCTCCAGCAATAGACACACCTGCTCCTTGAGAGAAGAGACAAATGAAAGAGCGACGAGGGTCACCCCTTTCGTCGATTTAGTCACGCCTGTCTGGACCGTAACGTCCATACAGTGGCTCAGGCTACCTTATTTAGCTTCAAAGGAGCAAGCGCCTGTTTTTCGGGGGTCCTCCGTTTCCCTCAACCGAGTGGGCGATACTGAAATGCAAATTTCTTAAAATAAAAATTTGTTTATCTGAAGCCAAAAAATCGATGCTTTAACAAATGCCTATTGTTTTCTAACCTCCAACAGGGTACACTGGAGGCATACATCGTTCTATTTAGTTTATTCCGTTTCATGAAAACAGTCAGTGAGTGGTTACAAAAGAAGCTTGGGGATCAACCACCATCCTCTCCTTCCTCTCCTCCTCGTCCCGGTGACCAGGGGAAGTCTCAACGTTCTTCGGGACAACAACAACACCCTCAGGGGCAACAGCGACCTCAAGGATCGCAGCGTTCTCAAGGGCAACAGCGCCCACGTCCGCAGCAGCAATCACAACGAGATCAGCCTCGCCGCGGAGGGCTCAAAGTCTATCCGCTTGGCGGATTCGAACAGGTCGGCCGCAACTGCTTCGTCATTGAAGTGGACGGCGATCTCTTCATTATTGATTTGGGACTTCAGTTTCCCGACGAAGACATGCTCGGCATCGATTACCTCGTTCCGGATATTTCTTCGCTTAAAGGAAAGGAAAACCGCATCAAGGCCCTGCTGTTCACGCACGGACACCTTGATCACATCGGAGCCGTGCAGCATTTGCTCCCGCAATTGCACTATCCGCCGATGTACGGAACAAAGTTGACCATGGCCTTCGTCCGCAAGCGTCTCGATGAGACGCACATCACCTCCAAAGCGCGGATGAATACCGTCAATTACGGCCAAAAGATTCGCATCGGGCGCATCGAAGTGGAATTCCTTCGGGTAACCCACAGTATTCCGGACTCTGCGGCGATCGCGGTGCACACACCGTACGGCACCATTCTGCATACGGGTGATTTCAAATTTGACCTCACTCCGCAAAATGAGCCGGCAGCGGACTTTCAGCGTTTTGCTCAGCTGGGAGAGCGCGGCGTATTGGCCATTGTTGCCGATTCGACGAACGCCACGAAGCCCGGCCACAGTAAGAGCGAAAGAGAGATCTCTGAAACACTCCATCAGCTCATCCGTGACGCGAAAGGGCGCCTGATCATTTCGACATTCAGTTCGCTCCTCAACCGCATGCAACAGATCATCGATCATGCGCGAAAGTACAACCGCAAGGTGTTTATCTCCGGCCGCAGCATGGAAACGAACTTTGAGATCGCCCAAAATCTGGGCTACCTCAAGGCATCGCGCGGACTCATCCGCAAAGCGGGACCGGGCATGGAGAAAATTCCCGATCGCGAAACCATCATCATCACCACGGGCAGTCAGGGCGAAGAAATGGCGGGGCTCGCCCGTATCGGCCTCGGTACACACCGGCACATTTCCGTGAAGCCCGGTGATACCGTCATCCTGAGCAGTAACCCCATTATCGGCAATGAGCGCGCCGTCTCGAAGGTGATCAACAACCTTCATCTCAAGGGCGCCATCGTGAAGACGAGCGCGGAGCTTGCCCTCCACACAACCGGTCACGGACAGCAAGGCGACCTGCTGTTGATGCATCAACTCGTTCGTGCGCGACACATTATTCCCGAACATGGCGAACCCTACATGTGCTCTGCGCACGTGGACTTGGCCAAGAAGTTGGGATACGAAGACAACCGCATTCACACACTCGTGAACGGTGAAATTCTGGAGTTCGACCAACATGGTAACGCTCGCAAGAGCAAGCAGAAGCTCCTGATCCAGGACGTGATCATCGACGGTCTCGGCAGCGCCGGCGAAGGCCAGCGCGTTCTCAATGACCGCAAGATCATGAGTAGCGCCGGCGTGATCATCGTCATGCTGCGCGCATATGCACAGAGCAAGCGGCTCGTCGGCGACCCTGATATTGTTTCGCGCGGACTCATCTACGGATCAGAACAGGTAGCCATCACTAAAACTGCTTCCGATATCGTTCGTAAAGCCTACGATGAAGCCATCGCCCGCGGCGAGACCGACCGTAAAGCGCTGAAGCGCGCCGTCAGCGGCGCACTCTATCGTTACTTCGACCGCAAGTTGGACCGGGAACCCATGGTCATTCCGCTCATTGTGGAAGTATGAGCAAACGGGCAATTTTTTTCGACTTCGATGGAATATTCGTCGACACTATCCCGCTGTGAGGTGATGCGATTGCGCACATGTTGCCAGCTGGTGGCGTCGAGATCACGCCGGAACAATTTAAGGCTGCCTATACGCCAACGGGGCAGCTTTCAATTTGGATGACGCGTTTTGGAATTGATCCATCGCGCAGTGAAGAGATGCGTTCTATTCGTGACACGGACTACGTTGATTTGCTCCGTAATCATGCGTGCTGGTTCGGCGGTGCGCAGGCTCTACTTGAATCTCTCTTGGGAAAAATCTCTCTCGGATTGGTGACAGGCTCATGGAAAATCTATGTTGATGAGGTTGATGCTCGTCTCAACTTTCTGCGCTACTTCGATACTGTCGTTACAGAGGATCGCATGGGCGGTGCAGGCTTCCCAAAGCCGCATCCCCATGGGTTGCTCCTCGCGACAAAAGAGCTCGGTGTCGCGCCGAAGCACTGTGTCTACATCGGCGACATGACAACAGATGTGGAATGTGCCCACCGTGCAGGGATGCAATCATTCATCATTAACGGCACATTCACCGCCAAAGAAGCTCTACAACAGAGCGACCGATCGTTTGCATCACTCCGCGAATTGCACGCCGCTCTTCGACAGGAGCTCTCATAATTACCACCGCCCGACGACAGTGGCCTTGCCTGTCACTTTCCACCCTTCGTACGGTGTCCAGCCACACTTGCTGTGCAGATGAGATCCCTGGAGTTCCCATTCCTCTTCCGGATTCACAAGGACAAGATTGGCCGGGGATCCCTGTTCAATCATATTCAGTCCGAGTGAAAAAATACGATTGGGATTGTCAAAACACAGACGACGAATATCGGTATAGAGTAACTTTGGTGCAAATGCTCGATGTTGCGGATGCGGCCATCGGCCGGCCGCGACCGTGAGGAGCAAGGGAATCATGGTTTCAACCCCCGGCACGCCACTGGGGGCCTTGAGTGATGGTGAGACCTGTTTCTCTTCGAGAGTATGGGGTGCGTGATCACTGGCGACACAATCGATAGTGCCGTTCTCGATGCCGTGCCAAAGGGCCTCACAGTGGTCGGGGGTACGCAAGGGGGGGTTCATTTTGGCAAATGAGCCCAGTTCTTCATAATCCTCTGTCGAGAGAAAGAGATGATGGGGCGCCACCTCACAGGTAACGGAGAGGCCGTCACTTTTTGCCTGCGCGATGAGCTCGACCCCCCGCTTGGTCGAGAGATGGGCGACGTGCAAATGTGCACCTGTTTCCTTGGCGATTTCCACGGCTGTTGTTATCGCACGCTGTTCGGATTCCGGAGCACGAATAACGGAATGCGTTGCGATGTCATCGCGTGCATTCAGTTTGGCCGCGCGGGCATTGAGCACGGGATCTTCACAGTGCGCCACGATCGGTAATTGGAGTTCTGCGCAGGTATGAAATATATCGTGGACAATATCCTGATCGACTTTTTGGTTGCCCGTGGAATGGTCGAGATACAGCTTCACGCCACAGCAGCGCGCACGGAGTGGAGCAAGAGACACATCGGAACAGAGTCGCTGCAATTCCTGCAGATGTTCTCTCTGTGTCACACCAAAGAAAAATCGAATGTCGCACGCAAAAATGCTTTCTGCAATACGCACCTTCTCTTTCAGGGCGGCAATCGAGACAGTGGGAGGATTGGTATTGGGCATATCACAAACAACCGTCACGCCTCCGGCAACAGCACTCTGTGACTCGCTTTCCATCGTTCCCTTCTGTTCCATCCCCGGTTCGCGAAAGTGAACATGCGCATCAATGAAGCCCGGAAAGAGCAATTGCCCGTTCGCCTCAATGGTCTGATCGGCCGCGAGCAGTTTTCGCGGACCGGTCGTTCGAACATTCACTTCACGAATCGTCCCCTCATCGATGAGAAGGTCGGCTCGCTCGTCCCCGGTAGGGCGAACGATGGTGCCTCCATGAATGAGAAGCGACGTCATGCTTTGCCGAGGAGGATCGCAAGAAGTGCCATACGTATCACAACCCCGTTTCGCACCTGGCGGAAGTAAGCTGCATTGGGTAGAGAGTCGACATCTGTTGCGATTTCTCCGATACGGGGAAGTGGATGCAAAACGGTGATCGAACGATCGCACACATGGTCCGCCTGCAAAACGTATTTCAGCTTCAGCCGTTCATACTCTGCCGGATTTTCAAACCGTTCTTTCTGAACGCGCGTCATGTAAACGACATCGGCATCGAGCCCCTGTTGCAGCTCTTCAGTCTCTACGAAGAAGATATTCTTCTCTTTGAGATAACTCGTCACTTTGGAGGGCATCGCAAGCTCTTTAGGAGCGATGAGAGTGAGACGGACGTCACGATAGAGCCCGAGGAGATATGAAAGGGAATGCACCGTGCGGCCAAACTTCAGATCGCCCACCATGGTGATGTGAATATCGTCAAGTGATCCGCGTTCCTTGCGAATCGTATAGAGATCCAAAAGGGCCTGCGTGGGGTGTTGACCGGGGCCGTCGCCCGCGTTGATGAAGGGGACAGGACATACGGCGGCTGCACGATCGGCGCTGCCTTGTTCGGGGTGGCGCATGGCAATGATATCGGCATACTGACCGACCACCATCATTGTGTCTTCAATGGTCTCGCCTTTGTACATCGAACTGAATTGCAACCCGTCGGCAGTGATCACATCTCCGCCCAGTCGTTGCATTGCGGTTTCGAAACTCAGTCGTGTTCGCGTGCTGGGTTCGTAGAACAGTGCTGCGAGAATCTTTCCGTTGAGGAGGTTGTTTCCTCCCTTTACAAGAATCTTCTCCATTTTTTCTGCAACGTTCAGAATGACATCTGTATCGTCGCGGCTGAATTGCTTCGTGGATGTAATGTGGTGAAAGGGGAGTGTCATGGTGTCTGTAGAGTAGGCCTCGCAGAGCGGCGAGGGCAAGCAACCCGCTCCTATTGCGTGGCAGTCATGAATTGCGGAATGAGTCCAACTGAATGAACGAATGAGTTTGCCCCCTGGCAACTTCTGCTCACACCGATCGGACAAAATACAGGTACAATCTCCGTGATGTCTTCGGTGGCAAAAAAAATTGCGGCTTCAACCCTCTGGCAACTCGCAAGCCAAATCACCATGGCCGCACTCTCGATCTTGAGTGTCAAATTCGTCGCCATGGCCCTCAGTTTGGAACTTGCCGGTTACTACAACTCGGCCTATGGCTATCTGCAGATATTCGGCATTCTGGCAGATTTCGGGCTCTATGCGATCGCGGTGCGTGAGATGAGTCGTTCCGATAGAAAGGAGGAGGTATTGGGTGCCCTGATTTTTCTGCGCGCAATGATTCTCGCATTCTCGTTGGGATCGGCAATCGCCCTGGCATGGCTGATGCCCCGTTGGGCAGGAACGCCCCTTCCTCTGGGCATTACCTTCGCCGCGTTCACGCCGTTCTTCACGCTCTTGGCGGGCACACTTCGCTCAGTTTTTCAGATCAACTATCAATTGCATTACGTATTTATCGCCGAGGTCTCGCAGCGCATTCTCACAACGATTCTTTTGGCCAGCATTATCGTACTGGGAATCCGCGGAGGTACCGATGTGCGCCTGTTCTACTTCTGCACACTCGTCGGTGGGATCGGCTCACTTGTACTCCTTATTCTCTCAATCATCTTTTCGCGCCCCATCCTGCGGCCGACTGCCCGCTGGCATGGTGCGACGATGCGCCATTTACTCCGTAGCGCCCTGCCATTCGGCTCTGCGTACTTGCTTCTCTCTTTCTGCCGACAATTTGACACCACGCTCATCGCCATACTGCGCCCCGATTTCCAGATCCAAAATGCCTATTATGGTTTCGTTCTGCGTATGGGAGAAATGGGCTTTCTCATTCCAACATTCCTGCTCAATTCCATTCTCCCCATCGTGAGTGAGCGCCGAGAAAACGGTAAAGACATCAGTAATCTCTTAGGGAAAACATTCCTTGTCTTGCTACTGCTGGGCACCACGGCGGGACTCTTCGCCGCACTTTGGCCACGTCCGCTTATCGCCCTGCTCACGACGCGCGAGTATCTCTCAACCATCGACCACCCGGGAGCCGATACTGCATTGAGGCTTGCCAGCGTACCCATGTTTCTCTATGGGTTTATCCTTTTCTCGTTCTATATGGCGTTGGTGCACGCACACTGGAGGCGGCTGCTCGCAACACTGATGATTGGCGCCACCTTTTCGATAAGCAGTAATCTGCTTCTCATTCCGCAGCTTGGCTTCGTCGGCGCGGCAACCACGGCCATTATCGTTCAATCCCTCTTGGTAAGCCTGCTCCTTCCGGCCACGCTCAGGTACTCACGGCCACATTTTCCTCCCACTGCCTTTGTGCGTTGGTTGGTGTTCACGCTTCTTTTGGGAGGCACTCTCTGGTTCACGCGACCGTTCCTGGCAAATGACGCCATCACATTTTTGGGGCTGGCGCTTGCAGTTGTCGTCCTGGGGGTCCTGCTCTGGGCGACGGGCCTTGTGAAGCTATTGGGGGCTTTGCACCGCCATTCGCTTGGTCTTGGAAAAACGCACTGAATCTGCTATTATAGTACGAAAGACACATCCAACCCCATCTTATGACACGCCGCCCACTCTTTGCTTTCGCTCTCCTCCTGAGCGTTGTACTTCCGGTCTCGGCAATTGCCGAGGCACCGGGTAGTGTCACCGGTCTGCAGGCTTTTGCACAAGACGACGGTTCGGTTGCCATGGAATGGTCTGCATCCGAAGGAGATGTTGATCGATACCGTGTGTACTACAGTCAGAAATCCATTCTGGAAAACGATGGATATTACGATGATGTCGAAACGACCGGGGGGCCCGAAACCATGTATGTGCTCCAAGGCCTCCCTCCGTCATTCTCCACCGTATACATCAGCGTAATGGCCATGAATGCGCTGGGAGAAGAGAGTCCGTTCTTCACGGAAGAGGTGCGTGTTGACCGTGCTGTAAATGAAACATCGCCTCCTGCTCCCGCGGAGCCGACGGCGCCCTCTCCGACACAGGCCAATGCCGAGGCATCGATGTCTGCTTTTTCGCCACAAGCACAACCTTCGGCAAACACTCTGCACTTACTCTCCGCACAGGCGCTCTCCGCCACCCGCATCGCCCTCGCCTTCTCGACAACGCCGGTGATTGATCCTACCCAGGCACCTGCGGCGTTTTCGATTGTCGACTCGCAGGGACTCACACTGCCCATTGAACAACTCACCATCGAAGGCAGAACTGCATTGGTGCAAACCCTGCGCCAGGCCTCCGGCATGGTCTACCAGATGCGTCTGTCAGAGCCGCTTGCAGGGGAAGGAGGACTAACACTCGACCCGATTGACCGCACGGCGTTCTTTACAGGGCATGCCACGGGCCTCACTCCTCAAGAGGCAGCCGCGCGTGCACAGTCTCAACAGGATCAAACGGCGCCAGCTCAGCAGCCTGCCATCCCCGGATTGGGAATGGGCCAGCCGCAGGCGGGCGGTCTGCCCGATGTTGTGGACTTCCGCCTCAGTGCATCGCCGCAGAAAAACCAACTCTTCATGGTTACCGGCCAGTGGGAACTCGATCCCGCAGCGCCCGATGGCGCCTTCATTGTCGTGCGCCAGAGCCGCGATGGCGGACGCACATTCAACGCACCGGAATTCCTGCCGGGGAATCTGAATGGAGTGCAAATCCCGAATGTGACGCCGCAGAACTTCGGCCTCGTCGTGTACGTGGCGGATGCCGAGGGTCGTTCCTCGCCCGGTGTCTTCAAGTCGCTTTTCACCTGGAACACCCCGCAGGCTCCCGCACCCGTGGCTGCAGTGACGACGCCGACATCCAGTGCGGGATCCGTGGTCTCTCCCTCGTCAACTGTCGCTCCTCCTACGCCGCAAGCTAATCATCTGTCGCAGACCGGTGCAGGGGCAATGGTCGGCATTGCCGCGCTTGGCGCAATCGCCGGCTGGAAAAAGAGCCGCAAGATCAAGCGAAAAGCCTAGTGGCGTCGTTGAGGAGAGCTCTGTAGAGTGAGCGATCCTGTGCGGCAGACGCTCCACTGCCATCGGCGCTTTATCTTTTTTCTCGGCACGCTTCTTGCCGCATCGATATTCATACTCGTTCATGAAATCGGGCGAATTCCCGATGGGCATCTGAGGATTCAGATTTTTGATGTGGGCCAGGGTGATGCCGCTCTTCTCATGGGTCCTTCGGGCAAAACCGTGCTGATCGATGGGGGGCCGGACCTTTCCGCTCTTGAAGCATTGGGCAAAAATCTGCCTCTTTCGCGCCGATCCATCGATCTGCTCGTGCTCTCGCATCCCGATCCGGATCATTTTACTGCTTTCCCCGAAATTCTTCGTCGCTTCGAAGTGCATGCACTCCTGCTTCCTGCGATTCAAAATGATGAAGAGCCATACCAAGCTCTGCTCGCGATAGCGAAAGAACAGGGCGTACCGCTGATCGCCGCAGATCCCCGTCGTGATATCGACTTTAACGACGGAGTGGTGCTCGACATTCTTTGGCCTCCCAATCCCGTTCTTCTTGAAGATGACAATGACAATTCCATAATTCTTCGTGCAACTTTCGGCACGGGATCCATTCTGTTCGCCGGAGATCTGAGTGAAAAAGGCGAAAAGAAGTTGCTGGCCATGGGGATCGATGTTGCGTCCCAAGTATTAAAAGTGGGCCACCACGGCAGCCGCTACAGTTCATCACAGGAATTTCTTGCCGCTGTCGCCCCACGTCTCGCAATCATTTCGGTGGGAGAAGAAAACGATTACGGTCATCCGCATCCCGACACGCTTCAGCGGCTTGCCGCAGCGAAAATTCCCGTACGTATCACCGCGCAGGAGGGGCAGATTAACCTGATGTTTTGACGAGGAAGAACTGGCTTCTGCAAGCCCCAGGAGCGTACTATGGGCGCGTGAAAGCTTTTCTCTTGCTCGCAGGCTTAAGCAAGCGTTTCTGGCCGCTCACCGAAAAGTCTCTCTTCCCTATCTGCGGAAAGACGCTGCTTGAAATCCAGATTGAGAACCTGCGTGCCGCGGGTATTCAGGACATCGTATTCATCGGCGGAAAGCACAACCTTGATCGCGCTCATGCGGCTTACCCCGATTTGCCTACTGTCGAACAAAAAGATCTTTCACTTGGAATGCGCGGGGCACTGCTCGACGCCCTGCCAAACATCAAAGAGCCGGCTATGATTGTGGGCGGAAATGACGTGATTGAACCGGCCGCATACAGCGCTCTTATTCGTGAGGCTCAGGGAAAAGATGCGAACGGGGCGCTGCTCGCAAAGCGCATGGAAACATACTTCCCGGGAGGATATTTGGAACTCTCGGGTGAACGCATTGTCTCCATCGTTGAAAAGCCGGGAGAGGGAAAAGAGCCCAGTGATCTGGTCACGATCGTTGCACATGTCCATAACGATCCGCAATCACTACTCGAAGCGCTGAAGCAGACTGCCAAAGAGAGTAATGATGACGGATACGAACGGGCACTTGCCACGTTATTCGGATCCAAAATCTATCACGCCGTACCCTACGAAGGTGCCTGGCATCCGGTGAAATATCCATGGCATCTCCTCCCTTTGCTCCAGCACGAATTAAGCTTAATAAAGAAGCCCCTCATCCACCCCACAGCCGTTGTTCATCCCACTGCCGTCATTGAAGGGAATGTGATCCTTGAAGAGGGCGTGCGCGTGTTCGCGCATGCGACTGTCGTAGGACCATGCACGATTGGCAAGCGCAGTATTGTGGCAAACAACGCACTCGTCCGTGAATCGAGCGTGGGCGATGATTGTGTTATCGGATATTCCACAGAGATCAAATCATCCGTGCTGGCATCACACGTCTGGACGCATATGACATACATCGGCGATAGTATCATCGGCTCCAATGTTTCATTCGGGGGTGGAAGTTTGACGGGGAATCTTCGGCTCGATGAGCAGGAAATTGCTTCGTTTGTCGGGAAAGAGAGTATTGCAACGGGCCTCACAAAGTTTGGATGTGTTATTGGCGATGGTTGCCGTCTCGGCATCCGCTGTGCCTTAAACCCCGGTATGAAAATCGGGAAGGAGACATTTATTTCCGGCGGTGTGCTGATCGACCAAGATGTTCCTGATCATCGTTACGTCTCTATGAAAGGAGGGGAGGTGGTCGTTCGCGAAAATCGTACTTCCGCACCTCCGCCTGCGGCGCGTAACGTGTTTAAAAAAGCAATTTGAGGATCAAGAACCCGAGCTTTGTGCAAAAAAGTTATCCACACACCTGTGGAAAGCCCGGTGGAAACGTTCCACCACCCCATACGGTACTTCTCCACGTAAAGTATCATATCTTGGCTTTATGCAGCCCTAAATAGATTGTTCGGCTTGCCATACATTTTCCATTCTCCTTCTCCACAGGTTTTCCACACCTCTTCCACAACTCTCCGTAGGGCCGAAAAAATGCGATTGGCTTTCTCCAGAAGAAAAAATGATGCTACTACTCTTACTTTCCACAGACTACAATGAAGAAGAAGTATATTTGTAGAGACCCTACTATGATGACGAATTATTAGATTACTATTTATTTATATCTTACTATCGGAAACCACACGTATGAAACTCCTGTGTAAAACTTCAGACCTCCTTCAATCACTCACTCTTGTGAGCCGGGCCATCAGTGGTCAGCAAGCTCTTCCGATTCTTGGAAATATTCTTTTGGAGGCAGAAGGAAAACGCTGCAAAGTGAGCGCGACGGATTTAGAGCTGAGTATTGTGACAAGTTTCGAGGCCTCTATTGAGAATGAAGGCTCGATTACCGTTCCCGCGAAAGCAATTCTCAATTTTGCGCAGTACAACTCCGATCAAGAGGTCTTGCTTGAAACCAGCGAAGGAACACAGCTAAAGTGCACGTCCAAACATGCCAAAACCCTCATTGCGGGAGAGGCGGCCACCGAATATCCCACCATCACTCCCATCGAAAAACAAATTACTTTCACTCTCGATGCGATTCCCCTGCTCGACGCTCTTCATCGGGTGACGTTTGCATCCACTAAAACATCTCTTCGTCCGGTGCTCTCGGGGGTCTATCTTCATGCGGAAAAGGGCCACCTTACATTCGTCGCGACAGATAGCTACCGCCTGTCGGAGTACAAAATTCCCACCAAAGCTTCCAATATTGATATTTCATGTATCGTTCCAACCAAAGTTCTCGAGGAACTACGATCCATCCTTTCCTCTCGTAAGCCCGAGCGAGAAGAAAAAAGTAAAGGGGACGAAAAGGACACAGAGAAGAAGAGTAAGCCGGAACCAACACTTTCCCCAGTGGAAGTAGCACTCAGCAGCCAACAGATTGAGCTTCATATCGGTGCCACACATCTACTCTCGCGTCTTATCGACGGGCGCTTTCCCGATTATAAACAGATCATTCCCAAAGAACAGAAATCAACCATTCATCTTTCAGTACGCGAGCTCACACCTATTGTGAAACGAATGCATTACTTTGCGAAGGAGATCAATAATAACCTTACCTTCAATTTTTCAAAAGAATCCGTTCACGTAAAAACACCGCAGACGCAGGCGGGACGTGATGAAGCGACATTCCCTGCCAAGGTGAAGGGCGAAGCGAACAAGATTGCGCTCAGCTCCAGTTACCTGCTGGATTTTCTCAGTCACGCCGATGGTGAAGGTGATGTGGAGTTGACCCTCACCGACAGCATGCATCCTGCAGTGTTCCGCTTTCCAAGTAATCCCCTCTATCTGCATTTGATCATGCCTCTGCGGCTGCAGGAAGAGTAAGAAAAACATCGGGCGATCTTGATTTTCTCTCCATTTCTTCTATACTGGGCATATCGACGCCTGGAAGGAAAGGGCGGTTTCCATTCAGTATTCTCTCCTCATTTTTTTGAGGGGAGTCAAAATTTAGGCTCCTTAAACATCGTTTCATGCAACCTTCTCTCCTCCTTGGGAGAGACACTCACCGGGAACTCATCGAACTCCTGAAAAAGGAGCGTCGTCTTGTGCTTTCCGGAGCCAGCAACGAAACGGCAAAAGCTTTACTCCTCTCGCTCTTTCTCGAGCAACGTCCCCAACGAACGCTTCTGCTGACCGGGAGGGCCGAAGAAGCCGAAACGCTGCAGCATTGGCTGCAATTTTTCGAACAAGAGACACATATTCTGCAGCCTATTGAGAACGATGAGGGCGAAGTGCTCCCAGATGCTTTGCAGGTTTTTCTACAGCTGATGCAGGGGGAGGAATTTGCGAATGGCGTATTTCTCTGTGCCCGTGAGACCTGGGACCAGTCGTTTCCGCGCTTTGCAGAACTTACGGAGCGCACGCTCACTCTTGCGGTGGGCAAAGAAATTCACTTCACAACATTTATAGAAGATCTCATAGAGCGCGGATACCGACACGGAGAAGATCTTTACCTTTCGCCCGGTGAGTATCGTCGTATTGGAGATGTCTTTGATATATTCCCCATCCAATCAACTCATCCCTATCGCATTTCATTCGATGTCGATCGTGTGGAGAAAATTTTGACCGTGGATCCGGTGGATTTATCACAAACGAAGGAGGGGGGAAAGGAGCTGCAAATATTCCCGCTGCTCTACGAACGGATGGCGACGTTATCTGAGCAGCTTCCGACGGATGTGCTGTTGGTGGTCGATGATCAGGATGACGTGGAGTTCCCGCTGACGACGACGGCATTGCGGTTCACTCCTTTTCCCGAGACCGACGATCACCACGCACACCTGCGCTATCTCTCGGTTCTAAAATTCTACACACTGACGGATTTTCTCAATGACGTACGTGATAAGCTTACACAGAAGTGGGCGATTTTCGTCGTGACCAAGCGTCTGGACGAACTGGAGAGCATCTGCAAAGAAGAACACATTCCCTGTACTACGGAGCACAGACATTCGCCGGGGACTTTGACACTCATCGGTGCGGAAGATGATGAGTTGCTCCCTCACTCACTGCAGAATCCCGACCTGAAGTTCGCTCTTCTTACGGATCGTGAAATCTTTTCACTCAAGAAGGCCGGCAAGCAACGCAGCATTCAGAAACTCGCGCTCGATTTCATCACCTCATTGGTCCCCGGCGACTATGTGGTGCACATGGAGCATGGTATCGGACACTTTGAAGGAATGACGCAGAAAGAGGTGGACGGAACAAACCGTGAATATCTCGAACTGACCTACGCAGAAGGAGACAAGCTTTTCGTGCCGGTTGATCAAGCCGACAAGCTGAGTAAATTCGTCTACGAAGAAGGGCAGGAGCCCATACTTACGCGCCTTGGAACGAATGAGTGGAAGCGCGTTATGAAGAAGACCCAAGAAGAAACCGAACAGATCGCAAAAGAACTTTTGCTGCTGTATGCCAAACGTGCCAAAGCCAAGGGATTCGGATTTGACGAGGATTCGGATGTTCAGCGAAAATTCGAAGAGTCATTCCCCTACGAAGAGACGCCGGGGCAGCGCAAGGCGATTGAAGACTTGAAGAACGATATGGAGGGTCCCCACCCGATGGATCGCCTGATCTGCGGAGACGTGGGCTTCGGAAAGACGGAGGTGGCCATGCGAGCCGCGTTCAAGGCCGTGCAGGGCGGCAAACAGGTTGCCGTGGTTGCGCCGATCACCATTCTTGCCGACCAGCACTACCACAACTTTCGCGATCGCATGTCGTCATTCAACGTACGGGTTGAAATGCTCAGCCGCTTTCGCACGGCCAGGCAACAAAAGGAAACACTCGATAAACTGAAGAAAGGCGAAGTGGATATCGTTATCGGGACACACCGGTTGCTGCAAGATGACGTGAAATTCCACAATCTTGGCCTTGTGATTGTCGATGAAGAGCAGCGTTTCGGTGTGAAGCAGAAAGAGAAGTTCAAAGACATGCGCGCATCCGTCGATATCCTCACTCTCACCGCCACACCCATCCCGCGTACGTTGAATTTGGGTCTTCACAAATTGCGCGATATCACCACGATCACCACGCCGCCCCCCGGGCGCCTGCCGATCATCACCGAGGTCCGTCGCTACTCCGATTCCCTTATACGGCATGCCATTATTTTCGAGCTGAAACGCAATGGGCAAATATTCGTTCTTCACAATCGCGTCGAAACGATCGATGCATTCGCCGATAAACTGCGCACGCTCACTCCCGAGGCGAAGTTCATCGTCGCGCACGGACAACTGAAGGCCGAGGATCTTGAATCGCGTGTTCTGCAGTTTAAAGAAGGCAAGGTGGATGTACTGGTGAGCTCCACGATCATTGAAAACGGAATCGACCTGCCGCGCGCCAATACCCTGGTGATCGATGAGGCGGAGCATTTCGGTCTGGCCCAGCTCTACCAGCTCAGAGGTCGTGTGGGTCGCAGCAAGGTGCAAGCCTACGCATATTTCCTCTATCACGGGCAAAGACTGAAGGATGATGCCAAGAAGCGTCTGAGGGCGATTGTGGAAGCCTGCGAGCTTGGCAGCGGATTCCAGGTAGCTATGCGTGATCTGGAGATTCGCGGGGCAGGCGAGATTCTTGGCGCCAGTCAGTCAGGCACCATGAATACCGTGGGCGTAAGTCACTACTTGCGTATGCTCAAAGCAGCCGTCGAAGAACTGAAAGCAGGAGACAAGAGTGAGATCGAAGAAGAGATTTCGCCCGAGATTCTGCTGCCCGTCGAAGCGATATTGCCTTCCTTCTACATTACGGATGAACAGGAGCGTATTTCCGTGTACCAAAAACTCGCCGGTAGTGAAGACGAAGCCACCCTGAAAGAATTCGAAGAGGATTTGTATGACGAGTACGGCGAGCCGCCACAGCAGGTGAAGAACTTGCTCGCTGTTCTCCGGCTCAAGCTCGTGTGCCGGCACGCCGGAGTGCTGCGTATTAAGATGGAGCACGAAGCCAGGCAAGATTTTCTTGTGCTCACGCTTGCCGGTCGTGTGACCGCCAAAGAGATCATGCAGCTCATCAAGGAACATCCGCAATGGAAAATCTCTGGTTCCACACTCAACCTTCCTTCCGCGGAACTAGCCAAGAAGGCAGGGGAGGATGGGTCGAAATGGATGGCGGAACTCACGAAGCAGGTGCGCATACTCGCTGGTAAGGCCAAAGAGAAGAATTGAAGCATTCGCCCGATGGTTGAGGTTTATTGAGGAATTTGGTATAATAGTAGAGAAATCTTCCATACCAATATTCATGTCCAATTCTCAGCAGACTTCAGGGATTCCGGCGATTCCTGCCAAGCGCACGGGTGCGGAAATTTATAACAGCATCATGCGCGAAATTGAGCCGGAACTCACCCTGGATCAGATTCCCCTAATGAAGGAAAAGTATAAAGACGAGACACCCGAGAAGAAAAAGGAGCGCGGTGAGCGCTATGCCAAGGCGATGGAGGAGTACGAGCGCCGGTACGCGCAGTATATGCAGAAGCAGGATGCCAAAGTACGGTCGTTCAAGATCGGCGCTATTCACTTTGCGGAAGATAAGGCTTCGGCGACCGACCAAGAGAAACTCAAATCCATTGAATCTTCATTCGGTACCCCCTGATTTTATGTTGTTTCATTCCAAATTCACAATAGAGAAGGAGCGGAGACCGGTTTTTGTTCATGGTGCGCCTGCTGCAGCTCCAGCCTCTGGTGAAGCGGGACCAGCGGTACCTAAAACCCCAGAATTAACAGAGAAGCAAAAAGAAATTCAGAATCAGATAGATGCGATAAGACAAGGAAACCCAGATGCCACTCAGGAATTGGCTAATTTTCAGGTGCAACAGGCAGACGAAGACAACAGCCAATTGCAGGAGCGTTACAAATCCGCTCTCATAAGTGCGGCGAACGCGTATTTCGCAGAGCTGGTTTTATTTGGTGATGGCGAGGATCACCTTGCAACAGTTAATGAGGCGTTTGCGCCGGCTGGCATTGTGTTTGAACTGGGAGCGGATGAGAAACTGACCATTGGCGGAGAAGCTGTTGCAAGCGGAGGAGAGAAAGCCCGCGCATTAACAGATGCAGAACAACAAATGATTGATGAAGCGTTTTCAACTAATCCTAAATCAAAGGTCGCTGCCGAGAGGTTGATGGCATCTATGACAGCAGGCAGCCCCGATCTTGCCGTGGCCCATGGATTCTTCGAGAACTTCAACAAGAAGAGCCCGCAAGAGAAACAGGCGATCCTCACCAAAGATCCGGCATTTCAAAAGTTCTTAAGCGAGATTCCTGTCGGTCAGCAGGAATTTGTGAAGCAGCTGCGCCAAACAATAGCTGAAGCAACAGAAGGAGAAAGCGCAGAACTTTCTGACGAGGAGAAAGAAGACATTCTTGATGGTGCAAGGCAGGAGCTGGAGAAATTCGATGCAAGCAAGGCTACAGAGATCGACAAGAACATCATGCTGGCGCGCATGCAGTTGCGCGGTATCGATACCGGTAATCCTGAAGAAATTTTCGCCAAGCCCCCTGTGCTTAGGGCGTTCGAGGGCTCGCCCATGGAGCGCGGATTCAACAAGATCATGGGGCTGATCGGGTACATTCTGCTCAGCATTCAGAAAATGAAAGACCAGATGAAAGGAAAGACAGGGGCAGAGGTGCCCGCAGGGCAACCTGCCGCAGGGGCAGAGGCTCCGGCACCAGGACAGGACGTGTTAAGGCAGAAAATGAAGGAGGAAATGAAAACAAAGAAGGGTGACCGTCTACTCTCGGATAAAGGGGCTCAAAAAACCACTCTGGAGGGGGAAATTACAATCCTGCAAACGGAAGTGGATGAACTCAAAGATAAAGAGGATGAGGAGGACAAGGTTGCCTTTGAGCACAAAAATGGAGAGTTACAGAAAAAGCAGCAGGAAGTAGCACAGCTGACACAGGAAATCACCATGCTGCAGGAAATGAAAACCACAGCAGAGAACCAGAAGAATGTTTTGAATGGAGGTAAAGATGCACTCATTTCATACCTTGACCGGCCAGATGCAAGAGTTAGAGTTCCGGGCGGCATGAAGATATATGACGGCCTGAAGAAAATGGTTTTTATAGTGAATGACAGCTTCGAACTCTCCATAGCGAATGAAACAGGCGGCCCCATCGATCGCACAGCTCTTGGCGATCTTTCAGGTGCTATTACCTTCAGAATGGGTACCGGCGTGGACTACTTTGCCATTAATGATCAAGCCGTACTCAAGCAGCCGGGAGAACTCCAGGCGGTTTTCCGTCAGTTGCTCGATGGATTTAAGACAGATGTGAAGGCAGATGAGCCACCGCGTCCGGCCGCCCCTCCTGCGGCGCCGACTGTTCCACCGGTGACTGCGTAAATGGCTGGTGGTCTCACTCATGAGCATTAAGAGCAATCTCACCCAAGTCCTTGCCGGGCGGCTTGCCGTTGCTTTGGCGGATGCCGTCCACTTTGGAAGAGAAGATGTACTCCATAATCCTGCAGAACTGTCGCAGGTGTTGGAACAGCTGAGGCAGAACATTCGTGAGGAAATAAACAAAAAGAATAATCCGCCTCTTGCACCGGCCGCAGTACCACCCCCAGGATCTGCTTCGGCTGCGGGGGCGCCTGCTGCGCCAGGAAGCTGATCGAGTAATGATGGTGAGGGAGAGCCCGGCTTCGTCTGCGGACTACGCCGTGGCATCCGGCTTATGAGGTTGTATTATGATTACAAATCACGGCGAAGTTCCCGCAGGAACGAAGCCGGATGGTGCCGAGGAGAGGGCTCGAACCTCCATGGGATTGCTCCCACCAGCTCCTAAGGCTGGCGCGTCTGCCAATTTCGCCACCTCGGCATACCTATACTGTAGCAAGCTTTCTATCGTTTATGAGGGGATTTCTTCCTCTCCCCGTGCGATGCGTTCTGCACGGCGGGCCGCTTCTTCTTCGCGGCGTATGGCCTCTTTGGTAGCCTGACCGCCGCGCCGCTTTTCCTCTTGCTGCACATTTTTCAATGTTTCTCGCTCGTTGACCGTTGCCTCTTCGCGCTTACGACGGGCAAGTGATTCGATTTCCATTTTCCGTTTGGTGGTTTCGGTATCGATAGCTGTCTGTTTGTTGCGTCTCTCTTGTGCGATCTTCTCATGCTCACGGCGCTCATCAGCATCAATCTTGTGTTGCTCCATGTCGCGTACACCCATGGGTAAGCTGGCAGCTGCAAGGCGGCGTCTGCGGATATCACTCTCCAGTCGCATTGTCGCCTCACGCTCCTGCGTATCGAGTTTCGCCTTCTTCTGTCGCGCCTCTTCATCGGCGGATTCTTTCAGTCGCTGTTCCTCCAGATCGGCATCCGCGCGTTTTTTACGACTCTGTGCTTCTGTTCTGCTTCTTTCCTGCTTAGCCCATAGATCCGTCTGTTGGTGCATACGCATGGCATCCCATTCCGCCTGTTCCCGAGTGGAATCCATCAGTTTTCTGCCCTCGTTCTTTCGACGCTCTTTCAGAACCATACGGGCGTTCTGTTCCTGCATCTGCTTCATGTACTCGCGGCGTTTCTTCATGCGCTCTTCGCGTTCCGCTGCCTGATCCTCCCAGAATTTTTTTTCTTCCGCCTTTTTCTTCTTCATCTCCGCCACCGCTTTCTTGCGCTCTATTTCGGCTTCGTGCCATTCCTTCATCTCGCGCTTTTTTCGCTCTTCTGCGAGAAGATCCGCCTCAACAAACGCACGTTGTCGCCCCAATCGTTCAACGGTTTCCTGCTCACGATCTGCCCGGTGGACTCTCTCTTTTTCCAGCTGTTTTTGTTTAAGCTCCTGAGCGCGCTTAAGCTCCTTTTGCATATCGGCCTTCTTGGGGTCTCTGGGATCATTGGGCATCTGATCATTATAGCAGAAACGCCTTTCTGATGCACTCTGTTGCAAACAGGCAGGATATTACTTTTCTTCGACAACCCGGATGTTCAGCTCGTTGAGCTGTGCGTCAGAAACAACGGACGGAGCCCCCATCATGACATCCTGCGCCTTTCCATTTTTGGGGAATGCATAAATATCACGAATACTCGGACATTCCCATAACACCATCATAAGACGGTCAATGCCCGGAGCGATGCCGCCATGTGGCGGGGCACCGTATTGGAAAGCGCGGATCATGCCACCAAATTTTCGATCAACATCCTCTTTCGTGTATCCGGCGATACCAAATGCTTTGTACATAATATCCGGACGGTGATTTCTGATGGCTCCTGAGCTGATCTCGAAGCCGTTGCAAATAAGATCGTACTGGAAGGCAAGAATCGAAAGAGGATCTTTCGCTTCCAGCGCCTCCATCCCACCCTGTGGCATAGAGAAGGGATTATGCGAAAAATCAATTTTCTTATCCTGCTCGTTCCATTCGTACATGGGATAATCCTTTACCCATGCCCACGCGGCCGCCTTGGGGTCAGCCAATTTGAGTTTTTTGCCGATCTCGGCGCGGACCTGGCCGATTGAACGGCACGCGGTGAGCCATTTATCCGCCGTGAAGAAGGCAATATCCCCTTCTTCCAACTTAAGTTGTTCGGAAATTTTTCCAGCGAGATCGGGCCCCAACTTCGCCGCGGGCACACCTTCGAGTTTTCCTTTGGTCAGCTTCATCCATGCGAGCCCCTTGGCCCCGAATGTCCGGGCGGCCTCTGTAAAATCATCAATCTCCTTGCGAGAGAATTTTGCGCCACCGGCGACTCGTAAGGCTTTTACGGCTCCCCCCTGAGCAACGGCATCGGCAAAGACGGAGAATCCGCATCCCCTGCAGAGAGGTGTGACATCCGCCAGCTCCAAGCCGAAGCGCAAGTCGGGCTTGTCTGATCCGTAGCGGTCAAAGATCTCTTTCCATGTGAACTGAGGAAATGTTTCCTGCAGGACTTTTTTATCACTAAAGCGTTCCGTGAGTTCCATCATAAGAGGTCCCACAACTTCAAATACATCCTCTTGTGTGACGAAGCTCATTTCCAGGTCAAGCTGGTAGAACTCGCCTGGGTGTCGGTCTGCGCGGGGGTCTTCGTCACGGAAGCAAGGGGCGATCTGAAAGTAACGGTCAAGGCCCGCCACCATAAGGAGCTGCTTGAACTGCTGTGGAGCCTGCGGAAGGGCGTAGAACATGCCACGGTGCAGTCGGCTCGGTACAAGATAGTCACGCGCTCCTTCCGGCGAAGAATTGGAGAGGATGGGGGTCTGTACCTCAGTAAAATTCTTGCTGTGCATGTAGGTGCGAATGTATCCGATGAAGGCATCCCGCCTCTGCATCATTTTTTGTAGGGTGGGGCGCCGAAGATCCAAGAAGCGATACTGTAGCCGAAGCTCCTCGTTAACCTCTTTCTCCTGATCGATTTCGAAAGGCGGGGTCTTCGCCTCACTCAGGACCGCAAGTTCTTCCGCGATCACTTCTATCTCCCCCGTGGGATTCTCCTTCCGTTCCGCGCCCTCAACCCGCTTTCGCACGGTTCCGGTGATCTTCAGCACCCACTCGGGACGGATTTTCTCGGCGGTTGCAAATACGGGCTTGTTGTCGGGATCAAATACGATCTGTGTAAAACCGTAGCGGTCCCGCAGGTCGACAAAGATCAACCCTCCGTGGTCGCGACGTCGGTGCACCCAGCCGCAGAGCGTCACTTCTTTCGTCGCGTTCTTCGCCGTGAGTTCGCCACAGGTGTGCGTTCGTAACATGAGGTAAGGAAGGTGAGGGACGTAAGGAACGTAAGGAAAGTAGAACAGAAAAGCTACTTGCTTCTCAGTAATTGGGTAAGAAGATAGCTCAAACGAGCGCAATGGTCAGCAATATCGTTTGCATCTGCTTTTGCTATCAGATCCAGGTCGGAACTCAACTCAATGAATGCATCCACTTCTGCCACAGAACCCCGTGCCTTACCGTAAAAAGCATCACGGTGTGCCCGTGTCTGCATTGCCGATCCTTCTGCGATGTTTGCCATGATTGACGTGGCCGCCCTGCGAATTTGTGTCAAGAGGTGAAACTGCTCCTCTTTAGGAAATACTTTTGTTACTCCATAGATTTTAAGGGCCAATTTTTTTGCCTCTTGCCAGACAATGAGCCTGCGGAAGCCAATGTCCATTTTTCTGAGCATGATGAAATCATAGCAGAGAATCCCTTCCTTACTCTCCTGCCTTTCCTTACTTTTCTTACTTCAAGAGCTGCCTCAATTCCTTCTTGAATTCCTGCACCCTTCGATTTGTCTCTTCAAGGCTCGCTCAGGGTCTATTCGTCGGAATATCCCTCTGTTCTATAGTGTGTTCAGTGCAGCAATCTGCCCAGTTCTTTTTTAAATTCAACGACATCTTTAAATTCGCGATGCACAGAGGCAAATCGGATGTACGCGACAGTATCGAGTTTCTTCAATTCCCGCATGACATCCGTTCCGATGGTCGAACTGGCCACTTCACGGCGGTTGCCACCCCATTTTTCCTCCAATTTGGTGAGCAGACGGTCAATTTTTTCTTGTGAGATCGGCCGTTTCGAACATGCCAACCAAATACCGCGCTCCAACTTGGAACGACTGTACGGTTCACGTGTGCCGTCGCGTTTGATGACGATGAGATTACTGAGCTCCTGACGCTCGAATGTCGTGAAACGGTGATTGCACTTGGGGCACTCACGGCGTCGACGTACTGCGCGACCGTCCTCGGCAATGCGCGAGTCAACCACTGCAGTATCAGCCGCCTTACAGCGCGGGCAGAACATGCCAAGAGCTTACCTGCCCTTTCTTACGGAGAGGAAGGGACTTTGCAGAGTTCCTCTACTATATTCCAGAGAGGTTTCCATTGCGCTCGATTCGCAGGGAGGCAGCTTGTGTCAGATTAATCACCGTTGACGGAGGCACAGAGGGGAGTTTGCCGCTATCGAGAATCAGATTAGGCTGAACGACAGCAGATGTGAACTGACGCTCAATTTCCTGCGCCGAGTAAGGGTTCGGTTGACCGTGAAGGTTCGCCGATGTGGTGGAGAGGGGCTTGCCGAAGCGCTTGGCAAGCTCCATGGCCAAAGGATGACTCGAGATACGGATGCCGAGAGAGGGCGTAGGGCGTAGAGGGTGGGGCGTGGGGAATATTTGCTGGGCATCTTTATGGAGAGGGAGAATGAGTGTGAGAGGGCCGGGAAGATGCTGTTGTGCGAACTCTTCAGCCTTCGCATTCCACTCGACATACTTCTTTGCCGCATCGACCGATGCAAACAATGCGCTCACCGGCTGATTTGCCGGGCGATTTTTGATTGCGAAGAGCTTTGCAACCGCCTGCGGATTGGTGAGATCACAGGCAAGCCCATAGCAGGTCTCTGTTGCGTGAGCGATCACACCTCCTGCGGCAAGAATGTGCAGAGCCTCTTCGAGCGTCTGCGGTGATGCAACGACAGAGCGCATTACACGGCGGAGGATGCGTATGCACTGAGGACATCTTCGATTTTCTTTTCGAGAATTGTCGACATATTGATCGTGAGCGGGAGAGAGATGAGCTGCTCGCCGATCTTCAGTTGAACTTTCTCCTTTCCCGGAAACGTTTCGAGCACATGCTTGAGATCGAGCAGCAGTTTCTTCGGTGCGCGTTGCGGCAACTCAATCGTATGAATGGAAATTTCCGTCGTGTAGGTTTTCGGCTCCGCAGAGGGCTCTTTCTCTTTCGTTTTCGCCGCCTTTTTCTTCGTCTGCGGCGGTGGGGCATCCGCTGCAGCATCTTCGAATTTAAGTGTACGGAGCAGATCGGCGGTAGGCATGCCTTGCAGCAGCCATGCGCTGAGCGGACCATGGAATTCATTTTGTTCCTCCTCCCCTTTTCTCACGGCGACTGTTTCGCCGGCTATAACATTTCCCTCTTCGTCGACTGCCTCAACCTCTTCCACCTCTTCGATGCGCTTGCATGTAATTCTCAGTCCCTGACGCGCCTCTTCCTCGTCGAAGAATCCCGCCTCCTTGGCATGCATAATCATGGTTGAGAGGGCAGCGCGCTTGAGTGCATCGGCGCGAATCTGCAGTTGGCCGGCCCGCATATCCAGCGTACCGCCCACAACCAATACAGAATCGGGCTGCTCCAACAGCGCGGCGAATTCCGCGTAGATACGAGGAAAGAGTGTGGCCTCGATTTTACCCGTTGGATCCTCAAGCAGTATCACCGCCATGGTGTCGCCTTTCTTGGTCGTGATGCGCTTAATGTTCTCGACGAGGCCCGCAATTTTCACTTTTTTTCCAGTATCCTTTGCCGAAAGATCGGCGACGAGCTGTGCCTTCTTGCCGATGTACTTTTTCAATCCCGCGAGGGGATGGCTGCTTACATACATGCCAAGCGTCTCCTTTTCCCACTGCAGTTTCTGCTGCGAAGTGGCCTCCGGGGTCCTTGGAAAGTCAATGCACGCCTCATTCATTCCGCCGTCAGTTGCGGCAAACAGATCGTGCTGTGCCGTCGAAACATCACCGCATGATTTCGCATAATCAACGATTTGCTCATAGTGTTCAACGAGTGTTCTCCTCTCGCCGAGTGAGTCGAGAGCCCCCGACTTCGCCAGGGCCTCGAGCAATTTTTTATTGAGAACTTTTGACGGGATACGACGAGAAAAATCTTCAATGGAGGCGAATTTTCCGCCCTCTTCGCGTACCTGGATAATCTGCTGTACGGAGCTGTCGCCGATACCTTTAATCGCACTGAGCCCGAAACGAATCTCCCCTTTCTTCGCTATGCCACGGATCAGCGTACCTCCCGGCGGCGGCAGAGCAGTAAAGTGCCGAAGAGACTCGTTAATATCCGGCGGAAGAACCTGAATGCCCATAGTGCGGCACTCTTCAATTTCGATCATGATGCGATCGGTGCGTTGCGCATCCGATGACAAGAGCGCCGCCATGAACTCCGTTGGGAAGTGCGCCTTGAGGTAAGCGGTCTCGAAGGCGATGCGTGCGTAGCCTGTCGCGTGCGATTTATTGAATCCGTATCCGGCGAACGGGGTGATAACATCGTCGAAAATTTTCTCTGCAAGAGCTTTGTCATAACCCTTTTGCCCGGCGCCCTTCAGGAATTTTTCACGCTGAGCATCGAGCTCTTTTTTAATCTTTTTTCCGATCGCACGTCGAAGAATATCGGCTTCACCAAGACTGAAACCCGCAAAAACCTGCGCAATTTGCAGCACCTGTTCCTGATAGACGCCAATGCCGTATGTGGGCTCAAGAATCGGCTTGAGATCGTCATGCAGGTATGCCACCTGTTCCTGTCCGTGTTTGCGTTTAATGAAGCTGGGGATCCACTCCATAGGCCCCGGACGGTAGAGCGAGACCATGGCCGTGATATCCCCGAATATCGTGGGCTTGAGCTGCTTTAGGTAGCGTCGCATTCCTGCAGATTCCAACTGAAAGACCCCCGTCGTATCGCTCTGCTGAAGCAGCTCATAGGTGGCGGGGTCATCAACGGGAAGAGTCGTCAGGTCGAGCGTAAGACCGTACAACCGCTCAATGATTTCGAGAGTTGTCTGAATGACCGTGAGGTTGGTGAGCCCCAGAAAGTCCATCTTGAGCAGCCCCAGCGCTTCGAGTGGCTTGGCTTCGTACTGTGTGATGATGGTGTGCTCATCTTTGGGCGCCCGCTGCAGGGCGGTGTACTGCATGGCGGGCTCTTCGGTGATAATGACCCCGCAGGCATGCACGGAGACGTGGCGCGCTTTGCCCTCAAGCTTGAGGGCCGTATCGATGATTTTGCGGTACGTCTCGTTCGTATCGTATGCGGATTTGAGCTCCTGCGTCTCGAGAGCCTCTTGCAGCTTGGTCCCGGGTCGATCCGTGATGAGCTTTGCGAGGGCGTTCATCTCGAGAAAGGGCACGCCGTAGGCACGGCCAACGTCTTTCACGGCCGCGCGAGCAGCGAGTGTTCCGAATGTACAGATTTGCACCACGTGATCGATGCCGTATTTCTTTCGCACGTAGTCGAGAATTTCGTCACGTCGCGTATCGGCGAAATCAATGTCGAAATCCGGCATTGAAATGCGTTCGGGATTCAGAAAGCGCTCGAAGAAAAGCCCGTGCTCAAGCGGATCCAATCCCGTAATGTTCAGGCAGTACGAGACTAAAGAAGCTGCGGCCGATCCACGTCCCGGTCCTACAGTGATACCGCGTTTCTTCGCTTCATTCACAAAATCGGCAACGATCAGGAAGTATCCGGCAAACCCCACTTGCTCGATAATTTTCAGTTCAAAATCCAACCTTCGGCGATGCTCCTCTGTCGGCTGTTCGTAACGACGAGCAAGTCCCTCCTCGGCAAGACGTCGCAATTCCTTCTCTTCCGTCGTATTTGCGGGGACCTGAAAACGCGGGATGTGGTACTTGCCCATCTCCAGCGTGACAGAGCAGCGATCGGCAATGGTTCGCGTGTTCTCCAGTGCCTCCGGCACATGGGCGAACACTTTTTCCATTTCCTCATACGGGCGCATCGAGAAATCACTGTCCCGCATGGAGAATCGTGCGGGGTCTGCGACATTGGCATTTTTTTGAATGCAGAGAAGCACATCGTGTGCCTCATTGTCCGAAGGGCGACAGTAATGACTGTTACAGGTCGCAACTAACGGCACTCCAAGCTTCTTCCCCCAGGCAATGAGTTGCTGGTTCACTTCATTTTGCCCTGTCACGTTTGGCAGATCCATGAGCTCGAAGTAGAGATTGTCTTTGCCGAAGAACGAGCGGTACTGCTCGGTGAGCGCTTTGATACGTTCGCCATCCTCCACCAGGGCCGCCTGCGGTATCGCTCCGCCGATAGGGCCGGAAAGTGCAATGAGCCCCTTGCCGTACTTACTGAGCAATTCACTGTCGACGCGAGGTTTGTAGTACATCCCCTCAAGTGACGCGAGCGAAGCAAGGGCCAGAAGGTTACGATATCCTTCCTCATTTTCCGCGAGGAGCACCAACGGATAGCGCTTGGTATCCGTACCGCTCTCTTGGTCGAAACGTGTGCGTACGGCGACATACGTCTCGAGCCCGAGTATCGGTTTCAGATCAGCTTTCCTTGCTGCACGATAAAACTCCACAAGGCCATAGATGTGACCTTTATCCGCAAGGCCCACAGCCGTCTGTTGCAGCTCTGCGGCACGTTCTACAATCTCGTTGGGGCGAGGAAGCGCCTCAAGGAGGGAATAGGTACTATGACAGTGCAGATGGACGAAATCAGAGGCCTTCATGGATGGAGAGCCAGTATGCAGTATTCCGTGCCGAGTATACAGCTCTCATGAGGTTTTCACGTCTAGAGTCCGGCTGCATCTTTACACCGTTTTGCCACGTCGGATTCGATGGGCGCTCCTCTTGCATACGGGAAACATTCATCTTCGAAGACAATTTTCAGTATGCGATCCAGCTGCGCATTACAGGGGCGGAAAATGCATGATGTTCGCAGGAATGATGCGTAGTCGCGCACAAACTTTCGCAGGCCCGCATTCGGACTTTGCACTGTCAGCGCTAGTTTGCGTACCTCTGTTCGCACCGGCGCGAACAAATTCAACACGCGTTGCGGTGCATCGATGGTTTTGGCGATCTGCGCGCTCTCTTTTTTCGCTTGCTCCAGACTGAATTTTTGCAGGTATAACTGGGCGTTGTAGCGGGCGCCCAGCAGCCATAAGAGCATATTATTCTCTGCTGCCAGGGCCGCTTCTTTTTCGGGTCCATCCGGTAATTCGTCGGAATCGCGAAGATAGGCGGGAGGTAGACGTTGCTGACCCCATCCATCCCAGATAGCCGCGAGTTTGGGCATGAGGGTGGGCTCATTTGATGAGAAGGCGAATGGCCCACGGCGTTCCCAGAAAGTGATGCCCGCAGGAAGTGCGTCGTTTTCTGCGAGGCAACCGTTCTTCACTTGGTGTGAGCGATTGCCGCTGGTGCCCATGCCAAAGTTTGCGAGATCTACAGTTCCCCCCCCAAGCCGTTGTTCCAGTCGGACAATGGTGTCCTTGGCAACAGCGACGTCTGCAATAGCAGTGTCGCGATCCTCGATGAGTTTTTGCAGGGCCGCGGTTTCTTTTTGGATTCCCTCCGGTGCACTTCGACTGCCGAGAACCGAGAGATCACACCCGTATCCTGCGCCCGTTGGAGGCAGGTAATCCGTGCTGAATGGACAGGGTTCGTCTTCATCTTCTCCCCCCCCTCCCCCCGCAGTGCAGCCGGCATTCACGCAGGCATACTGCCTTTTAAATGCGAGCCCTTGCGCGTTGATACATTCAGAGTACTCCGGGCCATCGCCAATCTGTTTACACTCGGCAGTTCTCTCCTGGGCTTCTTCGTCTTTTCCGGGGCAGCACCAGTAAGGAGGAGCATCGAAGACATAGAGCGAACCTTCTTCTTCATCGACATAGGTGGGGTCCCTCGCCCCCACAAGAAGGGCTTTGTAGCGGTTATTCAAGTACCGCTGCATTGAAATGAGACGGGCGGCTTCACTGAGACGCCCTTGTTCAATCGCATCATTCTTTCTGATGCGTGCCCGCTCCATCCAGCCCTCGAGTATGAGCGTATCAACCCGTAAGCATGCCGTATTCTCGCGCAGATCGCGCTCCTGTTCGACAATACGTAAGTCCGTGTCGATCAAGAGGAGAATCGCCCCTGTAACCTGATCAAGCCAGAAGAGTTTCAAGAGTTCGTCTGCCGTCGAGCCGCCTCCGCTGCCGTTGTTCAATCCTTCTCTCGCGCGACGAACCACACGTTCCATGTACGGAGAAACCGGAGGAATATCCGCGTACTGATCACCTGCCGCGGATACCGGAGAGACAACGGAGAGAGTAAATATGCCAGTGAGCAACAGAGGGGCTATTCTCATTCGGGAACGTACGGAGATGCATTGCAGAAATCAGGTATTTCTGCCGCATTGCGCGGGCATGTTTCGCGAGGGAATTCGGTCTTTGCCATGGCGCCAAGCAGCTGATTGCCTGCGCGCAGCGTGTCGGAGAGTGCACCCGCCGACCATTCAAGATATCGCGCCAGAAGTGAGGTGCCAATACGCGTCGCAATACTCTGGGTCATGCGCTCGAGCAAGACAGCCGGTTCCAAATTTTCTTCAATCTGCCCTGCAAAACTGAACGCCGTTGTGACGTAACTTTCCGTGGGGATATTCAGTCTGCGCTCGTAGTTGAACTGGCAGAGAATGGGTGGTGTGGCGGCAGGAAGGCCATTGATCTGACACAGCGCACGATCGAGTGATTCAATCAATAAACGTGGGTTGTAGGCGGGAATGAGCGGAGGCGAAATGGCTGGCAGGGCGATGAGGCCGCCTGCTTCTGTGTTTTCCACCGCACAGGAATCCCACGGGAATGCCTCGTCCTCGACGACGAATCCCATTCGGCCGGGGATGACGCGCGATTGTTCGATGGATTGCTCCACACACTGTCCGATGTAGCAGAGATTATTGCCGATGGTGTTCTCGTACTTCGTCGGGCAGCCGGGGGAGCACGCGCCGTTCATTCCTTCTTTCATCGCCACGGCGAGCGGTTCTTTATTGATCATATCATTCACCAACTCATCGCAGGATGGGTACGAAGAGGTATCTTTCCGTGCGGCAAGCATCAACTTGTCCCAAACACTCTCTGTGTCCAAAGAGGAACAAGTAGCTTCGCCGAGATGGGTGCAACTCATATTTGCTCCTACTCCAATACACTCCTCAAGAGAGATACCTGCGCTGTCGAGCAGCCCGTTAGTGGCAAGGATACGACAACTGGCCCGATACGCTTCTGCTTCGAGAGCGCAACAGGTCTCTGCATCGGTCGGTGCATCCTCTGGTTGTAACGGGCAAAGTTGTTGCGCGTGCGTGAGCTCGTGGATGAGCCCCGAGGCCATCAAAGGTGGAGGATTTCTTCGTGAAAGACAGATTTTAATGACGCCGTTTTCATCCTTTGGCATGGTCTGAGAGTCAAATCCATCAATCCCGCCACAGTGTTCAGAGCAGACGATGTCTACCGCACAATTACTGCAGGCCCCCGGTCGGAGATCGGGGTTTTCTTCAGATGTGTCTTTTGCCAATTCCTCGTTATTGGTGGGGATTCGCCACCAGCCCGTACGACAGATATCGGGGCCGGATTCCGTGAGTGCAACGGGCTGCTTGGCCTGTGTCGGCTTGCACTCGGTGAGGACGATCGCGCGCGGATCTTTCTCGTCTATTTCTGCATTGCAACGATCATGGCGCATGGGACGACACATGTAACCGTCGCGCGCAAAAGGAAGATGGCATATTCCGGCTTCTTCACTAGGTTCCTCTGGAGGATCTTCATATCGCCCGCCAGGGCGGACTGCAAAACGTTCTACAACGGAGCAGTAGGCGCTATTAAGCTTTTCGCTATCGCATGGAGGGTTATAGCCGGCAATAACAAGCGGGCCGGTAGCGAGCATTAGGTCCCAGCCAAGTCCCACATCCCGTTTAACCGTGCCGTCAACATTCTCTGCCATCATCCAGACGATGACGTGTGGGGGATCGTCAAGTCTGCGTAGGGGAAAGATAGCAATTTCTCCACGCTGTAAGGGGGGAGTAAAATCGAGTGCAGAGCTAGGAAGAGCGTCCCTGATGGCGCGCAACTTGTCTTCTAATTTACAAAAGCGCATGTGGATAGCTCTGTAGAGTTCAGTGTTGTCATCGTGGCTCTCGTCGAAGTCGGAACAGGCTATTGTGTCAAATTGGGCAAGGCCGTAGTGATAACGCCAGACACCGCCTTGTTTTATTTCTTTGCCGAGTTCGTCGAACATTCCATCTGCGACACTGTCGGGTCGGGGAACCGCTCGTATAAGGGGGAAAACCTCAGGCGTGAGCAGAACATCATCCTGGCTGCGCCAGAGATTGCGAATCGTAAGCGTGCGCTCCGTGACATCGAAGATTTCTCCCATTTTTCCACTTACGCCTGTTTCGTAGCCTACGACAATATTATTCAGGTCGACTAAAAGTTCGCCTGTATCCATCGCATCGAGTGCCAGATCCCGAATCATTTGGTACACCTGTGGGCATCCATCAAACGTGTTGTTGTATAACTTGCAGAATTCATCCAGCTGTCCTTCAATTGCTGCCTGCACAATGGGGCGCATTTCGGCAGACGTTTTTTCCAATGTATTGGAGTTTTCCTGCAGAAATATGCTCGTAATGTATTCCGCTAGTCCATTATCCCCTTTGACCAATGCCCCATCATTCGTATTTGCCAGCGTTATCCCCTGAGTGGTCAGATTATGCATTCTTTCATAGAGCTGCAGGCCGCCAAGCCCCTGTTGCGCATGGACGTGCGTTATGCAGAACAGTGAACCGACAATGCCGAAAATGGCGGAGGCATATCTCACTGTGGCAGGTCGCGAAGCGGATCTTTTGCGTTCCAAATACGGGGCAGACAGGCACTGGTCTCGGCTGCCAGAGCAAGTGCATTGCGGATGTCGAGAGAAGAGCGCTCAATGCACTGGAGTTCTGAGTGGAGCGGCAGCAGACGGCTGAGGCCGGCGAGAACAGAAAGTGTTCGGTTAAGTGACGGACGGGCCGTGGCCAATTCCGTTGTGATCGTTTGATCTTCTTCTGAAACTTCTGTATTGAGCAGCGAGAGATAAATATCAGAATCATCTTCGCGCTCTTGCATTTTCATCTCCAATTCGAGAAGCGCATCAGGATGCAAAAAATAGAGCCTCTCTTCCAAGGCGCACTCGTAGGCCCGCAAAAACTCAAGGAGGACGGAACCGGCTTCCCACTGGCTGACGGATGCGCTCTTCCAACTGGGGAGCATTTTTGCCAGTGCGCTGAGTTGTGCACCTCCGGGCAACACCCCATCCCCCGTCAGTGCACTGCAGTTGGGAGGACGCATGAATGATTGCAGATGCTCGTCGACGACAGTGCCTACAATGCGGTGATATTCGGCCGGCCACGCCGAAAAGTTTCCATCCCTGAAGGGCAGTTGTGCATACGCGTAGCCCTCTGCAAAGCGTGAGCAGGGCGTAAGAATGGAATTCTGCTCTTCTTGTTTGATGAGCAAATTCACATTCGTGGCAGTAAATCTCTCGGGGTTTTTGCTTACATAAACTGCGGCACCGAGGCCCGCCACAAGCAGGATGCTTATCAGACCGATGAAGAGGGAATGGCGTGTCATTTACTGGTTTGATGGAGGGCTTTCATCGCAGCTTCCGATAAAGCAGGGGATGCGGTAGAGCGATCCGACGAGTTGTGCCGCCTTGCGCAGTGAATTGATGAGGGGCCAGCGGAATTCCTGCAAAAAGGCATCCATCTGCCCTGCAAGTTGCAAGAGCGAACGATAAGCCGCGTCGTATTCCGTAGCCTGCTTAAGCAAATCCTTCTCGCGTGATACCAGATCATCCCGTACCAACCTGCAGTAGGTCAGCAAGTCCCCCTGCTCTACTTTGCTTCCTTCGGCGGCCGCAAGATGGCAACCGAGAATCGAAGGTCTTTTGTCTTCAATGCATCCCGGCACCACAACGGTCAATTCTTGCGGACTTGTGCTCTCCAGCTCCAAAGAATTCTCGACGACCTTGCAGATGATCGTCGAACGGCATTTGAGTGAGCGATAGGCTTGTGTGAGATAGGGCACCAAATCCGATGTCATCACTTTGCGCGTTTCGAAAATGCCTTTACGAGGTTCCAATTCATCGTTGCCATCCACTTCGTCATTACTGCGTTCCTCATCTTCTTTACCCGGCGAAACCGAGCGCCACACATTCTCTTTCTCTTTGATCCAGGGGATTCCCTCGTCGTCGAAATACACTTCGTTCAGCGCGGCATCTTTCGCTTTTTTGTGGCCGAAGAGAACGCTGCGGTATAGACGTTGCTCCCGTGAGAGCTGTTGCGTCATGAGAGTCTGGCATGTGCCTATATCCTGCGCCTGCCCTTGCAGCGGCACGATCGTCAGCAGGAGAGCGGTGAGCCAGAGAATGGAGAGGCGGCGCTTCATCGGTAAGAGGAACTACTCTGACCAAATCGGGTCGTGGGCAGGATAATGGGTGAGGGAACGTTGAATGATGGCAGCATTTCATCCGGAGTAACGATGTACGGGAAAGAACTGCTGCTTCCGATGGGGATGGTCTGCTTCCAAAGTCTGTTGCGCAAATTCGCCAAATCCTGCTTTCCCTCTCCCTCTTGTATTCCTTCGACGCGCCATCCTTCTCGAGCGTATGTCTTCTCCACATTGTAGATCTGGCAGGCCCAATCTTCGCGCGGACACGGAGGCACGGCTGTCGGAGGGTCTAAGTCCATGCTGCGCAGTACTCCTGCAACATTGGAATCACGAATCACATCCGTTCGGAAAGGGCCATATGATGAGAAATCTTCCCGAATTTGCACCGCAGGTCGTGCTCCGATGCGGGTGAAACGTTCGAGCAGATCCATCTCTACATGTACGCACGGCATTTCGTTGAGATGCTCACACGACCACATGCGATAGAAGTTCCTTTCGGGGAAATCCGTAATGCTCTCCCAGAACTTGCGGTATGTCTCATCCATACCGGTGATCATCTGCAGCATACGTCTCATGGTTTGCTCGACTTCAGGCGGCACGTCCGCGATAGCCGTTTCCACCATTGATGGCGAAGAGAGATGCTGAACCTCGGTCGGGAACAGTCTGCCAAGCACTTCTTCATAGATTGTCGGCACCGGCGGAAGATCCGGTGATTCGATGATCTTATCGAGCCGAGCCGAAACACTGGCGAAGTCATCATTGGCGGTGGGAGGATCAAATAGCGACTGTTGAAGCCGAATTTGAATGGGCGTGATGACGGGCAAGATCACCGTTCCCGTCGAAACGCGCAGGACCGTGAAGTCGTAGACGAGATCGGGCAGCATTTCGATCGACAGACGAGGCAGACTGTAGGGAGTGATGTCGTTTGCGGGCTGACTATCGATGTTGAGCATCAAATCGCGCGGCTCTTGCGGGCCTGGCATCCAGTTATCCAAAAAAGAATAAATCGGTGTCGTGAAACGATCGTTGCGGCACCATGGCATATTCGTCTGATCGTGGAAGACACGGTACTTCTGTTGGATTTCCTGCCACAGCGGCTTGAGGTCAAGACCCTGATGATGCACGGCGGAATACCGTTCCCATGTTTGCATGTTGGCTGTGAGCCACTCACCGATGGCACGCATCATTGTTCCTTGATACGTGAGCAGGCGCCCTATGTACTGCGATAATTCACCGCGCAATGCCCGAACACGATCAATGCGGTCGGCATAATCTTCCAATTTCCGTGCCGCTTCTTCGGCACGCGACTTTCCATCGAGGTGTTCTTCACCCCAGCGTTTCCAGCCCTGAGCCAGCGCACGCAGCTCAACAGACGAGGCCATCGGAACAACCAAAGGCACGGGTTCCTCACGCACGTGGAGGAGGAGGCCATTTTCGAGGTAGGCACTGACTTCTGACAGCAGATCTTCGGGCAGAGCGTTGATCTGAATATCGATAATCTGTTGATTGATCTTCTTGCCGTTACTGGAGCTGCTGCCCCGCGGAGTGAGGAACGGATCAGAAAGATCCAGCCCGATTGAAGCGGGTGTCGGGAGTACGAGCCGGAGCAGTGGAGAGCTGAAGAGCTTATGCGCTTGCGTTTCTTGTTCCTGCCACCACTCGGTGATCGTGCGACGACCCGGGTCATCGGTGTGAACGGTGTCATCGGTGGATCGAATCAGGCTGCCACTCGAGAAAGGGCGTTGCACATCCAGCTGCGCAGTCGGCATGATGTCGGTGTTATCGAGCTGCATCAACGGAAACAGATTATCTTTTGGTGATTCCTTGAATTTATCGCTGTTTAAGAGCGAAAACGTATCACTGAAATCATTCACCCACAGGTCTTTGCGTGTGTCACGAGCCGCCGCATGTTGGTAGGCCGGATCGGGAAGATTGGAATTCTGACCGTATTCCCCTTTGCCGCGCTGGGTTTCTTTCATGGCATTGAAACGCTTGTCGGGATCTTCCAAATTAATGACGCAACGGTAGTCCGGCCGGTCGGTGCGACGGATTTTGGGGTCGAATTCTTCGTAGCGACAGTAGCAATCAACCGGTACGTCGAAACGTGACGTGTCATCGCGCGGGATAATCCACACGGGATCGCGCGTGTACGTCACTGTGTGGCGTCGATAGATCGATACGTACTTCCGATCATTTGGAGCATATTTGCCATCACGACATCCGGTGAATTCAAGATCCTGAGGTCGCTCGCCGTTGAAATCAAACCCCGGATTGTTGCGGTCCTCGAGGCCGTCTCCGTGGCAGACAATGCAATTGCCATCGGGATCTCTGTCGCGATCAACCACTTTTGCATTGGAGCAGCAGTACAGCAATTCATCGATATCGCACCAGATATCCAGCTCTGCCATGTTGCCCCACATGTCCCACAATTGAGCATCAACACTCACCCAATCTTCTCCCGGGTGGCACCAGTCACCGTTATCGGTGTTATAGCAGGGGCTCGTATCGGCAAAAGTATCATATACGCGAAAGGGATTGCCAAAGGCATCCCACTCCGTCCACTCTGCAGTACAGTCTTGGTGGCGTCGCACCCACGCGTTCAGATCATGACACATTTGCCGGCAATCTTCGGGGTTACGACAAGGGGGATCATCCGGACATTCGCGAATATACGGATAACTGTTTTCACATTCATTGACATTGCACACGGTGGACCAGCCGCTCGTGCGACCGGAGTCAGGAAAAACGAAGCCGTCTTCGAGGGCGCCCGTTGATTCCTCGCGATTGCCGAGACCGGCCGCCGCCACTTCAGACAACAGCTTGCCGTCCGGGCCGAGAAATGTGCTTCTACGACCGGGGGCGCCGCTCACATAGGGGATCTTATTGTCGACGGTATCGTAGAAATCCCAACCGCCACACTGGGCGGCCTCGAGGTCTCCCCGAACCTTGCTCACATTTTCTTGCACGGCCTTAAAGTCTGCCGGTTCATCGAGCTGCAGTGCCTTGGCAGGAAGTGCGCGAAGAACGACTGCCATCAGCAGGGCCGCCACGATCAGGACGCCGGATTTCACGAGTGCTTTCATCGTGGGGGGTATCGTACCGTTTTTTTCTGCTTTTGCGCCACAGAAAGACGTTGCACGGCAACATAGGCGGCACCTATAACCATGGCATATTGCGTTGGGTGCTCAAGGCTATTCGTTTGCACGAATTTTTTGCCGGTGTACGGTGCCCTTCCGCGCCTTTGTGGCCTCCTCTATTTCCATTCCTCTTCCTGACATGTTTTCCCTTAATCGCGTTCACATGATCGGTTACCAAACTCAACCAGTAGAGATCCGCCAAACCCCGGGTGGCACGAGCGTAGTGGATTTAAATCTCGTTGTTCCGTATGCATTTCAATCCGAGCAAGGAGAAACCTTACAGGGCAAAGCCTTTCAGACCGTAACACTTTGGGGCTCTATGGCCGATTTTGCCGGCCAATACGTGCGGCCCGGCTCACAAATCTTCATCGGCGGGCGGTTGCAGACGGATTCATGGGAAGATCAGACTACCCACGAAAAGCGCAGCAAAACCAAAGTCGTCGCACTCGATATGATTCTCCTTGATCCGAAGGATGGCCAGGTTCCCATGCCAGAGGCAGCCAAACTTACGCTCAGCGCCGTGAATCGTGCCGATGTCGTCGGTAATGTCACCCGCGATCCCGAGATTCGAACGACATCCGGTGGCAAGCAAGTGCTTACACTGGGTGTGGCAACGAACGATCGTTGGAAAGAGCGATCGACCGGTGAGGCCAAGAAGCGTGCAGAATTTCATAATGTTGTCATTTGGGGCGCATTGGCGGAAGAAGTGGGTAAGGTGGTACATAAGGGCAGCCGCGTCTTTGTTTCGGGACGTGTGCAGACAAGGAGCTGGGAGACGCAGCAAGGCCAAAAACGTACGACAACCGAGATCATTGCCGATCAATGCTCTCTACTCGGTGTGCGCAATGCCTCCGCTCTCGAAGCCGTTGAGACCAGTGCTCAACGACGGGCAGCGCCCCGCGCAACGCCGCCTGCAGCAGACGCCCCGGCATCGGCCGACATCCCCGAGATTCAATATGCCTCGGAGGTGAAAGTGGAAGATCTGCCTTTCTAGATTTTCTTCATCGAGGCGGATCAAAATTCCTCTTCTCGTAGGGAACGCGCTGTGAAAACATTTGTCGAATCAGCTCATGGCGACGGTTGAGAGCCTCCTCGATTTGCGAGGCGATATCGTGTTTTTCCCCTCCGTAAGCAACGCAGCGACTTGCCCGAAGGAGCATAGGTTCCTGCGAAAGAATCGAGCGCATCATCGAACAATCTGTACTCTTGTTTTGCAATCCCACAAAGCAACCTTCGTTACCATGTTTTTAGCTCAGCAGTGAGCCGGATTCCTCGATAAGGCGCATTTCGAGTTCGAGCGGCTGGTTGGTGCGTTCCCGGATTGTTTTGATCAATGCACGGACATCGGCGAATGTTGCCCGTTCTTTATTGACGAGGAAGTTTGCGTGCTTTTCGCTTACCTGCAGGTCGCCGATGGTCAGACCTTTCAGGCCTGCCGCGTCGATGATTTTCCATGCCGGGGTTCCATTGAACGCCTTGAAACAAGAGCCGGCCGTGCGTGTGAATGGCTGGGCAACGGCGCGCTTTTTCAAAAGCATGGTGATCTCCCGTTCAATGGCCTGCGCCGGACGCGACGGAACGGTCAGTGTCACTTTCCAAAGCAGAGGATTCAGTAACCGCTTAAACACACTATCCCGATAGCGAAAATCACACTCTTTCCGGGAGAATATTTTCCATTCGCCTTCGACAAATGCCGATACCGTCTGCACGTAATGATCGAGCCATGTGCCCTGCGGCCCCTGTCCGGCATTACCGAAGATGGCTCCGCCCACAGTCCCCGGAATGCCCGTAAGCGCCGAAAAATCCAGTCCGCGTTTGGCAAGTTGTGTTATGACCGTGGCAAGTGGGGCACCTGCCTCCGCTCGTACGATATTGCCGCTCACATCGATGCCGTTTGCGACCACGCGCACGACAAGAGCATCGATAGTTCCGTCAGCGAAGACGGTGTTGGAACCGGATCCCAAAGCAATCATTGGCACACCTTTCTCTTGTGCAAATTTCCACGCTATTTCCACGTCACTCTGCCTCGAAAGTTCCGCGTAGTAGCGGGCGCAGCCGCCAATGCGCATGGTGGTCTTGGGTGCGAGAGGGACGCGTTCCTGAATTTGCATGGAAGGGCATCATTCTCCACTATTTCATTCTATTCGCCCACCCGCTTTTTACACTATTTCTTCGAGAGAAACTGCGCCGCGCGTTCCATGGTATCTGCAATACGCTGGCCTCGTGTGATTCTCTGCAATCGGGCGAGGACAACTGCAAGAATCGCAAGCCCCACCAATCCTCCGTCAATGAGCATCAACTCGGATGATCCAATCTCAAATCCGAGGGCAGAAAGCACTGCTTGCCCCAACGCGAAGATGAAGATTCCAAACAGTGTTCCCATGCCCAATGTCACAACCACGAGATGCGTGCGGTTCTCCTGACTGTCTTGCGGGGCTGAGGCGAGCTGCGTGAGAAGCTCACTCGAGAGAATCACCGGCTCCTTATCCCACTGTTTGAAGAGCTGAAATACTTTACGTTGCAGCACGAGGCCGACGAATGTGCGAAAGGGAACAGAGGTTTTGCCAGTAATCACAGCCCTGCTGCTTTCGGTTTTCAGTTCGATTTCGAGGTCGGCGGTTTCGGGCATGACAAGGAGGGGAAGTTCGGAGAGATCTTAGCATGAATTTGTTTTTCTTTGTCAGGGGACCGGGGAATCTTGCCCGTCCGACCGAAGGCCATCCGGGCGAGATTCGGTTCCCTATGCCCCCCGGCACCCCCCTTACCCTCCTAACAGTAAACTTCATCAATCTGACAAATATTTTGTCACGAGACACTCACTTGTTCTCACGGACGTATGTGTTTTTGTTAACGGAGTATCTTTTGAGCATTTTCAAGTCGCTTAAGTGTTGTTGGGCGTCCGAGGGCGACAGTCACCTCAAACGCTCCAGGGCTGTAAGGCAGGCCTGTGAGAGCGGCACGAAGCGGCCAGAGAAGCTGCCCCTGCGAGAGATCCTCTTCTTTAGCGCAAGCGAGTAGTTGCTCTTTAAGGTTCTCGATTACCCATTCCTTTTCAGAAATGCTCTCGAGTGTTTCCACTAGCGTTTTCAGGATCTTGGGAAGGAGGTCTTTCGAAACTTTCTGTTTGGTATTGGCGAGAAGTTCAACCGAAATCTTTGGCTCCGCATAAAAGAATGCGAGCATGTCCGGTCCGTCTTTTAAAAAGGTGACGCGCTCATGGATGAGATCTGCGCGTTCTTTGAAGTGGGGGTCGTGCGCAGCCCCGGGGAATCGTTTCGCCGTGAGTTCCTGCAGCCGATCGGCAAATTCGGCGATCGGCAGTTTGCGGATCCACTGCCCCTGCAACCAGTCGAGCTTGGTCAGATCAAAGATCGCTCCGGCCTTCTGTACGCGGTCGAGCGAGAAGACTTCGGTGAGCTCTGCGAGCGAGAACATCTCTTGTTTCGAACCGGGATTCCAGCCGAGGAGCGCCAAAAAATTGATGAGCGCTTCCGGCAGGTAGCCTTTTTGAATGTAGTCCTCAGCGGCAACGTCCTGTTGGCGTTTACTCAGCTTCGTACGGTCTTTGTTGAGCAGAAGCGGGACGTGGGCATACTTCGGAGGTTCCCAGCCCAGACGCTCAAAGAGAAGCAAGTGCTTGGGGGTGGAGCTGAGCCACTCCTCTCCGCGAATGACGAGATCAATTTCCATAAGGTGATCATCCACTACGTGCGCAAGATGGTAAGTGGGGAAACCGTCACTCTTGAGTATCACTTGATCATCGACCGTGTGTCCTTGAAAGCTCACTTCGCCACGGATCTCGTCGACGTACGTGAAGACATGGTCATGTGGAACCAAAAGGCGAATGACGTGAGGTTCTCCTTGCGCAAGGCGCTGCTCGACTTCTTTCTTTGGCAGGTGAACACAATGTCGGTCATACATTGGTGCTTGCTTGCGCGCCATCTGACCTTCACGCATTTTTGTCAGTCGTTCGGGGGAGCAGAAACAGACGTAGGCATGACCGTCTTTCAGAAGCTGCCCGGCGTATTTTTGGTATAGCTCCAATCGTTCCGATTGGACATAAGGCCCCTTCGTTCCCTCCTGCTTCACCATACCTTTACTCATCATTACACCTTCATCGGGATCAAGCCCCGCCCAGTGCAGGGTTCGCAGAATGTTCTCAACCGCCCCTTCCACACTTCGTTGCTGGTCGGTGTCTTCAATGCGCAGAAGAAAACGGCCCTTCGATTGCCTGGCGATCAGATAGGCGAAGAGAGCGGTTCGCAGGCCTCCCACATGCAGAAAGCCGGTGGGGGAAGGCGCAAAACGCGTTCGCATACCGTCAGCATAGCAGGACACGATCACCTTGCTTACGATTTTACGTACCTAGTTGATCACCTCCACGGTGAATGTAATGGGTTCCAACGGCATTTCCATCTGACCGGTCACCACTTCGCTGATGGCATCGACAACGTCCATCCCTTCTGTAACGTGACCGAATCCCGTGTGCTTACCCACGAGCCACGGTGTGCCATCCGCACGCGTGATGATGAAGAATTGGCTTCCGTTCGTATTCGGACCGCGATTTGCCATGGCAATGACGCCGCGGACGAGAGGAATCGGATTGTTTTCCACTTCGTCTTCGAATGTGGGGCCGTAAATACTTTCACCTCCTGTACCGTCCCCGTTGGGGTCGCCTCCCTGGATCATGAAGTCCTTAATCACCCGATGGAAGGTGAGACCGTTGTAGTAGCCGCTGCGTCCCAGTGCGACGAAATTCGTCACGGTCTGCGGAGCGCTGTCAGCGTCCATCTCGAGTGTGATGTCTCCCATGCTCGTATGCAGCACGACGGTGTGCATGCCGGAGAGCAGATTTCCGTCAAAACCGATGGGGGCGGGCTCGGGCATGGCTGCGGAGGGGGATTCTTCTTCAGGAGCCGGCTCTTCAGCAGTGGGCTCGCTGGGATTTTCGGCCTCAGGAGGCAGGTTCTCTGCAGAAGGAGCCTGCTGTCCGCATCCAACGAGGAGCGCAAGCGCAAAAAGCGGAATAAGGAAGACGTAGTACTTATTCATAATGTGACCGCGGCAGGCTACCCGCCATGCGGGGATCAGGCAAGTTTCTGTACAATGACTTCGGCAATCTGTCGAGCGGCATCGGATCGATACAGCGTATGAATTGCGGAGCCCATCATTTGGCGCGATTCAACTGCCTCGATTAGGTGGCGAATCGTAGGAACGAGCGACGTACTGAGTCGATTCTGTTCCATAAGAATACAGCCCCCCGATCGAACGGCATTTTCGGCATTTCTTCGTTGATGATTGTGTGCCACGCCTTCAAGCGGAACGAGAATCGTTGGCAGTCCGATGGCGGCAAGCTCGGCGATAGTTCCTGCCCCGGCTCTGCTCAAGGCGAGATCTGCAGCGGCAAGGAGATGCGGATAATCCTCTCCCGCGAACTGACACTGCCAGTAGCCCGGAGGATTCTGTGCAACGACACTCTTGCCGTGTCCCGTGAGGTGAATAATGTCACAAAATTCCAGAAGGGATGACAGGTGTGCCGCAATGGCACGATTGAGTGCCAGCGCGCCCTGGCTGCCCCCAAGAACAAGCAGAATCGGTCGCATGCGCGAGAGACCTGTGAGAGCCATACCCTTCTGGCGAGATCCCTCCATGACCGAAGGGCGAATCGGGTTGCCGGTGAAGCGCGTCTTGGTTCCCGACATGCTGCCTTCAAATCCCAGGCAGATGGCACGTGCCCATTTGCCGACCAGCCAATTGGCCCAACCACTCACTGCATCCGATTCATGCAGCACAATTGGAATGCGTTTCTTTCTCGCCACGAAACAAATCGGCACACTGACGAATCCTCCCTTATCAAAGATGACGCTTGGCTGCGTTTCTCGCAGAAGCGTGTGCGCTCTGCGTGTTGCCCTCCAGAATGCCCAGAGAAAGTTCCACCCGAGACGTGGTGCACTGAATGAAACGGCACTGAAGCCCTGCCGACTCACGAATTCCACCTCTTCGGGTCGATCACCCACAACGAATCGCACGTCCAAATCCGGCTTCTGTTGTTGAAGTTCTTTTGCAATGGCAATGGAGGGCGCGATGTGTCCGAGAGAGCCGCCGCCGACGAACAGAATGCACTGGGGAGACATAGGTCTTGCAGTACTTCATCATACAGATATCACGTTTTCATGCGCGCGAGAAAGACATCCTTTTCTCCGTTCGCCGTGCCACCGTGGCCGCCTGTGTGGAGTGCATGGAAATATTGAGCAGAACACCGACGGCAAGGAGGAGCGAAATGAGCGACGAACCACCGTAGCTGATGAAGGGCAATGTAATTCCTGTGAGCGGGAACAGGGCCAGATTCACCGCGATATTCAGTATTGTCTGGAATGCGATCCATGTGGTGATTCCCGTGGCGACAAGAAAGCCGAAACGGTCCGGCGCTTCACGCGCGATGCGGTATCCGCGCCAGATGAAAATGCCGAACATGGCGAGAATGATAAGCAGCCGAAAGAACCCCAACTCCTCGGCCATGGCGGCGAAGATGGTATCGGCCTGTACCTCGGGCAGGTACCCGAACTTCTGAACGGATTTTCCGTATCCCACACCAAAGGCTCCTCCGCTGCCGATGGCGATCAATGCCTGTTTGATCTGAAAGCCGATCGTTTCGGAGATCGAAGGATCTTCGGGCGAGAGAAATGCGCGGAATCGATTGCGAATATATTCTTTCTGGAGGATGAGTGGCAAACCGAGGATGCCGGCCATGGTTCCTCCCAGAATGACGTGACCGATGTTTCCTCCTGCAATGAAAAACATGACGACCGCAATCGATGAGAGCACGAGAAACGATCCCAAGTCCGGTTGAAAAGCCACGAGCACGGTGCTCAGACTCAAGAGAGTTGCGAACGGGATGAATCCCTCCTTCCATGTGCCGACCAGCTGTTCACGCTTCTGCAACCACAGTGCGAGATAGAAAATGAGAGTGAACTTCAACAGCTCCGAAGGTTGCATCGAGAAAAATCCAAGTCGCAGCCAACTCTGCGCGGTTCCGTACTCCGCGCGCAGGCCCGGCACAAAGACGGCAAAGAGCAAAAGCAGCGTGGCGCCGAACATCGGAAAGGCCAACTTCTGCCACAGGCGGTAAGGAATGAGCATGGTGATGCCCATTGCACCGAATCCGAAGACCACATGCCGAAAACTGCGCCACAGGTAGAAGGAATTACTCGGCGCGTCACGTACCCCCTGCGCAACAAGCCGCTGTGTGATCTGGTAGCTCTCGAAGACACTCACGCTCGAAATCATGGCGAGCCCGAAGAGCGTCAGAACGACCGTAATGCCGAGCAGGAGAAAATCCGTTCGACGGAACATGAGGAGAGAATAGCATGGGATGGCCACCCCTGGTGTCCCTCCCATGGGCCCACCCTTCCTCTTAAGGTGTCGCTCCCCGTCCGAACGGCTCGGCCGGGCGGGCAGCGATGGGGCCCGGCGAAGCCATCCACCGCTTCGCGACGGATCATTATTGTATTTCCTGTTCTAGGAGTTTTTAGTCGCCGATTGTATTCCATGCAGTAAGGCGCGATGGTGTTTTCCCTCCATAGTTGGGAGCATCATACGAAAGCGTCGGATGACCAATCTCCACCCGGCAAGCTTCCGTCGGAAATCCGAATTCACTTGTGCGAGTTTTGTCAGCGAGCGTCCAAGCTCTTCTGCACGTATGAGGGAATCTTCCAGCCTCATATGATGATGATGGAGTGCCGTGGCATCCGGTTCGTAGTACAGGCGAATACCTGCCTGTTTCATACGCATTCCCCACTCAATGTCCTCCCAGCCGTAGAGCGTCATGTCTTCGCGAAATTTGAATTTCCGGGCCTCATCAGTGGGGACACTGATATTGCTGGTGTAGGTGAAGCGCTCTTGAATCTTTTTCGGGAGAAACGTGTGCGAGTACTTTCGTATTTGAAGATAGCCGAACTGCCAGCCGCTCTTTTCGAGCCAGCGCATGACGGGCGTGATTTCAACGACCGGATCCCATGTCGTAAATCCGAGTACGGCGGTGGGCGATGAATATGTTTGAGACCGATGCGCAGCGAGATGCCTCTCGCAAGCATTTTGTTCGAGCAAAATATCGTCACCGATAAAGAGAACAAATGGAGCCGTTGCGCGTTTCACCCCTGCATTCCGCGCCACGCCCTGCTGAGACTTGGGGATCTCGAGGTAGGTGACAGGGGGTAAAGCGAGAGGCGCAGACCCATGAAAAAGAGCAGCGGTTTCGGCATCCGGTCCGTCACTCACGACGATCACTTCCAGTTCGTCGGCCATGGTTTGCATCTCGAGATACTTCAGGCACAGCTTCAGGATATTTGCTCGCCGGTGGGTGGGAATAACGACGGAAAGGGAGGGCATTGCTGCGTATACCGTATCACGTATTGCGCATATCGTATGGCCTCCTTAAAGAAGCTTTTCCCGAAATACGTGATACAAAATAGGTAATGCCTCATACTGTCGCTGTGCGGTGCCTCTTTATCAACTTAGCCAGTCATGATGGACTGCTTGCCTGCAGCGACTCTCAATCTGTCGTCGCCTCAGAGCCGATTAATCACCGTATCGGGGATCAGGAGTTGATCCCGCTCCTTAAAAAGACGCTCGATGTGGCAGGGTGGAAGACGCAGGATCTCACTCATGTCGCCTGTGTCACGGGCCCCGGCGGGTTTATGAGTCTTCGGGTTGCCGTGGCGTTCGCAAATACGCTCATACATCGACTCAGGATTTTTGGCGGAGGAATTCATCTAAGCGATCTCTTTCAGATCCGTGCGTCCAATCAGGATTTTGTGTGGCTCCATTCAACAAAGAAACACGAACTCTTCGTACGGGGATTCGGTTTATTCGCTGCGCTTTGGCCGGAGGCAACGAATCTCTCGACGGATGTGCTTCTGGAGCAAATGCCAAGGAATACAGCTTGGGCAGGTGAGCTCATTCCCGAACACGCAGATCTCTTTCGGGCCAAACAACCGGCTCCTGTCACACTTCAGCCGCTTGCAGATGTTCTGCCTGTATTCCTCGGTCATCAGAAGTTTTCGCAGAACCTTCTCGAGCCGTGGTACGGAAGAGAGTGGTAGCCCGACTTCACTTACAGCTTCGCCGTGGCATAGAAAGCTACCCTTTCCTTTAGAAGATCGCGTTTCGTCTGCTATCCTCAGTTTCCGAACATGGGTGTCATCGATTTTCTCAACAAGTTTCTCGGCGATCCCAACGAGAAAGAGCTGAAAAAGCTCTGGCCGATCGTTGCGCTCGTAAAAAAGCAGTGCGAGACCGAAACAATCAAATCTCTCACACTTGAGTCACTTCCGGGCAAAACGCAGGAATTCCGGGACCGCATTGTCAAGGGCGAAACGCTCGATGCGCTCCTTCCCGAGGCGTTTGCCGCCGTGATTCGCGCCTGTGAACTTCTGAAGGAATCGGGCAAGACGACGTCACTTGGAAAGCAGACGTTCATGTGGGACATGGTGCCTTTTGATGTGCAGGTGCTGGGTGGCATCGTGCTGCATCAGGGCAATATCTCCGAAATGAAAACCGGAGAAGGAAAAACTCTCGTCTGTACCATGCCGGTCTATCTCAATGCTCTCGAGGGTAAAGGCGTACATGTGGTGACGGTGAACGATTACCTCGCCAAGCGTGACGCCACATGGATGGGCATGTTGTACGAGGCTCTGGGCCTTACCGTGGGTATCATCGTTCACGAGAAATCGAATGATGAGCGCAAAGAGGCCTACGCCTGCGACGTGACCTACGGTACGAACAATGAATTCGGGTTCGATTACCTGCGCGACAACATGGTGACGTCTCTCAGTCGCCAGGTACAACGTGGACTCCACTACGCCATCGTGGACGAAGTGGACTCGATCCTTATCGATGAGGCGCGTACACCACTCATCATCAGTCAGCCCGCCGGCGAATCCACCGACAAATACCGTCAATATGCGCTGTTGGTCGGACAACTCGTTGAGAATGTGGATTTCAATAAAGATGAGAAGCAGAAGACCGCTGTCCTTACCGAAGATGGTGTAAAGAAGATGGAGCAATTGCTCGGGCTCGACAACATCTACACCGAGAAGGGCTTTGCCGAAGTGCACCACATCGAGCAGGCGCTTCGCGCACACGCCATGTACCAACGGGATGTTGATTACGTGGTGAAGGATGGCGAAATCATCATTGTTGACGAATTCACCGGTCGTCTCATGGAGGGGCGTCGCTACAGTCACGGGTTGCACCAGGCAATCGAGGCGAAAGAGAACGTAGAGGTGCAGCGCGAATCGAAAACACTCGCCACCATCACCTTTCAGAATTACTTCCGCATCTTCGACAAGCTCGCCGGCATGACCGGTACAGCCAAGACGGAGGAGGAGGAGTTCGAGACGATCTACAAACTGAAGGTCATCATCATCCCGACCAACAAACCCATGGTCCGCGATGACAAGGCCGATGCGATCTATCGCACGGTGGAGGCGAAGTTCAAAGCGGTAGCCGCGATTGCCAAAGAAAAGTATGCCAAGGGGCAGCCCGTGCTCATAGGCACCACATCGATCGAGAAATCCGAGACCATGAGCGCTCTTTTGGAGCAGGAAAAAGTTCCACATCAAGTGCTCAATGCCAAGCATCACGAAAAAGAGGCGGAGATCGTGGCCCATGCAGGGCAGAAGGGATCGGTGACCATTGCGACGAACATGGCCGGTCGTGGAACAGATATTAAGCTGGGTGAGGGTGTCGCAGATACGGGCGGACTCTGCATCCTCGGAACCGAGCGTCATGAGGCACGACGTATCGACAATCAGTTGCGCGGCCGATCCGGACGCCAGGGCGATCATGGCGAGAGTCAATTTTTCGTTTCCATGGAGGATGACCTTATGCGACTTTTCGGCGGAGATCGCCTGAAGGGCCTCATGGAGCGACTCAAAGTTCCCGATGACGTTCCTCTGGAAAACGGAATGGTGTCACGCTCCATCGAGGGTGCGCAGAAGAAAGTCGAAGGACATAACTTCGATATCCGTCGTCATGTGGTGCGGTACGACGATGTCATGAACAAGCACCGCCAAATCATCTATGCGCGGCGACAGAAGATTCTCGAACGGCTTGCCGAGGCCGATAAAGTCCCCGAAGAAGCAGTGGAGGCCCAGCCTCTTCACAAAGATATTCTCGCCGCTATTAAATCGGAGATGCGCTTGCTTTCAGCAGTACATGCATCGAATATCGACCCGAGCGAATGGAACGTGAAAGAAATCGCCGAAAGCCTTACCGCTCTTCATCCGGCTCTTGCCGAAGTGGCGACCGAGAAAAAATTGCGGTCATTCTCTTCCCCCGATGAAATTGCGGATGCTCTGGTGAAGCTGGTTCAGGATTTCTATCAGGCCAAGTGCCGGGAAGAGCAACCTGCCACTGTTGCGCAAGCCGAACGCATTATCACTCTGCGCTCAATCGATACACACTGGATGGACCACATTGATGACATGTCGCATCTGCGCGAGCAGGTGGCGTTTGCCGGGTATGCCCAGCGCGATCCTCTCATCGAGTACAAAGATCAGGGCTTTCGACGTTTTCAGCAGCTCATTGCCACCATTGACTCCACAATCGTCCGCACGCTCGTGCAAATCGATTTCGCGCAGTTTTCGGCACGCGTCATGCTGGAAGAGCGTCAGGAGGAATTACAGAACCTGCAGACGAACGAAGACCAGATTGCCGCGGAACTCACGCAGACCGGAGTGGCTTCAGCGGCTGCAGCCGCCTCCAAAGATTCCCCCATTGCCCGAATGCCTGTTGCCACCCCCTCTGCGCATCCCATGGCGGTTGCCAAAGTCGGTCGCAATGATTCCTGTCCGTGCGGAGCGAGAAAGCCGGATGGCACTCCTATCAAATATAAACACTGTCATGGGAAAAATGCCTGATTCCCCCCAGGGAAAGCGGAGCCCTGAGCGAGTCTGGGCACAGCAAAGACGAGTCGAATGGGCGGAAGCGGCAAAAAGTACAAGAAATGCCACGGAAAGGGTCAATAGGATTTCGTCGTGGGTGTGGTTTTTTCATTTTGTTTGTTCTGTGCCGGTGCGTGCTACCATGATTCACTCATGCCACGCCCCGAGGATTTCATCGGCCATCATACTGTCGTTACGGAACTGGAACGCGATCTTGAGACCGGCAACGTCAGTCACGCCTACCTCTTCACTGGTCCGCGGCATCTGGGCAAAATGACGCTTGCACGTTGGTTTGCAACAGAACTTCTTTCCGTCGGTCATACATCGGATGAGCTGGAAAGAATTCAGCATGATTGTGAGCGCATGATGCATTCCGATCTCTTCGTGCTCGATCAACTCTGGATTGCCGATCAATGTGAAGATTGGTCTGTCATTGCACAGACTTCCAATGCGCCGCAGCAGGAACGCGAGAAGAAAAAAGTGAAGACCGATACGATCGGCATCGATGATATCCGCTCTCTGCAGGAGCGTCTGCAGGAAACCGCGTCGGGACGTTATCGTTGCTGCATCATTCGATCGGCGGAGCGCCTGCAGACCGAAGCCGCGAATGCTCTGCTCAAAATTCTCGAAGAGCCTCCGACATCGCTCGTCTTTCTTTTTACCGCACAGTCTCTCTCCTCGTTGCCTTCCACGATTGTGTCGCGCATGCGCGTGTTACGTCTTCATTCACTTTCTCATCCAGAATTACTGCCCCTACTGCAGGGCGTGGAGGATGAGGATCGCCAATTCATTCTTCATCTTGCACAGGGCGCCCCCGGCATCGTGTGGGAACTGAAAGAAGACCCCGAGGTTCTGCGTGCCCATCGGCTCATTCACTCGAAAGCCGTCTCGTTCTGGCGTACCCGTTCACTCAAGGAGCGTCTGCAGATTCTTACTCCGCTTCTCGGACGCGGAACGGAGGCCGACCAAATGCTCCTGCATCTTGCTCTTGCCCTTCGTGAACAGTCGTCACCTTCACCCGTTTCGATACGTGCCCTATGCGAGCTTTCAGCGGGCCTTCATACCAATGCCCATCGTGGGCTCATGGTTCAGCGTTTCGGAATGCGGGTTTCGTAACGGTTTCCCCTCCCTTTGTCTTGCTCTGGAAGGGAGCCAAATGCTAGCCTCTTTCGCCACTTGATCTACGTTTACGTCCTCTTCGGCTCGCTCTTCGGGATCTGCCTCATCTTAGGCGGACGCGTGCTTGTACGGCATCATGCCGTCCGGCGCTTCGTTCGAGGTATCTACCAGCGCACCGAGTCTGCCGAAGGTCGCGGGGCGGTGATTCTCGAAGAAACAAAGATTGCAAAACCACGCAAGAGCCCCCGCGTATCAGCGATCGAAATGCAACAAGTACGTTCCCTTACGCGTGAGGCGGAGAAGGCTGCTGCACAGATGAAGTTTGAAGAAGCAGAGCGCTCATTCATTCAGGCGCTCACGATCAATCCCAAAGCATTCGATGTGCAGGCGCAACTTGCAAAGCTCTATCTGTTGACTGATCGCGATCACAAGGCCGAGGCGATGTATCGTGAGCTTTTGCAGCACAGGGATGATGTGTCGTACTTTGCCAACCTCGGCCTTGCCTATTACCGTCAGGGCAAATACGTCGAAGCTTGCCATGCCTATCAAGAGGCTTTGAATCGCGATCCTAAGTCCCCCGAACGCAGTGCGGCTTTGGGGCGCGCCTGTATCGCGGCTCAGCGTTTTGAAGAAGCCGCACCGCTGCTCAAGAAAGCCGTTGTGCGACTGAACCGAGACACATCACTCCTTCACCTGTTGGCCGAGTGTTACTTGCAACTGGGCCATACAGAGAGGGCCGAAGATGTCTATCGTCGCATCAACCGGCTCGAACCCTATGACGAGTCCGTTAAGAAGAAGATTTCTGCACTTGCACGCGTTTAGGCGGCTTCAGGTTCGACAGTAACATCTCCTTTCAGGGTTGCCTGGCAGCCGAGCCGCTCGTCGCCACCCACGCCCATGGCTTCTTCGCGCTCATTGAGAGGACTCAGGTTCTCGGCACCCTTGCGTATGTGGCACTTGCACGTCATACAGAACCCATTTCCGCCGCAGGCGTTTTCCATGGGGATATCGTTGGCTTGTGCGACTTCAAGAATTGTCTGATCCGGCTCGGCATCGACAGATTTTTCCCGGCCGTTGAGGATGAAAGTGATTTTCGGCATGGAGGATGGGGAGTATTCAATATGCGGTATCCAGTATACAGCGAAATTTCTGCTTTTTCTTCCTGCATCCTGCATACTGGTGACCACGTTTGCCATTCTCCCATGGTTCGTCATCCACTTCTTTCCATCAAAGATCTTCACGTCTCCGTTGCGGAAAAGGAGGTGATATGCGGATGTTCACTCTCTGTGCTTCCGGGTGAGCTGCACGTCATCATGGGTCCGAACGGAGCCGGAAAGTCTTCACTCGTCCATTCGCTGATGGGGCATCCAATGACGAGGATCACCCAGGGAATCGTTAGGTTCTGTGGCAAGGATCTGCTTGATCTCGCACCTCATGAACGGGCGAAGCTTGGGCTCTTTCTCGCATTTCAACATCCTCGCGAGATTGCGGGCGTACGAGTGCGGGACTTTCTTTATTCCGCTCTTACTGCGCAGAAAAAGCCTCTTGCGCCCCTGGAGTTTCACGATCGACTGACGCGAGAAATGAATCTTTTACATATCGACAACGCCTGGGAGGATCGAGCGGTACATCGCGGGTTTTCCGGCGGAGAGAAAAAGAAACTCGAGATCCTGCAGTTGCTCGTATTGAAACCGAAGCTCGCCTTGCTTGATGAAACAGACTCCGGGCTTGATCTCGATGCACTTACCGTTGTTGCCGAAGGTCTGAAACACCTGCGCAAGCGGCAGCCCTCGTTTGCGGCAATCTTGGTAACGCACAATGTTCGTTTTTTGCGCGTTCTCAAACCGGATCATGTCCATGTCATGTTGCATGGACAAATTGTCGAGAGTGGAGGGGCTTCACTTGTTCGGACCCTGGAAAAGCAGGGATTTCAAAAGCATATCGCATCGTATACTTAAGCCGTTTACGGTTATTGCAGGCGTTTAACGCATCTTTTTCACGTCGGAGCCACCTGCTATCATGGCGCCGCATTTTCCCCTTATTCCCCTATGGATAACACATGTTCCTCCTGCAAACCTCACTGCTGGTTCGGACTTCTGCTGATCATAATTGCCGGCGGCTTCTATCTGACCGGCAAGGTGATTGAGCAGCGAGATTTTTCGCCAATGACGATTGCTGTTGAGGCGACGGGCAAAGCTGCTGCTGCGCCCGATATTGCCGTTGTCAGCTTCGGGGTTCAGACCGGCAGGCAATCCACTGCACAGCAAGCCATGAAGCTGCTGGGCGAAAAAATGGACGGCATCATCGCTGCCGTGAAGTTGCAAGGCATAGAAGACAAAGATATCTCCACGGACTCATTTTCACTTCAGCCGGAATATGATTGGAAAGAGGGGCAACAGATTCCTCGTGGATTTCAGGCCATGCAATCACTGCACGTGAAGGTGCGCGATCTCGATAAAATCGGTGACCTGCTTTCCGGAGTGACCAGCGAAGGCGTGAATCAGGTCGGCGGAGTCGATTTCACCATGGATGACCCCGAAATGCTGCAGGCCGCCGCTCGAGAAAAGGCCATTCAGAAGGCCGAGGCCAAGGCGAAGCTTCTTGCGGATCAGCTGGGCAGAAATATCAAGCGACTGAAAGGTTTTTCTGAGGGTGGTGGTTACTTGCCCGCGATGGATTACCGCAAGGCGAATGTGATGATGGAGAGTGTCGGTGGCGGCGGAGCCCCGCTTCCGTCCGTTGCCGTTCCGGCAGGCGAGCAGGAAATAAACGTCTCAGTATCGCTGATCTACGAATTGGAGTAATGCGATATCATATGCGTCGGAGAATCTTCGGATTCTCCGGCGTTTTTGTTAGCCGGTCTACAAAAACCATGCCGAGATTTCTTTATGAGCAGCAACAATAATACTTCCGACAGTGATACAAAGGAGGCCCAGAATAAGCGGGAGATCAACTTTTTCGCGCACCACAAAAAAATTGAAGAGCAGTGCGGCGACAGGCGCGGCGGCAATCCACAGAGAAATCACCACGAGAAAGCTGCCAAATGCTCGATTGCCCAACTGAAAGCCCAGTCCATAGAGAAGGTTGATGATGACGGGAATCCAAATGAATGCGATGAGCGTCACGAAGAGCCCGAAGAGCGGCGACGTGTAAGACCATCCGAAAACCGTACCCCGTGAAGGGATTTTTCCGAGAAAAGCGCCGAACCAGGTGATGATGAATTGCGCGGCGAGAAACGCGAGCAAGACAAATAACTTCAGCATGGCTGCAGTGTATCACGTCTACGCTTCGTCTTCGTCCTGTTCCTCCGTGGCGTCGCATGTGCAGGCATTCTCTTCGCATTCACATCCGCCGCATAATTCGCAGACCGGCTGACCGCAGAGATCACATGTGGATTCGTCCATGGACAGAAAGGGGGAAAAGGAAGCACATTGTCTCCTGACCATGGTTGTAAGTGCAAGAGGGCGATTTTTGGCTATTCGAAGCGCATTGCCTCGATGGGGTGCAGCCTGGCTGCGCGCCGGGCGGGATAGAGCCCGAAGATCAACCCGGTTCCCACGGCCATGCCAAGCGCAAGCAGAACCGAACTGATCGTGAGTGCGAACGACAGATCTCCAAGGAATTTCGACGCAAGTTTCGTGATGACGAATCCAAGAAAGCCCCCTCCTGCGATACCGATGAGTCCGCCAAGCACCGTAAGTGCGACGGCCTCGATGAGGAATTGCAGCAGAATGTCGTGTCGGCGTGCGCCCACTGCCTTTCGCAGGCCGATCTCTTTCGTACGTTCCGATACCGAAACCAACATGATGTTCATGATGCCGATGCCGCCGACCACAAGTGAGATTCCTGCGATAAGGCCGAGAAAGACGGTGATCGAGAGCGTGACCGTGCCGATGATCTCTGTCGCCTGTGCGAATGAACGGGCAATGAAGTCATCCTTATCAGGATCATCATTCGGATTATCGATGTTGTGGCGCTGACGAAGCAACGACTTAATATCTTCGGTCGCGAGATCAACATCTCCTACAGCCTGCAGGGAAATATAATCGATATAGCGCCCCTTGCTTGTCAGGATCTGTGCGACAGTAAATGGAATGTAGATAGGCGTATCCATCTGCGCCCCCATTGCCCCTCCAAGAGTCTTAAGAACACCGACGACAGTGAATTTACGTTCCCCGACACTGATACGATTGCCAAGAGGATCTGAGTTCCCAAAGAGATCTTCAGCAGTTTTGCCGCCCAATACCACAACACTCTGGCCCCCCTTCAAGTCTCCATCACCGAGCAGACGTCCATTGGCAATCTTCATGGACCAGTTTTCGAAGATATCTTTGGTTGATCCCAAAATCATGGGGCTTACTTCTTCTGTACCGAATTTCACTTTCTGTGCGACGAAGATCACGGGAACGACATTCCTGACTGTCGAGAGCTTGGCAAGTGCCTCTGCATCGCTCTCGGTGAGCGTATTCGTTTCTTTACCGAATTCCTGTAGTCCTTTGGAATGGATTTCGAAGGTGTTGCCGCTAAAGTCGCTTACCTGGTCTAAGATGAAATTCTGAAAGGTTGCACCAACCGAAACCATCAGCACCACAGAACCCACGCCAATGATGATGCCAAGTGTTGTGAGCAGCGATCGCGAGATATTGCGGGTGAGTCCTTCGAGTGCCGACCGGAGAGTATCTTGTATGCGCATAGGTACCGCGGCGAAGCGGAGCGAAGACGGGTTATTCGTAGCGAAGAGCTTCTATAGGATTAAGTTCTGCGGCTTTACGAGCCGGATAGATACCGAAAATGAGACCGGTTCCAGCAGCCATGATTAGCGCGGCGACCATTGCTATGGGGTTGAGGGCGAAGATGTAGCGATCGAGAAACTTTCGGGCAATTCCCACAATGATCGCATTCAGGCTTACTCCCAGCAGCAGGCCGATGAGCCCGCCGAGCACGGTGAGGATTACGGCTTCGATGAGAAACTGCAGCAGGATGTCATTGCGACGCGCTCCAAGGGCTTTGCGCAGGCCGATCTCACGAGTGCGTTCCGTTACGGCGACAAGCATGATATTCATAATGCCGATGCCCCCAACAAGCAGTGAAATCGTGGCGATCATCGTAATGAAAGCAGTAAGACTAACCGATACCGTGCCCAAAATTTCCTGTGCCTGTTCCGCCGTGCGCACGAGAAAATCGTCGTTATCGGTTTCGGATCCGGTCTCAGGAGGAATGATATTGTGACGTCGACGCAGCAAGAACTGAATATCGGCAACGGCATCTGCCGTATCGCCCGTTGACATCGCCGTAATCATGTCGACGTACGAGCGCTGTGCAACAATGTGGGCCGTCTCGAAGGGAATGACGATGCGTTCATCCATGTTCTGAAAAAACTGCGACCCTACCGATTCCAGTACGCCGATCACCGTGTACTTCTTGTTGCCGATCTCAATTCGCTTGCCCAGCGGACTCTGATTGAAGAAGAGATCTTTTGCCGTATCGGGCCCGAGCACGGCTACTGCGCGCCCTTCCAGCTCATCCTGCCCATCATGCAGTCGCCCTTCGGCAACGTCGACGACTTGGTTTAAGAAGTAGTCGGGCGTGGTACCCACAACACGCGTATCGGTCTGCTCTGTGCCGTAGGTCGTCTTGCCCTGAACGAAGATGATGGGGGCCACGTTTGAAATAGTCTGCAGCCGCCTGAGCGCTTCGACATCGCTGAGAGTGAAACTGTCGAAATCGGGATTGAGCGTGGCGGCTCCCTGCTCCGGCCCGTTCTTGCCCGGCCACATGGCAATGGTCTTGGGCCCGAGTGCGCTGATCTGCCCCAGAATCACGCTCTGCATACTCTCGCCTACACTCGTCATGAGAACAACGGCTCCGACACCGATGATGATGCCGAGCATCGTGAGGAGCGATCGGGGTCCGTTGCCTCTCACTGCCCTGAGCGCGGTGGTGACGGTATCACGGAGCTGCATGAAAATGGCGTTATTTGAATTCTTTTATCTGGCTGGCAATGCGCCGCGAGAATTCTTTGCGGTCTGAAACGATGTGACCATCCATAATCTGGATGATGCGTTCGGCATGTTCGGCAGTGGCTTTTTCATGAGTAACGAGAATGATCGTGTGTCCCTCTTTATGGAGATTTTGAAGGATTTCCATGACGTGCTTTCCCGATGCCGAGTCGAGGTTGCCCGTCGGTTCATCGGCGAAGATCACCTCCGGTTCCGTAACGAGGGAGCGTGCGATAGCCACACGCTGCTGCTGCCCGCCCGAGAGCTGATTGCTGAGGTATGTGGCACGATCCGTAAGGCCGACCGCCTTAATAGCTTTCATGGCACGGGCACGACGATCCGCCGGGCGAGTGGCGCTGTGGTAAAGGAGCGGGAGTAAAACGTTGTCGATGACACTGGTGCGCGGAAGCAGATTGAACGACTGGAATACGAAGCTCACGCTTGAGGATCGGATCAGCGCCAGCTCATCTTCCTGTTTCTCCTCCGTCGATTCCCCCTTGAAGTGGTAATGGCCTTTCGTCGGGACATCCAGAAAGCCCAAGATGTGCATGAGCGTGGATTTGCCCGAGCCTGACGGCCCCATAATCGCTACGAATTCCCCGGCATTGATTTTCAAGTTGATATCGAAGAGCACAGGCGTTTCAATCATTTCATTGAAGTACGACTTGTACAGATTTTTTACTTCAATCAATGATGAGGATTCCTTTTTTGGCATGACTATTGTTTGATGAGGACGACCACAGTCTCTCCTTCGGTGAGCCCACTGACAACTTCTGCATCCGTATCGGATTCCATGCCGGTGGTTACCGGTTTGTCGACAACTTCTCCGTTTTCAAGAACTCGGATGACTTTCCCTTCACCGTTTTTCTGAATGACCGATCGCACCGGTGCCAGGAGAACGTCTTTGCGCTCTCCTGTGATGATTTCTGTATCGCCGGTCATGCCGATCTTGAATTCATCATGCGGATAAACGAAGTTCAAGCTGACGCGGTATTTCGAAACGCCATCAATCTTGGTGGGTCCAGGCTCGATGGAGGTGACCTTAAGCGCGTAGTTCACCCCCGGGAACGCATCGAGCTCAATAGAGCCGCTCTGCGTGAGCAGGACCTTGGGGATATCCACTTCCGAGAGGAACATCTCGACACGGAAGGGTGAGGCGCCGAGCATATTGATGGAGTGATTGGCGTTATCCGGGTCACCGGTGAATTCCCCTTCCTTGAAGTCGATTTTCGTGATGACGCCGTCCGCCGGTGCGCGAATAATGGTGTCTTCGAGTTTTGCCCGAGCACGGGAAATATTTGCGGCAGCCGAGTTCATGTTGGCTCGCGAAGCGGCCAGCTGCGTATCGCGAGGGCCGGCTTTTTTAAGAGCCAGTTGCGCCTCCTGTGTGCGCAGGGCGGTTTCGTAGGTGAAAATTGCCGATTCGGCTGACTGTTTGGCGGCCTTCGCAGCCGCATAGGTGTTCTCTTCAGTCGCAATGCTTGTGTCATAACTTGCAGAAGCATCGCGCAAATTGCTCATGGCGGTATTGATGGCGCTCAGCGCCGCCTGTGTGCTTGCTTTCTCGGTGGCGATCGATGTCTTGTCGGTTTCGCGAGCCGAAGAATCGTAAGCCGTTGTGATTGGCAAATCGGCAATCAAGCCATAGGCCTCTTGGAGTGCATTTGTCGTCTGTGCGATCACCGCCGTTGCACGTTCCATCGTGGCGAGCGCATCGGAATACGTTCCGAAGCCTCCTGCACATGAGAAGGCATCATGCGCGGTCTGTGCCGCGGTCCAGTTGGATCGAAAGATACTGTAGGCTGTGGTGCGGTACTGCTTGGCCATATCAGTCATAACCGAATTGATGAAAATGTCGTCGAGTGTTTTCAGAGAAGTTTTCGCCAGCGAAATCTGCTGCGAACAGGCACTTGAGGATGTCGTAATATATCCGGAAAGGTTCGTGTCGGCCCCTGAGCGAATGGCTTGCAGTTTCTCTCCTGAAGTGCGCAGTTTCTCTTCGGCGCTCAGCAGATCTGCGCGGGCAGCCTCGAGGGCCGCTCGCTTGTTGGCGACTTCTGCCTCGGCAATCACAATGTCTTCGGGCCGCGTGCCTTCAACAAGTTCTTGGTAACCGGCCTGTGCCTGGCGGTACTGGGCCGAAGCTGCCGCAAGGTCTGCCGAGTACGATTCATTGCGCAGTCTGGCGAGTTCCTGGCCCATGGTTACGGTGTCTCCTTCCTTTGCGGCAACGTTGGCAACGATGCCCGTGATCGGGAACTTGAGGTTCACATCACGATCGGAGGTAATGATTCCCACGGCCTCCACTTTTTGCACAAGATCACCGCGTCGCACAGTTTCCGTAATCATCTCGGGACGTACCGGCGAGAAGATGTACCACATCAACAGCGAAAAAAGCAGACCGATGATTCCGAGTACGACAGACCAAATGGGATGTCGCCAAATGAACGATTTGAGGGCCGATGCCACGCGCCGCAGAAGGGGAAAAGGGGTCCACATAGGATAGTTCTACTATTATACCACATCATAAAATGTTTGTTTGGCATTTTCATGGGAATTTTGTATGGAAAGAGGACTTTTCATCCTTTTCATGTATTGGCAATTCTGGCAAAAAATACCACATTTCACCATCGCGCAGGGGGGTTCTCTCGCCTTGGATGATCCCGTAGACTGCACGGAGCGCATGACTCGTTCAACGACGCACGATGGGCTCGCAAATCCCAACCCCACGCCCTATGCGAAGGGACTTAAGCGCGGACTCAGTGAAGAGCTGGTGCGACGGATGAGTGCGGAGAAGGGCGAACCGTTGTGGATGATTGAGCATCGGCTGCAGTGCCTGCGTCTTTTTCGAAAATTCACTCTTCCTACGTGGGGGCCGGATCTCTCGGCACTCGATTTTGATCGCATTCTCTTCTACGCCAGCCCCGGAGTCGCTCAGACCGATGATTGGGCCGAGGTTCCCGAAGATATTCGTCGCGTCTACGAACGATTGGGAATACCTCAGGCCGAGTACCAGATGTTGGGAGGTGCCGGTGCGCAGTACGAGAGTGACGTGATCTACCATCGTCTCAAGGAGGAGTGGGAGGAGCGCGGCGTATTGTTCCTCGACATGGATGAGGCACTTCGCACGTATCCCGATCTTGTGCGCGAACACTTCATGCGCTGCGTACGTCCGACGGACCATGCGTTCGCCGCGTTGCACGGTGCCGTGTGGAGCGGAGGGACATTCCTCTACGTGCCTTCTGGGGTAACGGTGTTCGAACCGCTGCAATCGTACTTCCGCATGAACGCACGTGGTATGGGCCAGTTCGAACATACGATGATCATCATTGAAGAAGGGGCGCAGGCGCACTACATCGAAGGGTGCTCTGCTCCGAAGTACGGCAGTCCGTCGTTACATGCAGGATGCGTCGAGATATTCGTGAAACCCGGAGCCCGTATGCGCTACTCCTCCGTCGAGAACTGGAGCCAAGACACATACAACCTGAATACGAAGCGAGCGATTGTGGAGCGTGAAGCAACAATGGAATGGGTGGGCGGAAATCTGGGAAGCGGTGTAACCATGCTGTATCCATGTTCCGTGCTCACGGGCGAGGCTGCGAGTTGCGAACATCTGGGGCTGGCCATGGCCGGCAAAAACCAGTGGCAGGATACGGGCGCCAAAGTCATTCACCTGGCTCCGCACACGTCGAGCGTCGTGATAAGTAAATCTGTCAGCAGAGATGGAGGAAGGACGGTATACAGAGGGCTTCTAAAAGTCGCACCCGAGGCGAAAGACACCACGGCAAGTATTCAGTGCGATGCGCTTCTGCTCGACGCAAAGAGCAGTACCGCCACCGTTCCCGATCTGCAGATCGGCACCGATGACGCGACGATCGCGCACGAAGCGACGGTGGGCAAGCTTTCGGAAGAAGATCTCTTTTATGCCATGTCGCGCGGGTTGAGTGAGCCCGAGGCGAAGACGATGATCGTGCGTGGATTCGTGGAACCGATCATGCAGCAGATTCCGCTGGAATACGCCGTCGAGATGAATCGCCTCATCGAGATGGAGATGGAAGGGAGCGTGGGATAATTTCTATCGCTTATCTACCACTTCAGCTACTTGCTGATGGTGGTGAATGATGTGTCTGAACAAGAGTTTTTGTTCTGAAGACAGAGCACGCGGGCCTTCCCTATTGAGCGTGTCAAGCATGCGTAGGATTGGATGCCAGAGATGGCCCATCACATGATCGCGGTCCGGCATCGGACTATTGCCGTAGATCATGTGTGACCAGAGCATGTCGATTTCCTCCGGTCCTTCAAAGATTCCAAGCTCAGTGAGCCGTCTTTCAAGGTCCGGAAGCTCAAGAAATCCATGGCGCATCTTCTCGATCAGCCGCTCTACAGCACGGGTGTAGTGCGTATGCGGCTTAACGGGGAAAAGTAGTTGCTGCTCGGGACTCGTATGTTGACGAGGGCGGTGCATGGTCAGGGGGCGAGCAGATCTTCGATGCGGTGGTTCAATGAGCGCATGTTCTCTGCGAGCACGAATTGCGTGTTGTGTTCCGTTGCCCCTTTGACTTCGCGCTGAAGACCTGCAGCCTCATCTTGAAACAACTCATAAACGCGGCGCCGGACATGTGGTTGCCCGCGTAACTGCGTAAGCAATGTGTGCATTTTATTCGATTCCCGCTCAATCGCTTCCGGTCCGGTCAAAGTGCGACTGCTTTCGATATCCGGCGTCTGGCCGTCTTCCCGACGTCTGCGCTTTACGAATGCGTCGTGATCGTTTTTTTCAGGAGGAACAGGGGCGACCATGCTATGGTGGGGTAGGGAACAAAGGAGATTGTAGACTATTCTTTATACTTAGCAAGTATTCCGTGTATAGACATGCAGAAGGCCAAATCTTCAGGTACGGCGCAGAAGATGATTGTGAAAGGGAAGGCCAAAGAGCCCTTCTTCTTCACATTTTCGCGTCGTCATCCGTCCTTGCAGGTTATGGCTAAGCGCGGAAGTGAAAATGTGCTTTTCGTTACCTGCGCCACCCCAGGCTCTCGCCTTTCTTTGAAGATAGCACTGGAGCCACAGGCCTCTCTCGCCGTTGTTTTCGTATGGAAAGGAAAGAAGAGTACGAAAATTTCTCAACACATCGCCGTGGCTACAGGAGCACAACTTCATCTGCTCAATGTCACACATGGGTCCTGCATACACGACACTGTTTCGGAAGTGAAAGGCGTAGGCGGTGAAAGCTCTATTGATTGGATCATCCATGGCCGAGGAACGATGAAGTGCCTGCTCTCGGCGCGGAATATTTTTTCTGCGAAAGATGGTCGGGGTGATGTGACGATGCGTGGCGTTGCCGAGGAGAAAGCGACTATCACCTGCAACGGGTCCGTCGAGATCGGCCCGAAGGCATCGGGTACGCAAGCGCACCTCACCGAGAAGATTCTCATTCTCGATCCCACTGCGCGTGCCGATGCGATCCCTTCACTGGATGTCGGAACGCACGATGTGCAGGCGAGTCACTCTGCCGCTATTTCGCGTATCCATCCCGAAGACCTTTTCTACTTCGCGAGCAGAGGGATCATGGCGAAGAAGGCACGCAAACTTTTTATCGATGGGTTCCTGGGTGATTTGCTCGGGAATATCCACAATGCTTCATTACGTACGCATCTCTCTCAGTTTTGGGAAAAAGAGGGCAGGTAGGATGTGTCGGGTATTTGTGGCGGTAGATACTCAAACGTTCTTGTGTGGTATTCGTATTCCCCATCATGATGAGATTGTGTGCTCGGGATCATCAACACGATGCCAAGGGCGTTGTTTGCTTCGCTTTGGACAGAGATAAAATCATAGAGCTGTTCTTTTCGCGGTAACCGGAAGATAACCCGTCTGCCATCGAGGATTTCGCAGTATTGCGTTCGTCCATCGAGTATCTGAGAGACGATTGTTTCATGCAGATCGCTTGTGAATTTTTTGAGTGTCGGCAAGTTCGGAACACAATTTCCCGAGGGGAGGTTTTCTCCGTCGCCATCCGGCAGTTCATCTATGGCTGACATAGGGGACTTATAGGAGGGGGTGGCTAAAAGGTCAATACTCCTTGGGGAATTTATTCTTTCTTTGTCAGGCCACGTTGGTTGCTTAACCTCTATCCCCCAACCCCTTTCTCCATAGAGAAAGGGGAGATCGCTAAAGTTCCCCCTCTCTATGGAGAGGGGGATAAAGGGGGAGAGGTTAAGTAACAAGGGGACGAAGGCGGGCGGTGGCGAACTCCTCCAATCGGTTTTGTTTGTGTACTGTTCTGGTATTGGCCGTATAATCCTCGCATGCCAACACTTCCTCAGGAATTATTTGAGAGGGATGCATCCATAAAGGAGATTGCACAAGAGATGTTGAGAAATGGTGCCCAATCACCGGAACGAATAATGCTTTCTTGCCTCCTTGCCTATCGACAACAAAAACAACTCGTCGACCAAACAAGAAATCTCGTTATTGCTACTTGGGTACTTGCCACTGTTACGGTAGCTATAGCATTGACTACTACACTATTGAAATAATTTGTCGCGAAGCGCGGGTCTCGCGGGTTCCCGCGCTGGAGCGACACCTTTTAGGGAAAAAGGGTGTCCGTGAGGGAAAAAACCGTAGGTTTTGTCCCTCACGAAATCACACCATTGCAGAGTAGAGAAGTCTTCCGGTCCATGAACCCGATAGGATTCATCGGTGCTATCCCGGGCAATCGAATACCATGGTGGCCAATTAGCACGGCCAGAGCATGGTTTTAACAGAGAAAATTCCCTGGTAAGGAAGTGTTCCATCCGCAGGTTCTCCTACGGATACCTTGTTACGACTTACTCCCAATCAGCAGTATCACCGTGGTACCCCCCCTTGCGGGTAAAGGTGCTTCAGGCGCTCCTGCCTTTCATGAGTTGACGGGCGGTGAGTACAAGACCCAGGAACGTATTCACCGTAGCGTAGCTGATCTACGGTTACTAGCGATTCCAGCTTCATGAAGTCGAGTTGCAGACTTCAATCCGGACTGAGACCGGGTTTATGAGATTGGCTAGCCTTCGCAGGTTTGCTTCTCTTTGTACCGGCCATTGTAGCATGGGTGTTGCCCCAGGCATAAAGGACACGCTGATCTGACGTCATCCCCACCTTCCTCCGCCTTGGAGGCGGCAGTCTCCTTTGAAAATACAACAAAGGATGAGGGTTGCGCTCGTTTGCTGACTTAACAGTACACCTCAAGGCACGAGCTGACGACGACCGTGCATCGCCTGTCTTCGGGTTCCTTACGGCACTCCCACGTTTCCGCGGGATTCCCGAGATGTCAAGCCTGGGTGAGGTGCTTCGCTTATTATCGAATTAAACCCCATGCTCCACCGCTTGTGTGGGTCCCCGTCTATTCCTTTGAGTTTTAGCCTTGCGGCCGTACTTCCCAGGCGGCGTGCTTACCGCGTAAGCTGAGGCACTGAGATAGATTGAAATCCCAACACCGAGCACGCATCGTTGAGGGCGTGGACTACCCGGGTATCTAATCCGGTTTGCTCCCCACGCTTTCGTCCCTGAGTGTCAGCACATTCCTAGTATCCTGCCTTCGCTTTTGGCGTTCTACCGTGGATCAACGGATTTTACCCCTACACACGGCATTCCAGATACCTCTGAATGGCTCAATTCCCATAGTTTCCGGTACGGATGCGAAGTTAAGCTTCGCATTTTGACACCAGACTTGCGAGAACACCTACGGACCCTTTACGCCCAGTAATTCCGAGTAACGCTTGCACCTTCTGTCTTACCGCGGCTGCTGGCACAGAATTAGCCGGTGCTTTCTCCTGAGGTACCGTCAAAAATTTCGTCCCTCAGAACAGAAGTTTACGCCCAAAAGGGTGTCATCCTTCACGCGGTGTCGCTCCGTCAGGCTTTCGCCCATTGCGGAAGATTCCTCACTGCTGCCTCCCGTAGGAGTATGGACCGTGTCGCAGTTCCATTCTGGCTGGTCGTCCTCTCAGACCAGCTACCCGTCATCGACTTGGTAGGCCGTTACCCCACCAACTATCTGATAGGCCGCAGGCTCCTCCCGGACCGCAAAAGCTTTACCCTCGCGGGACCATCCGGTATTAGCCCGCCTTTCGGCGGGTTATCCCTGAGTCCGGGGCAGATTCCAACGTGTTACGCAGCCGTCTGCCGTGGGTCTAAACCCACTCGACTTGCATGTGTTAGGCGCACCGCTAGCGTTCACTCTGAGCCAGGATCAAACTCTTCAAAAAGAAGAAATTTATGACCTGGTTGTTCAAAGAAAAACAACTAGTTTCTAAATGTATTCCATGCATCGTCCCCGGGGACGGGGAGATGATGGAGAGTACTTCTCTACTCTGCGATGGTGTGAAGGAGCCACTGCTTCACCCTGAGCGTAAGTCGAAGGGTGAATGACCGAACCATGCCGGCCGCTCCTTCGTGATTCTTGTGTGCGAAGGGGAGCCGCAAAATTTCTCGATTCCCGACGGAATCGGAGCCAAGCCATCATAGGAGAACACAAGATGCCGTCAAGGAGTTTTGGCACGTCTCTTGAAAAATCTTCTCTTCAGGAGATCGTCACCCATGGTCGTGCCAGCGAATCGGCAGGGTGCCCTTTACCGGGAATGCCCTTATATGCGGGAGAATGGAAGATTTGTGCAAAAGGAGGGGGAGCGAAATTTCCCGGTACGAGGGAGTTCAGCACGAAGAACGCATTCACGCCGCAAGGGTCCGTGGCGACGAGGGTGTAGCCCTTTTCTTTTCCGAGTTTCTCAAGCGCCCGCAGACTGGCGCCCTGATAGTCCGACTTATCCCACCGAAAAGCTGGGTCGTATGGAATCGTCACACTCGCATCCGGCCCTTTGTTCGCGTTGTACTCGATCACGACTACGCGCGGACGGAATTGTTCGATCGCTTTCCATACCCAGTAGTCGTTGCCGTCGATGTCGATCGAGAGCAGATCGAATTCTGGCGGGACGCCGTACTTTTGGAAGAGCGGTTCGATATTCTCGGCGGTGATGAATTCGCGATGGACGCCCAGACAATGATTTTTTCCACCTTTGTCGTTACAAAGGTGGAGCGAAAAGACTGGCGCGCCGACGCCCGCTCCGCCCGGCCCTGTGCCTCCTCGTCTCGCATCCAAGGCTTCGGCTCGTCTCGTCGGCCCCGCCCGTTCCGCGCATGGGCGGGGGACAGGGCCTTCCTCTTCACCCCCCGCGGCGCGCTCCCACTCCGTATGTTGTGTGCTGTTTGTTTCTGTTTGTTGTTGATTGTCTTGTTGTTGTGTTTGTACGGTTGTCGGCCATTCGCCTCCGTCCATAAGCAATCCTTTCCAGCTCTTGTGTTTGAGCAGGTAGCGGCAGTTACACTGCAGGCCGTCCTCCACACCGAATTCGACACAGTACTTATTCGTCGTTCCTATTTTCGCAAAGATCGCCGCGATGATCCCATCCTCTCCGTTCTGGGAGTACTCACGCCGCTCGATGAAGGGAATTCGGCGGGCGAAGACGGAGAGATTGCGGATGGGTTTCTTAGTCCAGCAGAGCCACGTCAGCACGATGTGTGCCCGGTACCATCCTCGGAACCATGCCCATGACTTGCGCCAACGCTTTTGAATGCGTGAGAGAATGCTTAGCATGCGTTGCGTATGGTACTACGATAGCCTCGTGCGTGTCTGTGTACTGATGCCGTTTCTCGATGTCTTCAAGGGTGGTAATCACCTCCCGCTCTTTCGCGCGTTGCCCGATGTCGGGTTTACGATTCTCACGAGCAGCGTGCGTCCCCATAACGCTCCACTCCCGCCGAACGTGCGAGTGGTCGAGCTGAAAGCGCGGCTTGGGTCCTACTACTATGGTTTCGCCGACTGGCGCTTTGCACATGCGGTGCTCAAAACCTATCCAGTCAGTCATTCTTTCTGGAAACAGTTCGACATTCTCCACCTCAATCAGACGTTGGGTCCGCAATTCACATGTCTCACGCAGACGGGGGTCCCTGTGCTCTACGCTGTTCACCATCCCGTCACGGCAGATCGCGAGGTGGCGTGTGCAGAAACTTCCGGCTTTCAGACACTTGCATGGAGGATGAAGTACTTCTTCTTGGTTCGCTGGCAACGGTATCTCTGCCGCACGCTCCCTCATGTCATGACGGTGTCGCGTACCGTGCAAGAGAGACTATCAAGCGACTACGACATTCCGTCTGAAAAAATTTCCATTGTGTCGAATGGAGTAGATGGTGAACGATTCACATCCGCTGCCGACCGAGAACCGGAGTTTGATATCATTGCTGTTGGATCATTCCTTCATCCACGCAAAGGGTTTCGATACCTGCTCGATACTTACGCAGCACTCACAAAAGAAGGTGTCCGCATTGCCGATGTGGGGAAGCGCTCACCCGCGCAACGTTCCGTGCTTGAGAACATATCAGGAGTCACGATCTTCGGTACGGTGAGCGATACCGAAATCGTTTCTCTCATTCAGCGCTCTGCTGTGCTGATTTCCACATCGCTGTATGAGGGATTCGGGCTCTCGCTCATCGAGGCGCTCGCCTGCGGGCGACCGGCATTCGCATTCGATGCGGGAGCGGTTCGCGAAGTACTTACACCGATAGACCCCTCTCTTGTTGTTCCGCTTCGTGATAGTGATGCTCTCGTGCAACGTGTGCAGGAGTTCCTCGCGCTGCCTCTTCCGGCACGCATGGAAGAAGGGCGGCGATATCGCACACAGGTGCTGGAGCGGTATTCCCTCGTCGCTTCGGCACGCGCGCTGCGGGCGGTGTACGAACGGATTTCCTCCACCCCTTACCCCTCCTCCACAGGAGGAGGGGAATGTGTGTGTTTGTAGTTGTCCCCCCTTCCTTTCGTGGAGGAAGGGGTCGGGAGATGGAGGAACTTTCCCTTTCTCCTCTACGCTTCTTGTGATCATACCGCGCTTACGGTAGCGTTGAGAGGATGCCAAAGAGCGAACGCTCGAACGTGGGGAAGACACTCTTACTGCTCCGGGAGATTCGCATTCACCCGGCCTTTCTTCTGATCCCGCTCTCGTTCACGCTGCTTGCGGCGGCCTTTGAGGGTATGGGTATGGGATTGCTCATTCCCATTCTCAACGGATTCCTCAACAAGAGTTTTGCCTTCGCCACGGACATTCCGATTCTGGGAAAGCTTCTGCAGATGCTGCCCTCTACTCTACTTGCGAATGACCGTCTGGTTTTTATGACCTTCCTGGGAGGATTCATCGGCGTCTATACGCTCAAGAATTTCCTTCGTTTTCTTGCGAATGCCACAATGGGATATTTCTCGGAGCGGTGCCTGCACCATCTGCGCAAGGCGCTTTTTGCCAAGTATTTAAGTTTCGGCAAACTCTTCTTCGATACGACGAATGTGGGTCATCACTCCACGCTGCTCCTGCAATTTTCACAGAACGCCCTCTATCCCCTGACGGCGGTGGACGGCTTTGCCGGTGCACTGCTCTCGCTCATCGTTTACCTGATCGTGCTGATCGGTATTTCCTGGAAGCTCACGCTCGTGGCGTTGCCGCTCTTCGTTGTTCTCCATCTTGCAATCAAGTTCATGATCACGCGGATCAAGCATCTCTCGCGTTCCATTGCGGCACAAGGAAGTGCGCTCGGCAAGAAATCCATCGAAATCCTCTCGACGATTTCTCTCGTAAAGTCCTACCAGACGGAAAAAAAGGAACAGGAAAATTACAGACGTATCAGCAATCAAAAAGCATCACTCGATTTCCGCGTGCGATTGCTCCTGGGGATGCTTCTGCCCATGCAGGAGATCATCACACTCCTTGTGGTGTCGGTGATCATCGTGGGATCATTCTACGTTTTCGGGCGCGAACAAATCGCCTCGGCCCCTTCGTTGCTCGTCTATTTTTACATCATCATCAATGCCTCAAGTAAGTTCGGCACTGTCTCGGGTTTTCGCGGTGTAATCGCGAATGCCAGCGGTCCGATGGATGCCGTACTCGAAATCTTCGACAAAGAAGGCAAATACTTCGTTCGTGGAGGAGACACGGTATTTCCCGGCCTTCAACATTCCATCGATTTCAAGAATCTGACATTCAGCTACTTTGATGATCGGCAGGTGCTGCAGGGCGTCTCTTTCGATATTCAGAAAGGAAAGATGACTGCCATTGTCGGCCCCACGGGCGGCGGCAAATCGACGCTCATCAGTCTGCTCATGCGGTACTACGACTGCCCTCCCGGCACGTTGTTTATTGATAGTACCGATATCCGCGAATTCACCCTTGAGTCTTATCTGGGTCGCGTGGCCCTCGTGAGCCAGGAAACGCTCCTTCTGCACGATACGCTCCGCTATAACATCACTTATGGCTTGCATGATGTGTCGGAAGATCGTCTGCAGGAGGCGCTGAAGCGCGCACGTCTGCAGGATTTCATCGGCAAGCTTCCGCAGGGGCTCGATACACTTATCGGGGATCGCGGGGTGCGGCTCTCGGGCGGCGAGAAGCAGCGCGTTTCTATTGCCCGGGCGTTACTCAAAAATGCAGAGATTCTCATCTTGGACGAAGCAACCAGTTCTCTTGATAGTAAGACGGAGGCGCTCATTCAGGAAGCGATCGACGATGCCGTTTCGGGCAGAACTTCCATCGTCATCGCGCACCGCCTGAGTACGATCAAGCATGCCGACAAGATCATTGTTGTTGATGAAGGACGCATTGTGGAACAGGGAATGCTGCAGGAACTTTTAGAGAAGGAGGGAGCATTCTTCGCTCTGTGGGAGCAGCAGAGGTTTTAAGGGTGCAGAAGCCGGATTTTCTTGAGGGCCACCTTGTTGCTGAGGATGATTCGCGCCATACTTTTTTCGATGCAGAAACCCATTCGTGCGATCGTGGGGCGGTTCTCCGCTGACTTCTCTGTCCGGATTATAGAACGGGTGCTCGCACAGCATCCCTTTGAGTTTTGCGGAATTATTTCGAGCGGGGTTCAGCCGAGATACTTTCAAACGATTCCTGCGGAGCAACAGGAATGGTTCATCTCGAGTCAGATACGAGGGGGCCAGTATTCCGATGTGGATTGGACCAAGCTTCAGCCGCTCGATGAGGAACTTATTGAGAATATGCGGGAGTGCGAAGCGATTTTCATGGAGATTGTGTCGCGGCTTGAATGGAAAAAACGTGTTTCGTACGACATACGCAAGCAGTGGTACTTTCGTCACCTGAGATTCTGGAATGATTATCTGACACGTCAGCGCATCAATCTGTATCTTTCGGCATGGATCCCGCATGAGATTCCGGACATCGTTATTTATTATCTCTGCAAGCTGAAGAAGATACCGGTGGTGTTCTTCGGCGTATCCGCCATTCGTGATACGTCATTTATCGAATATGACTGGGAGGAATCTAACCTCCAGACCGGCAAGCGCTTTGAGGAGCTCCGTGTGCAGTATGCCCCGGAGAGTGACCCTCTTTCCATACCGCTACAGGAGCGGTTTGAGCAGCGTTACTGCGCGCTCACCCGCAGTGCCGGCCAAACGCCACCTCTTGAGGAACAAGAAGTGTACGTGCCGTTCAGAAAAACCGCCTATCGTTTATTTGTGCATAAGCCATTCTTTTTTCTTCTCTACGCTCTGCGCTACCTCACGCCCTCAGGCATCAACCGCGCTTTCGGTGCATGGAGACGGTGGCGAGTTCGGCGAAAGGCAAATGCGTTCTACAACACACATGCAGCTTCGCCCGATTTGAGCCACCCGTTTGTCTATATGCCTCTTCACTATCAACCGGAGGCGACCACCGTACCGCAGGCCGGAGGATATGCAGATCAGATTCTGGTTGCGCAAATGCTCAATGCCCTGCTTCCGGATGATGTTCTCATCTATGTGAAGGAACACCCACGACCGAGCGGTACGCAGAAGCGCGATGCGGATTTCTACCGTAGGTTTGCAAATCTTTCCAAGGTGCGGTTTGTGCCGAGGGGATTTGATACGTTTATGCTGCGTGAACACTGCAGGGCCACGGTCACGGCGGCGGGGACGGCAGGATTCGAAGGGCTCTTTCGCGGCAAGCCGGTTCTTCTTTTCGGTCATTGCTACTACCAATATGCGTCTGGTGCGTATCGTATTCACACGCGTGAAGATTGCCGTCAGGCGATCCATTCCATTTTTGCCGAAGGCAAGGTGCCGACCCTCCTTGAATGCCGGCTGCTTTTGAAAGCAATGGAGGAAACCTGTGTGCACGGTGTTACCGATCCTTTCTGCTTCAACGTGTCTCGTTTGAGTAAAGATGAGAATGCTCAATCTTGCAGCGCAGCGATCATCGAGGAGCTGGATACGTGCTTTGGTGTTAAGGCTTAAATGGCGGGTAAGCCGCTGACGACGGAGCGTATTTTTTGCTCAATGAGTGCACCAACCAGCTCAGATTTCTCCCTCTGAGTGTATTCCTCGAAAGGGCTATCGGGTGGGCCGGGGAAGGGGGTGGCGCATTGCTCAAGCGCCTTGAGGAACATGCGCACATCACGCACCGTATGTGGCTCCTTTTGACTCATGATTTCTTGAATGGCAGATTTACAATCTTCGACGGTGCGGATTTGGTAGATGCCAGGAGCGTACTGATAGACGAAATGGCCGAACATGAGCACAGGTTTTTGGCGCATCATCGCCTCGAAGCCGACGGTCCCCGTGGCCGTGGCGACCGCCAGGCAGCGATCGACAAGCTCATACGTATCTGTTTCCCGTGGGATGAATGTCACGGAGGGGATGGCGAGGAGAGATTGATAAAAGGCCTCGCTGCGGCATCGTTCGCTCTGCGCGGGATGCTCTTTGACGTAGATGCCCACGTGCGGGGGGAGATGGGCGGCCAGCAGCTGGATGATGCGGTCCTGCTCCACATACGCGCCGGCTAACGGCAGCGTCGTGGCTTCGGGCTGGTAGTGTAAAGCGATGTAGATGAATGGCTTGTTGAGGTTCGGCACCCTGATGTGCTGGTCGTAGAATTGAATGGCCTTGTGCTGGTGGAGTTTGCGCGACCAGAACTGTCCTGAGAACAGGGAGACGACAAAGCGTTTCGGATCCCGCTTGAGGATCTTGATTGCCTGCCTCCACCACCGCGAAACGAATCTCTGTGGCTTCAGCTTCACGCCCTTTGGTTTGTACCATGGAGCCGGTTGTTTGTTCCGGAAGAGATCGAAGTATGCCTCGTAATTTTTCGAGAGCTCCACGGGTTTGTTCGGGTCAGGCTCCTCCTCGTGAAGCCTCAAGAGCGCTTCGCGCAGTTCCGGTGCAGGATTTTCCCAGTCTGCCACGACGAAGCACGTATCGATCGTGAATACTCTGGCGAGGTAGAGGATGGGGATGTTCTTTACTTTGCAGAGCCCGTAGAGCACGTAGTCGTAGCACTGATGCGGTTCATGGTTCATGAGGACCACGTCGATTTTCTTTGATTCGAGCATGTGGTTCCAGTACCGCAGATTGGCGTAGTAGATCCGCTTACGCTCGGCGTAGGGCACGTCGCCCGATATGAGAAATTCTTCCATTTTGTTCGCATACCGGTCCACCATATCCATGAAGACCGCTTCGTAGTGCCGCATGCTCTCAATAAGTGCTTCGTCAATCGGGGCGCACGCATTCAGTTCCTCTTCACTGTATCGCCCTTCCCGAAACAGAGCCGCCTCAAGCCAAATTTCCTCATCCGCCTGCAGGACAGGTGATCCCTCCTTCTTGTCACAAATCGAAACGTACGTCCCCAATGGAATATTTTTGAATGCGCGCTCAAGCACATACTTCTTATCCAACGGGTCACCGTCAAAAGCCTTCAGAATGACGTTCAGCCGATCCATTGACGCGATCATACCGAAGGGGCCCCGTCATTCAATCTTCTTTGGCGGTGTTCTTTGTCTCGATGAGATTCCACGTAAGGGGCGTTCCCCGCTCAATGTCGCTTTTGGCGTGCTTGCCCAGAACATTCGGGAGTTCTTTTGGCGGCAAACCGTTTGCAGGGCGGATGGAGCGGATATTTTTCTCTGTGAAGACTTCTCCTTTCGCGATCGGCTCAACGGCATAGAGCGAACGCCTGAATTTTTTGCTCGTTTTCTCTTTCTCACTCGGTTCGTATGACACTGTGCCAAGGGCGCGTTCCGTTATGCGCACGGTATCCACCATGACACGGAATTCCTGCGGCTCCAGTGAGAAAGCAGTATCGGGTCCTGGTTCCTTTCTCGAAAGGCAGAAGTGTTTTTCAATGGCGCAAGCACCCAATGCCACTGCGGCTATGGGAATGGCGAGTTCGAGTGAGTGATCCGAGAGGCCGATAGGAACCTTGAAGCGTTCGCGCATATCCGGAATCGTGCGCAGGTTCATCTCCTCAGGCGGTGCGGGGTAGGCGCTCGTGCATTTGAGTAGAATGATCTGGTCATTACCGACCGATTGTGAGCACGCAACGGCTTCCTGAATCTCCTGCTCGCTTGCCATGCCCGTTGAAATGATCATTGGCTTGCCTTTGCGCGCCGCAAACGCGATGAGAGGGAGATCGGTGATCTCAAACGAGGCGATCTTGTAAGCGGGCACGTTCATCTTTTCCAGAAATTCGATGGCCGTGGCGTCGAAAGGACTTGAAAAGCAGTCGAGCCCCAGACGTTCTGCTTCCGCCTTGAGCTTTGGCTGCCACTCCCATGGTGTCATGGCTTCGCTGTAGAGCTGGTGCAGTGTTTTTCCCTCCCACATCGTTCCTTTGATTCTGAATTCTTCACGATCACTCTCAATCGTCATTGTATCAGCGGTGTAGGTTTGCAGCTTCACGGCATCCGCCCCTGATTCCTTCATTGCGCGGATTGTTTCGATGGCGCGATCGAAATTTCCCCCATGGTTCGCCGAGAGTTCTGCGATGATGTAGACAGGATGTCCTGTTCCTACAGTTCGGCCGTTGATGACAACAGTCTCTTTCATGATGCACGCCAGACCCACAACTTTGTCTGCCCAAAGCCTTCAATGAGAGATGGCAGCCTGAGGGCAAGTGTATTGATGGGATCGTCGTACTTTGGTTCTTCTCCGCGCCGGGCAGCAAGATACGCATTTACAATGCGACTTAAAAAATAGTACGTGCCACTGAAGTCTTCAACACACTCGAGAGTAATGCCGGGTAGAACAAGTTTCCTCATGGCCTCATCGTCGATGTAGCAGTTGTGCCAAGGAGGCTGGATTTCCTTTAGGCCGAGCTGGATACGCAGATCATTAATACGTTTGAGACCCTGCGTACTGTTCTCGCACATCAGGTACTTCCCGCCTGGCGCGAGCAGGCGCGTGATGTTCGCAATCGCTTTTTCCTGCATTTGTCCATCTGAGAGATTGATCAGCGTGCGCTCGGTGTAGATAACATCGAATATTCCGGCATCCACTGGCAATCGTGTGGCATCTCCCACGCGGAACGAAGTTTTCCCTTTCCGTGTCTCTTTTGCCGCCAATTCTTCTGCGGCCGAGACCATCTTTTCCGCATTGTCGATTCCTGTCACGGTTACGGAAAACCGGCGGGCTAGTTCGATGGCGGTAATGCCGTTGCCACATCCGATATCCAGTACGGCCATGCCGTCGTTCACATGTGAGGCAATAGCCTCAATTTCCAATTTCTTGGCCGTGATATCCTGCGAACCTGCCTGCAGGCCCAGGTGCGCTCGACTGTTCCAAAACTCTTTGCGGGCCTGCGGGTCATTGGCATTTTCCATGCGTGAGTTGCATGGCCGAGAGTACACGAGAGCATCCCAGCCCATCCACTATTCCACGGCCTTTCATACTCAGGGCGCCGCGTTTCGATTGGTCCGATAGAAGCGATTTGAGCAGATGTGTCAGCGTATCGGCATTTCTTCCCGCACCGACGATCGCATGCCCCCGTTCAAGGGCGTGCACATTACGTTCCTGATTATCAGCCGTGATGAACACGATGGCCGGTAGTCCCATATACAGCAGTTCATAGCACGTTGAGCCTCCCGCCGAGATGCCAATATCAGCTTCTGCCATCAGAGCAGCCATATTCGTGACATTGAAAAGCAGATGTGTGGGGTGACGCGATATTACTGCAGCTTTTTCCAGCAGTTTCTTGTGCGGGTTGGCGGCGCCACTGACTATGGTGATTTCCAGCCCTGTCCGGTCAAGGTTCTGCAGACACTGCAGTATCCTTCCCGTTGTATTTTCGGCATCGGCTCCACCCATACTGATCAGGATCTTGGTGGCTTCTTCGGTAATAAGTCGGTCGTGCCTCTTCCATTGCACGAATTCCTGGCGCAGCAGCGCATATTGCGGTCCGAGTAACAGTTGTGGCGATATTCCGTCGCTTTGATACTCCATTTCTTCGGCATAAAAATTCTGGTTCAGGATGATGTCGGCTGCGTATTGCTTAGCATGTCCATAGTCATCGATAAACAGAAGGGGGACGTCTCCTTCCCGAATAGCTTTTTGATAATCGCCGTCGAATTGGTAGCCGTCCACGATAATCCAGTCCGCCCCGTGCTCGCGGGCGAGGTTTGCTGTTTCAGTCGCATCCTCTCTGCTTCCCGGCCTCGCCTTCATCGAGATCACCGTGCAATGTTCCTCTTGTAAACGGTCTGAGATTTTTTCTTCGTTCGGTGTCATGACGAATATTGATGAGTGCCCGGCTTCACGCGCCGCTTGCGCCAGTGCCAGACAACGCATTACGTGCCCGAGGCCGATTGTGGCATTGCCGTCGGTGCGAAAGAGAAGTTTCATAACTGCGCAGGAGGAAGGAATGCCGCATCTTCCTCCAGTGACTGGCGGTATCCTTCATTGGGATCGATGCCTTCGTTCAGCTTTTGTATCTCCGGATGAGCTTTGAGCAAAGACAGAATCTCCTCCTGATGGAAAACACCGTCGCCGAGTTCCTTATATACCGCCCGGACGAAATCCAAGTCACGCTGTTCATCCACTGTCCAGCGCAGAGTGGAGCGATCTGTCTGCTGTGTAATTTCTTTGATACGGAAAAGAGTGGGGTTTTTGTAGATGAAGGGCGTGACGTGCTCACGTTCCGAAGGAAGACGAGCCTGCTCCCACACGCGGGCGAGGGTTTGCAGAGAAAAGGCTTCGGTATCGAGACCCTTAGGATACGTTCTGTGCAACGCATTGCTCACATAGTCATAGTGCTCATCGAGCGCATCGATCACCATGCGGATGACGACGGGATCCAGCAGGGGACAATCGGCAGTCAGACGCACGATACGATCCGCGCCGGAGGATTTTGCTGCCTGATAGTAGCGATCCAGCACGTCGTTGAGACTTCCACGGAAGCAGGGGACATTTTCCATTTTGCAGAAGTCCTGTACACGATCATCGGAGGAATCGGCAGAGGTGGCGACGATCACTTCATCAAACCGGTCTGCGGCTTTGGTGCGCCGAATGACATGCGCAAGAAGGGGCGATCCGGCTATGTCTTCCAAAATCTTTCCCGGCAGTCGCCGCGAGCTCATACGCCCCTGAATGATGGCAACGGTTTTCATAGCTTCACAGTCACTTTCGTACGGCGTAGTGGGTGAGAACTTTTTTGACCGCATGAATGACATCTGCGACGTCCTGTTCCTGCATGGCCGCGAAGACCGGGAGGGAAATGATGCGTTCGAAAGCGCGCTCGGCCACCGGGCAGAGCCCTTCTTTGGTTCCAAATTTCTTTCGGTAGAAGGGATGCAGATGCACAGGAATATAGTGCACGTTCACACCGATGTTCTCGGCGCGGATTGCCTGAAAAATTTCATTGCGGTCCGCCGAAAGGTGCTCCGGCTCCAGCTCAATGACATACAGATGGTAGGCGTGCTCCACATTTTTTCGTATGTTCAACGGTTTCGCCCCCACTATCGTCTGAAACGCCTCGTCATATTTTTGCGCAATCTCCTGCCGGCGCTGCGTCCACTCGGGCACACGTTTGAGCTGGCTTCTGCCAAGTGCGCACTGGATATCCGTCAGTCTGTAGTTGTACCCCAGATCTGTCACCTCGTAATACCACGATCCCTTCTCCTGTCGTTCGCGGTGATCGGTGGTCATGCAGTGGTTCCGAAACCGGCGCATACGCTCGGCCATTGCGGTGTTATCGGTGGTGATCATGCCACCTTCACCCGTTGCGAGAGGTTTAACAGGATGAAAGCTGAAGGTACTGGCATCGGCGAGGGAACCTACCGGTCGATCATGCTCGCTGCCTCCGAGTGCGTGGCAGGCATCGGCGATGAGCGGGAGCTTATGTTCCTTCACAATGGCATGCAAGGCATCGTAATCACATGGCTGGCCCGCGTAATCCACAGCGACGACGGCTTTTGTTTTCTTCGTAACAGCTTTTTCCACCTGCGCGGGATCAATGAGAAGCGTTTGAGCATCGCAATCGGCGAACACGGGTGTTGCTCCCAGAAAGACCGCAGCGTTGGCAGTTGCCGCAAAGGTCATGGGCGGCACGATCACCTCGTCGCCCGGCCCGATGTCTGCCGCGTAGAATGCGGAATGAAGGGCGGCGGTTCCGTTGCTCACAGCCACTGCTTCCTTGGTTTTCGCAAATGCGGCGAACGCTTTTTCAAATTCCCCGATCGCGGGCCCCGTTGTCCACCAGTCCGATCGCAGTACGGCGGTTACCGCTGCAATATCATCTTCGTTCACAGATTGATGTGCGTAGGGGAGGAGTGTTGTGCGTACGGGGGAGCCGCCGTGGAGGGCGAGTTTTGACATGGGCTTGCTCAGTGGGCGTCGGCTGACAGAAGAGAGAGCAATTCACTCTGTGTGAGCCACTGCGTATTCGCATCGCTGCTGTACTGCCAGTTTTCCGGCGGGTGAGATCCTTTCCAGTAGTCAAAGCCCCACGAGTCATCTTCAGGCTCGACAACGAACATATCGGGGAGCTCCACTGTGTGACGGGCCTCGTCTCCCGAGAGCAGGCACTCGTGCAGTTTCTCGCTGGCACGGATACCTGTGATATTTTTCTTACAGCCGGGGGCCAGTGCTTCCACTAGATCGGTAAGCCTGGCACTGGGGATCTTGGGGACGAAGATCTCGCCGCCGTGCATGTCTTTGAGGCAGCGGAGAACGAAATTCACCCCCTGCTCGACTGTGAGCCAGAAGCGGGTCATGCGCTCGTCGGTGATCGTAACGGTTCCGGTTTTGCACTGTTCCCTGAACAATGGAACGACACTGCCGCGGCTTCCGATTACGTTACCGTACCGCACACAGCTGAAGAGCGTGCCTCCCGTGCCCGAGTAGGCGTTGCCCTGCACGAACAGCTTCTCCGCGCAGAGCTTGGAGGCACCATACAGGTTCACCGGATTCACCGCCTTGTCGGTCGAGAGTGCGATCACTTTCTTCACTCCGGCGTCGATCGCCGCGTTGATGATGTTCTGCGCACCGATAATATTCGTCTGTATCGCTTCGATGGGGTTGTACTCGCATGCAGAAACATGTTTCAGCGCAGCTGCATGAATAACGATATCCACCCCGTTCATGGCGCGCTTAAGCCTCTCGCGGTCACGTACATCCCCGATGAAGTAGCGCATGCACTTGTCGTTGAAGCCCTCCACACGCATTTCATGCTGCTTAAGTTCATCACGACTGAAGACGATGAGCTTACGAGGATGTGGCCCTTTCAAGGCCATCTCGACGAATTTCTTGCCGAAGGATCCCGTGCCGCCGGTGATGAGAACAGAGAGGTTGCTATCGATACTCACGAGCCAATCGTACCATATCAGACGTTTTTTCAGCGAAAATCACGGGTTTTACAGGTGATGGACGGCTGTTTTCTCGGTCAATTGTCTGTATTGTGGCGCAGAGAATTTTTCTCTCATTCTGTGGCCTTGTCCGTTGCCATCATCGATTACGGCGTTGGAAACCTTACCTCCGTGCGTAACGCCGTCTTGCGTCTGCAGGTGCCGGTGCATGTCACCGCCGACCTCGCAGCTCTCGTCGATGCCACGCATATCATCCTTCCGGGGGTGGGGAGTTTTAGTGAAGGAATGAAGGGGCTCACAGAGCGGGGGTTCATCTCTGTGCTCCGGGAGGAAGCGCTAGAGAAGAAAAAACCGATGCTTGGCATTTGCCTGGGCATGCAATTGCTTGCGACGGAGGGATTCGAGCACGGGCGAAATCAAGGGCTTGGTTTCATTCCAGGGGCCGTGCGACTCATCGATACTGCACAGTCGGAGTGCAGGTTGCCCCATATCGGGTGGAACGATGTAAACCTCTCAGGACAACATCCGATTGCAGCCGGATTCACGCACCGTCCTGCGTTCTACTTTGTACACAGCTACCAATTCATTCCGGAGGATCCGCAGGTCATCGCCGGCACGTGCGAATATGGACAGGCCGTCACGGCGCTGGTCGAATCCGACAATATTTGTGGAGCCCAATTCCATCCCGAGAAAAGTCATGACGATGGGCTGCAGATCTTCCGCAATTTCCTTTCACTCGCGTAATGCTCAAGCCGCGCCTCATTCCCGTGCTCCTCCTCAAGAACGGCATTCTCGTGCGCAGCCGCACCTTTACGTTCCATCAGCATACGGGTGATCCGCTGGGCCAAGTGGAGCGCTACACCGCCTGGAAGGCCGATGAGCTCATCTACCTCGATATTAACCGCGATGACACACACGATTTTCGTGAGACCATGAGCGTGATTGGTTCCACCAGTTCCAATAAGAACATCCCCGCCACGATGACGAACGATATCATCGCGATGATCCGTTACGTTTCGGAGAAGTGCATGATCCCGCTCACCTTCGGCGGCAAGATCCGCACCCTCGACGACATACGCATTCGTCTCAGGAATGGGGCGGACAAAGTCAGTATTAATACGCAGGCGCTCGACGACCCGATTTTCATCGAGAAGGCGTCGCAGGCATTCGGCAACCAGTGCATTGTCGTATGCATTGATGTGAAGCGCGATCCTGCCACCGGTACTTGCGAGGTATACAAGCACTTCGGCCGTGAGCCGACTGGCATGACGCCTGTTGAATGGGCCCAAGAGGCTGAGCGGCGTGGAGCAGGGGAAATTCTGCTGCAGTCCATCGATCGTGACGGCACCGGGACGGGTTACGATCTGGCGCTGGTCCGCGAAGTCGCAGAAAGCGTTTCCATTCCCGTGATCGCGCTCGGAGGGGTTGGAAAATTCTCCGATTTCGTGGCGGGGCTGAAGGAAGGCAGGGCATCGGCCGTTGCGGCGGCAAACATCTTCCATTTTTCGGAACAGAGCGTCATCCACGCCAAGCAGGAAATTCGGGCTGCCGGAATTGACGTGCGTCTGTAGGGCGATAGACTGGAAATCTCATTCTTTCCGCTTCTTCCATGCAGTATTGCAAGCGTTGCACATACCCCATCATCGCGGTAAACCTTGCCATGCGGGATGATGGTGTTTGCAGTGGGTGTGACGTTACCGATGAGAAGTCGAGTATCGACTGGAAAGCCCGGGAGGAGGAATTCCGCCGACTGCTCGAGGAGCATAGAAGCAAAGACGGCAGCAATTATGATTGCATCATTCCCGTGAGCGGCGGAAAGGACAGTCACTTCCAGGTGTGGTACATCACCAAAAAGCTTGGTTTGAAGCCCCTGCTCGTCACCTACTACACGCACAACTACACCGAGACAGCGGAGCAGAATCTGCGCAACATCAGCAGGGCATTTGGCGTGGATCACTACATCTTCACGCCGAGCCTCAAAATGGTCAGTAAAATGAATATCGCCGGATTCAGGAAAATGGGCGACATGAGCTGGCATTTCCACTGTGGCGTGTGGACACTGCCCTTTCAGGTGGCAGTGCGGTTCAACATCCCGCTTGTGATCTACGGCGAGCACGGATTCCTGGATCTCGCCGGACAGTATAGTTTGTCCGATCGTCCCGAGTTCACCGTACGTGACCGCAAAGAGAGTTATCTGCGCGGATACGACTGGAATGACTTCGTGGGCGACGAGGGGCTCACCGAGCAAGATCTGTTGTGGGCGAAGTTTCCTCCGGATGAAGAGATCGCACGTGTGGGCGTACGCGGTATTCATTTAGGCGTTTACACCTATTGGGATGGCAATGCGAACGCCAAACATATGCAGGAGTTCGGGTTCAAGCCGAGCAACGAGGTGAGCGAACGCACCTATCGCACCATTTCCAATGTGGATGATATTCACGAGAACGGTATCAAGGACTGGTTGAAGTTCGTGAAATTCGGGTACGGTCGGTGTACCGATCACACGTCCAAAGACATTCGTTTGGGAGTGATGACACGGGAGCAGGGTATTGAGCTGGTGCGAAAATATGACCATGTGGTTCCCCGAAAGTCGCTTGAGTACTTCCTCTCGATGACCGGAATGAAAGAGGAGGAATTTTTCCGTATAGCAGATACGTTCCACGATCCTCGTGTGTGGTGGATTGAAAATGGCGAATGGTGGAAAGACAACCCATGGGGTGAACCGTCGTCCTACGGACCTGTACACTTGCCGAAAGAGTCGTGGGTCAAGTATGAGAAGAAGTCGTCCTGATTCCCCCTTATCGCATGTCCCTTCTTATCACCATTTGCGCCCGCGGCGGCTCTAAAGGAGTTCCCGGCAAGAATATCCGTGAGGTAAACGGCACACCGCTCATCGCCTACAGCATTCGTCATGCGCAGCAATTTGCCAAACAGACCGAGGCGGATATTGCGCTCTCTACAGACAACAATGAGATCCGGTCCGCTGCGGCACAAGTCGGGCTCGAGAGCGATTATATGCGCCCCGCAGAACTTGCTTTGGATACGGCAGGCAAGATTCCTGTTCTGCAGCATCTACTTCTTCACGAGGAAGAGCGTAGTCAGAAGCGCTATGACTATCTGCTTGATCTCGATGTCACCTCACCTCTACGCACGATGGATGATTTGCAGCAGGGATTCGCTCTACTCCAAAAAGATCCTGATGCGCTCAATCTCTTCTCTGTCAGTCCTGCACGCAGAAATCCCTACTTCAATATGGTGGAGAAGGGGGAAGACGGATACGTGCATGTCTGCAAGCGCTCTGCGGATACCGTTCTGTCACGTCAGAGGGCACCGAAGGTCTACGATATGAACGCGTCCTTCTACTTCTATCGTCGCGCATTCTTCGATGCAGATCCTCAGAGTGCCGTTACGGAGCGTTCGCTCATTTATGAAATGTCTCACCCGTGTTTTGATCTTGATACATCGGAGGACTTTGCATTTCTTGAATATCTCCTTGTAAACCATCAGCTCGGTTTCTTCTCATGAACATTCTCATCATCGGTCTCGGCTCCATCGCAAAGAAACACATTGCTGCACTCAAGACGATCGGTGCAGATGCGACGATCTATGCTCTGCGCTCTTCGTCTGATGCGGAGGAGTTCGAAGATGTCCGGAATATCCGTTCTTTAGATGAGCTCCCCGTTACTCCGGATTTTGTTATCATCTCCAACCCAACGCACCTCCACTTTTCCTCCATTGAGAAGGTGCTACCGCTTAAGTGTCCTCTTTTTATCGAGAAGCCGGTGGTGCGAACGGAAGAAGAGGCGGAGAAGATCATGATGCTGCTTCGTGGTGATGCCGTGACCTACGTGGCTTGTGTTTTGCGACATCATCCCTGTCTTCAATTCGTCCGCGAACACCTCGCAGAGACCAAGAAACAGATCAACGAAGTGAATAGTTACTGTGGATCGTACCTTCCTGATTGGATTCCGGATAAAGACTGGCAGAAGAGTTTTCGTTTTGATCCTGCGCAGAGTGGAGGCGTACACATGGAGCTCATTCATGAAATGGATTATCTTTTCTGGCTCTTTGGTAAGCCCTCTGCGGTTTCACATACATTGCGCAATGTTTCTTCCCTGCGTATGCCGGCTGTGGACTACGCGCATTCTGTCCTCACCTACGACGCATTCTCCGCCACGATCACCCTGAACTACTACCGCAAGGATTCCAAACGAACGGTGGAAATCCTCTTTGAGGATGAGACATGGATAGTGGATCTACTGCAGTCCTCCATTAAAGCAGGTGAAAAGGAGCTTTTCTCCTCGTCCCTCACCATGACGGATCTATACTCCTCGCAGATGCGCTATTTCCTGCATTGCCTAGAGACAGGCGAGAAGCCGATAAACTCCGCACAGGAAGCCTGCGATGTCTTACACCTCACTCTCCATGAGTAATCTGACCGATCGCATCATCGTCGTGACCGGAGGGGAGGGGCTCCTCGGCAAAGAGTTTGTTTCTCATTGTCGTCAGGCGGGCGCAACGGCGATTTCCGCCGATATTCATTGCAAGACCGATCTTGATAAAGGCACCGTGCATATGGATATCACGAATAGCGATTCTATCCGCTCCTGCGTGCAGGAAGTTCAAAAGAAATTCGGTGCTCTGCATGGCTGGATCAATAACGCTTATCCTCGTACGGCAGACTGGGGTTTGCCGTTTGAAAAGATTCCTCCCGCTTCATGGGATCAAAACGTGCAAATGCATCTGGGTGGGTACTTCCGCTGTTGCCAGGTCGTGCTGGAACATATGAAGCAAGCGAAGACGGGATCACTTATCAACATCGGATCGATTTACGGATTCGAGGCGCCGGATTTCTCTCTCTATGAAGGTACGACCATGACGATGCCCGCCGCGTACAGCGCGATCAAGGGAGGTATCATCAATCTCACTCGATATCTGGCGGCCTACTATGGGTCGCATGGCGTGCGGGTGAATGCCATTTCTCCGGGAGGAATTTTCGATGACCAGATTGACACTTTTGTGAAGCGCTACGAAGCACACACTCCACTACGGCGCATGGCCATTCCAAAAGATATTGCTCCGGCAGCAGCGTTCCTACTTTCTGAAGATGCTTGTTACATCACGGGGCATAATCTGGTCGTGGACGGAGGATGGTCACTCTGATTGATCACTGCACCACGTGCTTAAGCTTCCAGCCCTCTGTGGTTTTTTTCCACAGGCTGGGATCGCGGTACGCATCAACGGTCTCCCAGAATTTCTTTTCGTCGATATCGATGTATTCGAGAAAATCCTTAAAGTAGCGGTGTGGGAACTCGCGCCCAAACCGTTGAACCAGTGCAACGCCTTCTTTGCGTGTGATCTCTTTGTTCCGGATTTCCTGCGCGGCATCCTGCGTCGCCCTGCCGTAGCCGAATTTGATGAGTGTCGTGTAGTAGAAGAAGTCGTCCGTGCGGTCATCCAGGCTGTTATATTTGCTATAGGTTCCCGGCGTGCGTTCGGGAGCGGGCTCGAACCCGCAGTGCTTTACGGCGTAGTAGAAGGTTTCCTGCGGGTGCCAGTTTAAGTAGTAGCCCAGATAGTGGAATTCAATCTTCTGCCTTTCGATTTCGAACGGATCTGCCGGGAAGTAGGGGGCCAGATCCCCTTTCGGAACTCCTTTTTCCAGATACTCGGTAACCGAAACGCCGCCCAGATAAATCTCGTCGAGGCTTTTCCCCAGCAGAAAATCGAAACGGAAGCCGGCATTGTTCTTGTCGTCACTGGAAAACTTCTTCTGGTGGATCGACACGTTGGCGCCGTATTCTCCCGGGCTCTCGCCGTAGAAGATCAGAGGGATATTGTACTTGATGGCCATTTTCACAGCGAATGTCTTCTGCCCCAGGATGAACGGCTGAAACGGATGCAGCAGATGGAGGAAGGCATTACGGGTGAGGAGGCGGTGTGTCTTGCCGTTGGGGGTGAAGAGGTAATTGTCGAACCCGCCGACATGGATCCAGTTCTGGAAATTGCGGAAGCCGATATCCGTGTACAGGTGAGGTGCCCATGTGACGGTGAGCGGATGCATGCCGTACTTGTACTTGAGGACATGGGAGGCGAAACAGCTGTCCTTGCCGCCACTCCCCGGCACGAGCACATCGTACGAACCGTCTTTGCTCCTGTACTGCGCAAGGAGATCAAATAGCTCCTTTTCACGCTCATTCCAATCGATCGTTCCATCGTATTTGGCTTCGCAGAACCGGCAGGCGCTGCACACGCCCTCTTCATCGAAGTCGATGTACCGGTGCTTGAGGCGGATACTGTGTTGATATTCGTTGCAGGAAGACGGTCGGGTATTGGGCATGACACACTTTCGGCAGAACTTCACCGTGTCCGGCAGACCGTATTGGCGCTCGTGTTTATTCTCTTCCGCGATGGATTGGCAAGCGGTGGCAGCGGAAGGGCCTTCCATGGAGTGTGTCGGGTTATGAAGGGGACCGACGGGAGGCATCTTCTGCCAGATGGATGAAATTTTCAATGATGCGGAGACCCATTTTTCCGCTTTTCTCAGGGTGAAACTGGCAACCGATGATTGAACCCTTTCCGACAACGGAAGAGAATGTCAGGCCGCCATATGTTGTTTCGGCCAGTATGTGCGCTTCGTCTTTCGGCTGAAGGATGAAAGAATGGATGAAGTACATGTCTGTGCCAGCGGTTATCCCTTCGAGAACCGTTCCATTCCATGCTTTGGCCCCCGTTTGCCCCTCTCCTGGCGCTTCGCGCCACCCTCTCCCAAGGGGAGAGGGAACAAGGAGGGCGCTATTTTTTGGATCGATGGAATTCCAGCCCATGTGGGGTGTTTTTGCCCCGCCTTCAAGCGACGGAAAGTGCACCACTTCTCCCGGGATGAGCCCGAGCCCCTCCCACTCGCCGAATTCGTATCCCTTTTCGAGCAGTAGCTGAGCGCCTAAACAGATACCGAGGATAGGTTTGCCTTCGGCCGCTGCAGTTTTCACTTCATCAAGCAGCCCGCGGACGCGAAGCCCTTCCATCCCCGCCTCAAACGCCCCCTGCCCCGGCAGCACGAGCGCATCGGCGTCATGAATTTCTTTGAGGTCCTCACTCAGCACGACATTTTCCGCGAAACAGCGCAGCCCCTTGAGTGCACTGTGAATGTTTCCGATGCCGTAGTCGATAACACAAATTTTTGGCATATCAGAAGATGCGAATGGGAATAAATTGCGCACTGAGTTCCTCTTTTAATTTTCCAATGGTCCATTCGTTGTAGTGAAGAATAGAGGCCATGCTCACGGCATCGGCGTGACCTTTTTGGATTGCCTCCGTCAGTGACGCGGCATCCTTCGCACCGCCATGGATGACTACGGGTACATCGGCGAACGCCGTCACAGCAGCAAGAAGTTCCCGGTCATATCCTTTCTTTGTCCCATCGAAGTCTACGGATGTGAGCAATATTTCACCTATGCCCTCGGCTAGTGCGCGCTTGATCCATTCGATAGCGTCCAGCCCCGAATGTTCACGCCCGCCGTCTGTGTATGCCTCCCATCCGCCGCCCGGACGACGTTTGGCTTCGATCGAGAGCACGATGCACTGTGAGCCGAACTGGCGTACTGCTTCAGGCAGCAGATTCGGGTTGCGGATGGCATGGGAGTTTATGGCGACTTTATCGGCCCCGGCGCGAAGAAAATTGTTGATGTCGTGGAGGGATTGAATTCCCCCGCCCATGGTGAGTGGAATAAAGAGCTCATCGGCGATCGAGCGCATCAGATCAAAGTCAGGGTTTCTCTGATAGAGCGAGGCGACGATATCCATGGCAATGAGCTCGTCTGCACCTTGTTCGTAGTACTTGCGCGCAAGTTCTGCTGGTGTGCCGATCACGCGCAGCCCTTCCATGTGAATACCCTTCACCACATTGGGCCCCTTGATGTCGAGCCGGGGGATCACGCGAACGCTATGCATCGGGGATAGTGTATTGAAAAGACGTCAAAAGGGTTATAGATTGAGCCTCTGGTCGTATTGCCGTTTTTATGCAGAGAAATCCATCTTCTTCTTCATCGGTGTTCATCATTGCCGAGGCCGGCGTGAACCATAACGGCAAAGAGGATATGGCCATGCGTCTGGTGGATGCCGCCAGTGATGCCGGGGCGGATGCCGTCAAATTCCAGCTCTTCGATCCGGACGAGTTGGCCGGTGCGGCACCTCTGGCCTCTTATCAGAAAGAAAAAAATGTCTGGCGCGACCAGAAAGAGATGTTCACTTCCCTCATGTTGCCGAAAGAGGCGTACCGGCGGCTCGCCGATCATGCGAAAGAGCGGAGTATCGAACTCATCGTGACCCCGTTCGATATCGTCTCTGCCAAATTTTTGCTCTCTCTCAAACTCAAGACGCTGAAAATCCCTTCGGGCGAAACCACGAATCTTCCATTCTTACAAAATGTCGCTGCTCTCGGTGCCGATGTCATTCTTTCCACGGGCATGTGTTCCCTCGAAGAGGTGCGCGAAGCCGTGGAAATTTTTACGTCCGCGAACGTTCCGCTTACCCTGCTTCACTGCGTCAGCGCCTATCCGGCACCTGTCGACCAAATCAATCTGCGGGCCATGGAAACTCTGCGTCAGGCATTCCATGTTCCCGTCGGCTTTTCCGACCACACAGAAGGCATTGATGTGGCCTTGACTGCAGCAGCGCTGGGCGCACAGGTCCTCGAAAAGCATTTCACTCTTGACCGAACCCTGCCCGGCCCCGATCACGCGGCATCACTGGAACCTGGGGAACTCACGCAGATGATTCGTATCATCAGAGATGCAGAGGCCCTGAAGAATGTTCCTATGCTGAAGGAAGCCCTCGGGACGGGCGAGAAAAAATGCCAGCCGTGCGAAGAGAACGTGCGCTCGGTTGCGCGCCGGAGCGTTGTTGCCTGTCGTGATCTTCAAAAAGGGGAGATACTCGTGACTGAGATGATCGCCATCCGCAGGCCGGGCACGGGCATCGCGCCGAAATTTGTGCAGGATGTCATCGGAAGGAAGCTGATGATGGACATCACGGCAGGAACACCACTCACATGGGACATGTTTCAATGAAAACCATTCTCGCCATCACCGGCACGCGCGCGGATTATGGGATCTACGTCCCGGTCTTCCGGGCGATCGAGCGCACGAAAGATCTGAAGCTGGAAGTACTGGCAGTGGGGATGCACCTGAAGAAGGAATTCGGCTCGACGATCGAAGAGATCCGCCGTGACGGATTCCAAATTGTCGCCGAAATGGATACGCTTTCCCTTAAAGACACGCCTGCGTCCATGGCGGAATTTGTGGGAAAGACGACAGTCGAGTGCGCGCGTGTTTTTGCTGAGCGCAAACCTTCCCTCGTGCTGGTGCTGGGGGATCGCGGCGAGCAATTAGCAGCGACCGTTGCGGCTACTTACTGCGGTATTCCCGTCGCGCAATTGCATGCGGGCGAGCTTTCCGGTTCCGTGGATGACGCGGCACGGCATACCATTTCACAATTGGCTTCCGTTCACTGTACCTCGACGGAAGAGGATGCAGAGCGCGTGCGCCGCATGCTTGGTGATCGTGGGAGACAAGTGCATCGCACAGGCGCTCCGGCGCTCGATACGATCGCCTCGGTCAAACTTACTTCCAAAGAAAAATTACTCACGGAAGCCGGGTTGCCGATCGTCGGTTCTCTTCTCCTCTTTCTGCAGCACCCCGACACGCTTGAGGCATTTTCTCCTTCGGCACAATTGGAGTCCTCACTCAAGGCACTGGAGTCGTTTGATGGTACTATCGTGATCTTCGGATCGAATGCCGATGCCGGCGGTATGGCCATGAACAAGGCGCTTCAGGAATTTGCGCAGAAAAGAAAAAACGTGCGTTTTATGCAAAGCGTCCCGCACACTATATTCCTTTCGTGGATGGCGGCGGCGGACATACTTGTCGGCAATAGTTCGAGTGGCATCATCGAGGCGGCGTCCTTCCGTCTTCCCGTTGTGAACATTGGCGGACGCCAGAAGGGGCGGACACGTTCGGGGAATGTCCTCGACGCGCCGTACGATGCCGAACGCATCCGCACCGCCATTCAGACCGCAATGAGCGATGTCACGTTTCGCGCGAAGCTTAAGCAGTGCAAGAATCTCTATGGTGACGGAAAGGCGAGCGAACGGATTGCCGGTATTCTTCGCACCTTCCTCATGGAGGGATCGGTGGCTTCCGGCTACACTGCATGACTATGGCATCTCTTCCTCTCATTCTGTTCGGCGCCGGAGGTCATGGCAAAGTCGTCGCCGATGCCGCAGCCGGCAACTGGCGTGTATTTGGGTTCATCGATGACGCGCGCACGGGGGAACATGGGGGTTACCCGATTCTCGGCAACCAGAAAGCACTGGAAAAACTGAAGGAGGAAGGAGTGCACTGCATTGTCTCAATCGGTGGTTGCGCGGCACGGGCGAAGGTGCAACAGATGCTCGAAGATATGGGGTTCCCCATGGCAATTGTCATCCATCCTTCCGCGGCGATTTCTCAAAGCGCGCGCATCGGAGCGGGCAGTGCCATTCTTGCACAGACGGTCGTCGGTCCGGATGCCGTACTGGGCAAAGGATGCATTGTGAATACGAGTGCTTCTGTTGATCATGATTGCTCGGTGGGGGACTACACACACATCGCACCGGGAGCACATATTGCAGGCGGCGTAAAAATCGGGACGCAGACATTCATCGGCATCGGAAGCAGCGTGAGAGAATTGTCTTCCATCGGGAACCATGTTGTCATTGGCGCAGGGGCTGCTGTAGTTACGGATTTTGGCGATGGTATTACGGCTCTGGGCGTGCCGGCTGTCGCGCGCAAGGCCTCTTGAAACAGCGGTAAACGTTCGCGTCTGCATGTGGATTTGGGCTATCGTATCCGGTGATGCAGCAGACTATTCCGCTCTCCATGCCCGATCTCAATGAGGAGGATATCCAGGCGGTGGTGGCAGTTCTGCGCACACCGCAGCTTTCCCTTGGACCCAAACTGCCGGAATTTGAGCAGAAATTTGCCGCTTTTGTAGGTACGAAGGAGGCGGTGGCGGTGAGCAACGGCACATGTGCACTTCATCTGGCGATGTGTGCTCTTGATATTCGCGACGACGACGAAGTGATTACAACACCGTTCAGTTTCATCTCTTCGGCAAACTGTATTCTCTTCGAGCGTGCGAAACCCGTGTTCGTCGATATTCTGCCCGACACTCTCTGTCTGGATCCTTCTAAAATCGAGGCGGCTATCACTCCCCGCACGAAGGCTATTCTGGCGGTTGATGTTTTCGGTTATCTGGCTCAGTGGGAGCAGCTGCGTGCGCTGGCGAAGAAGCATTCTCTCCTTCTGATTGAAGATAGCTGTGAGGCATTGGGTTCAATATGCGGAAAACAACGAGCAGGAACGTTTGCCGACTGTGCCGTATTTGCGTTCTATCCCAACAAGCAGATGACCACCGGCGAGGGGGGGATGTTCGTCACGGACAACGCCGACCTTGCCCGCATGGTCCGCTCACTTCGCAATCAGGGGCGCGACGAAGAGGATAAGTTTCTCGTCCACCATCGTCTGGGATTCAATTACCGCATCAGCGATATCAATTGCGCGTTGGGCTTGAGTCAGCTTTCACGTTTGCCAGACATGATCCGGCAACGGCAGCAGGTCGTGCAGTGGTACAAGGAGGGTTTGGCAGGTCTGGCTGCGGACGTACATGTCCCCATGGAACAGGAAGGGGTAGACGTGAGTTGGTTCGTCTATGTTGTTCATCTTGCAGATCGCTTCAGTGCAGAGAACCGTAATCAGTTGTGTCAGTATCTGAAAGAGCATGGTATCGGCTGCAACATCTACTTTCCCTGCATCCACCTTCAGCCCTTCTACCGGCGGGACTTTGGTTACAAGAAAGGGGATTTCCCCATAACGGAATCCGTCGCAGACCACACGATTGCTTTGCCGTTTTTCTCACGAATGTCGCAGAAGGATGTTGCGAAAGTCTGCGAAACGTTGAAAGATGGACTCTTGCACTTCCCCTCGTAAGCGTATGTCTTTCTTTCGTGACAAGACCATCCTTGTTACCGGCGGCACCGGGTCCATCGGATCGGAGGTGGTGCGCCAGCTCCTTTCACTGAAGCCCAAGGCGATTCGCGTGCTCTCGCGCGATGAGCACAAGCAGTACTTGTTTCAGCAGGAATTGGGGCCGGATGCGCAGCCCGTTGTGCGTTATCTGTTGGGCGATATCCGTGATTACCCGCGATTGCTGCGCGCGCTCGAGGGCGTCGACTTCGTTTTTCACTGTGCGGCGTACAAGCATGTGCCTTTCTGTGAGTACAACTCCTTTGAAGCGGTGAAAACGAATGTCATCGGAACGCAGAACCTTGTCGATGCGGCAATCACGCAGGGCGTGAGTCGTGTGTTGCTCATCTCGACCGACAAGGCGGCCAGCCCCTCCAATGTCATGGGGGCGACCAAGCTCCTTGCCGAGAAAATGATGACCTCGGCCATGCACTTTGCCGGATCCAAGCCCATTCGTTTTGCAAGCGTCCGTTTCGGCAACGTGCTTGCTTCGCGGGGGTCCGTTCTGCCTCTCTTCTGCAAACAGATCGAACGCGGGGGGCCCATCACCGTCACGGATCCGGACATGATTCGTTTTTTCATGTCCATTCCCCAGGCGGTCTCACTCCTCTTTCGTGCCATGGAACGAATGGAAGGTGGGGAACTGTTTATCCTCAAGATGCCGGTATTGCGCCTGGGCGACATGATTGATGTGCTGGTGGAGGAACTGGCGCCTCGTTTCGGCCATGATCCCCATGCGATCAAGCGACAGGTGATCGGTGCGCGGCCCGGCGAAAAGACAGAAGAGATTCTCATGACCAGGGAAGAGTCACAGTATGCCGTCGAAGAGAACGATATGTTCGTCGTGCGTCCTCCAATCCTGCTTGCAAACGGCGAATGGAGCGAAGCTGACAAGAAAGGAACGATACGAAATGGCGATGCCGCTCATGTGCAACCGCTCTCAAAGGATCAAATCCGCACCATGCTCTCGGATGTTCTCTCGGAGTATTTCCGTGCATCCAAAATGCATTCCTAAAATTTCACTGTCGTTGTTATGTCAAAGAAGAGAGCATTGATTACCGGGATCACGGGGCAGGACGGTTCGTATCTTGCGGAGTTTCTTCTGGCGAAAGGGTATGAAGTACACGGGATCGTTCGCCGTGCTTCCACATTCAACCGCGGCCGCATCGAACATATTTTCAAGGATATCTCGCGGGATGCGCCGAATTTTCAGCTGCACTACGGTGACTTGGGCGACAGTAACTCACTCCTCAGGATTCTGATGAAAGTGAAGCCGGATGAAATCTACAATCTGGCTGCCCAGAGCCATGTTGGGGTGAGCTTCGACATGCCGGAATACACGGGAGACATCACCGCGATCGGTACGACGCGTCTGCTCGAGGCGCTGCGCACGAGCGGCCTTCAGTCCCGGTTCTATCAGGCGAGCTCCAGCGAGCTGTATGGCAAAGCGGTTACCAACCCCCAGAATGAAGACACGCCGTTTTATCCGCGCAGTCCCTACGGATGTGCCAAGGCGTACGCCTTCTATCTTACCCGCAATTACCGTGAGAGCTACAACATGTATGCGGTGAACGGCATTCTCTTCAACCATGAATCGCCCCGTCGCAGTGAAAACTTCGTGACACGCAAAATCACGCTGAGTATCGCCAATATTCTCGCGGGCAAGCAGGAATGTCTCTACCTCGGTAATCTGGAGGCCAAGCGTGACTGGGGTTATGCCAAAGAATTTGTCGAAGGCATGTGGATGATGTTGCAGCAACCTGAGCCGGAAGATTTTGTGCTTGCTACAGGCAGGACGGCAACCGTGCGCGAGTTCCTGGAACTGGCGCTCACCGAGGCGGGCATTTCGTTCGGGCGCTCCGGAGCGGACAACAATGAAGTCTATACGGACACTCGGAGCGGCAAGATCATCGTGCGCGTGGATCCTCACTACTATCGCCCCGCGGAGGTGGATTGCCTGTTGGGTGATGCTTCCAAAGCACGCGAGAAATTGGGTTGGCAGCCGAAAACCACCCTCCCCGATCTTGTGGCGCTCATGGTCCGGGCGGATTTGGCGGCTCAGGGGGTGCAATAGGCGCAAGGAATCCTTTCCGGTTTTTGTGGATCCTTACCGTATTTCGTGGCAGAATGCCCCGTACGATTGGTATGTCTTACGTCCATCCCCGGTCACGGCAATCGTTCTTCTCTGGCTCCTCCATTCATAAGGAGAAGAAGAAGTGGGGTGAGGAGCACTGGATCGTAAACAAGGAATACTGTGGTAAAAAACTTCTCCTCAAGAAAAACCATCACTGTAGCCTGCATACGCATAAGGAGAAGGATGAAGTCTTCTATATTCAGAAGGGGCGTGTACTTCTAGAGCTTGGCAAGGAACGTCGCCAGCTCACGCCTGGAGATTTTGTTCATATCTCAGCTAAAACACCTCATCGTTTTACAGGGATTGAAGACAGTGAAATTTTTGAGTTCTCGACTACCCACCGGGAGGACGATAGTTTCCGAACGGAGTATTCTGGTCATGTGGAGCAGCAACGCTACGATCGGCAGGCCGCACTCATTCGATCCTTTAAGAAGTGCTCGGTTCTCGTGGTGGGTGATGTGATGCTTGATACGTACCTGTCGGGTTCCGTGAATCGCATCTCGCCGGAAGCGCCCATTCCCGTTTTGCATTTCAAAGAGAAGATGTCTTTTCCCGGCGGGGCTGCAAATGCCGCACGCAATATTGCCGCACTCGGCGCCAAGGTCACGCTTATCGGTTTACGAGGCAAAGATGCGCCCGGAGCCGAGCTTGATGCCCTCCTGAAAAGAGACAAAGTTCGTACGCGGCTTTTGACTGATCCGCAGCGCTTCACCACGCAGAAGCAGCGAGTGGTGGCAGGTTCTTCGCATCAGATCGTTCGTCTGGATTTCGAAGAACAGTCTTCACCCTCTCCTGCGCAGTCGCGCGCTCTCCTGCGCAGTATTGAGCGAGAGCTGCCCAAACACGATGTTCTGCTGCTCTCGGACTATGCAAAGGGTGTATTTTCGCCGACGACTCTGCGTGCGTGTATCGCTCTCGCTCGCCGTAAGAAGAAACCCGTGATTCTCGACCCCAAGCCTTTCGATAGTTCGTACGTCGCATCGGCGCGCGGCGTGACGCTCATCACGCCTAACCGCCGCGAGGCACTCCTGCTCTCCGGCAAAGCGAATGCCTCATCGTTGCAATCGGGCAAAATGCTGGCGCGCGCCCTGAAGTCGGATGTGTTGCTTACGCTGGGTGCAGAAGGCATGTTGCTGGTACCTCCTCGCGGGGCGCCAAAATCTTTTCCTGCGCTTGTACGTGAGGTGTCTGATGTTTCCGGGGCCGGAGATACGGTCGTTGCCGTTCTCTCCATCATTCTCGGGCTTAAAGGGAGTCTGTTGGATGCGGTAGATCTCTCAAATCGTGCAGCAGGAATTGTTGTCGGCAAAGCGGGAACAGCCACGCTCACCGATGCGGAACTTCTGGAAGTGCTATGAAATTTCTCCTCATTGATTTCGATGGAACCCTTATTGAGGATAATGGAGGGTCAGCTTACGATCCGGCAGCGCTGACATTGCTTCCGGGTGTCGCGGAAGGGCTCCGGCGCTTGCGTGATGCGGGCCTGCGCTTTTTCATTGTCTCCAATCAGTCCAAGATTGCCCGGGGTATCACCTCAGAAGAGAATGTTCGTGCCGCTTTTGATCACATCATCCATGCACTCCAAGAACAGGGAATCACGATTGTATCGGAACGGTGGTGTCCGCATTGTCCGGAGGATAATTGCAATTGCCGCAAGCCAAAGATTGGCATGTGGAAGACGCTTCGTATGGGTTTTCCTGAACTGACAGCTCATGAGACCGTGATGGTAGGGGATCAGGATAAAGATGTGTTATTCGGTCAGGAGATCGGCTGCCAGACGGCCCGTCTTCTCTCGCCGCGGCCACGCATTGCGGCATCGACATTCGTCGTACGCTCCTTCGAGGAGCTCGCCGATATTCTTCTTGCCCCCGTCGAGCGCGTACTCTCTGTTACCGATGCGGCAATATATGCCAAGAAGGCTCGTTCAGATCAGATGAAGGTTGTGACAACGAATGGGGCATTTGATTTATTCCATGCAGGTCACCGGTTTCTTCTCACTGAAGCACGAAAGCAGGGAGATATTCTGATTGTCGGTGTGAACAGTGACGCTTCAGTCCGGCGTCAGAAAGGCAAAGGCCGTCCGATGCAGAACGCAGCAACCCGCACACGTGCCGTTGCACGATTTGCCGATGCCGTCTTTATCTTCGAGGAGGATGATCCTCGTTCATGGCTGCCGCAGATTCATCCCCATGTGCACATCAATGCTGACACGTACGGCGAACAATGTGTGGAGCGTCAGGTACTCGATGATCTGGGCACGAAACTCGTTCTCGTTCCCGTGCAGAAGAATCTTGGATCCACGACGGAATTCCTTTCAAGCATTTCATCTGCTGGCTGATGCTGCGTATCTTCATGCTCGGCGCGTTGACAACCTTTGCACTGCCATGGTTGCTGCTCGCGGCATGGGTTCGTTCTCTCCGCCCGAACGCACAGCGCAGAGTATTCGTCGTCCAGGCAGCCAAGATCGGCGATGTCGTCTGTATGACGCCTCTCTTTCGTGCGCTGCACGAACACGGGGATCATGTGACGGTGCTCTGCCTTCGCCGCACGGGTGATGTGCTCGTCGGCAATCCCTGCGTCGATGCCACGATACCTATCGATGATCCGGCATTTCGGGGATTTCTTGGCGCTCTTCGTCTCTGGCGCCGGTTCTTTGCAGCGCGTTTTGATGTGAGCGTCGTGCTATTTCCCGCTTCCTCGTTGAGCATGATGGGATTGTGGACAGGATCTTCCGTTCGCGTGTACACGCGCGGCAGAGTGATGAGCCTGATGGAACGCTGGTTTCGCTTCTTCTATACGCAGCGAGTGCACTACCGACGTCACTCACGAACGTACGACCACTATATGCACCTTGCCGGCCTGATCGGCGTTGCCTCCGTGGCCTATCGTCATGAGTTGTTCATCAGTACCGAAGAAGAGCAGTTTGCTTCGGCGTGGCTGCATGATCATGGACTGCGACCGGAACGGCGCTTTGCGGCAATATCGTTGCGCGCAGGCAATACACTGAAGGAGTGGCCGATCGAGCGTTTTGTTGCCGTGGCGCGCCATATTATTGATCGGTATGGGATGTCGGTGTTCTTTCTTGATACCGATCAATCGGTCACAGATCAGGCCCTTTCATTGTTGGCCGACCCGCATGCATTTGCCGCACATGATCTCGCATTGCGTCATGTTGCGGCGATCATAAAGTCTGCGTCTCTCTTCGTATCGGTCGATACGGGGCCGCTCTACATTGCTCACTCGCTCGGTGTTCCGCTCGTGGATATTGTGGGGCCGGTGGATCCGCTTGAGCAGCCGCCCATGCCAGGACAACGCGTACAGCTCGTGCCGCCGCCGCCTCCATGCGAGCCGAGTTCATTTGTGGCCGATACACTCCGTACGCCGTCGGCAGCGCAGCAGGCGGCATTGGAGGGTACCACCGTTGCCATGGTGACGGAGGCTATTGATGCGCTTCTGCAATAAATTTGCCGGTTATGCATTCTCAAACTTCTCTCTGGTCGGCCGCCTGCCCGCTCTGTTCCTGTCCTCCGCAGGAACGTATGCTGCGAGATCTTCCTGCCTTCGAGTGTTCACATTGCGGATTTCTTTGGCTGTGTGACCGGTCTCCTGCATCGGAATATGAGGAATCCGGCGTTGACTTGTCAGAGGAGAAAATTCGTAAGCGTCGACGAAACTGCCGCGACCGTGTGGCGATGATTTCCCGTCATATTTCTCTCGATCGAACCTGTGACATCGGATGTGGAGAAGGATTGTTTCTCGCCGCTTTGCGCGAAAAGAACTTTCCCGATCCGATGGGCATCGAGCCCAATGCTTCCTGCGTGTCATTTGGGCAGAATCTTGGTCTGAATATTCGGCGTGGGACCATAGAAAACTGTCCTGATATTTTTTCTCAATTTCCGAGAGGTGTTGTGACACTCTTTCATGTCATCGAGCATCTTGTTGATCCGTTTGAAACGATGAAAATGCTCCATAGCTCTCTTCAAAAAGGGGCGTTTGTCGTCATCGAGACGCCGAATATTCGCAGTTACTCCGCACGTCGTTGGGGGGACCAGTGGCGGCTTATCTATCGTCAGCATCTCTCGTATTTCAGCCCGTTGACACTGCGTCTCTGTCTGGAGCAGGCCGGCTTCACAATCATTGCAGCAGGCACAACGGACTTTGATCGGAATTATCTGCCGTGGGGCGAGATCCTTTTTCGTTTGGGTTTGCGAAAAGTGAAAGTGTCACAGACAGTTTCCCACGGTGCGGACAGGGATTCTCAGGTATCCGCAAAAAAAAGAACTAGTGCTGCGCCCGGCAGCCGATTCAAGAAGGGCATTCGTTTCTTGCTCAGTAAGCTTATCGGCCTCCTTGGGCGGCGGGATTATATATGGACCATTGCACGGGTGTCTTGATTCTTTGATTGGGTTCCTCTCATCGGCTTGCTATGCTCATTCCATGGGAATTCTTGATTCCATCGGCTTGACCAAGAAGATCACCCGTCCCCGCCTGCAGGCGTTTCTGCAGCGTTACGCAACTGAGGGGCGTGTGCTCGATGTCGGGTGTGGGGCCGCGGGGTATAAAAGCTTCTTTCCTCAACTCACGACACTGGATATCGAACCGCGCGAGGGAGCGCAGGTGGATATTGTTGCCGATGCGCATGATCTCTCGGAGATTCCTGATGCATCATTTGATGTCGTGCTCTGCACGGAGGTGTTGGAGCACCTACACACTCCCGCCAAAGCGATTGCAGAATTCTGGCGCATACTGAAACCGGGCGGCCTACTCCTGCTTTCCACGCGGTTCATCTTTCCACTCCACGATGTGCCGGGCGATTATTATCGCTACACGAAGTACGGATTACAGCATTTGCTTAAGGAGTTTGAAATTGTGGAGCTGATCGAAGAAGCCTCAACCGTTGAGACACTTGCGGTTTTAGAGCAGCGGATCGGATTTCAGTGCGACACGCTTGGATTTCGTCCCTTTAAGATCTTCTGGTTCCTGCTTGCGACGGTTACGCGCCGGTGCGGGTGGCTCATCACGCGTGAATATGGTGATATTCGGCATCAGAAACCCGAGAAAAACATTCTCACATCCGGATATTACGTGGCAGCCCGCAAGCGTTCTTAAAGGGATCGATATTTGAATCCCTTTACTCTCAGCTCTTCTGCGGGGAGGATCGATTTGAGATCATAAATGAGCCCTTCCGACTTTAGGGCTTTGGTAAGGTCTGCGAGGTTCGACATATACTCGCGGTGTGGGACTAAGAGCACCACGGCGTCGTAGGGTCCGGACTGCAGCGAGCCCTGTTTCCAGCCGTTTTGCGTCACTTCATCTTCCGCCACAAACGGGTCGTGCACTTCGACGGCGCAGCCGAGCGCAGCGAGATGCTTTACCACGTCACCCGATTTGCTGTTGCGGGTATCGGGGACGTTCTCTTTGAACGTGAGGCCCAGCACCAGCACTCGCGGGTGATCGCCGCATCCGCGCCCCTCGACTTTGTTCGGGGTAAAAAGGGATGCTGCTACCTGTTCTGCGACATGGCGACTCATGGAGTCGTTGAGGGCACGGCCGGCCGTAATGACCTGTGTTTCCATACCCAATTGGCGCGCTTTTTCTACGAGGTAGTACGGATCCACACCGATGCAGTGGCCACCCACGAGGCCCGGTACGAATGGAAGGAAATTCCACTTGGTGGCGGCAGCCTCCAGGACATCCTTTGTTTCGATTCCGACTTTGTTGCAGAGAAGAGCCACTTCGTTGATGAAGGCGATATTGAGGTCGCGCTGCGCATTCTCGATGGCCTTGGCCATTTCGGCCACTTTGATGTTGGTGGCACGGTGAACGCCGGCTTCGATAACGGATCCGTAGAGATTTGCGAGCATATCGAGTGTCTCGGCATCCTGACCCGAGACGATTTTTTTAATCTTCTCAATGGTGTGTTCCTTGTCGCCCGGGTTCACGCGTTCAGGTGAGTAGCCAAGTTTGAAATCCACACCACATTTCAATCCTGATTCCTCTTCCAGAATGGGACCGCAAATTTCTTCCGTCGTGCCCGGCCATACGGTGGATTCGAAGACCACGATCATTCCCTTCTTCAGATGCTTTCCGACCGTGCGGCTCGCACTCTTCACAGGTTCAAGATCGGGATTATTGCACTCATCCACCGGCGTCGGGATGGCGAGGATTACGACAGAGGCCTCGCCGATGACTGCAGGATCGTCACTGTACCGAATCGTCACCTTCTTCAACTGCTCTTCGGTCAGCTCGCCCGTACGGTCCCTGCCTGCCTTCAATTCTGCAATACGTTCTTTATTCAGATCATAACCACGTACGTCATACCTGTTCTTTGCGAAGATATAGGTGAGAGGAAGGCCGACGTAGCCCAAGCCTACGATGCAGATGACGGGTTTTTCCATGCCTACGGCAGTCTACCCGCTTTTCACCCTCGATCGAGAGAAATCGCCGTGTTACTGTAGGAGGGATGCGCCGTTTTCAGCACTGGATCTTCGGCCCTGCCCGCTCCACTCGTATACAGTTCTTTCGGTACTTCTGGGTGGGGGGAATCGCAACGGCCGTGGATTTTACCGTATTCGTGTTTTTTGTGCGGGTAGTGGGTATCCACTATCTCCTTGCCCAATTTTTTGCCTATTGCACGGGCTTTGTGACGAATTACATTCTCAGCATTCTCTGGGTGTTTCAAAAGACCGATCAGCTTATGCGCGAGATCACCGTGGTCTTCATCATTACCATGTTCGGTCTTCTTTGGACCGAACTGCTGCTGTACCTCTTCGTTGATTCATTCTTCTTCGGAGAGGTGAAAGCAAAAGTCGTTGCCACCATTATCGTTCTTTTCTGGAATTTTGGCGCCCGCCGCCTGATTGTGTACAAGAATCCACCCAAGGCCTAGGTTCTGGGGTGACGATTGAGTAGAGTACATGCATGTCGAAGATTGCTATCATCGCCGGTGCGGGTCCTGCGGGACTTACGGCCGCCTATGAGTTGATCAAGCGTACCGATATTCGTCCCATTGTCTGCGAGGCGACCGATGCCATCGGCGGCATTGCGCAAACTTTCAATTACAAAGGTAACCGTATCGATTTAGGCGGCCATCGCTTCTTCTCGAAGAGTAAGCGGATTATGCAGTGGTGGTTCAATATCCTGCCATTACAAGGAAAGCCATCGGCAGACACGGCTGAAAAGGAACATGAGATCGATTACGCCGCCGAGGCGATTGTGGAGTACTTGTGCCCAGCCTGCGCCGAGGAGGGGGCTGTCGACGGGTGTCGTAAATTTGCCGCACCTGATCCGGAGAAGGAAGATCAAGTGATGTTGCAGCGGCCCCGCTTAAGTCGCATCTATCATCGCAGGCACTTTTTTCCGTATCCCATCAGCATTACGCTGCGCGTTGCTCTGCGACTGGGCATCGTGAACACGTTTCTCATCGGCTTAAGCTACATCAAGGCACGTATGTTTCGTCTCAAAGATGAAACGTACCTCGATGCCTTCTTCGTGAACCGTTTCGGGCGGCGTCTGTACGAAACGTTCTTTCGTGACTACACCGAAAAAGTGTGGGGGATTCCGTGCAGTCAGATTCGGGCCGATTGGGGTGCGCAGCGCGTTCAGGGGCTTTCGCTTCGACGCGCCATTGTTCATGCCGTTAAAGATCTCTTGAGTTCGGATTTCAAAAAAGCCCAACAGGAGCGCGAGACGACGCTCATTACGCGTTTCTTCTATCCTAAATACGGCCCCGGACACTTGTGGGAAACGGTTGCGGAACAGATTCGTCAGTGTGGAGGTGAAGTGAAGATGCAAACTCGTGTCACCAATGTGCACGTCGAGAACGGTCGCGTGGTTTCTGCAACACTTGAAGATGCATCGACCGGAAAACAGGAGATTGTGCCGTGCGACTACTTTTTCTCTTCGATGCCGGTGAAACATCTGATCGGCATGATGTCACCTCACCCTCCGGCAAGCGTTGTTGAGGTGGCTGAGGGGCTTCCGTATCGTGATTTCATCACCATCGGCCTACTTCTCACCAAGCTCCATGTGCAAGATGGCAGGCGTATCGATGCATCCGTCCCTGATAATTGGATCTACATTCAGGAGGGCGGCGTGAAAGTCGGTCGTGTGCAGGTTTTCAATAACTGGAGTCCGTACTTGGTGGCCGATTACAAAAATACGATATGGATAGGATTGGAGTACTTCGTGAACGAGGGGGGCGAACTGTGGATCAAGTCTGACCAGGAGCTTATTGATTTCGGTATCGGTGAAATGGAGAAGATCCATTTTCTTAAGGCTCAAGATGTTCTCGACGCATGCGTATTACGTATGCCAAAAGCGTATCCGGCGTACTTTGGCAGCTACGATCAGCTTCATGTTGTGCGTGACTACGTGCAGACGATTCCCAACCTCTACCTCATCGGTCGCAACGGCATGCACCGCTACAACAATCAGGATCACAGCATGATCACGTCGATGACGGCGGTGGATAATATCGTCACCGGTCGCACAGATTCATCGAATGTCTGGGAGGTGAACCTCGAAATGGTCTACCACGAGACGAAAAGCTGATCTTGGGAGGCTTGCCAGCCATAGTCCACGCGCATGCGGGGCGAAGGCTGGTGAATCTGGAGATGGTGTATCACGAGACGAAATCCTCAAAGTGATTTGTACGGAACGGGTTGAGAATCCGGTCCATAACGGAACAGATGAAAGCCATCATGCAGGCATGTTCTGTCCACAAGTTCAATGTAGGTTTTTGGATATTGATGGATTTTTCCATGCGGGAAGTAGCGGGAAGCAAACCACAGAAGCATGGTGAGCGGTATCCGCTGGTCTTCCCGAAGGTGCAGCATTTCCATGATCCGATTGGGGTCCGGCGGTTTCCCTACTGCCACACTTCGGCGCAATTCTCCTTCCAGTTGTATATCGATCGCCTCCAATTCCAATGCGTATGCGTCATATTCCTCATCAATGACGACACGATTTCTTTCGCCGGCATAGAATCTGACGAAAGATTCCATGTTTTTGCTCCGATGCACTGCCTGATGCATCATGTGGACGGTTTCGTGATACACCCCAAAGCGATCAAGAGTGTTTTGCGGATCCCAGTTGGGGTGCACGGCGAGGATTCTATGGAGCGGGGAATATCCGATCATTGCCCCATGTTCGGCAAGAGCTTGTGGTTCGATGGCGTAGGCAAAATGGCGTGGATTTGGGAGTGAGAGCATGAGTGCTTCCACGGGCAGGTCATGTGCCTGAGCTTTATTCTTTGCTCTTTCAAAATTCCGCAGAGGATTTGAACGGTTGGCATTGATGATGTGGAATGGATTGGCGAGAGCAACGCGCAACTCTGGAGTTTGCACAGATTGTTCCATGAGAGGCATGAATGTTTGTTCGAATGTGGTGAATGCCTCTTCGATTTGAGCGATTTTTTTCTCCACTTGAGTTTCTTTACTCATGTCTTCTATGTCCGGTTGTACATCACCCACAACTTGTTTCACCCGCTCTTTCGTTCTGCTGATCTCCTCTTCTGTTTTTATGAGAACAGTCGGTGGAATCATGACACCGTGGCTGGCTGCGAGTGCCTGAGATTCTTCGGGGGTGAGGCCTTCGTTCCGACAAGCCTTCTCGAAAGCGCGCTGGCCGAGATTTTCCTGACCGCTCATAGTAGTAATACTAAAGCATTTTATGACTTATATGTCAAATTACTCTCTGGGCGAACTGTAACCTGAAACGCATAAGAATTCTGTAGGTACGGTAGGAGGGAAGGCGCTTAACCCTTTCCCACCTACCGTATGGCCCATATTACGCG
>MNWP01000018.1 GCA_001872575.1 Candidatus Peregrinibacteria bacterium CG1_02_54_53 | reverse complement strand
CGGTGTAGCGGTCATACACCAGAGGACGGTTCCGCTTCAGCTCCCGACTGATCGTGGACTGCGAGCAGCCAATGAGCTGAGCGATCTTGGATTGCCTTATGCCAAGCTGGTACAAGACCTCCAGTTTATCGCGCTGGGAACGCGTAATATGGGCCATACGGTAGGTGGGAAAGGGTTAAGCGCCTTCCCTCCTACCGTACCTACAGAATTCTTATGCGTTTCAGGTTACAGTTCGCCATGGGAGAAAATTGATAAAATATAAATATTATGTTATAATAATAAAGTTATGCACACACATCGTCCCCGTGAATTTTCCGGTCCCAAATCGCTCCGTTCGGGCGAAGAGCAAATTCAGGCTCGTATTCAGGCAAAACTAAAGGAAGCCGGCGTTCGGAATTGGCAGCTCTGGGAAGAGAGTTTGCTCTCGATGTGGCAGGAGGCGATTGATATGGGATGCAGTCAACAGTTGGCGCGCGAAAAGCTGGATGAAACCCTGCGCGGAGTGGTGACGTATCTGCATCTCGATCTTGCGGTGACCGAGCAGCGTCGGATGATTGCTTCTCTTTTCGATCACATGAGCCGCGAAATCAAGACGCATGTGCGGGAGTCTGAAGGAGAGCTCGAAGCACCTCTTACCAAAGAGGAGCGCAGGCAACACGACCGTCAGCGCGAGAGGGATGACAGCGCGCGTATTCAGGTCAATGAGGATCGCGCACGCGGGCGGCATGAGCGCAATATGCGCCAGCACCGCGTCAACAAAGCCGGAAACACAACCATGGGGATTCAGGAAACGTTCTAGCTTCCGTCCTTTCCTAGAGCGAGCTAGGCTTCTTTCAATGAAGCCCCTCCGCCTTAACGGCCGAAAGACCAATCAGCGCGTGCTCGCCAAAGGTAAGCTGTGGCGAGGCAAAACCATGAATATACGGTGGATGCCGGGCATTCCTCAGAGTACGTGGCTTCGTCTTAAAGGACGTGCTCCACAGGGACTCTACATTGGCACATTTGCCCCCCTGTCTCTCAGCAAGCGTGCAGTAGACCGCAACCGCATGCGCCGTCGCTGCCGTGAAGCCCTGCGTACTGTTCTGAAAGAATTTGATTCTAATGCAAAAAATCATCGCGAAGCGCCGGGTGGCTCCGACGGGACCCAGCGCTGGAGCGATACCGCCAGAGGAAGGGAGGGTTCGCGGGAGGGAAACCAGGGGTCTCCCTTTTGCGAAAGCTTTCAATTGTTAGTCTCACCGCGTTCCTCTAGTCTTTCCTGCGACTTCCGGGCGATCGTCGACGATGTTCGCTCTTTCTTCACTCTTCTTCGCTCATGTCCCCAGCCCACCGCAAACGCAGCGCCCTCGTCGAGTTCGCACTGATCTTCGCCATCGTCTACATCGTCACACAGTTGGTGTTCCGGATGTTCTTTCCGCAGACGAATGGGCCTGACGGGCTTGCCGATGTCGTGTTGAAATCGGTGTCCGCAACGGTGAAGGGGGGGCATATCATTACGCTCTCGTTGCGTAACAATACGGAGGGAACACTCCTTCTGCCTGATCGCTGCCCTATGCCACCGGTGGAAGTATTTTCGGTTGCAGGAGAAGCAACAGGAGCCATATTTATGCCGCTCATGGCAACCGAGACGGCACTTCCGTGCATCCCGCTTACCGAAGTCGCACCAAAATCCGATGTGAATATCGATTTGGGTCCGTGGAAGTATTCGCTCTTCTCGCAGTTTGGAATCTACGAAGTGCGTCTGCCGGCCGAGGCACAATTTCGTACGGCGAGTGGCGCAATCGTTCCTGCAGAAAATGGCACGCTTAGCGGTCGCGTTGTGCTGCGCGAAGAGGGCTCGATGACCAAGCTTTTTCGGGCATTCATCACCAAGCCGTTTCTGAATTTCCTCATTTTCATCGCCTCTCTCCTCCCCGGCCACAGTCTGGGCGTGGCGATCATTGTGCTCACGCTCGTCGTGAAATTTCTGCTGTTTATCCCCACACAACACTCATTGGAGGGGCAGAAAAAAATGCAGAAGGCTCAGCCGATTCTCGACGAGATCCGACGCAAGTTCAAAGAAGATCCCAAGCGTATGCAGGAAGAAACAATGAAGGTGTGGAAGGAGCATGGCATCAATCCGTTCCAATCGTGCCTGCCTCTCTTGATCCAGATGCCGGTACTCATCGGCGTGTTCTATGTGGTGCGTGACGGCTCGGTACTCGCGCTCTCACAGCACCTCATTTACCCCTTCTATCAGCATCTCGATTGGTCATTCGGCACGACGTTTCTCGGTCTCGATCTCTTGAAGCCCAATGTTTTTCTCTTTCCTCCACTCCTCGTCATTCTGCAGTTCATTCAGATGAAACTTTCGTTTGCAGCAGCGAAGAAGAAGCGTGATAAGAGCGGAGAAAAAGCAAAAGGCGAAGGTGACAAGAATCAACAGCTTCAGCAGAAGATGATGCTCTACGGTCTCCCGCTTATGATCGGCGTCTTTGCCTTCCAGTTTCCATCCGCCGTATCGCTGTACTGGGGGGTTTCGACGCTCTTCGCCATCGGGCAGCAGATTGTGGTGAACCGCGAGAAGATCACGCTGTAGTGTGAGAGACAAACCTGCGGTTTTTCTCTCACGATCTCTCTTTTCCCTCAATGGAGATGCCTCCAGGCAAGCGAAGCTTGCCTTCGGCATGTTCATTATCATTCGTTAGCGTAATGGAAGCTTTCAATTTCTTCGCGAACTACATCGACCAACAGTGCCAAAAATCACAAATAATAGGTCGCGAAGCGCTGGGTGGCTTAAGACGGGACCCAGTGCAGAAGCGACATCACTTAGGGAAAGGGGGAGTTCATGAGGGGAAAACCGTAGGTTTTCCACCTCATGCAATCGTCACCTCCTTGCACAGATACACATCCTGAATCGCGTTCAGAAGCTCGATACCTTCATCCATGGGTTTTTGGAACGCCTTGCGACCTGAAATGAGTCCCGTGCCTCCCGCGCGCTTGTTGATCACCGCGGTTTTCACGGCCTGGGCCAGATCGTCTTTGCCCGAGACGCCGCCGCTATTGATCAGGCCGATGCGGCCCATGTAACAGTTGGCCACCTGCCAGCGCGCAAGATCAATGGGATGATCGGTGCAGAGGGTCGTGTACATGCGTTCGTCACTCTTGCCGTACTTGCCTTCGGCACTCATGGCTTTGTATCCGCCATTACACTCCGGCAGCTTCTGCTTGATGATGTCGGCCTGCAGCGTGACGCCCAGGTGATTGGCCTGCCCCGTGAGGTCCGCGGCGGTGTGGTAGTCCTTCCCGCCTGCCCCGAGCGCAGCCGAGGGGTCCTTCTTGAAGTCCTTATTCCTGAGGTAGCACCAGAGCACGGTGAACATGCCCAGGTCGTGCGCGCGTGAGAAGGCTTTGCCAACCTCCATGATCTGGCGGCGCGATTCGGGCGAGCCGAAGTAGATGGTGGCTCCTACGCCCATTGCTCCCATGTTGTGTGCCTCCTCAATCGTGCCGAACATCACCTGATCAAAGGCGTTGGGGTAGGTGAGCAGTTCGTTGTGGTTGATCTTTACGATGAACGGAATTTTATCCGCGTACTTCTTGGCCACGATGCCCAATACCCCGAAGGTGGAGGCAACCGCATTGCAACCGCCATCGATCGCCAATTTCACGATGTTCTCGGGATCAAAGTAGTCGGGGTTCGGTGCGAAGCTTGCTCCTGCAGAGTGCTCGATACCCTGATCCACCGGCAGAATGCTCAGGTACCCTGTTCCGCCCAGCCTGCCGTGGTCGTAGAGTTCCTGCAGGTGCTTCACGGCCTCTTTGGGCCTGTCGGAGATCCCGAAGATATCTTTCACATGTGAGCTGCTGGGCAGGTGCAGTCGCTCTTTGGCGATGCCTTTACACTGGTGCGAGAGCAGATCATCGGCTTCAGAACCGAGAAGTTTCTTGATATCGGCGACAGCGAGCATGGGATGGAATGGGAAAATGATGCGTTACGTGCAGGCTAGCATGTGAAGGGCGTAGGGTGTAGGGCGTAGGGCATAGGGGACGGAAATCGTGATTTGACTAAATAGAATTATAGTACTTGGTAATATTTACGGTCTTTGGCATACTTCCCCCACGAATTTCGACGAAGCAGGGTTTCCACATGGATTGTAGCCTTGCAGGTTCTGCGAAGTTCGGGTGCCCATTCTCTATGGAAAGGAGTGGCACATGCTCATTCGAACGGTCGGTGAAGGCGGAGTGTTGGTTCTTGGCGGCGAACGTCCAGGCATCGTCGCGGTCCTCAAATCGAGGGGCAGCAAGACGAAATTGGGACTCTCGATACACGTCGAGGTTCCGATCTTCAACACCAAGGTATTGCGTGGGATGATTCGTCGCGAGTTGGAACATGCTGAAAGAGAATCTTCGGATTCCGGCATATCTCTGACTCAAGAGGAAATCCTCGCGCTGCGGGCCATGATGATCCTCCTGGAGGATCCGGTCGGTAACAGCGCCACCATCACTGAATTGTTGTCGGATCCCGCGTTGGTCGATTTGACCTTCGGGGCCGGGGCCGCACCAGTCGAAGAGTAGCGACGGATCGCGTATCCATCGCACCAACGAAAGGCCCAGCAGGCGTACGTCTGCCTGGGCCTTTTCTCTTATTCAAACGGCGGTTTCTTCTTTCATTCTGTAACCAGCACGCGTACCGTTCCGGCTCTCTTAAAGGTTTCCTTTAAGAGATTGCTCTGTGACAGTTTCGATCCTCTTTGGGCAGCCGCTTTCCTCTGCATATTGAATGGTGTGCAGGAGAGATCGGCTGTCCTGACTCCTTTTCCTGTGAGTAGGAGGATTGTTCCCATGTTGGTGCTCTCGCGAAAGAAGAACGAGAGCATCGTCATCAACGACGACATCACGATTGTTGTCGTCGAGATCCGCGGGGACAAGGTTCGACTGGGGGTGGAAGCTCCCAAAGAAGTCCCTGTCCACCGACGAGAGGTCTTTGATGCCATTCGCCGCAACGAGGCGGCGGCTGACAAGGCCTCCAAAGGAACACCACGTGATGATGGTGCTGCTGGTTCTTCTCATCAGCCGTAGCTCCTCCGGGGTTACGTATTGTCGCAGAGGAGGGCCCAATGCATTTGCGCACTGGGCCTTCTCTTAATATAGCGGCGACACTTCGCTATGCTGGCACCGTGCCAGCCAAGCAGACAACCGGCCTGCGCCTGTACAACACCCTCACCAAAAAAGAGGAAGTCTTCGAGCCGATCAAAAAAGGCACAGTGACGATGTATACCTGCGGTCCCACCGTGTACGGCCGGCCGCACATCGGTAACTACGCTTCCTTTCTCATGGCTGACCTGCTCAGGCGTTGGTTGGAGGTGAGCGGCTACGAAGTTATTCATGCCAAGAACATCACTGATGTAGGACATTTGCTCCACGACAGAGATCAAGGCGATGACAAAGTGCAGAAGCAGGCGGAGCGCGAAAAGCTTCATCCGCTCGAGATCGCACGTCGCTACGAACAGGAGTTTCTGGAAGACGAGCGTGCGCTCAATATGCTCGAGCCGGCCTATCGCCCGCGTGCCAGTGAGTACGTGAAGCAGATGATCGTTCTTGTGAAGAAGCTGCTCAAAAACGGACATGCCTACGAGACCGATGACGGCATCTATTTCTCTGTCGAATCGTTTCCCGCGTACGGCGCCCTCTCGGGCAACACGCTCGAGAACCTGTCGGCCGGCGCGCGCATTGATGTGAAAGAGCAAAAGAAACATCCCGCGGATTTTGCTCTCTGGAAGAAGTGCGTGGGCGGTAACGGCGCGCATATTCTGCGATGGTTATTTGCGACAGGAGAGGTATCGACCACGGAGGGTGAAGACCCGGCATCGGGATTCCCCGGCTGGCACATCGAGTGCTCGGCCATGAGTTCGAGCCTGCTCGGGGAGCAGATCGACATTCACACGGGGGGCGAAGACAACATCTTTCCTCACCACGAATGCGAGATTGCCCAGAGTGAGGCGAGCAGCAGCCGAAAACCCTTCGTGCGGCACTGGGTCCACCGCCGCCGCATCCAGATGGGGGAGGAGAAAATGAGTAAGAGCCTTGGCAACGTGTTAAGTTTACCTGACGTGATTCACGAGGGATTCAGCCCCTTGGACCTGCGGTACTACCTCCTATCCGTTCATTACCGGACCAATTTGAAGTTCACGATGAAGGGTTTGGATGATGCGAAGAAGGCGCGGAGGAAGATTATGGAGTGGATGGAGGAGATGGGAAGTAAGGAAAGTGAGGAAGGTAAGGAAAGTGAGGAAGGGGTAATTGCGAGATGGCACGAGAAATTTTTTGATGCGATGAACAATGATCTTAATACGCCAGCAGCTCTTGCCGTTGTGTTTGATTTTATGACGCTATCTCGATTGCGTAAAAATGATCTCGATCAATCGGGTTTAAGTGCAGTGAAGGACATCATCGAAATGATCCGTCACACCTTCGGTTGCTTCGAACCCGAAGACATGGATGTGTCGGCGAAGGTATTGGAGCTTCTGACGAAACGTAAGGAAGCGCGACAATCGAAGGATTATCACCTCTCTGATCAGTTACGAGAAGAGATTCGCAAAGAAGGATATGAAGTGCGCGACAACGGTGACGAACAGGAATTAAAAAAGTTATAGGAAATATTTCATCGCGAACCGCGCGCTTGGCTGTCAGGGTCGGGCGATATCTTTTCCACCTTTGTCTATGCGACAAAGGTGGAGCCCAGCCTTCGCTAAAGCTTCGGCCGGCAGGCAAAACGCCGGCGCGCCAATCCCCACTCCTCCCGGCTCTGTGCCTCCTCGCCTTTTCACGGAAGGGCAACCTACGGTTTCCCTCCCGTGAACCCACCTTTCCCTCAAAGGTTGCGCTCCAGCGCGGGAACCCGCGAGACCCGCGCTTCACGCACTTATTTCAATAACACACTGCCCGCCTGCCCGTCCGTAGCTCCGAAGGAGCGAAGGCGGGTGGCGCGCCACCCCCTAAGGCTTCATTAACGATTGCGTGCGTCTTTTTCCTTAACCGTTTCTCAACGTTGTCTGTGGCGATGAATCAGGAAAATCCCGCGAAAATGTCAGGACGATAAAACGTGATGTTAAGATGATTGAACGGAAAATGAGCTTTACCAACATATATTCCCCATTGATCAAGTGGGTTTTTTCTTCCTTTTCCAGAGCCAGAAAGAGAGCTTCTCTTCACTATTGTTACGAGAAAGCGCCAATAAGTGCCTTCTAAAGCCGGCATTCTCGTCCTTGTTGGTAGAGGAGCCACTGTAACGCTCCTCCTTCTACCCCGTTTCACGCTATGCACGGATCCGTGCGAGATCTTGCAGTCTGCTGCAGATTTCCATAGGATCTCCGAGATCCGCTTTCCTCGAGGAAAGGAAAGTGAGATCCGTGTATACGCCCTTTGACAAGTCGGCGCCTTGCCTTTGTCCCGCGTATGCGAGACTAAGCAAGTTTCACACTTCGCTTTCCGTATACCGGAAAGGGGGTCGTGTTCACTGCAGTGTCCGTCTAACCCTGGAAAGGATCTCTCTGGCCTCGTGACACCTCTTTATATATAAGGAGAAGAGTCTCGCGAATGTGAGGCTCGTTCTCGCACACAAGAGCGCAGAGGGACAGGCGGCGTGTCACTGTCCTCACAACAATCTTTCATTCCATTATCGCATTTCCTCTATCCGTCCGAAGCCCCGCAAACGCTGGGCGCAGGCGGATCACTTCCTCAATTCATTCGGTCTTTATTTCTCTCTACTCCATACTTATGGATATTTCCCGCTTTAAGAGAGCCTGTGCGGGGCTGTCCGTCGCAGCCATCATGCTGACTCAGGTTGGCACGGTGTTCGCGGCTTACAGCGATGTTCCGTCAGGCGTGTGGTACGGGGATGCCGTCTCGGCCTTTACCGATGCCGGTTACCTCGATGCTACACAGCCGCGCTTCCGTGGTGGTGACACTGCCACGCGTGCGGAATTTACCAAGCTGATCGTCATGCTGAATGGCGGTCTGCTCTCCACTCCTCCGGCCGTGCCGAGCTTTAACGACGTACCGACCGGTGCGTGGTTCTACGCTTACATGGAAGAGGCAGCCAAAGAGGGCTGGGTACGTGGTGATGGCAACTGCTACGGCAGCAAGCCATGCTACGGACGTCCCAACGCGAATATCAATCGCGCTGAGGCCGCTGCCCTCATCGTCCGTGCCTTTGGCCTGGATTCGACCGGTGCCGCTGCGCAGTTCGTCGACAATCCGTCCGGCCAGTGGTACACGGAGGCCATCCAGACTTCTGCAGATCACTGTGTCCTGCAGGGTGACGATTCCACAGGTCGTGTTCGCCCCTCTGACAATATGAATCGCGCAGAAATGGTGGTCATGCTCTACCGTGTCGACCAAGGTTTGACCTTCGGTGTCGACTGCGGCCAGGGCCAGGTGACTGCTCCGGCAGTCAAGTCTGTCATGGCGACATCCGCAGTGACCGTCGAGGTCGAATTTACGGTAGCCATGGACAAGACCTCAGCCGAGGACGCGGGCAAGTACACGGTGTCCGGATCCCCGGCCGTGCCGATCAACGCTGCCAAGCTCATCGCCAAAGATACCGTCGAGCTCACGCTCGGCGAGGACATGGTGGCTGAGCACGAGTACACCCTTCAGGTGAAGGACGTTGAATCTGAGGCAGGAGACATGATCTCGTCCACCAAGACCTTCAAGGGCTACGCGGCCATTGTGAAGGGCGACGGTGAACTCGAGGTTTCTCTCTCCTCCAAGAACCCCCGCGGTGACACCCTGCCAAAGGGTGCCGTGGGCGTCGTCCTCCTCTCCGCTGACTTCACCGCGTCCTGCAAGGACAAGGTGGAAGTGGAGAACCTGACCCTCCTCCACGAGGGCTTCGGTGTATCCACCGATATTGACGGTGTGTACGGTGCCGTCAACGGCGCACGTGTCACACGCAAGCGCACGATCGATTCGCAGGATCAGACCGCAGACCTGCGGTTCTCCTCCGCACTCGTGATCGATCCGTGTGAGACCGTGACGGTTGACCTCGTCGCGGACTTCAACTCCACGGCCACAACGTCCGGGGAGCACAACTTCGTGGTCGAATTGCCGTCTGATGTTACGAGCAACGCTCAGTCCGTCACCGGTAACTTCCCGCTTCGCGGCGAGTCCTTCAAGGTCGCAGCCGTGACCAGCGGTATCATCACCATCACCTATCGTTCGGTGAACCCGACAAAGGTGCAGGTCGGTGATAGGGGTGTCGTCATCGGTAAATTCGAAATCGATGCCGACTCCACCGAGGATCAGACGCTCTACTCGATGACGTTCGAGAACAACAGCTCTGCATCCGACGGTGACTACGTCAACATCGCCGTCCGTCGCACGGATGGCACGATTCTCACGAACACCGTCGCACAGACGGTCGGTGATTTCGTTACGGTGGTCTTCGATCCTCCCTTCACCGTGTTGGAAGGCGACAAGATCACGCTCGAGATCGTCTCGGATATCGTGGCCGGTGCTGACAAGTCCATTCAGATGCATTTCGAAGAGAGCTCCGATCTGTTCGCAGTCGGTTCACTCTACGGATACGGCGTGAACGGCCAGCTCTACGGTTCGCAGGTGAGTATCCCCACGGATAACGCCACAACCGTTGCGATCGATGCCGGTGAATTCACCATCGGTATCAATGGTCCGTCCACCACGCAGTACACGAGCGACAGCAATGATGCGGTGTTCGCCAATATCGAGTTCAACACCGGTGGCGAGAACATCGATATCAAGAACATGTACATGCTCGTCCTCGGTCAGACCGCAACAGGCGCCTTCATGTGTGAAAGCAACGGTGCGCGCAGCACAGCCTGCAACGCCACCGAGGGCGCAGATGAGATCTCTGACATGATGGAAGGCGTGGAAATCCGCAACAAGGCCACGGGCCGCACGGTTTCAGCCGTCCGCCTGACGACCACCGGAACCTCCGGTAACGGCGCAACAGCCGTTCCGGGACAGTTCCAGATCTACCGCTTCGATGACTTTGTCATTAAAGGCAAGGAGACCTGGCAGTTCCGAGCGGACTTCACGTCCAATTCGAGTGCTCACCCGGGCAACGGAGACAAGTTCCGCATTTTCATCTGTGGCGAGCCCACGCACGTGCTCGATACGAGCAACAACCTGACGACGAACTCAACGGGTTGTGACTTCGGCGGCGTCTTCGGCGCAGGCGGCACAGTGACCGCTTCATCGACGACCTACCAGATGTCGGTAGAAGGTCTCTCTTCGGGTGACAAAGTCGGTGATGTGCGCCCCCGCGGCAGCATTGCCGGTAACTTCCAGGAGGTGGTCGATGCCTCGCTCACGGTTGAGGTAAAGGCCCTCGCAACGACGGATTCCGCCGTCGAGAATGCGAAGGATATCAACCTGCTCCGCTTCGAGGCCAAGGCCAGCTCTGCAGAAGACCTCCTTCTCACGAAGGCCGTCTTCGAGGATTCGACCGGTGGCACGACCGATGACAACGCCACCAACTACGCCCTCTGGGTCGATACCGATGGCGACCGCGTGGTCGACACGGTGCTCGAGAACGGCGTATCGACGCAGTCAGACCAGATCACGTTCTCTGAGCTCGCCGGTGGCGGGTACGTGCTGCCGAAGGAGCAGACGGTTGTCTTCGAAGTCCACGGAGACGTCGCCTCTTCCCTGCAGACCGTGACCACGCTCCAGCTGCGCTTCGACACGGGATCTTCGGTGACCTACCTTGAGTCCGAGAAGTTTTCTGATGGCACAAGCCTTTCCGGTCTTAAGACGAACGGCACCTGTTCCTCGACCTGCGATATCACGGTGACGACGACGCCTTCCACGATCTTCTCACTGAGAAGTCAGGGAGACCTGTACGTCTCGCTCGATTCGCAGACGATCGGTGCACGCCAGCTTCTCGCAGGAACGCTGGGCGAGCCGGTTCTGCGCGTCAAACTGCATGCCGAGTACGAAGATGTTGATGTGACGGACTTCGTCGTCAACTCTTCAGGAAGTACGGCTGCATCAGTTGACTCTCTCGAGCTCTGGCTCGATGGCGGAACTCAGGCCCTCGCAGTGAGCGGCGGTTGCGGCAGCGCGGATGTGCTGAACCGTATGACCTCCGGATCTGCCAATACCGAGGCTTCCGGTTCCGGAACAACCGCGTTCTGCTTCACCATGGATAACAAGCAGCTCGTGGTGCCGAGGGGTGCGGATGTGAAGGTTCTCGTCCGTCCTCGGGTCAAGAATGATGTGTCCGGTGGAACGAGCAACAACTTGTTCGCTCTCTTCATCGACCACACGCCTGCATCCAATGATGCCACCGGTACGGGTTCCGTCCGCGCGCGCGGTGTTGCCTCGAGCAACAACCTCGGCAAAAACGACGGTGACTCGACCGCAGAAGGTGAGATCTTCATCGGTCGCACGTCTGTCAACGCGACAAACCTCCGTGTCGTTGGCAATGCCAACTTCACGGTGCTCTCGAAGCTCGCTTCGATCACGAACGGCGGAGCCGCTACGGGAACAGTTCCGACCGGTGTCGACCGTGAAATCGGCGCCTTTACCTTCACTGCTGCCACAAACAGCAACACGAAGGACGGCACGAACCAGGTTGTGCTCTCGGGCGCAATCTTCACGGTGAACGCCACGAACGTTGAGATGGCTACTGCGGCTAACAGCTTCAAGATCTACAACAAAGCTGCTTCCCAGTCGCAGTTCGCAAGTTGCACTCCCTACTCCACGGCTGGAGCCGCCATCGTCGGCGGCACCGTTGGTAGCGGAGTCTTCCTTGTTGACTGTCGCGGCTTGGTCGCCAACACGTCGGTGAACACCGCCGTGGATTCCGGCCAGTCTATTACGCTCGTGCTGCTCGCGAACGTTACGGATGCCAACTCGGCAGCCGGCGTCGGCGGTTCGAGTATCTTGCAGGTATCCCTGAACGACTTCACGAACGTTACGAAGAGTATTGTCGGTCAGGCTTCCGGTGAGAGCCGCATTCAGTGGAGGGATACGGACAACACTGTGACTCAGAAGTTCCAGTGGGTTGAGTATCCTGACACGGCGGTCAACTCGACGACGTACCGTGGTTAATTGCATTCCGACGATTTGTAGTATTTGACGCGTGCAACCAACAGGCCCCTCCCCCTCACGGGGGAGGGGTTTTTGGAAAAGGCATGGAAGGGAAACCGTACGGTTTCCCTTCCATGAACCATTCTTTCCCTTATAGGTGCGGCTCCAGGCAAGCAAAGCTCGCCTTCGCCGCGGATTATTTCATCTTCCACCCCTTGCCCCTCCTCCAAGGGAGGAGGGGAATGTGAGCTGTTCTGTGGTTGTTATTCTTTGTGTACACTTATTCCAATGGTCATTACTCCCGAAGAGAAGCGGCGCTATCCCCTTGTAGGGAAAGATGCGGAGATCCTCGAACACATCCACGATATCGAATCCATCAGTAACCTTTCTTCCGACGAGTACTTTTTGCTGCGATTCCTGCGAAGTCAGTTGGAGAAGGATTGGCGGGCTCCGTGCTCCCAAGTTCTCGCTGTTTGGGCTACATGCAAACATCTTTCTCCGGTGAAGCGGTGGGAAAAGTTGAAGAACCTGGAAGTGGAATGGTGGCCACCTTCGCGAAGAGACGCAGTATCCTAACCTATGAGTTTCCGCTTCAACCGAAGCAGTCGGCTCGCTATCGGTCGCAGCACGATCTCCTGCTCCGGCGGGTATGTTACGAGTGTCCCTCCGAATTTTTCTTTAAAGGCACTCACGCCCTGCCACGGATGCTCCGCCGGAGCATCCGGCGGCGCAACCCCCAGCAGATCGTATGATGTGCATCCTGCAGCCTTCGCGTGACGCATGGCAGCCCACTGCAGGGCATACGGTGCCATGAGGGCGCGAGACGCGTAATCAGAGGCTCCGTAGTAGTAGATGGCCCTTGTGCCCCAAATTACGCCCAGAAGGCCTGCAACAGGCTTACCCTGAGGAATTGATGCCAGAAATAGGAAACTACCCGGTAATTTCGACAGGAACGCTTCGTAGTGTTTCCTCGGATGAATAGTAAAGTTGTCACGATGTCCAGTTTTCTTTAGTAAGTCCATAAAGGCGGAAATATCCTCCGATTGCTCAACGTGAATGCCGTGTTTGTGTGCAACGGAGATGTTGTACCGGCCTTTGGATTTCATTCGCTTCAAGATCTCTTCTTCTGGTTGCGTGAGATCGATGATGCGCGTGACAGCGGGCTGTTCATGGCGGGGGCTTAAACTCAGAGAACAGGGATTTGGGATTCGGATTTGGGGTAGAGGATCAGTGAGAGGGATTTGAGGAGAAAGGTAGAGGCAGAAACAGCGATCCTGTCTCGCATCGTTCACGATAGTATTCAAGAAGAGTCCTAAGTCTGAATCTCTATTCCCGAATTCCCAAATCGGTCCGCGCGGAATATCCCACGTGGAAAATCCGAATGTCGTTCGATCGATGATCACAAGTGCCGTGGCGAAAATATCCGTACCTTCTTTCAGAACATAGATTCGCACCTCTTTTCCCAGAGCTTCCTGATACGCCTTCCACTCCGCCGATTGCCAGAGGCAGCCCTGCGGATGACTGTGTAGCCATTCGCCGTATCGATGTACATCTTCCGCCGATGTCATGCGAGCCACTTCCATGCGCAAGAATCGTAGCAGCTTATTCGGGCACGGTCTCGCATTGCTGTCCAGCAGGGGAGGCAGGTAATATGCGCAATTCTTCCCCTCTGCTCCTATGCCCTATGCTCTTCCGAAACTTGGTTTTACATTCGATGCTCTCGAGCCGTACATTGATGCGAAAACCATGGAGATTCACTACGGCAAGCACCATCAGGCGTACTGCGATAACGCCAACAAAGCATTAGCCGGCACTCCTTTTGCAGAGCAGCCCATCGAAGATGTGCTTAAAGATCTCGAAGCGATTCCTGTCGAAAAGCGCACGGCGGTCCGTAATCACGGTGGTGGATTCGCCAATCATAATATGTTCTGGACGGTGCTGGGTCCCAAGAGCGACGCTCCTTCCGGCAGTTTTGCGGAGAGTCTCAAAAAATCATTCGGTTCCGTCGATGCTTTCCGTGAAACATTTGAGACAGCTGCGCTGGGGCAGTTCGGATCCGGATGGGCGTGGCTGGTGAAGCAGGACGACGCACTTGAGGTTATGCATCTCCCCAATCAGGATTCGCCCCTCTCCGTCGGCAAAACGCCTCTTCTTTGCCTGGATGTTTGGGAGCATGCCTACTATCTCAAATACCAGAATCGTCGCGGAGAGTACGTGAAGGCGTTCTGGCAGGTCGTAAATTGGAAAGAGGTGGAAAAACGGTTTTCTGAAGTGTAGTTCTGCGATCCACCCTGAGTGAAGTCGAAGGGTGAAATGTCGTGAATTGGAAGAAGGTGGCAAGAAGGTATTTGGAGGCTTAGGGTTAGGATTAGGGCCAGGGTTGGCCAAAAAGGGCTTGTCCGTGACCTAATCCTAATCCTGGCCTTTGCCCTGCTCAAAACCATCATTTCTTTTGACTTCCTTCAAACCATCCGTACAATTCGACTGTTCGCAGCTGTGACGATTGTGTTGTGAGTGCTGCCCCCGTTTTTTTGCCACCGGAACCTGGCCGTTCGGCCCACGGCTTTCGTTGCGCGCACTTCATTTTCTCCTCCCTGCTATGGCGAAGAAGGTCGCTAAAAAAGTTCAGAAGAAGAAACCCGCATCCAAATCCGCACCTAAGAAGGTCGCACGCCGCTCCGGCGAACCGAGCCGTTTGCCGAAGCGCAAGGTTGTATCTCGCAGCAAGAAGCCCGTAGCGGCAGCCAAGAAACCTGCGACGGCAGCCAGGAAATCCGTTGCCGCAGCCAAGAAACCCGTGGCACCGATTGTTGCGAAAAAGCCCGCCCTGCCGGCAAAGCGAAACTACCGTGTGCATGTTGAGGAGAAAATTCTTCCGCAGATTGAACCGCCGATTGTTCCTCCGACCGGGCGCATATCGGCAGCCATTCGCAATCTTCCCCCGCATCTGACACCCAGGCGTGTCTCTGAGGGCCGTGTCTATCTCACGGAGGAGGAGAATATTTCAGAGATCCTGCCGTCACTCATCGAGATGCAGATCCTGAGCTATCGTTGGTTTTTGACGGAAGGTATCAAAGAACTTCTGGAAGAGATCAGCCCCATCACCGACTTCTCGGGTCGGAAGATGGAACTGCGCATTCTGGGACATGCATTCGATCCTCCCAAGTACGACCCTGATACCTGCCGACGACGTAATTTGACCTACGAAGCGGCCATGAAGGGCCATGTGCAGCTGATTAATAAAGAGACAGGTGAAATCAAAGAGCAGGATGTGTTCCTGGGATCGATTCCGCTCATGACCAATACGGGAACGTTTATCGTGGGCGGTATCGAGCGCGTGGTAGTGCACCAGCTCGTGCGCTCACCGGGTGTGTTCTTTTCGAAGATGCCCGATTATCCCAAGTACCATGCGGCGAAGATCATCCCCAAGCGTGGCGTATGGCTCGAAATCGAGACGGATCGTCGAGGGATTGTCACGTGCAAAATTGACCGCAAGCGCAAGATCCCCATTACGCAGCTTCTCCGCGTTTTCGGTTACACGACCGATCAGAAGATTCTCGATCTGTTCGCATCCGTGAAAGGTAAGGATGTCGACTACATTCTGACGACTCTTGAGAAGGACTCCGTTCGCACCGTGGAAGAGGCCTACCAGAGCATTTACCGCAAGATCCGCCCCGGCGATCTGGCGACGCCCGAGAATGCCAAGCAGCTCATCGATTCACTTTTCTTCGATTTCAAGAAGTACGACATGGGTCAGATTGCCCGTTACAAGCTCAATCGCCGCTTCGGCTTCAAAACCGATAATGATGAATCACATCGTGTGTTTCAGGTGACGGATTTCATCGCCATTCTCACAGAGATGATCAACCTGAATAACGGCGTCGGTGTGCCCGATGATATCGATCACCTGGCTAACCGCCGTATCCGGTCCGTGGGCGAGCTGGTGCAAAATAAGTATCGTGTCGGTCTCGTACGCACAGAGCGCATTATCAAAGACCGTATGACGGTTCTCGACATGGAGACCGTCACGCCGACGCAGCTCATCAACTGCCGGCCGATTACCGCCGCCATGCGTGAGTTCTTCGCCAGTTCGCAGCTCAGTCAGTTCATGGATCAGACCAATCCGCTTGCCGAGCTCTCGCACAAGCGTCGTCTTTCTGCCATGGGTCCCGGCGGTCTCTCGCGTGAGCGTGCCAGCTTCGATGTTCGCGACGTGCATCCCAGTCACTATGGCCGCATCTGTCCGATCGCCACTCCCGAAGGTCCGAATATCGGTCTTGTGGTGCACCTTGCGGCGCTCGCTCGTGTAAACCCCTATGGATTCCTTGAGACACCATACCGTGAAGTGAAGAACACAGTGCCTCTGGATCCCGACAAGCTGCACGGTCGAATGATGGGCGATACGATTCGCGAAGATCGCAAAGTTCTTATTCGCGAGGGAGAGGTTGTTGCAACAAAAGAACTCGCCAAAAAAATCGTCTCGATTTGTCGTCATGAGAAGAAATCCGGTGTTCCCGTACGCCCCTTCGTTACCAGCAAGTTCAATTACATTGATGCAGAGCAGGAGCGTCGCCTCACGATTGCCCAGGCGCAGACGAGGTATTCTGGAATGGGGGAGTTTCTCTCGACCATTATTTCCGCTCGACGTGGCGGAGAACCGGTACTCGCCGGTGCACGCGATATTACGCACGTCGACATGACGCCGAAGCAAATTCTCTCAGAATCGACATCGCTCATTCCGTTCCTGGAACACGATGATAACACACGCGCTTCAATGGGAACGAACATGCAACGACAGGCCGTTCCTCTCATCCGTCCCGCCGCTCCGCTCGTCGGTACCGGCATCGAAGGATTGACGGCACGCGCTTCCGGTCAGGTAATGCTCGCCGATGAAGACGGCGAAGTTGTGAGCGTGGATGCATCGCACATTTCCGTGGTTTATCGTTCAGGACGAAAGGAGCAGTATTCGCTGCTGACGTTTGCTCGTAGTAATCAGGGAACGTGCTTTCTCATGCGGCCGCGCGTGCATGTGGGCGACAAGGTCCATCGTGGCTCCGTGCTGGCTGACGGTTCGGCAGTGGAGGATGGCGAGCTGGCGCTGGGGCAGAACCTGCTCGTGGCGTATCTCTCGTGGGAGGGTGCGAACTTCGAAGATGCCGTGATTATTTCCGATCGTGTGGTACGTGACGGTTGGTTCGATTCCATTCACATCGAGTCCTACGTTACGGATGTGCGCGACACCAAGCTCGGTTCCGAAACGGTCACCCGCGACATTCCGAACGTCGGCGAGGCCAAGCTGAAAGATCTCGATGCCGATGGCATCGTGCGCATCGGCGCCACGGTTCATGAGGGCGATATCCTCGTCGGTAAGATCACGCCCAAGGGCGAGACGGAGCTCACGCCCGAAGAACGGTTGCTTCAGGCAATCTTCGGCGACAAAGCCAAGGACGTGAAAGATTCCTCACTGCGACTGCCGGGCGGGGCAGGAGGAAAGGTGGTCGATGTGCACATCTTCGATCGCGCCGAGGGTGACGAGCTTCCCACGGGTGTGATTCGACAAATCAAAGTCTTCGTTGCGCAGACCCGCAAAATCCAGGTCGGAGACAAGATGGCAGGCCGTCACGGTAACAAGGGTGTTGTTTCGCGTATTGTGCCTGTTGAAGACATGCCCTATCTGGAGGACGGCACGCCTGTCGATATCATCCTGAATCCTCTCGGCGTCACATCACGTATGAACATCGGCCAGATTCTTGAGGCGCACTTGGGGTGGGCGTGCGAACGACTGGGTATCAAGGTGGCGACACCCGCGCTCAACGGTATCTCCGTCGACCAGATTGAGGAATTCCTCAAAGCGGCGGATCTTCCGGCGGATGGAAAGGTGCAGCTCTTCGACGGACGCACGGGCGAGCCTTTTGCCCACAGAACGACCGTCGGCATCGTGTACATGCTCAAGCTTCTTCACCTTGTCGAAGACAAGATTCATGCACGCAGCGTCGGCCCGTACTCATTGGTGACGCAGCAGCCACTTGGAGGCAAGGCACAACACGGAGGTCAGCGCTTCGGAGAAATGGAAGTGTGGGCGCTGGAAGCCTACGGTGCTGCCTACACGCTGCAAGAAATGCTTACGATCAAGTCCGATGACGTGATCGGGCGCAGTAAAGCTTACGAGGCGATTGTGAAGGGCGAGACGATTCGTCGTCCTTCCATTCCTGAATCCTTCAACGTTCTGGTGAAGGAGTTGCAGGCGCTCGGTCTCAAAGTGGAACTGCTGAAGTTCAAGGATGAAGTCCAGCCCGAAGAGCGAACCACGCTGGAAGTGGCAGAAGTGGAGCAGGTGGAATTGCGTTCGCGTGTCGAAGCTGAGACTGAAGCAGAAGAGATTCTCAATGCCACGGAAAAGATCTCGGAGCTCGAGACGCCGGGCGGTGAAACGACTGACGAAGTGGTGGGAGGTATCGAAGAAGGCGAACAAGTCGAAGCCTCGGGCATCACTGCCAAAGAAGAGATGAAGGAGTCTGTCAGCGAAGAGGCAATGGAAGATGCGTAATTTCGTGAGGGGGTTAATCTACCCTTCGACTCCGCTCAGGACAGGCGGTTTACCCTCTCACGGGCACCCCCTTCCCTGAGAAGGTATCGCTCCCCGTCCGATCCGGCCATCGGCCGGGCGGGCACCCTGCAGCAAGTGCGGGGTTCGCGATGGGCTGCTGTCTGCGCTTCGTGCGAATGAAAAATTGGGCGTAGTGGACAATTTTGCAGGCTGAAATACTGCTCACTTCGCTCGTAGGAACTCCTCAATCATGGGTAGTTTCTGATCGATGCGGAGTCCGCCATGGAGACGAATATTCTTCTTGATGTGTGTGAATATTCCTTCCAGAGAATTGCTCGTGTTGGGAATGTTCAACTCTGGATGTCGCAGGTAGGTGAACAGGTATGGAAGATTCCTTTTCACACTGTAGTAGGCACTCCGAATTCTGCGATGGGTGTAGTGCCAGTGTCTCGTATTC
>MNWP01000033.1:62248-111827 GCA_001872575.1 Candidatus Peregrinibacteria bacterium CG1_02_54_53 | reverse complement strand
AACGGCAGGGAGATCTGCTGTCATCAGAACATCACCGAGGAATTGGGGATCACGGTATACTGCGCGCGTCCGTACCACGCCTGGGAACGAGGACTCAACGAGCATACGAACGGACTGTTGCGGGATTTCTTCCCGAAGGGGACGGATTTTCGTGCCATTTCTCAGGAAGAGCTTGATCGAGCCGTTGAGCTCATCAATACTCGTCCTCGCCGATCCCTCAACTACCGGACACCCGCAGAAGTGTTGAATAGTGTCATTTCAACACAATTATGCGTTTGAGATTACAGACTAGGAGAGTTGATAGTTGCTATTTTTAGAATAACTTTTATAATCAATAATGAATCCTCTTCACAAGAAATGAACGAGCGACCTCAAACGTACTTGAATCCGGCCAGACACAACGGATACGAACAGGATCTTTCGCGCGCCATTTATGCCGTGCAAACAGGTGCCACGAAGGCCCGCGTGCAGAAAAATATTTTTAGTGGCGCACTCCAATCGTTGCGTGATGGAACCCTGCAACGCATGCGTCCGCAATTCGTAGAGAGTGTGCACAATGACGCTCTTCCTTATCTGACAGAGCAGGCACGCCTCGATGCACGAATGCAAGAAAGCGTGGATGCGTTGCTGTCAGCGTTTCAAGACGCATATGCCGTGTGGCAACAGAACAGGCAAGGCGCCCAACAGTGAACGAGCGCCTGAAGAGAGCTTTTCATTGACAAACCGAAACGCGATATTACAATGCGCACAACATGGCACAGCGCGCCATCATCAGCTCGATTATCACCCCCGCCCAAACGGCGTGAGGAAGTAGCTGATGATCCCCTACTCTCCCGCGCCCGGCGGGATTTTTTGTATTCCTTCTTTCTTCCAATGGAAAAATTCATAGAAATCAACGACGTCACTCCACGCGATGGAGATCAAAGCTTCGGCGTTGGCATGGGTACGGAAGACAAACTTTGGTTCATAGAGAAAGACCGCTCACTTGGTCTCTATGGCGTCGAAGCAGGGTTCGCAGGATCGAACCGAGTGGATAACGCCGTCTTTTCTCATCTTCGTGAACATCCGCCTGCAGGGATCACGTATTCCGCATTCGGCAAGACACACGGCAAAGGCACCCCTGCAGAACAGGATTCCATACTCAACGCATTGCATAACTCAAGGGCCCCCGTACTGACACTCGTGGGCAAGGCCTCCCGTTTTCAAGTGAAAGAGGCGTTGGGCATTACTCCTCAGGAGAATCTGGAACTCATTACGGATTCCTTTGCGTTTCTCCGTTCCCAAGGACATGACCGACTCCACTTCGATGCGGAGCACGCCTTCGATGGATTTCAGGAGGATCCCGAGTATCCCCTCGCCGCCATAGAAGCCGCCGTTCGAGGAGGTGCAATACGCGTGATCCTGTGTGATACCAATGGATACTCCGTTCCTCATCATATCGCACAGATGACGGAGGAAGTCCGTCGCACATTCCCGCAGCTCATTATCGGCATCCATCCTCATAACGATCGAGACCTTGCCGTCGCCAATGCACTGGCAGCCGTGTATTCCGGCGCCCGTCACGTAGACGGCACATGGAACGGCGCGGGCGAACGGACTGGCAATGGAAAACTCGAATCGATCATCGCGAACCTGCATTTGGAGGGATATGCCACCATTCCGGAAGAAAATCTGCACCTCCTGACAATCGCCTCCGAAGACGCTGCTCGACAGATGCGCGTTAGCCGCCATCCCACGCAACCATTTGTTGGCAGGAATGCGTTTGCCCACAAAGGAGGAATGCACGTATCGGCCGTTGCCAAAAATCCACGACTCTACGAAGGATCATCTCCGGAAACATGGGGGAATAGCCGTATCATCGTCGGCTCCAAACAGGCCGGTCTCTCAAATGTGCGGAATCTCGTCAGCAATTCCTCTCTTCTGTCCGAAATGGTAAAAGGTCAGGTCCTCCAAAGCAAAGAGCTACAACAACGCATTCTGAGAGCCATCGAAACCAAGGAGGCCAGTGGATTTTGCATGGATCGCGCCGATGCCTCCGTGGAACTTCTGATGTTGCGAGCGCTGAATGAGCTCCATCCTCAAATCTGTGTCCTCTCATCTGAGGTTCACAGTACGCTGAGTGTGCATAATCCGGGTTCGATTACATCCGAAATGCAAAACGGGAAGGATAAGAATACCCGTGCCATCGTCTCGGTTCGTGTGAACGGAGACCAAGAAGATTATGATACTGTTGCAAAAGATGACGGTCCCATCGGTGCACTTTGTGAGGCGCTGGTAAAAGCGCTTAAGGAACGCTTCCCTTTACTGCCTCAGAGCGTTGAGCTCCTCGATTATCACCTCGATAAATCACCGAAATCCCATAAGGGAACGCACTCGGTCGTGCAGGTTACCGTCGATTGGACGGACGGCGAGCGGCGATGGACAACCACCGGTGTCAGCGCAAACTCTATCGACGCCGGCTGGCAGTGCATCGTTGATGCCATGGAATACAGGCTTCAGTTGGAACGCATACGAGCAACTACTGAAGCCTAAGCGCTTTTGAAAAGCTTTTTCGTTTTTTGCGAAACGGCGCTGCGCACTCCATGAATAATTGCCATATGATTAATTACATGTTTTAAATACTATACAGATAACCTTTTATTGAACACTAAATTTGTACAAACTTACTCTTCTTCTACGTCCACAGATATTTAGCGAGTTCTTCCCTCTATGAAGCCAGAAACAGTACGTTTTTTGACAAGTATTAGAATACCGAGCACAAATATGAGTCAAAGATATCTAGACAACATGTCGGGCCTGAGTACACTGCCGCGCTCTTATGGCTACCACTACGATAAAACCCGTGAAGCAACATCTTCACTGTGCTTCCGCCCCGCTCGTGCTCATGCACGCGCTGCTCATCACCTTTCTATCCATCGCGATGGTGATGAGTCTCCCGGTTCTCGGCTGATCGCCGAAACGGAAGAGGTCGGAGCTTCGCATCCTGCAGGCACCACAACATACAAACACTGCCTCGCAGTCCCCTATCACCGCCTCCTTGAGCGCCTCGTGCGCAAGGTCGGGCGGCTTCTTTGACTCTAAATTGCCGAAAACTATTCTCAATCGCGCTTCAATTCCTTGAGCGTACCGGTTGCCACCTCCGTTGCGAAGGCGGAATTGCCATCGTCCTTTTCCAATGTGATGATCACCTTTGTGAAGACGCGCAAATCACGATCCGCCTGATAGTCGAGATTGTGTCGCACATCCCCAAAGAGGCTCCGTAAGTGGCCTGTAGAGATACGCTCGTCCGTTTTGGGATTCACCAACCATCCCTCGTAGAAATAGCCATCCTTCGGGAGGGTGATATTGACCTGGAGCGTATGGAGCGACGTTCCCTTCTCGAACACATGCACCTTGGCGAGCCCGTTTGCCGGTACGCTTGGCGTGCCCATGATGGCGCCGTATGCAAAGAATTCCTCTTTACCAAATCGTGCATCCTGCACCGCACCGGATGGCATGTTGTACTGAAAGGTTTCTGAGCCGAGCGGTGCATTGATACTCGTATCGGACCCGCAGGCTGTGAGCAGGAGCGCAGAAGCGATGAAGAAAGGAAAAAGGTTTCTCATAGAGTGAAGAGGAAAAGCACTCTAGCAGGCACATTGGCCTCTCACCAGAGATCTTGCGAGACAAGCGCGGAAAGGCGCGCACGCTCGCTTTTTGCCTGTCGATCGGCTCCGGCAGCCATGACCTGGTAGCGCGGGGCATCGTCAGGAAACGCCAGTGCCATGACCTCGGTTACGGCGAGGAACTCCTCGACATTCGACGAGAGGGCGATGTAGTGAGCATTGCGAAGGATGGCATCGTAATAGTGCTGCACAATGACATCGAATTCCTTCTGGCGCTCGGCCATCGCTGTCGTACTCTCGAGCGAGAGGAGCACGAGAAGTCCGTGAAGGATGCGCAGATCCGTGTAACGACCCAGAGAGAGTGCGCGCTCATACGAAATCCGGGATTCATTTGTGTTCCTCACGGCAGAAGCCATCTCGGCCTGCAGGGCCCATCCGCGTGCATCCACGGGATTGATCGTCTGGGTATAGCGATGAACGGTGCGCTGTGCTGCCTGCGGCACGCCGGCGCGCATCTGCAAACGTGCGTATGACAACAATCCATCGCGGCTATACCACTCCCCTGCCGAACGCTCGTACCACGTAAGCGCCTGAGCTGTCTTTCCCTGTGCATCGGCGCGTCGGGCGAGTGTCGAAGTCACGGCATAGTAACTTTCACGCATGACGGCCGCGAGCAAAATGATGGCAATGGCGTATTCGATTTTATGAACAAATTTTTTGTTCGTACTTTCCGCTCCCCCATCCTCGAGGAGTGCGAGTATCAGCACTGCCGGCAGAGCGACGGCGATGTAATGCAGATTGAAGTCGACCAGATTATGGGCAAAGACGCCGAGCAGAGCGGTGAGCAGCAGCACCTGATCCGTTGTGAGCTCATGACGTTGAATACGTGCCAATGCGCAGGTAATCGGGCAGCCCGTAAAAGAACAACGCAGAGGCGGAAGTAATCCTTTGAGGAGCGGAAGGAGAAGGACAAGCGTGAGCGCAAGAAGGATGAATACCGCGGGCAACCCGCGCTCCGCGGCAACGTGAAGGTAGAGATTGTGTGCGTGATCGGATGTTGCGAGCACGTCATCCATAAGTGGCATTTGCGCGAAACGAAAACTGCCCGGCCCCCAACCGAAGAGCGGATGCTCGACGGATAATTGCACGGCCTGACGCCAGAAACTGACGCGCTCGGTTAGCGAGCCGGAGCCTTCGGGCGTGAGAAAAAGTACGCGCTCCGAAAGCGACTGTACGGCGTGCGCACGTGCGCGCAGGTGATTGCTGAGGCCAAAGATCAGGAGCCCGACGACAAGAGTGCCGGTGACGACTGCGGCAATGCGCCTCCATGACACACGACGACGGTACGACCAAAAGAGCAGGATGATCCCCTGCCCCACAAACGCCACGATTGCCGCACGCGAAAAGCTTAAAAGCAGACATCCCACCATAACGCCTGCCGGGGTCGTGCGCTTGGCGATCTTCCAAAAGGTCCTCAGATTTGTACTGCCCTGTTCATGCTGTGCTCGCGAGAGCAAAAGCGCCACCGGCCAGGCGAGGAGGAGGAGTTCGGCCCATGCATTGGGCCACGCATGCTTCCACGGAGCACGGATGTCGAGGAATATCCCCACGAAACGATTGAGCGGTCCCATGGCGTATACGAAAACGCCCACGAGACAAGCGACCAGCACCGATACCACAAGCACCCTGAGAACCGACGTGCGGATGCGCGCATCGGCGGGCTGACGAGCCATCCACAGAAAGAGCAGTGCAAAAGCCGCCGTCTGCACTACCTGGTCGAATCCGTAATTCATGGTCGTTGTGAATATGTAACTCAAGCCCGTCCAAAGCACGAAGGCAATCGTCAGCCACCAGACAATGGCAGATATCGATCGATCATCCTCGTATCTGCGATGACCGGGCATCAACACCACGGCACTCGCAACGAGCCCCAAGAGCAACGTCACATCAAGGGTACGACCGCCCCGCCAGAATATTGCGAACGCGATGAGGAGAAGGAGTGCAGCCTGGCTGTAACGCTCCCAAGGTGCGCGCCGAAGGCGCGCGAGGGCTTGTGCAAACATCCCGCCCAGTATGCCGAAAATCCTTCTTGCAGGAAACCCTCTCGGAGTACACTTCCACCATGGAATGGAAGCACACACGCGAAATGTGGGACATGATGCAGGAATTCCGCAGGGAGCTTCCCCCGCAGAAGAAAGTGGAGGAGGCACTCGTTGAGCTCTTTGCCTATCCGCGATTCGCCATCGGCACTGCATTGATCTGCGGAGGCGCAGCGGTCGCCGATCTGGCCTCGGCCGCACGCACGAGATTGCGGGGCGGACAATAGCTTCACACGGCCATTGTGCTACACTCCCGTCCGTTGCCGACGTGGCACGTCACCCGCGAGTGACGTGCCGTGGCGGAATTGGTAGACCTGCCCACCGTAGTGCCAAGCCGTGGTGGCGGAACTGGTAGACGCGCACGCTTCAGGAGCGTGTGACCGCAAGGTCATGAGGGTTCGATTCCCTCCCACGGCACCAATACACTTCGGCACACAGGCGGGCGCGCATCCACCTTCGTTCCGCTCACGAAGTTCGCAGAGCTGCGGCGGACAGGCGCTTCAGGAGCGTGTGACCGCAAGGTCATGAGGGTTCGATTCTCTCCATCGGCACCATTCGACTCGCCTCGCATGTATGGGACTCGCTCATGGTGAACCATAGGAAAAAGGACGGCACGAGGCCGTCCTTTCTTAAGCATCGTTTACGCTACTCATAGACATTCACCTGCGCCGTGTTGGGGTTGTTGAGTGAGGACCCGGCCGTGGGGCTCGAGAGTGAAACCGTGAAGTACTCGCCACTGTCGTTGAAGCTGTCTTTGATGATCGGCACCGTAAAGCTCTTGCTCTGTTCGCCCGGAGCGAATGTGAGCGTGCCGTTTGTCGTGGTGTAATCCAATCCCGGTCCTGCGCTGCCGTTACTGGTCGCATACGACACGCTGGCCGTATGGAGAGTTCCCCCCACACGGTTCACCGTAACCGTGGCGATGCCCGAACCCTCTGTGCCATCGAACTCGGAGTGACTGAACATGAAGGATCCGGTTCCAAAGGAACCGATCTCATTATCCGCAATGTTCAGCGAGACCGGTGTTACCCCCAGAACCGCACCACCCGAAGGTGCGCTTAGGGTGAGTGTGAGGATTTTCTTTCCATCCACAGCCGTATCATCAATGATCGGCACGGTGAATGTTTTGCTCGTCTCACCACTCGCAAAGGTCAGCGTACCGTTCGTTGCGGTGTACTCCGTACCGGACTGCGCCGTATTGTTGCTCGTGGCGTAACTCACATCCACCTGTCCACTCGACCCATCGGTTCTGAGAACGGTGATGGTGGCGGCGGCGGAATTCTCACGTACTTCGTAAGAGAGAGCGCTGAAACCCAATGTGCCGGCCCCCGACATCGCAGAGCTGGAAGAAGAACTGGAGGATCCGCCACTTGAAGGAGCCTCGTTGTCGAGAATCGTCAGCGTTGCCGTGCTTGGAGAGCCAAGCGTGGCATCACCGGTGGGTGCCGAGAGTTCGATGAGCACGGTCTCTGATCCTTCTCCGATTTCATCGTCTTTGAGTGAGATCGTAAAAGTTCTGCTCGCCTGTCCATCGGTAAATGAGAGTGTTGATTGATCCACAGCAACAAAATCATCTCCCGACGTTGCCGTGCCGGACTTCACCGAGTACTTCACCGAAACCGCACCATCCGTCCCGCCCTCACGCTCAACACTCACCGTGAACGAAGAAACCGTCTCAGGGATACTGAAACTGTCGCTCGTGAAGCGGAAGGCACCGAATTCGTTGTACTCTGAGCTGCTCGAGGAGCTGGAACTGCTCGAAGAGCTGCTCGATGAAGAGCGGGAGCTCGACTGCGCACCACCGGATCCCAGAATGTCGTCACGCAACCTCTGCATCATCACCGCCACCTGACCGCGCGTGACGAAATCATTGGGTCCGAAGTTTCCGTTGCTGTACCCCTTGATGACTCCGGCGGAATACATTTCTCCCACGGCTTCGTCGTAGTAGGAACCCTCGACCACATCGGGGAAGATGGCCGAACCGCGAATTGCGGCAACAGCACCGAAGCTGACGGCCCCGAGAGCCGCACCCGAGAGGAACAATGATGTCCATCGGATCGTACGTGATGATAACTGCATAAAGAAGGTGGGAAAAAGGTGAAATTCAGGTGATTATGCGAATTCCCGCAGCGCTATTGCAAGTGACAGCTTGTGCGAAATCCTCTTTGATCCTTTCCGCAATTATTTCAGTCATCGAGCATCTTTGGGCCATGAAGACTTGACGCGCACGATTAGCACTCTAAAATGCCGACTGCTAATCCTTCGTCACCCCGCCACGGCGGGCTCCTCAGGACAAGCGTCTTCTGCTTCTTCCTTCCCCATTCAGCACTATGGCATCTGTTCCGAAGCTCAAAGTGAACATCGAACCTCTCGGCGATCGCGTGGTCGTGCATCCCCTGCCCCAAGAGCAGGTCACATCCTCGGGCATCGTCATTCCCGATACCGCCTCGGGCGAAAAGCCACAGGAAGGCGTCGTCATTGCACTGGGTAAAGGCGGCATCATGAACGAGGGCAAGCCCGTTGCGAATCCCGCCGATTTTCTGAAAGTGGGTGACCGCGTGCTCTTCGGCAAATACGCCGGTGATGACGTGAAGCTGAAAGACACCGCCGGCAAGGACGTGGAGGTAAAAGTGCTCCACCTCGATTCCATCCTCGGCAAAGTCAAATAGTCCCTACGCCCTACCTCCTATCCCCTCCCCCCTCTCGTCATGTCAGCCGCAAAACAACTCCTCTTCGGAAACGACGCACGCAAGAAAATCTTCGTGGGTGTCGAGAAACTTGCGCAAGCCGTCCGCGCCACCATGGGTCCCAAGGGCCGCAACGCCGTCATTGAGAAGAAATACGGCGGGCCGACCGTCACCAAAGACGGCGTCTCGGTAGCCAAAGAGATCGACCTGGAAGATCCGTTTGAGAATCTGGGTGCGCAGCTGGTGCGCGAGGCCGCGACCAAGACCAACGACGCCGCCGGCGACGGCACGACCACGGCCACCGTACTGGCCTACGCCATCATGGAAGAAGGTCTCAAGCACTTGAGCTCGGGCAGTAATCCCATCGCCATCAAAAAGGGTATCGAGAAAGCCGTGGCTGCAGTGAATACGGAGCTGGAGAGTATGAAGAAAGTCGTCAGTAAGAAGGAGGAGTACGCCGCCGTCGCCAACATCTCGGCGCAGGACAGTGAGATCGGTGATGTGATCGCCGAGATCATCGACGAGGTGGGTAAGGACGGTGTGGTAACAGTGGAGGCCGGCCAGACACTGGGCATTGAGAAGGAATTCGTCGAGGGTATGCAGTTCGAGAACGGATACATCTCGCCCTACTTCATCACCGATCCCGCCCGTATGGAGGCGGCCTACGACAACCCCTACATCCTCATTACCGACAAAAAGATCACCTCGATTCAAGAAATCCTGCCGCTGCTCGAGGCTCTCGCCCAGAAAGGCAGAAAGGAGCTTGTGATGATCGCCGAGACCGTGGAGGGTGAGGCACTGGCCACCCTCGTGGTGAACAAGCTTCGCGGAACCTTCTCCGCCCTCGCGGTGAAAGCCCCCGCCTTCGGCGATAGGCGCAAAGAGATCCTCAAGGATATCGCCGCCCTCACGGGAGGCCGCGTAATCAGCGAAGAAGTGGGCCTGAAGCTCGAGAACGCCACTGTCGATGATCTGGGCCGTGCGCGCAGAGTCGTCGCAGATAAAGATTCAACCATCGTCATCGACGGCCACGGCAAGAAAGAGGACATCGAGCACCGCATGAAAGAGATCAAGATCTCGCTCGACAAGACCACCTCCGACTTTGACAAAGAAAAACTGCAGGAGCGCCTCGCCAAGCTCTCGGGCGGAGTGGCCGTCATCAAAGTCGGTGCCGCCACCGAAGTGGAGCAGAAAGAGAAGCAGCACCGTGTCGAAGATGCGCTCTCGGCCACCCGCGCAGCCGCTGAAGAAGGCATCGTACCGGGCGGCGGAACGGCGTACATCCGCACCATGGGTACGCTGAGCAAACTGAAAGCGGATAACGAAGATGAGCAGATCGGCATCGATATCGTGCGCGATGCGCTTTCGGCTCCCTGCCGCCAGATCGCCGACAACGCCGGAGTGACCGGTGAAGTCGTGTACGAAAAGGTGAAGGGTCTTAAAGGTGCCGAGGGTTACAACGTGCTCACGGGCAAGTACGAGGATCTCGTCAAGGCTCGCGTGATCGACCCGAAGAAGGTCACACGTTCTGCATTAGAGAACGCTGCCTCAGTCGCCTCGATGTTCTTAACCCTCGAAGTCGCCGTGACGGAGATCCCCAAAAAGGAAGAGCCGATGCCAGCAATGCCGGGCGGAGGAGGAGGAATGGATTTCTAAGGTACTAAGCCCCCGTCCTGAGCGAGAGCGAGGGACGGGGGAAGTTTCACCACTGTTTTGAAGAAATCTAAAGGTTCTTCGCGCATTAAGCTTCATTTCAATCCCTTAGATCAAGGAGGAGTAGGTTTTGATCAAGAATTTTCTCTCGATGACCTACGCAAATTTATTAAAAAATCAGTTCCGATCTGCAAGCCCTGTTGGGAATTAAAGTATTGTCCTTACGGGGGACTTGTTGAGGGATTCCCCTTGCCTTCTATCCAAAGAAGTAAGGCGATTGAACATAATGAGTATCTAAAAAAATGTCTTAAAACAGGCACTCTTGATGATGGAACGAAGCTAGATAAGTCACGAAGGCGTTGGTTTGAAGAAGAAGTTTCATCATTTCAGCCTGAAAATTATTTAGAATCTATTCCAAAAGAAATAGTTGAGATGTCCTGTACAGAATTCGGACACCTGTGCCCAGTTTTCTTCCATGCAGAACCCTTTACTGAATCAAAGGAAGGAAGAAAGGCTGGTCGAAAAATTCCAAGACATGTATTGCTCAGGGTGGTACGAAGGGACGATTCGACATGCCAAAAATGTGGAAAGAAATTACTGGATCATGAAATAGAAATTGATCACATCATTCCTTTCTCAAAAGGTGGACCGACGACTGAATCGAACCTTCAAGTGAAATGCAAACAATGCAACAGAAATAAGTCAGATTCACAACATGAAATAACCAGAGAGTAGAATCCCTGACACGTGTCGCCCTTCGAGACGGGGGTTTGTTTTGTGTGCTGTTTTGTTCGACCTCACCCCCAGCCCCTCTCCTGTGCGCAGGAGAGGGGAGTTGTTTGTGTTGGTTGTTTCTGTGGATGTTCTTTCACAACAAACAAAAACAGCTCCCTTCTCCTCCAGAGAGGAGAAGGGTTGGGGATGAGGTCGAACTCACACAACCAACAATCCCTGCCCAAATCAAGAGCGCACACTTCCCTCTCCCGCTACACTGCCGGCTCACCCATGACGGAACCGAAACGCTCAGCTACCGTGCTCCCTACCCTCTTCTTCACGATCTTCCTGGATCTCCTGGGAATGGGTCTGGCGATTCCGATCTTGGCGCCGCTCATGATCAGCCCCTTCGGGATTCTGCCTGCAGAGATGAGCCTGCAAACCAAGACCATTCTCTACGGTTTTCTCGTCGCCACGTACCCGTTCTTCCAGTTCTTCGGCGCGCCGATCTTAGGAGCGCTCTCCGATCACTACGGTCGCCGCAGAATTCTGATCTTCTCACTCATCGGCACGGTCTGCGGCTATCTGCTCACGGGGTACGGCATCGTAACGGGGCGGGTGTGGATTATTTTCCTCAGTCGCGCATTGGACGGTTTCACCGGAGGCAATATTTCGGCCGCACAATCGGCCATCGCCGATGTGAGTAAGCAGGAAGAGAAGGCGCGCAACTTCGGGCTCATCGGAATGGCCTTCGGCCTCGGCTTCATCTTAGGTCCTTTCATGGGCGGCAAGCTGGCCGATCCGGCCGTTGTCTCGTGGTTCAACTCGGCAACACCCTTCTGGGCCGCCGCGCTCCTCGCAAGTCTCAACATCCTCTCGGTGTGGTTCTTCCTGCCCGAAACGCTGCGCACAAAGGTAACCACGCGCCTAAGCCTCTTCACCGGATTGAGGAATATTCGACGGGCATTTGGCATCGCGCACCTGCGCACGATCCTCTTGGTCTCGTTTCTGCTCGTACTGGGATTCAACTTCTTCACGCAGTTCTTTCAGGTGATGCTCATTGAGCGATTCAGCTTCTCGCAAAGTGACATCGGTAATCTGTACGCCTACATGGGTCTGTGGATCGCCATCACGCAGGGCTTCATCAACCGACCGCTCTCGCGCAGGTTCAAACCGGAACAGATCGTGAGTGTCTCGGCATTCACGCTCGCCGCTGCACTCCCCTTTCTGTTGCTGCCCGACCGCGCCGGATTCATCTATCTGATCTTTCCGTTCATCGCCATCAGTAACGGTCTCACACATCCCAATGCCGTCGCCATCGTCTCGAACCTCGCCGGTCCCGAATCACAGGGTGAAATCCTCGGCATCAATCAGTCGATTCAATCTCTCGGCATGATGCTCCCGCCCATGATCGCCGGATTCATCGCCTCACTCCATCCCGGTCTGCCGACAATCGTGGGCAGCGGTTTGATCTTTCTCGCGTGGATGCTGTTCGTCTTCGTTTTCAGACGAAAAAGCACGCAGGTGTTCCATGAGGTGTGAGTTGTGCGAAATGGCAAAATATCTCTGATATAGTGCCTCTGAACAATTGTATGATTTGCATACCTTTCTTCTTCTCAACACTATGGCTGATGAATTAATCACTGCCTTTGTATTAGGTTTAATTGGAGGGGTAATTCCCGGCCCCGTTCTCACTGCGATTTTCACCGAAATACTTCAGTCGAGTTTTTTGCGGAGCTTCCGCATCATTTTCATGGCCATATTCACGGAGACAGTAATTGCTCTCACAAGCTTATTACTGCTAGTATCACTCAATCTTTCCGAGACAGTATTCAGAGGGCTTTCATTTATTGGCGCAGGAATACTTGTTTGGATCGCAACTTCCATTTGGAAGATCAAAAAGATAGATACCGGAGAACAGGTACATTTTGGCTTTTGGAAAATATCGGCAATGATCCTTGCCAATGGTGTCCTGTGGACATTCTGGATAACAATATGTGTGCCGAAAGCAATTTTTCTTGGAGAACAGATGTACCTTGGCGCTTTTATCTTTCTCGCTCTGGTAGAAATCGGATGGCTTTTTTCCACTTCGGCTGTTGCCCTTCTATTCTCCAAATTCAGATCACTGCTCTCCAAACCAAAAGTAGTTCCAATCGTATTTAAAATCTTTGCATGTACATTTGTGTATTTTGCCATTGATATGACCTATCAAAGCATCAGGTTCTTCTTGAGCCAATAAAGTACGCCCTTAGGTGTGCGCCTCTACTCCGATCGTCAGCACATCCCCGCGCTTGAGGTTCTTTTTAAGCATCGCATCGGCGATGCGATCCTCCACCTCCTGTGTGATCACACGTCGCATGGCCCGTGCGCCGAACTCGGCACTGTACCCACGCTCCACGATCTGACGCACCAGCGCCTCGTCAACTGTCACGACAATGCCGTGCTTCTGCAGAACATCTGCAAGGATCTCCTTGATCTGCAGCTGCGCCACTTGCTGCGCATCGGCAAGAGAAAGGGGGTGAAACAGCACCACTTCGTCGAACCGGTTCAGGAACTCGGGTGAGTAGATCTTTTGGGCGAGCACGGCGTTGACCACTTCCTGTTTAAAGGCCACCGGGTCAATGGTCGAATGCTTGGCGACGTAATCACGGATGAAGAGCGCGGCGGCATTTGATGTCGCAATAATGATCGTATTGCGGAAGTCGGTCTTGATACCGTGGTGATCGGTAAGCGTGCCTTCATCCAGCACCTGCAGAAAGAGATTCATCACCGACGGATGCGCCTTCTCGATTTCATCGAGGAGGATGAGAGAGAACGGCTGATCCTGAATGCGCTTGGTGAGGAATCCCTCCGCGTGCTCTTGGCCCGCATGCGGCGAGCCGAGAATCCCCTCTGTGCTGGCTTCCGTTGAATACTCGTTCATGTCGAGACGGATCATGCGGCCCGCCCGGCCCGCCAGTACCGACTTGTCGGGCTGGCCGTTGGCCGGCCCGCCCGATCCGGGCGGAATCGTTCGGGCGGGTACGGACGGGTCTGCTGCCCCGAAATACACCTCGGCCAGCGTTTTGGCGGTCTGCGTCTTGCCCACTCCCGTAGGGCCTAAGAAGAGGAATGTCCCCAGAGGCCTCTTGCCGGCACCCACATCCAGTCGCGCCCGCTTGAGCGCACTGGCAACGGCGTGCACGGCGGCATCCTGCCCGATCACCTGCGTACGCATGATGTCTTCAATTTTGAGCAGCCGGTCACGCTCCCCTTCCTTCACATCCGTCACATCCACATGCGATGCGCGCGAGACGATCTCGCGAATGTGCGGCTCGATCACGGCATCAACCTTCGCTTTTCGTGCGGCCGCCATGGCATCGGCCATCACGGCGACCGCCTTGCCGGGAAACGCCCCCTTGCCAAGGTAGCGACGTGTCAGCGTGAGCACGGACTGCAGCGCCTTGTACGTGACCGTCACATGAAAAGCATGCTCCAGTCGGAAGTGCTGCTCCATGAGTACCGCGAGCACTTCACGATCAGTCGGTTCATCGAGCGGCAATACCGAGAAGAGACTCTCGACGACAGACGTGCGCTTGATCACATTGTGGTAGTCATCGGTGCGCGCCGTGGCGATCACGGAGATGTTCTTCGTTTCGAGCAGTTTCTGCAGAACGGTGAGTGCCTTCGAATCGGACGAAGCGAGCAACAGTGCAATATTTTCGACGATGAGCACGTAGTGCCCCGAACGTTCGGCCTGACGCAGCGCCTGCAACAGGAACGCATCGGAAGGGGCTCCACCCGAAAGCAATTCCGCCGTCTTGAGCGTGAGCACGCGCGTCGTGTGTTTCGATTCCTTCACCTCACCTCTGCGCAATTGATAGAGCGCATTCTCAACGAACGTCGTCTTACCCACACCTTGCGGACCCACCACGAGAATATTGTGGTTGGCTGCGCGGGCAAGAATGCGATGCGCCTCTTCGATGAGCGACGCATGCAAGATGACCGAACGATCGTCTTTCCACAGAATCGAACTCGTAACCTCGGTCGTCAGGCGATCCAATGCACTCGTGTACCCCAGCATCCACGATTTCTCGAGTCCGCCGAACGTGCGGATGAGCACGTGGGGACTGAAGAACGCGTGCTTCTTGGGCATAAGGGTGTGGAATTTCTCCCACGTGAGCATTTCTTTGAGATCCTGCAGTGAGAGATCGAGCCCGTTGAGAAGCTCGGCGGATTGGGGACTTTTCTCAAAGAGCAAATACAGGATGAACGGCGCCGAGATCATCTTCTTGTTGAACTCCGGCAGTCGCTTCGCGGCATCGTCGAGGAACACGGATGCATCGAACGATTCGGCAGTCTCGCGAAGGCATTCCCACACCACATCGGAGCGGGCCGCCATTTGCGCAATGAAGAACTTCCCGCGCGAAGAATCCAACGCGGCACGCAACATCTCCGGTGTGGAAACCGTGGTGAAGTCGTGCAGATGCACCACGAGATCGAGCGGCAGTCGATCCATGGAAGTCTTTGCCGTTTCGGCGAGGTGAGCATCGTTGCTCAGGCGGTCGGCAATGAAGAGACGAATGATGAAGAGTGCCGCAAGCAACAGAGTCGCCAACAGCCCCCCCGCCAGCCAATGACTCCCCTTCTCGGCGTAGACCAACAGCAGTACGAGTGCGGCTGCGGTCAGCACCCACGTCGCCAGGCTGAAGAACATGCCCACGAGAATGGCTGCGAGGCAGGAACGCGTGCCGGTGATATCAAGTGTTCTGCCCATGTCAGACAAGAATGAAGATGATGGCAAATACGACGATGGCAATGAGCGGGAAGACGAACCATCCCACGAACAGCACGAGGAAAATGGCGAAGAGAAGAATCTGCAGAATCAGTGAGGCGACGATCGCAATCAGTCGAATGACCATGCCGATCATGCGTGTCACCAGGTTGACGAAGAACGCCTGTAGAAATTTGTCCCACTGAAGTGCGCTCGGCATTTCCTCGGCAATGCCTTTCCATGGACTTGCGAGTGTCTTGAATAAAAACGGAACCGACAGAATTTCAGCGAAAGCCTTCGCATAGTCAAAATACGCCCGAAGAATGTTGAGCGGCTCCTGCCACAGGACCCACGGCAAAAAGTCCGTTGCGATGATCTGCGCCACGAATGTCGGACGCTTGAGCAGTGCCGGAATGCCTGCAATGGCGCGCAGAAAGTTCATGTGTGTCTTTCGAGTAATTATACAACATTTCCGCTTATTATTCAATCTCCCGAAATAGCGTATACTCTCGCCCAATGCGTGGATTTTTTATCGTTATCGAAGGCCCCGACGGCTCCGGAACCACCAAACATTGCGCCCTGCTGGCAGAACGCCTGACGCAGGAAGGAAAGAAGGTACTCCGCACACACGAACCTACAGACGGCCCCGTCGGATCCGCCATCCGCAGTGACTTGCGGGCAGGAGTTTCCTTTACGCCGCTCGATCTACAGAGACGCTTCTGCGAGGACCGAGCCTGGCACATTGAGCATGTCATTGAGCCGGCACTCGCAAAGAGCGCCACGGTCATTTCCGACCGGTACTTTCATTCCACACTCGCCTACGGCTTAGCTTTGGGGATTGATCGCGAAACACTGAACGCGATGAACACAAAATTTATTCGACCAGATGAAACAATATTCCTTCTCCCGTCGTTTGAAGTTCTGACGGAACGCATGGGCCGTCGTGACCGCACCGATGTACTGGAGCAGACGGAACTGCAACGCAACGTGTACGAGGCGTATCGCACACTCGCGAAGGAAGATCCATCCATCATTGTCATCGATACGGCGGGAGCTCCTCAGGAGGTTGCACGTACGATCTTCGCAGCAGCCATTTCACGAACGTAAGTGCTTTTCAATGCACCGATGCATTCTCTACACTAACGACACATGACGGCTCAGATCCTCTCCGGCCGAGAAGCAGCCGATGCCCTGCTCGCCACGCTGAAACCCACCGTCAAAAACCTCGACCCCAAACTCGTCGTCGTGCAGGTGGGCGATGATCCGGCAAGCACGAGTTACATCAAGCAGAAGTTCAAGAGCTGCGAGGCTGTGGGTATGCGAAGCTCTCACATCCATCTGCCGGAGAACACGACGCTCGAAACTCTCATGGATACCGTTGCGAAACTCAACGCCGACCCCGATGTCACCGGATTCATCGTACAAGTCCCCCTCCCCGCCCCGCTCCAATCACACATTCCCGAAATCATCCGCGCCATTGATCCGAAAAAAGATATCGATGGTTTCGGTGCATACAACCTGGGCAAGATGTTCCTGTCGACGGAATTTGAACATCTTCCGCCCGCCACTCCCGGCGGCATCGTGGCTCTGCTCGAGCATTATAAAATTCCGATCAAAGGAAAACACGTCGTGGTCGTCGGACGCAGCAACACCGTCGGCAAACCTGTCGCCATCATGCTCCTCAACCGTGATGCAACCGTGACGGTCTGCCACCATCACACGCAGGATCTCGCTGCGATCACACGGCAGGCCGACATCCTTATTGTGGCGGTCGGCAAGTTCAATCTCATTACCGGCGACATGGTGAAGCAGGGCGTCGTTGTGATTGATGTGGGCATGAACAAAGCAGAAAAAGGACTGGCAGGTGATTGTGATTTTGAGACGGTGGCGAAAAAGGCGTCGGCCATTACTCCCGTTCCCGGAGGGGTCGGCCCCATGACCGTCGCCTCACTCATCCGCAATTGTGTGAGAGCAAAGGAGCGGCAACTTCAGAAATAAGTGCAATATCTTGCTATACAAAAGATTCCGAGTAAAATGCCTCCGTGGAAACACCGTTTCCTCCGTTTTCGGCCTTCCGGACTTCGTTCCGTAGGGTCTGTTTGAGCGTGCAATCAGATTATTATCCCTCCACCACACACCCTAAATGTGTGGAATAATCGCTGTCGCCGGGTTCCGTGACGTCATTCAGGATCTCTACGACGGCCTCATTCTTCTCCAGCATCGGGGACAGGACGCAGCGGGTATCATCACCTACAACAGCCAATTCCATCTCAAAAAAGCCAACGGTCTCGTACAAGATGTCTTTCATGATAAGTCGTTGCTCCGCCTGCGCGGAACCATGGGCGTCGGTCATGTGCGTTACCCTACCGCGGGATGCAGCAGTGAGTTTGAAGCACAGCCGTTCTTCGTGTCGACACCGTTCGGCATTGCTCTCGCACATAACGGCAACCTCACGAATTCCGGTGAACTGCGCAAGTTCCTGCTCGAAAAGGAGTATCGCCACCTCAACACGAATTCCGATTCCGAAGTTCTGCTCAATGTGCTCTCCGTTGCGCTGCGCAATCAGCGCCCGAAAGAAGGTCGAATCACTCCCGATCAGGTCTTCGGTGCCATGAAGGGTGTCTTCAAACGATGCAAGGGTGCCTACTCCGCCGTTGCGCTCATCGGCGGCCAGGGCATACTCGGCTTTCGTGATCCGCACGGCATTCGCCCGCTTCTCATCGGCAAGCGCAAGTTCGGCATGAAGGAGGAGTACATTCTCGCTTCGGAAGATTCCGCACTTCCCGCACTGGAATTTAAATACGTTCGCGATGTGCGTCCCGGCGAAGCGGTATTCATCGATCACAAAAACCGTTTGCATTCACGACAGGTGCGTCACGGCGATCTCAATCCCTGCATCTTCGAATGGGTGTACCTCGCCGCTCCGGATTCCACGATCGACGGCGTAAACGTCTACAAAGCTCGCGTGCGCATGGGCGAGGCATTGGCCAAGCAAATCAAGAAAGCCGGAATTCACATCGACTCTGTTGTTCCCGTTCCCGATACGGGCCGACCGGTTGCCGCGGGGCTCGCGGGCAAACTGAACGTGCGCTACCGCGAGGGCCTCATCAAGAACCGCTACATTCATCGCACATTCATCATGCCGGGTCAGTCGATGCGCAAGCGCAGCCTGCATTTCAAACTGCACCCGATCGAGCTGGAATTCAAAGGCAAGAGCGTTCTGCTGGTCGATGATTCGATCGTGCGCGGCAACACCAGCAAAAAGATCGTGGAGCTCGTGCGCGAGGCAGGTGCCAAGAAGGTCTACTTCGCCTCGGCGGCTCCCCCCATCATCAGCCCGGATCCCTACGGCATCGACCTGCCCACCACGCAGGAACTCATTGCCGCCAACATGTCGGTAGAGGAAATCCGCAAGTACATCAAAGCCGATGGCCTCTTCTACGGCACCATCGAGGACCTGCGCAAATCCATCCAATACGGCAACGCCAAGATCAAGCGTTTCAGCGAGGGCTGTTTTACCAAGAAGTACCCCACGCCCGAGGTGACGCCCAAGCTCCTGAGGGAACTTGGAAATTGTCGCAACACCACACGCGAATCGTACGAGCATGATGAGGAGGACAACGACAGCCAGAAAATGCTGTCATTGGTGTAGCGCCATTATTGTTCGGATGTAGAATCCTGCCATGCAGCAAATTTGCCGCAATCCTTGGTGCAAACAATCGTTCGAGATCACGGAAGACGACCTCGCACTGCTCGACATGGTTTCACCTGTGATTGGAGGAGAGAAATCCCCACTCCCTCCCCCAACGCTCTGCCAGGAGTGCCGGCAGCAACGCAGGCTGATATATCGCAATGAGCGAGTATTTTATCGTCGTCCATGCAACAAGACGTGGAAGGATGTGATCTCGATCTACTCTGCGGAAAAACCATGCACCGTCTACGATCAAACCGTCTGGTGGTCCGACGATTGGGACCAATTGGCAACAGGCCGAGCGTTCGACGAAACTCAACCGTTTTTCCGACAGTTCTATGAACTCAGCATGGCGGCTCCTCGTCCCTGCATCATGAACATGGGGAGCGAAAATTCCGAATATACGCACCATGCGCCATACAACAAGAACTGCTATATGTGTATCAACTCCGGCTACAATCAGGATTGCTTCTACGTCACTAGCTTCAGCGTCCACAATAAAGATTGCGCCGACTGCCTAGCCATACAACACTGCGAACGTTGTGTCGAATGCGTGGACTGCAAGCAGTGCACGTCCTCGACGCATCTTCTCGAATGCGAGAACTGTGCTGACTGCTCCTTCTGTTACGACTGCCAATCGTGCAGCAATTGTTTTGGCTGTTGGAACCTCCGCCACACACAATTCTGCTTTCAGAATACGCAGCTCACGAAAACGGAGTATCAACGGAAACTGCAGTCCATCAACGTCACGTCATGGAATCAATTGGACGCATGTCAGCGTTCTTTTACGCAATCGATCGAGCAACAGGCAATTCACAGAGGCACCCTTATGAAACAGAGCGAGCATTGCTCGGGCGACCACATCGTTCAATGCAAAGACGTTCGCGACTCCTACTATATGTTCGATTGCCAGCAATGCGCCCACTGCTACGACTGTGGCGACACCAAAAGCTCGATGGACGCGCTGGAACCGTACCATGGCGAACTGCAGTATGAGACGCACGGCTGCAATCTGGGATACAACCTTTCGGTATGCTCCAAGAGCTACGAATGTAATAACGTACATTTGAGCGAATATTGTTTTTCGTGCTCCAATTGCTTCGGTTGTTTCGGACTCAGAAAAAAGCAGTACTGCATCCTCAACAAGCAGTACACGAAAGAGGAGTACGAAAAGCTTGTTCCACGTATCATCGAACACATGAAGAAAACCGATGAATGGGGTGAATTCTTTCCGGCAAATCTTTCGCCGTTTGCGTACAACGAGACCGTAGCGCAGGAGTACTTTCCGCTCACGAAGGAGGAAGTTCTGAAACGAGGATGGACGTGGAAGGAACAAAAAGACGAACTGCCGCAGGTAACACGAACCATCCCGGCAAATAAACTGCCGGTGAACATCGCAGACATTCCCGATGATGTCCTGAACTGGGCCATAGAGTGTGAAGCAACGAAGCGACCCTTCAAAATCATCAAGCAAGAGCTCGATTTCTATCGGACAATGCGACTCCCCATCCCACGCCTCCACCCAGATGACAGGCACAGGAAAAGAATGGCCATGAGAAATCCGAGAAAACTCTGGAAGAGGCCGTGCATGAAGTGCGGCAAAGATATCGAAACTACATATGCGCCGGAGCGCCCTGAGATCGTGTACTGCGAGGAGTGCTACCTGAAAGAGGTGTACTAGGAAACACTTCCGCACACCGAAAGCATACTGCATACTGCAGCCATGAAAATTCTCCTTGTCGCATCCGGTGCCCGTGAGCATGCCATCGCCGATGCCCTGGCACGCAGCCGCCATCATCCCGAGATCGTCTCCGTCTGCACGACCAAGAATCCCGGATTGAAGAAACTCTCAAGCGAACTTTATGTTGGTGAGATTCTCGATTTTTCTTGGGTGATGGAGATCGCGAAGAAGACCAAGCCCGATCTCGCCGTTGTCGGTCCTGATGATCCCATCGGTGCCGGGCTCGCCGACCTATTGGAAGCAGCAGGTATCCCCACCATGGCTCCCAAGAAATCCCTCGCGCGCATCGAATCGAGTAAGAGCTTCGCCCGCGATCTCCTGCTCAAAGTGGCTCCAGATTCTTTACCAAAATATCGTGTATTTACCTCATTCGAGCCAAAAGAACTGAACACATTTATTGAACAAGAATTGAAGGGCAACTACGTGGTGAAGTTCGATGCCCTTAAGGGCGGCAAGGGCGTCAAAGTGAGCGGCGAACACCTCATGACCATCGAAGAGGGGCTGCAGTACGCCAAAGAATGCATTGAAGTAGGCGGGCGCGTCGTCATCGAAGAGAAACTCGTGGGTGTTGAGTTCAGCCTGCTTTCATTCACCTCGGGCACGCAGGTCGTGGATATGCCGGCGATTCAGGATCACAAGCGTGCCTACGCGGGCGATACCGGCCCCAATACCGGCGGCATGGGTACCTACTCCGATGTCAATCACTCACTCCCCTTTCTCGAAGAGAGGGATCTCGCCCGTGCTGGCGAACTGAACCGCATCACGGCCAAAGCTCTGTTGCAGGAATGCGGCGAACCGTTTAAAGGCATTCTCTACGGCGGATTCATCGCAGTTGAGAACGGAGTGAAGGTGATCGAGTACAACGCGCGTTTCGGCGACCCTGAAGCGCTCAATGTTCTGCCGCTCCTCACTTCCGACCTCGTTGACATCTGCATGGCCATCACCGAAGAAAAGCTGACCCCGGACCTCGTGACATTCGCGAAGAAAGCCACCGTATGTAAATACCTCACACCTCAGAGTTACCCTGTGAGCAAAGATGAGAAAGGCGCCCTCGTCACATTCCCGCCTGTGCCAGCCGATGCGCACCTTTTCTTTGGTGACATTGCGGAGGACGACGAAGGCAACCTGCACTTGGGAGGTTCGCGCACCGCAGGCATCGTCGGCATCGGTGCGAGCATTGCCGAGGCCGAGCGTATTGCGGAATCGTACTGCAGCAGTGTCGGGGGTCCCGTGCGACATCGGGAGGATATTGGTACGGAAGAACTGATCAGAATGAGATGTGAAACCATGCACTCCTTGCGGCCACGTTAATTGACTATTAACGCATATAATGTAGAATATTACTATGTCGACTTTTGATGAATTTGATCTGGAGAGCGAAGTGCTTGCGATTGTTCAAGATGCCATCGGCGTGACGATAGGCGTGGATCCCGATGCGGTGCAGCCTGCAATGGCGCTGGATGAGCTGGATGAACAGCAGTTTGCGGAGGCTCTCATGGAAGTTGAAGATCAATGCGAACGTCTTCCGCCACTGGACAATCACCCGACACACTTTCATCTCACCGACACTATGATCGAAAAAGCAAAAACCGTCGGTGATCTGTGTGTCGCCACCACCGACGCGATACGGGCATTGATGAAATGATCAGGAAGCGCCTAAGCGCGATAATTGCTGCTCGGTATTCCACGTCTTGAGAGCGTCGATGATTTCGCCGATGTCGCCTTCCATGATCGCCGGAAGATTGCTGTAGTTCTGATTCACGCGATGATCCGTCACACGGTCTTGTGGAAAGTTGTAGGTGCGGATCTTTTCACTGCGATCACCCGAACCGATCTGCCCCGCACGCATATCACCACGCTCCTTTGCCAGCTTTTCACGTTCGGCTTCGTAAATACGACTTCGCAGCAAGCTCATGGCAATCTCACGATTACGTGCCTGACTTCGCTCGGTCTGACAGGCTACAACCGCACCTGTAGGAACATGCGTGATGCGAATCGCGCTCTCCACTTTGTTCACATTTTGCCCTCCGGCCCCTCCGGCCCGAAACGTATCGATCTTCAAATCCTGCGGACGCAGAGTAATATCCACCTTCTGCGCTTCAGGCAATACGGCCACGGTCGCGGCCGATGTATGTACACGTCCCTTTTTCTCGGTTTCGGGAATGCGCTGAACGCGATGCACGCCCGACTCAAACTTAAAGTCACCAAACGCCGGACCTTCAATGCGAACGACCGCCTCTTTAATGCCGCCGGCTTCAGCATCCGTCTTACTGACGAGATCGGTTTTCCATCTCTTCACCTCCGCATATCGCAAATACATACGAAGAAGTTCTGCAGCAAAGAGTGCAGCCTCTTCACCACCCGTTCCCGCACGTACCTCCAGAATGACATTCCGTTGATCGAGAGGATCAACAGGCACAAGGAATGAACGCATTTGTTCCAACAATTCCTCCTTACGGCGCGCAGCCTGCCGCGCTTCATCCTGTGCAAGATCATGAAGATCCGCATCATGCGACTCCTTCGCAAACGCAATTGCTTTCTCGCATTGGTCGTACTCGTTCAGCAAATCAATGAGCGGCTCCAATTGCCGCGAGCGACGCCCGAGTTCTGCAAGCTTTTTTGGGTCACCATACATTTCAGGATTTTGCAGGTCCTTTTGAAGCTGGGCGTACTCGGTCGCCAGTGCACGAAGTTTTTCAATCATGAAGGCATTATGGCAGAAGTGACATACATTGTTGAAGAGAGACCAGACAGAGGTAGGATGACTCCATGCGCATTCTCGTCGCCATGTCCGCCTTTCGGCTCCGCTCAAGGCCTTGTGCAATACTTACATCGTACTTCGTGCACTGATGAGAATACTAGTTGCAATGTCGGGTGGGGTCGATTCTAGTGTGGTCGCGTGCCTGCTCAAAGAGCAAGGCCACGAAGTCATCGGTGCCCGTTTTCAGCTGTGGCAGGATCCACTGGCCCCCGCAATCGCTCAAGTGCTGCCAACCAAGTGCTGCGATGCGCAAACACTGGCGCGTGCCCGCCGCGTCACGCAAGACCTCGGCATTCCGCTGCATACGCTCGACCTGCAAGATGCCTTCAAATGTGCAGTGGTCGATCCGTTTATCCGTGATCATCGCAAGGGGATGACGCCTAATCCCTGCGTGCTCTGCAATAAGACATTCAAGTTTAAGCATCTGCTTTTGCTGGGCAAGAAGCTGCGATGCGACAAAATCGCAACGGGCCACTACGCACGTATTGTGCGCAGAGACGAAGACTACGCGCTGCTTGAGGCAAAGGATAAGACGAAAGACCAGAGCTATTTTCTCTCACGCCTTACTCAGAAAGAGCTTGCACGTACCCTGCTTCCACTGGGAGCAAAAACCAAACGAGAGACATACGTACTGGCGAAGAAGTATGAAATTCCACTCGATCCTGTCAGTTACCGTGAAAGTCAGGATCTCTGCTTCTTTCCCGAGAAATCACCGGCGGCATTCCTACGACGTTCAATTACCGATGCAAAACCCGGTCCTATTAAAACACTGGACGGAAAAACGATAGGAACGCACGAAGGCCTGCCTTTCTACACTCTGGGCCAGCGCAGAGGTCTTCACGTGGGGGGGCAGAAGTCTCCGGTACACATCATATCTATTGATCAAAAAAGTAATACAATTTTTGTGGCTCCTGCTAGGGCTCTTCTTACTAATGATGTCTACATGAATCACCTGACGTTTACCCGCAGGAAGCTCGCACAGGGCAGAAAGCATCACCTCGCCGCCCGCATACGCCTGCAGACAAAGAAGGCAGATGGAATACTGACTTTTCGTGGATCTACAGGGCTCTTTCGGTTTTCGCATCCCGTCAGTGCCCCCACGCCGGGCCAGGCAATCGTGCTCTATCAAGGCCGGGAGATTGTGGGAAGTGGACAAATCATCGCAGCAGACAGACAAAAGCGTTCAACGTAACGTATAGGAATCTGGTACCATTCGTTACCGCTTGCCATGGCTCAAAACGGCATTCTGCGGTATACTGTCATGATACCACTCGAACGACACCCTCAACGGCAACATGCAGCTTCGTATGATGCGGAAGGGAACATCATCCTTCCTGCCAGCGAGGAGACGTTGTCCGTGCAGAAGAAGATCAATGTTTCGGAATCACAACCCATCCCTGATAAATTCAAGGAAGCCCTGCCCGAGAAGAAAAAAAGGTCTTCACCGTCATGGATTTCTCAACTGCGATCACATGTGAGCACCTTGCCGCTGCAGGCAAAAAGCGGAGCGAATGAACTGCTGGCCGAAGGGGCACGACAGTACCGCGAAAGCGCGGAAGACTGTGCATCGGTAGCGCAGAGATTGAAACGGTTTTTTTTGGAAGTCCTGCACGAAACCTGGACATTTCTCGTGCAGCCGGTCTGGGTGGTTCGACCGCGCAAAGAGCCCAAGCGTTACAGCAGAATTACGCTCTTCTTGCTCGATACCGTTCGCTTCGGCGGGACGTTCGCCGCACTGTTCGTTGCGCTTTTCGTAACACTTAACTATCAGAGTTTTTGGCAAATCATTCAAACAAGGCTCGATCCGCTGCAAGAGATTCGTACAGAAACGGGAGTTGGAGCAGGAACGACTGCCGAGCTGCGTGACAAGCTACTCAAGTCACCGATGCTCACCACGGCCGGGGGGGAGGACGAAGGAAATCTCTTGAGCTTTCTCCCGCCCGTCGGTCCGCCCGAGAACCGCCTGATTATTCCGAAACTCAACCTTAATATACCCATTGTCGTCCCCTCCTACGATGCACTGCTGCGCGAGGATTGGGTTGAAGTGGAAAGCGATATTCAGAATGCACTCGAGCAGGGCGTCGTTCACTATCCCGGAACCGCCAAGCCCGGTCAGGCAGGCAACTTCTTCGTCACGGGTCACAGCTCCTACTACCCTTGGGCACCGGGGGCATACAAGACCGTTTTCGCACGACTGCATATGCTCTCGGAAGGTGATGACTACTGGGTGTACTACGGCGGCGACAAGCACCGTTACACCGTACGCTCGACCTACGAGGTAAAACCCTCGAACGTTGACGTGCTCGATCAGCCCGCCGATCGTCGTCTCTCGACCCTGATGACCTGCACACCCGTGGGCACGACCTTACGACGCTTCATCGTTTCCTCCGAAGAGGTGGATCCCGAAACCGGCGAACCGCTGGGAGTGGGTGAGCAGCCCGTGCGCGAAATGCCGAAGTACAAGATGGAGATGCTCCCCATATAAAGGAAAGAAGGTAAGAAAGGGCAGAAAAGGCAGGAAGGTTTCTTTTCTTTCAGATGTCCTTACGTTCCTTACTTTTCTGCCTTTCCTCACTTTTGCAACCTGCTGACTTTGTTTCTCCCGTTCTATACTCTATTCAATGATCCTCCAAGCCGCTGTGGTGAAATGGTAGACACGGGGGACTTAAAATCCCCTGCCCCTTACCGGGCATGCTGGTTCGATTCCAGCCGGCGGCACCATTCGACCCTCCCACATACACACAGGACGAGTCGAATGACAGTGAGCAGAGCAAAGCGGAGTCGAACTGCCCGATACACATCAAAACCAAGTCTGCTACCATCAACTACCATGACTTGGTTCGTCTACATCGCACAGGCAAAGACAGGAAGGTACTACACTGGCATTACCGAAGATCCTCCACAAAGGATACTCGATCACAATGAAGGACGAGGAGCAAAGTTTTCCAAAGACCAAGGAGCACTCAGGCTTACGTATATCTCCCCTCTATTCGAAACAAAATCCGAAGCCCGCAAATGCGAAATCCAAATCGGCCTTTGCATGACCGGTCAGCAATGCCAGGATGATATTAGCTATAATGTCTGATTTATTGTATAATAAATAAAAATGACATCCCTCCCCGCCATTCTGCGGCAGCCGGTCGTGCACATGCACAGACGGCGCGTGTGTTCGGCCACCATCGGATGGATCGCGCTGGCGACAATGGTTGCGGCAGGTTCCACGACGGTGGCATTCGGAAAGCAGCTGACAGCATATTTCTCGCCGCTCTCGATGCTCTTCCTGAGTGAAATCATGCTGCTGCTCTTCGCAGTACTGACGTTCGGATTTTTTCCCATAATCAAAAGGTTGAGGCGCGTACGATCACATCTGATTCTGCCACTCGCAGTGGCAGGCGTTCTCAACGGTGTTCTCGCACCCATTTTCTGGTTCTCGGGCCTCGAACGCACTTATGCAATTAATTCTCAGCTCTTCACAAATTCGGAAACCATTTTCCTCATTGTGTTCGCCATGCTGGCAATGCACACCTATCCGAAGCGCATTCAGTGGATAGGCGGCGGCATGATCCTACTGGGGCTTTTGACGGTTGCCCTACGGGGATTCACCGAAGGACTGACATTCGCAATCGGTGACGGATACATCGTTCTTGCGGGATGTCTCTTCGCCATCGGCGGCGTCGTTATTCGAAAGTACCTGCGCAAACTCGAACCACAGGTGATTATCGTCGTACGCTCATGTTGCGCCATTGGGTTTTTCTTTCTGCTCTCCCCCTTCATCACCCATCCGTTCGCGTTCGAGGTCAGCAGGTTCCCGCTCCAATTATTGGGGGTGTTGATCGGGTACGGACTCATTTCACGTTTTTTGCTGGTCTTCAGTTATTACGAGTCCATTGAGAGACTTCCTCTCACCACCGTATCGCTGCTCGGCACACTCACCGTCGCTTCGGGATTACTGTTCTCTCATCTCTATCTCGGGGAACCGGTGACTTGGTACCAAGGGATCGGCGCATCCTTGATCATCGCCGGGGCAGCCGTTATGCAGGGAAGAAATCTGCGCAAAATCCAAGACCACGTGCGACACTATCTCGAGACACACCACCTGCACTGGTAGAACACATTCACAGGCCGTATACCTGCAAAGCCATTGTCACGATCTTTGCGACTTCCGCCCGATTGACGGGGTCTGTGGGGCGAAATGTTCCCAACGGGCTTCCCCGGGCATCGCTGTCGCCCGAGATCACGCCCGCACGTGCAGCCATTTCGATCGCCGCCGCGAATTCAACCGAACTGTCGACATCCGTGAAAATGCCGCCTGTTCTCTGCTCGGTCTTGACGCCCAACGCCTGGAGAAGTGTTGCAACGACTTCGGCACGGCGTGCGGGTCTGCCAATATCGACTGAACCATCTGCATACACCGCCCAGCCCCGGTGCTCAGCACAGCGAATGTACTGTTCGGACCATGTGCCGTCCGCAGCATCGTTCTTGAGTGTCGTGCCGCAGGCCGAGAGATCCACACGGGCAACCTGCACCGCAATCTTTGCCAACTGCTCGATGGTCAGAGAATCCGCCGGACCAAAAAGGCCCATCAGCGCACCGTTCGCCTCACGATAGCCCGACACAATCCCCTCTCCCACTACATCGCGAACGTACGGCGCGAACCAGGCATCCCTGGGAATATCGCGAAAGATCACCGGCACACCATCCACGCGCGCTGTCAGAAAATCGGGATCTTCTTCGAGCGTTGATTGTCGGCTGGTCGAACTGCTTTGTCCGGTTGACGGAAACATTTCATCACCCTCTTCACGAAGAAGATCATCGGTCTGACCGTCTTGTTCAGCCTGCATCTGCAAGAGAACATCGGAAAAAGCGTCCGCATCATGCACTACATCATCGAGAGCACTTGCAACGGCGAGTGAAGGCAACAGCAGGCTCAACGCAACGGCAATGATCCTTCGACGCATACGGTGTACCAGTGAATCGTGTTCTGCCTCAGCTGGCAATTGACAGAGTGCATCGGAGGTGTGGACGCACGGAGTGATGAAAAAACTTGCCATGACACAATGCAAACGGTAGGCTTCCGCGGAATCATGACCGGATCAAAAGCTTCAGGCCCCCGTGGCCCACTCAAGGGCAAGGGGACGCCGTTTTCTGAAATTCCGAGTCTTGATCCCCGGCGCCTGAAGGATAAAACCATCCTCCTGCTCGGATCCGGCGCACTCAAGATCGGCGAGGCGGGAGAATTCGATTACTCGGGGAGCCAAGCTATCAAAGCTTTTAAGGAAGAGGGGGCACACGTGGTCCTCGTGAATCCGAACATCGCCACCAACCAGACCAGCTGGAATCTGGCAGACCGCGTCTACTTCGTACCCGTCACTCCGCAATTCGTCGAGCGGATCATCGCACAGGAGCACCCGCAGGCAATCGCATTGAGTTTTGGAGGGCAGACGGCGCTCAACTGCGGGCTGGCACTCGCCGACTCCGGGGTATTGAAGAAACACAACGTGGCAGTACTGGGCGCCCCGGTCGAGAGTATTCGCAAAACGGAAGACCGCGCCCTTTTCAATGCCGAACTTGCGTCCATAAACGTCGATGTTCCTCGATCGCAGGCATGCGAGTCGCTTGATGCCGCTCTGCGCGCGGCGAAGGAAATCGGATTTCCCGTCATCATCCGCGGAGCATTCGCTCTGGGCGGCAAAGGGAGCGGACGCGCCATGAATGAGAAGGAGCTACACGAAATCTGCAAGGTCGCCTTCGTTGAATCACCGCAAGTGCTGATTGAAGAAGACCTGACCGGATGGAAAGAAATCGAATACGAAGTGGTGCGCGATTGCGCCGATAACTGCATCACTGTCTGCAATATGGAAAACGTGGATCCTCTTGGCATCCACACGGGAGAATCCATCGTCATTGCACCCAGCCAGACACTCGACAATGAGGATTACCAGATGCTTCGGTCAATCGCCCTGCGAGTCATTCGGCACCTGGGTATCGTCGGCGAATGTAACATTCAGTACGCGCTCGATCCCCGGTCGCGACGATATCGCGTGATTGAAGTGAATGCGCGTCTCAGCCGCAGTTCGGCACTCGCTTCGAAGGCAACGGGGTATCCTCTTGCGTTCATCGCAGCCAAACTCGCTCTGGGATACACGTTGCCCGATCTGCGCAATGCAATCACGCAAGTAACCTGTGCGGACTTCGAACCGTCATTGGATTATGTCGCCGTGAAGATGCCTCGGTGGGATCTGCAGAAATTCCGCCATGTGAGTGATACCGTGACGAGTGAGATGAAATCGGTGGGTGAAGTGATGGCGCTGGGACGAACATTTGAAGAGGCGCTGCAGAAAGCGATTCGTATGCTCAATATCGGCGAGGAAGGGCTCGTGCCATGCTCCATGAAATTCTCCGATCACGGAAAGGAAATCAAACGCCCAACCCCGCGACGCCTGTTCGCCGTCGCCGCCGCACTCGCCGGTGAGTGGTCCGTAGAGGAGGTATCGATCGCCACGGGCATCGACCGCTGGTTTTTGGAGCGGATCCGCACGTGCGTCACCATTGCCGCCGATCTTCAGCGCACGCGCGCCAAATCACCTCTGACTTCCTCACTCCTGCGACAGGCGAAACGGACCGGTTTTTCGGATCAGGCCATCGGATTGCTGACGGACCTCTCGTCAAACGAGGTGCGCGCCCTTCGCCTTGAGCACGGTGTCACCCCCGTCATCAAACAGATCGACACACTCGCCGGAGAGTTCCCCGCACAGACGAACTATCTCTACCTCACCTATCACGGCACCGAGCACGACATGACGTTTGCGGGAAATGCGCCACGTGCGATCGTTCTCGGCGGAGGCCCGTACTCCATCGGATCTTCCGTGGAATTCGACTGGTGCTGTGTACAAGCCGCTCATGAATTGCAGCAACAGCACTATGAAGTGCTCATGATCAATTCGAACCCCGAGACCGTAAGCACCGACTACGATGAATGTGACGCACTGTTCTTCGACGAGCTTACGGAAGAACGTGTGCGTGACATCGCCGACCTCACGGCGCCCGCAGGCATCGTCGTTTCGATGGGCGGCCAGATTCCCAATTCTCTCTCGCCCAAACTTGCCGCTGCAGGGCTGCCTATTCTCGGCACGTCACCCAAAGACATCGATCGCGCCGAAGACCGACACAAGTTCAGTTTGCTTCTGGATGAACTGAAGATCGACCAACCCGAATGGAAAGAATTCTCGGAACTCTCGGGGGCCTCCTCCTTTGCGCAGTCCGTCGGCTACCCGGTAATCGTTCGACCGAGCTACGTACTGTCGGGCGCATCGATGGCCGTCGTTCATTCACACGACGACCTCACCGATTACGTGCAACGTTCAGCCTTCGTGAACAAAGAAGCTCCCATTGTCATTTCAAAATTCGAGATCGGCGCAAAAGAAATCGACTTCGACGGCGTGGCCCAAGATGGCCAACTGCTTCTCTACGCGATCTCGGAACATGTTGAAAACGCCGGCGTGCACTCCGGTGATGCCACTCTCGTTCTGCCGCCTCAGCGTGTGAACCTCGAAACGCTGCGACGGGTGAAGCACATTGCCAAGGGAATCGCCCGCGGCCTGCACATTTCCGGGCCCTTTAACATCCAGTTTCTCGCCAAAGAAAACCGCCTCAAGGTTATTGAGTGCAATCTGCGCGCAAGCCGAAGCTTTCCATTTGCGAGCAAGGTGACCGGTGTGAACTTCATCATTCTCGCCACGCAAGCTCTGCTGAAAAAAGCACCAAAGGACAAGCGCTACCAGACCATCGATCTGGATCACGTCGGTGTGAAGGCTGCACAGTTCAGCTTCAGCAGACTGCGTGGTGCAGATCCGCGTCTGGGAGTGGAAATGGCAAGTACGGGTGAAGTCGCTTGTTTCGGAACCAATGCCGAGCAGGCACTGCTACTCGCACTTATTGCGGTCGGATTCAGGCTACCCAAGAAGAACATTCTCATCACCGTCGGGCACATCGAGGACAAACTGGATCTGTTCCCCTCCATCAAACGGCTGGCTGATCGCGGCTTTTCCTTCTTCGCCACCCAGCGCACGCACGAATTTCTGGAATCCCGCGGCATTCCGTCGGTGCTGCTGCACAAGATTTCGGAACCGCGCAGCCCGAATATCCGCGAATACCTCGAACAGAAACGCGTGGATTTGGTCATCAACGTCCCTACGCATTCCAGCTCTGTTGAGCAGACCGACGGTTACTTCATTCGTCGATTGGCAACGGATCACGGCATTCCCCTTATCACGAACGTCCAGCTGGTCAAACGCGTTGAAGAGGCGCTTCAGCGCGAGACTCCCGAGAGCCTTCCTCTGCTCGCCTGGCCTCAACTGCTCAGGGAAGAACGGTGAGAAAGCCAGGAATTCCTTGCCAGATGAGCAATGTACGCATAGCATGTCGCTCACTCGTCCCCCGCTTTTGCTATGCCAGATATGGATGATTTCACCCTTCCGGAAGATTCACTCCCCTCAGGAGGAAGTGGTTTAAGCGCATCATCTGGAGATGATGAGCAGACTCTCGTCACCCGCGAGGGTCTCAGAAAGCTGCAGGATGAACTGGATTATCTGAAGAAAACCCGCCGACAGGAAGTCGCTCAGCGACTGAAAGAGGCCATTTCATACGGCGATCTCTCTGAGAACTCGGAGTACGAAGAAGCCAAAAACGAACAAGCATTCGTTGAGGGCCGTGTTCTGGAATTGGAACGCAAAATCAAGAACGCCAAGATCATCACTGAAAAAACTGCGCACAAAACTGTCGAAATCGGCTCCACCGTCACCGTACGCAACAAGACCAACCGCGACGATCCCGAGAGCTACACCATCGTCGGTGCGACGGAGGCCGATCCCATCGAAAATAAGATCAGCAACGAATCCCCTCTCGGCAGAGCATTTCTCAGCAAAAAAAGCGGTGATAATGTCGACGTGAATGCGCCCGGAGGCACGTTTCGGTATGAGATCCTCAAAGTCTCGTAAGACCGCAAGCCCATTCTCACCTTGAGCATTGCGTACGCTCCGCGTAGGCTGCACCCATGGCCGATCCCAAGACATCTTCTACCGTGCAGATTTCTGAGGAATTGCAGAAGAAGTATCCCGAGTTGATACAACTCGTTTTGAAATCCGAGAGTATGAATGATGAGGAGCGCCAGTACTGGGTGAATATCCTGCCCGTCATGACTCCGGAACAAATTCAGAACCTTCAAGACATCTTGACGAACGAAAAGGAGCAGCTGGCTGCAATCGATCGCAAGTACGCCAAGGAAATCGAGCGCATCGGCGAGACGCAGCTTCTGCAGAAAGTGGACGACGAGCGACGCAAGCGGCGTGAGAACCGTCTCCAGAAAGAAGAGCAATCACGTGAGCAGGAGAACGCCAAGGCTGCGGAAATTCTCGGTAAAATTCAGGACGAATGAGCGACGGCCCGTTCGAAGTTACCGCGTCGCGGAAATGCCAGCAGACAACGATCGAGAAGTGCAAAGAGTTCTTCTTCCGAGTCCGCACCGGCCTTCCATACACCCGTTTTCAGACCGATATCCGCATCGGCAACACGTACGAGCAAATCATTCAGCTGTTCCTTTTTGCAGGAGCGGGCAAGGGGTAACAGTGCCCGGGCGGCACCGAATTTCACGCCGGTTGCCTGCATAATGCTCTGTACGCTTGTGGTGCCCTCGCTCACCGCAGACACCACCGAGGCAAGACTCGTCACGATCCAGAGAAAGATACTCCAGACCTCCTGTGCACTTTCTCCACTCTTGATCAACATGCGGCAAAAGAGCACTGCCTCTTCTGCACGTCCCTCTCCCAGCAGATCAAGAAGTCTCCACACAGACTGCTCAGCAGATGGAAATACAAGAATTTCAATGTCCTGCGGTTTGACCGTACGGCCGAAGGTAAACAGCGACAGTTTGGCAATCTCTTGGGCGAGAACCTGCTGATCTTCACCCACACGATCAAGAAGGAGCGTGGGGATAGCGGGTTCAATCTCGGCGCCCGCTGCAAGAAACTGCTCCTGAATCCAGCGAAGAAGCGTATCACCGGAGAGCGGGGTAAACGTCTGCACGGTTGCCAACTCAAGAAGATCCTTGGTCGCCGAGAGACGTCGGTCGGGTTTGGACGCAACAAAGAGCACTATGACTTGCGGGTGCATATTCTCCAGTACCGCCTGCATGCTCTGCGCACCCTTGGAGGCCTTGCGTCTTGCAGATGAAGCATCGTCTGCTGAAAAGGACGGAATGCCGTCAATGACGACCAGGCGTCGCTCGGCAATGAAGGGGGAGGAGGCTATTTCATTGATCAGTGATGAAGCTGATAAACCCGTCGCAGAGAGGCGTGTCAGGTTTTCCTCACCATGACGCTCGCAAAACTCGCGGATCCAGCGGATGAGCTCCTGTTGAAGCGCGAAGGTACTCTCGCCCGTAAAGAGAAATACATTTTCCATTGAAGGAGCCTTAAGTGTACGCACAGATTGGTTTTCCTGATACTTTACTGATGATCGGCTTATCGTGTAATGCTATTGCAGTGTTCGCTATCTAGAAACTATTCATATATTGCAGTCAATGTCTCTGCAGTAGAGGAAAAAGGGAAAATCTTCTATACTAATACGAAATGCGCATTTCCTACCGTTCACGGCAGTTCCTACGAGTTCTCTTCTTCAGTGGGATTTGCGTAACGGCCGCATTCCTCATCGGCATTCAGAGTGCCGGAGAAGTGCAGCCCATCGCACTCATCGAAGCGGGATCCGTAAGCCAGAGGGGCGACCTCACTGGCGACGGCAGCACCGATGTGCAGGACGTCATCACCATCCTCGAGGTGGTGCAGGGGTACCGACAGGCTACCCCCGATCAACTGCTTGCCGATCCCAACCAGGACGGCACGCTCACGATTGATGACGCTCTGCGCATTCTGCGCACCTTGCCATAATTGCGTTGGCTCTTCACACCATGACACACACTGCCACTCATCGTCGGCTGTCCACCGTTAGAATGCTGCTTCCGCTGTGCCTGCTTATGGCACTGTTGATCCCACACGGATTCAGTGCCGAAGAGGGAGCTGAACCGAATCTCTTTCTCCGTCCACACTGCGCAGATGATGCGACGACGTGTGCAACGTACACCGTGAAGGACCCGGACACCTTGCAGACGGCTCCGCAAAAATTGAACAGTCAAATGCACATGGATCTCGTGCTCTCGAACCCCGGAAAACGTCAGATTGCCCGCGTGCGTGCCTGGCTGCAGTACAACTCTGTTGTTCTGGAAGGCAAGGGCATCACCGCAGGAGCGACTCTGCCGACACCTACTCCGGGTGAACTGGAATTCTCGGCAACGGACGGTCTTGTCAAAATTGATGTTTCCGCAAAGACGGGAGAAGAACCGGCCGATGAAGAAATCGTGGTGGGCCGATTGCTGCTCACGGTGAAATCGGTGCCGCAGACGCAGTCCGACGTACTCAGCTTCTACGACGTGCAACCCACAGGTCACACGCGAGTCATTGCATTGAAGACAGGAGGCGGCAACGAAGACATCCTGACTCAGAACCCCGGCTCACTCCTTGTAGCCTTCGAAGAAACAGCAAGCGGCTCGTCGGTTTCCTCTGTTGCGACGGGATCGGGCTCCAGCTCCACATCACATGCATCCGAAAGCGGCTCGAGCGTCAGTAGCGTGATGCACGGTGCGGGGAGCGGCAGCTCGGCGATCTCATCTTCTCGTTCCTCCGCGGCTGCCGCAGTCTGCGGCAACGGCATCAAAGAAGCCGGTGAGCAGTGTGATGACGGTAACTTCATCGCCGGTGACGGATGCTCCATCGCCTGCTCCAACGAAGTGCAATCGAGTTCAAGCATCATGACAGGCTCAGGCTCTTCTTCCGTCACCAGTGCGCAGAGTTCCGTGGCCCTGCTGCCTGACGGCACCGTCTGCAGCTCTCACAGCGATTGTCGAGGAGGGCTCTGCAGCGGAGGAATCTGCCGCGGAGATATTCTTAAGGTGGAAGACGGCAATGCATGCATGGCCTCCGGCAATTGTCTCAGCGGCATATGTGAGAACAATCGCTGTGCCGTCGCAACGCAGTCATCTTCGTCCACTTCGGGGCTCACCGCACCGATTGGCGGAACGGCATTCGCCCTGCTGCAGGTTCGCAACGTGCGCATCACCACCGAAGGAACCAGCCTCTACGTCGCATGGGATCCGCTCGCCTCTTCACAGCTCAAAGGATACAACCTTTATTATGGAACGACCTCGGGTCGTTACATTCAGCGCAAGACCATCTCGCCGGAGAGTACGAGCATGGCCATTCGCAGCCTGCCCGAGAAGACCACCTACTTTGTATCCATTCGCGCTCTCAGTTCGCAGGACGAGGAATCTGCCTTCAGTCAGGAAGTGGCTGTCGAGGTGGGAAGTCCCCAGACATCCACCGCGCCGCTCACCGGCGATCTGCTGTCAACGAGAAAGCCCGTCACGGTGCCCGGTGAGACCGGCATGCCATCAGTCATTGCGCTCATTCTGACGATCTCCGCCGTAACCGGAACGGCACTTGCATCACGCAGGCAACTGGTGGCCACAATCAATCCCCCACGTGCGTGATGACGGATATACATCCCAACTGGCAGGCTACAGACAACGCGTCCGAAGAACAGAGTCTGCCTGTGCGCGTTGTCGAGAAGCCGAAGCCGGCAAACCAGATACCAACGCAGACTGTTTTGCAGCCTCGTGTACGACGTCTTTCACGTCAGCCCGCCGCGATTGCAGGAATGCTGCTCGCCGTGAGCATCGGCCTTTCGTTCTTCTTCGGTATCGATCGTGGTGCGGCAACAACCGTCCGCATCACACAAGAAGGATTTACTCCCAAGGCCATCTCTGTAACGCCCGGAAATTCCATTCAGTGGATCAATGAGACGGATCGCACACATGTGCTGCAATCGGATGCTCCATGCTCAGGCGACCGACAGTGTTTCTCGATGGTTTCCGTCGCTCCGGGTGAAACGGCATCATTGAGCGTTACCGACGACTTCATAGCCGGCACATACCTGTACTACAGCATCAGTGCACAGGGAATGGAAGCCAGCATCACCGTGCTTGCGGGAACATCCGAATCAACACCAACCGCCGTGAGACCATCTCTTGAACAGAACCTCGCAAAAGCGGCACCTTTCGCAGGCGTACAGAAAAGCTCGTCTTTCTCACAAAATGCAGCCACGACCTCGTCCGTTTCTTCTCGCGCAGTAGCAATGGCCTTCGCACTCGCCACTGAAGGTGACGATGATTTTATTGATATCACGTCCATCCTGACCGAAAACGACTCTGCCTCGCAGTTCGGCGACCAAGTGCAGAATGATGGAAGCCGGGACAGTCTTCCGTTTGGCGGAACCACTGCCGGAACAAAGTCCTCTCCTGGCGCGCCCATCACGCAGCTGCCGGTAAATCCGTATACAGTGAATGCCACCCGCACTCACCCTTTCGATAGCGAGGGAAAATCGGTCGCAAACGCTTCGTCTGCAATATCGCTGCACGGAGGAGCGCCTCGTCCCCTTGCACAACCTTCGACAGGACCCGCACTCTGGGTTACGATCTTCGGCACATTTGGTTTACTGTTCTTCGTTTCACGAAGGGCTCTGCAAAAGCCGTATATTTGAATAAATATTTTGTTCAACTAAAACTGCGCCTATGACCATGCGCGCGAAGGATTTACAGTGGGTCGGTGCGAACTATCGATGAATCCCCTTCCGCCCTGCCCCCGCCAACACTGCGTTGGTGGATTGTGGGTGTGTTCTTCTTCGTGAGCATTCTCGTCTACGGCAGCTCACTCACCAACGGCTTCGTACGATGGGATGACGGGCTACTCATCTACGAAAATCCCGCTATCCGCGCCATCACCCCAACGACACTCAAAACGATTTTCACAACATATGATCCCGAGCTTTACATTCCGCTCACATTCTTCAGCTACCAAATCGATTACCTGCTGGCAGGAACGAACGCCACGATTTACCATGTGCAGAATTTACTCTGGCACACATTCAATGCCCTGCTCGTTGCCTGGCTCATGCTCCTTCTTACACGACGACGATGGGCCGCACTCTTCGTAGGGCTGCTTTTTGCACTTCATCCGCTGCACACCGAAGCTGTTGCATGGGCGAGTGCGCGTAAAGATGTGCTCTCGACGTTCTTTTTTCTTGCAAGTCTCATCGCCTATCTTGCGTACCGATCTGATCATCAACGACGAACTTTCATTCTCAGTCTTGGAGCTTACACACTTGGACTATTGGCCAAGGTTACCGTAGTGACCCTTCCTGTCATCCTGCTCCTGCTCGACTGGCGAGAGAAACGCACGTGGAACCGGAGCATATTCATCGAAAAAATCCCCTTCTTCGCGCTCTCGCTGATCTTTGGCATCATTGCCTGGATCGGAAAAACCGATGTTCTCGGCTCATCCGGTCTGAATGAAAAATTATTCATGGCCCCAAAGAGCGCAGTCTTCTACCTCGAAAAAATCTTCGCACCCGTCGGCCTCTCGGTGCTGTATCCATTCGTCGGCGATGTCACACTCAGGCGCGCAGATATTCTCATTCCCCTCTTGCTGTTTTTTGCACTGCTCGTAACCGCTCTGGTTTCACTGAAGTGGAGCAGGAATGTTTTTTTCGGCATCGCTTTTTTCCTCATCACGGTCTCGCCCACTCTCTTTAATTTTGCCAAGGGGGATTTCTTCTACTTCGCCTCCGATCGTTACGCCTACGTTCCGAGTATCGGCATCTTCTTTCTCGTCACACTCGCACTTACGAAGCTCTGCGGTGAACGGCGGAAATCCATATGCGTGATAGGTGCAACAGTGATACTTGTTGTTTTAGGTATCCTTGCAGCAATTCAAGCCCGGACGTGGAAAAATAGTGAGGCGCTCTTTTCGCAATCTCTCAGGATCTCTCCCGATGCTTACGTCGCACACGTGAATCTGGGCAACGTGGAGCGCTACCGCGGCGAGGAGGATCAGGCGATTGCCTCGTACCGTACAGCCCTCACTCTCCTGCGCGAGCACGGACGCGCAGGACCGGGCCTCATACGTTCTCAATCGAAGATATGGAGCAACCTTGCATCGGCCCAGCGGGAACAGGGCGATCTGATCACTGCTCGTTCCTCGTACGAAGAAGCACTGCGCTTGAATTCGAAAAACGTATACGCCCTGTTGGGGCTCGGCACCGTTGCCGGCCAGCAGGGATCTGCAAGTGAAGCCGAGCGTTGGTACCGCGAAGCCATCGAAGTCGATACGGCATTCGCTCCCGCACATCTGAATTTGGGTGCCCTGCTCGTCAATACGGGGCAACTGGAAGAGGGCATCACCGAGTATCGCACGGCACTGACACTCAATCCGTTCTTTCCCCAGTCGCACTACAACCTGGGCGTTGCGCTGGCAAAACTGGGCCGCAATGACGAAGCCATTGGCACCTACCGCGAGGCCGTACGCCTGCAGCCAAAATTTACCGCGGCACGCTTAAACCTTGGGATCCTGCTGTTCAACCACGCACACGATGCCAAAGCGGCAACGGAACAGTTCGAACAAATTCTGCAGCTCGATCCGACAAACGCGCAGGCAAGAGCGGCACTGCGGCAAATAGACAGACAACGTTAAAGAAAAGCCCCGAGACACGCACGCGGCGGTCTCGGGGCGATTTCAGCAGAAGCAGTTGGATCAGCGAATGATGATCGTAGCGGCAGTTGCCGCCTCGTGGCCGTCCTTCTGCCATTCGTGCCAAAACAGACACGAAGGCTCGAACGTAAGAATTTTCGTCCCCTCTCCTTCCTCGATATCGCCATCTTCAGGAACGATAACGAATTTCTCGTGGGCAACGAGAGGGATGACCAAACCGCTGTATTCATGACGGTGGGTCGTCCAGTCATCCTGTTCTTGCCATTGATCAATTCGAGCTTTTGCCTCGTCATGAGTCATCGGCTGTTGAATACTGGTGACAAACAAACGTTCATGACCGAGCCGATCCCAGGTCATCGCAATGGGCGCATCCCATCCCGGACAATGATACACAGACCAATCGCGCAGATGTGCAATGCGTACTGTGTGACCCTTCGCAATTCCAACGAGATGAAAGTACAAGGGTGCATTGGCACCCTTCGACAGAAAAACATTCGTTCGCTTTCTCATGTTTACTCCATTCAAGAATGTATCTCACCTTCATCACGAACCATTCGTGATCCTTATTCTTCGAAGACGAGAGCAACTCCCAATATCTTACGAAAGACACTGAGAGTCGCCCTCACTTCAAAAAAATCTGCTGTGCCTGCCAAAGATCAATACTCAGAAAACATGTCCTCTGAGCCAACCCATCTTACTGATATAACTTAATTTGTCAATTAGTCAACGTAAGACACACACTCCGCATTGAGAGAACTTCGGGCATACCAGTAGCATGGTTTTTCAACTCTTCTCTTCTCACCTCAGCATGTCTGCCTCCCAACGCCTTGCGTACGTTGCCGCCACCATCAGCCGACGACCGATTGGTCTTGCAACCGTTCTGATCGTCACGATCACGCTCATTGCCCTCTTCGTCACGGGCACCGTGCATATTCCCAGTCGGCAGACGACGATGGATTTCGCCCTGCGCCAGCGCGTATCTGCAGCATCCACGCTGCAGTTCAGCTTCCCCGCACTCATGAATCACCGAAGCACAGAGGAGCACATGGCCGTACCGAACACCATGACCGGATCCTGGATGTGGCAGAACGAAACACTGATCTTCGAACCGTCCGCTCCCCTACCCGGCGGCAAAACTCTCATCTTCCGCCTCGATCGCCAGGCGCAGAAATCCGATGGCGCGTCCCTTGGACAGGATCTTGATTTCACTTTCATCGTTGCGGGCCCGCCTCAGATCGCCGCACGTATCCCTGAAGTGGGCGCACGGGATGTATCGACATCATCCAAAATCACCATTATTTTCGATCGTCCGATGATTCCGCTCACGCAAGTGCAAGGCGAAGCGGCACAGACGCGACTCGCACACTGGCCCGTCAGCATCGCACCCGATACGGCCGGTCGGTGGCGCTGGCTCTCGACGGTCGCCGTGGAATTCATTCCTGAAAAAAGCCTCGCGCCGAGCACGCGCTACACGGTCAGCATTCCCGCCGGGATTCCCACGGTTTCCGGTGACAGTACCGAAGAGGACTTTTCGTGGACTTTCGAAACAGCACGGCCGCAGGTTGTCTCGAGTGACCCGCAAGAAGACTTTGCCTTCGCCGGACCCACCACGACACTCTCGCTCACGTTCAATCAGGAAATGAATGCCGCTACCGCGAAGGAATTTCTCTCTCTCGTGCGCACCCAAGAGAACGCGGCTTCTGAAAACGTCGGTATTCGTTCCGTATCGTTCGGAACCATCGAGGTGGAAAAACGATCCGTTACAGACAAAAAAACGCTCGTCATCACCCCTTCGGTTCCGCTTGCATTCTCCTCAACCTATGCACTTTCGGTCGCACCCGGAATGACAGGAGCGCAAGGAACACTGGGCAACGGCACAGGCTTTACTCTGCACTTCTCGACCGTGGGACCGCTGAAAGTCGAGAAATCGACATTCGAGTATGGTCGCGTTGTTTTTCAGTGGAGTAATCCCCTCTTGGAAGAATCGTTGAAGGGGCAAATTTCGATCACACCCGCCGTTGAGAAGTGGAATGAGGCATCGTGGCACCTCGCCTCGTGGGCGGATAACCGCGAACTCAGCGCTTACCTTCCCCTCACACCCTCGACCCAGTACACGATTCTCCTCGGCACGGGCATTACCGATACCTTCGGGCAGGCACCCGCCGAACCGACGAGCTTCACCTTTACGACAGAGGCGCTTCAGCCGGAACTCCGATTTGAATCGAAAGGAGAATTCGGAATATTCGAGCGCGAGAAACTTCCCGTCTACTACCTGAAATCCGTAAATATCACACGGGCGGAAGTGGAGCTTTCGTCGGTGAACCTGCAAGATTTCCTCGCTTTCCGCGGCACACACCAGACGTGGAATGCCATCCCGGCCAACCTTACACCGCTGCAGTCGTGGTCGTACATCCCACAGACGAAGAAGAATATGTGGGATACGCACGCCTTCGATTTGCAAAAAGAATCGAAACAGCCACTGTCTTCGGGGCTTTACGCACTCAAGGTGCGTGCTCCGAATGAGGAGGGATACGACAAAAAAGAACTGCAACACACCCAGATCTTCGCCATCACCAACACCACTCTCACCCTCAAGTACTCGGGCAACCGCGCTCTTGTCTGGGCGGTGGATCTGCGCACGGGTGCGCCTGTCGCAGGGGCACGCATCGGCATTCATGCACTCGACGGCGAGACAGTGATCACCGGCAAAACCGATGCAGAAGGGTTCTTCGAGACCCCCATTGACCTGAAGCGCTTCGCCACCGAGATGAATGAATGGGAACCGGAATTCTGGGTGACGGCCGAGACGAAGGATGATTTTGCGTTCGTCGGCAGCCGCTGGCACGACGGCATTCGTCCCGACATGTTCGGCACGTATACGGATTTCTGGAATCCTACGGAACGCCCCGAGCGTATCCACGCCTACCTGTACACCGAACGCCCCGTCTACCGCGCCGGCGACACCGTGCACTACAAGGGGATCCTGCGTTCACGCAATCGTGACGGCGTGCTCTCCGTGCCCGCAAGCAACCGTAAGGTCACCGTGACGATCACCGATGCGACTGGCAATCAAGTTCAGAATGCGAGTCTGCCCCTCACCGAGTTCGGCAGCTTTGCCGGAGCCTTTCCCGTCGATGCCAAAGCACCCCTCGGCACTTTCCAGATAACCGCCTCGCTTCAAGACAGCCCCTATGGTGATGCCTTCGGCTCGTTCGAGGTTCTCGCCTATCGCAAGCCGGAATACCGCGTTGACCTCACGACCAAGCAGGAGGATTACTTTCAGGATGACACGGTGCAAGCCATCATCGAAGGCGCCTACTACTTCGGCGCGCCCATGGATGGTGCAGCGGTGAAGTGGCGCGCGCAAACCACCGACTACTTCTTCAACAAGGTGCGAGACGAGTGGCCTGCCGGCCGTAGCCTTGGCGAAGGCTGGTACTCCTTCGGTCTCGAAGAGGCGTGGTGCTGGATCAACTGCGAGCGTCAGACGAACCTGCTTGCCGAGGGCGAAGGGCATCTCAATGCCGCCGGGCAACTCGATATTCGGGTACCGGCGCAAATCGCCAATAAGCCCGTAAGTCAGATTCTCACCATTGAAGCGGATATCACGGATCCGAATAACCAGGTTGTCAGCAATCGAGTCTCGGTACCCGTACACAAGGCCGATGCGTACGTGGGGGTTCGCATGGAAGATTACGTCGTCACGCCGGGTACCGATGCAACGGTGTCTGTCATTACGGTCAAGCCCGATGGCTCACTTCTGCCGAATACGAAGGTCACCCTCAATCTCTACAGTCGCAAATGGAACACCATCAAGAAGAAAGGTGTGGACGGCGAGTACTACTATGACAACACGCCCGAAGACACCTTCATTCGCGCCGTAAAGACCCAAACGGACGGCAACGGCAAGGCGAAGGCGAAGGTACGCCCCGATGAGGGCGGAGAATTCCGTGTTGTGGCCATTGTAAAGGATGATGATGGTCGCGAGGCGAAAGCGGGGACGAGCCTGTTCGCGTGGTCCAGCACCTACGTCAACTGGCCGCACGACAACAATAATCGTATCGACCTCAAACCCGACAAGCCCGAGTACCGCATCGGCGATACGGCAACGATCCTCATTCAATCGCCCTTTCAGGGCGAGAATGTCAAAGCCCTCGTGACGGTGGAGCGCGAGCAGATCATCACGCGAAAGGTAATCACGATCGAGAGCAACGCACGGCAGATCTCGGTGCCCATTACCGAAGATCTCGCACCAACGGCGTACATTTCGGTTGTTATTCTCAAACCGCGCATCGGCGAAACATTTGATGAAAATAATCTTGATACAGGAGTGCCTGCCTTCCGTATCGGATATGCCAAACTCCCCATCGAAACCACGCGCAAGCGTCTCACGATCGACGTGCAGACAGATCAAGAGAAATACCTTCCCGGCGAGAAGGTCACTGTGAAACTCACGGCGACGGACTGGCAAGGCAAACCCGTACGGGCAGAGCTCTCTCTGGGAGTCGTCGATATGAGTGTTCTTGCGATCACAGGCTTCGAACTCCCCGACCTCATCGAGCGCTTCTACGGACAGCGACCGCTGGGCGTGCTCACTGCCGAGATGCTGACGTACCTCATCGACCGCTTCAAGCCGGGCTCGAAGGGTGGCGGTGGCGCAGATCTCGCAGCCAAAAAGCGCGGAAATTTCAAAGACACGGCCTACTGGAACCCGACCATTCTCACGCAAGCAAACGGCGAAGCGGAAGTTTCGTTCACGCTGCCCGATAATCTGACCACATGGCACCTGCTCGCCATCGGCAATACGAGCACCTCGACCTTCGGCGCAGCGGAAGACACCGTCATTGAGACGAAGCGTGTGATTGTGCGCCCCGTGCGTCCGCGTTTCGCCGTAATCGGCGATCATGTGAATCTGGGCGCCATCGTCCACAATTTCCTTGACGAGTCCGCCACGTTCTCTGTCTCACTCAGCGGCAGCGGCTTCGCACTCACGGGACCGCAAGTTCAACAAATCACCATTGCCTCCGGAGCGCAGACGAAGGTGATGTTCCCCGTGAACATTGCCCGCACCGACAAAGCGACAATGACCTTCCTTGCGCAACACTTGACCACCGAAGCTTCGGCGAAGGTGGGTGAAACGTCCCGCGACGAAGTGGAAGAATCGATCCCCGTTCTGGACTATGGAACACCGCAAAGTGTCGCCACCACCGGTGTCACAGAAGATGTGGTCACGGAGAAAGTCCTCGTACCGACCGCGAACGATGCGCGCGACGGATCACTCTCCATCAGTGTTTCTCCCTCCATCGCCACGTACCTTCCGAGTGGACTTTCGTTCCTCGCCCACTATCCCTACGGATGTGCGGAGCAGACGCTCTCGAGCGTGCTCCCTGCCGTCGTTCTCACACGATTACAGGGATTCGATGCATTCCGCATTGTCGAAAAGAGCACTCTCAACGATAGGGTGACCACCGGACTCACACGTCTCTACACCTTCCAGCGCAGTGACGGAGGATACGGCTACTGGCAGGAAAGCAACCGCAGTTATCCGGCCCTCAGCGCGTACGTACTGCACGCCCTGTCACTCATCCGCAACAGCGGATTTAGCGTGGACGGAACGTCCATTGCCCGAACCAGGCAGTATCTCGATGCCGCACTCCACACCTCGGATGCTCATGATAAGCTGGATGACGCCACCCGTGCGCAGATCCTCTTTGTTCTGGCCGAAACGGGCACCGTGGATGCAAGCCTGCTTGCAAACCTGGATGAGCAGCGCGAGACGCTCCCCCTCTTCGCCAAAGCGCAGCTCGCCATGGCATTTGAACGCAGCAAGTCCTCGGCCAAGGCCCGTGACATTCTTAACGAGATTCTGCGTTCGGCAAAAGTGGACGGGCGCGGAACACACTTTGAGGAGAAAGACATCGATCGTTTCGGCGCACTCATGCAGACCAATGACCGCACATCGGCCCTCGTGCTGCAGGCGATGCTACGCATTGATCCGACGAACCCGCTCATCGCCAATACGGTACGCAGTCTTCTTGCCGCACGCAGGGACGGGCACTGGGATACGACACAGTCCACCGTACAGGCTTTGCTGGCCTTCATTGAGTATCTGGAACAAACGAAAGAGCTTGATGCCCGATTCACCGCCGGGGTACAGGTGGATGGAACGCAGATTCTCGACTGGAACGTGACGAAACAAAACGTCCTTTCACGTAACGAGGTTGTCGTCGCCCTCGACGATCTGCTCCGTGGCGAAGAGAGCACGGTACGCATCGGCAAGGAAGGAACCGGACGTTTATACTACGATGCCGTACTCTCGTACTTCTCGACAACGGATGTGATTCCGCCTGCCGAAGAAGGCATCAGCGTGCTCCGATCGATAGAACCGATTGCAGGCAGTTCGAAATCGCTGACCGTCGGCAATACCTACCGCGCAACACTCACGATCAGCGTGCCGCAGGATTGGCACTTCGTTGCGGTGGAAAGCCCGTTCCCCGCGGGTTTCGAACCTGTGGACGTCAGTCTCGAGACGGCACAGAAGACCCTGCTTTCGGACGACACCACCCGTATGTGGGACGAGAACTACTGGCAAAGCGGGCTCTGGCGATTCACGCATCGGGAACTGAGGGATGACATGTTCTTCGCTTTCGCCGATGAGCTCCCCGCCGGCGTCTATCAGCTCACCTACCTCATGCGCGCCACGACCCCCGGTACGTTCCACGAGCGTCCTGCACGCGTCTTCGAAATGTACTTCCCCGAGGTCTTCGGACAGACCTCCGGCAAGCTCGTGACGATTGTGGAGTAATGCCTCGGAAGCTCACTCACGTCTTCATGCGTTTACGAAAGCGCCATCTCCTCTGGCTCGTTCCTCTCGTCACGCTCGCGATCATCATCGTGATCCCCCTGCCTGCACACCTGCTCGATCGGGGCTCATCCTCCGTACGCATTCTCGATCGAAACGGTGAAGAGCTCTACGAGGTGCAAAAGTCCCATCACGGTTCGCAGCGGTGGACATCTCTGCACGAAATTCCGCATTCCTGCATCGCCGCGCTGGTAGCCATTGAAGATCGAAATTTCTACGGACACGCCGGCATCAGCCTGAAGGGCATAGCACGCGCACTGTGGCAGAATCTCACGGCACGACGCACCGTCTCGGGAGGCTCCACGCTCACACAGCAGCTTGCGCGCATCACGCTCGGTGCGCAGCGGCGCACGTTTACGATAAAGATTCTCGAGACGCTGCTGGCGCTGAAGCTGGAACAATCACTTACGAAGGATGAGATCCTCGAACGCTATTTCAACGAGGCATACTTCGGGCACCGATCATACGGTTTGGCGGCCGCGGCGCAGACCTACTTCGGCACTTCGGTCGCCGAGCTTTCGACGGCACAATGCGCCCTGCTCGCAGGTCTGCCACAGGCACCCTCGACACTCGACCCGTTTGTGGATCTCGATGCCGCGCGCATGCGCCAGAAACGCGTTCTCAACGCAATGCGCGAAACCAATATTCTGTCGCAGGATGAAGCCGAGCTAGCCGCCCGAGAAACCCTGACACTCACGGAGGACCGTACACAGATTCGTGCACCGCATTTCGTAATGTGGCTCCTCACAGAAAGAATGCAAGAACTTGCAGGCCCCGCCGTTCGCACGACGCTCGATCTCACCCTGCAGACCGCGGTGGAGCGGATTGTTGAACGCAAACTGAAGGAGCTTGCAGACAAGAACGTCACCTCGGCGGCGGTGGTCGTGCTCGATGCGCACACCGGTGACGTACTGGCGATGGTGGGATCTGCCGATTACTTTGATACGGAACACGACGGCGCCGTAAACGTTGCCCTCGCCGCACGCCAGCCGGGATCGGCCCTCAAGCCCTTCACCTACGCATTGGCCCTCAGTCACGGAGATACCGCGGCCTCGACCGTCGCCGATACCTTCGTTCAGTTTCTCACACAGGAGGGAACGCCCTACGCCCCCCGCAATTACGACTACCTCGAGCACGGCCTCGTGCGGTACCGCGAGGCTCTGGCGAACTCGTACAACATTGCCGCCGTCCGGGTGGCGGAACGAGTGGGCATCGATGTTCTCCTCGGCTTCCTGCGGTCAGCCGGCCTGAGCACGCTCACGCAGACACCGGATCATTACGGTCTGGCCCTCACGCTGGGTGATGCCGAAGTGCGTCTATTGGAGTTGGCCCAGGCGTACGGCATTTTCGCGCGCGGAGGCAAGACACTGCCGGTACGCACGCTTCTTGCCGATTCCATGTCGGACGGTACAAACATTCTCGATCCGAAAGTGGCCTGGCTCATCACCGATATTCTCAGTGACCCGACGGCACGCCTGGCAGAGTTCGGTGAATCCGGACCCTTGAATTTCGACTTCCCCGTCGCCGCCAAAACCGGCACCACCCGCAACTCCCGTGATAATTGGACCGTGGGCTTTTCGCCCGATCGCATCGTGGGCGTGTGGGTGGGCAATGCCGATAACAGCCCCATGAAGGGCACCTCGGGCATCACGGGCGCAGGACCGATATTCCACGATGCCATGCTGGCCGCGACCGAGAACATTCCCGAGCGTATTTTTGAGCGACCCGCAGGATTGGTGCAGAAAACTGTCTGTCGACTCTCGGGATTGCTCCCTACCCCACTCTGCCCACACATGATTGAGGAATGGTTTATTGAAGGGACAGAGCCAACAGAACCGGATTCCATCTACCAATCCTTCCTGATCGACACCCGTAACGGCCTTCTTGCGAACACAAAATGTGATCAGACTTTTACTGAGCCAAAAGGGCTCGCTGTGTTTCCAAGGGAGGTCGAACAGTGGGCGCGCGAACAGGGCTGGCCCACTCCTCCCACGAAAGAATCCCCTCTCTGCGGAGCACAATCGCCAATGGAAAAACCGGCAAATCGCCAATCTTCCTGGCTGGAAATTACCCATCCCCAACCCAACGAAAGTTACCTTTTAGATCCTCTCATTCCCGATAACCAGGAACTTGTGATCTTCGAGGCTCACGCTTCCTCCGATATCCAAACGATCGACTGGTACGTGGATGGCGAGAAAGTGGGAACGGCCAAAGCCCCGGATTTTCGCATGAAATGGAAACCCGAACCGGGCGAGATCACCGTCACGGCACGTGCAAATGATCTCATGGAAGAGAGTTATATTGCAGTTCTGAAGCGATAGAATAAGGAACGATCAAATCTGTTTGCATGAATGCCAAATTAGCGTATTGATACGCCGTGTCCTTTCACATCTGCGCAACAATGCAAGGAGATCTGAGATGCGGAAAGTACTTGTCTCGCAAGCACACTCTGCACAGTACCGAGCTGAGCTAGCCGGTATCCGCCATGGCTCGAAAGTCACGGCGAACGTCGTCGTTGGTGTCACGCCCGCAGGAACGACACGTCGGGCAACCGTTGCTCACTTCTGCCCGTCACGGGTTGTGGTCAAGTCCGTCAAGGCTCACGGCGAGGGCTCCATTCCGGATTGTCCCGTGGACTTCCCGAATGGCCTGCCGTTGGTCGATAGGGCTGCGTTTCTCCAGCTTGACGCTACTGTCGTCTCGAACGGGACCCTGCGCTTCTGCACTCCGCGGAACGTGCGCATGGTCCCCATCCCTCCGTCCTCCATGTCGAATAGTCCATGGGCATGGGATGGCGGCGCCGAAGAAGTGGCCGAGGATCTCGGCTGCAGTTCCGTCGATGAGATGTTCGAGAAACACGGCGTAGCACTCTGCTAAGCCGTGAAGCCTGGCCAAGGTGATGGCCAACCATTCTCTCCATCGCGCAGATGAATCTGACACACCTCGCCTGTTTCACCCATTGCAGGCGAGAGTTTTTCATGTGTACTTGTCAGAAAGGTAAAAGAAGCATTAGATAAGCTCCATGCCACAGATCGTCGGACTCACCGGCTACCTCGGCAGCGGAAAAGGTGAACTGGTCAAAATGCTGCAGCAACGCGGTTACACATACGTCTCACTCTCGGATGCCGTGCGAAACGAGGCTACCAAGCAGGGGCTTGAACACACGCGCGACCACCTGCAGAACGTGGGAAACCGCCTGCGTGAGGAACACGGCGCGGGAGTATTGGGCAAGAAGATCCGCGAGACAATTGAAGCAGAAGTTGCGCGCCGGTCTAGTGGAGAAGAGCAGGGTGGGCCTACCCGCCGAAGTCCCGCAGAAGAGGAGCGAGGTGGGCCTGCCCGCCGAAGTCCCGCAGAAGAGGA
>MNWP01000033.1:0-62242 GCA_001872575.1 Candidatus Peregrinibacteria bacterium CG1_02_54_53 | reverse complement strand
GGAGCGAGGTGGGCCTGCCCGCCGAAGTCCCGCAGAAGAGGAGCGAGGTGGGCCTGCCCGCCGAAGTCCCGCAGAAGCGGGACGAAGGTGGGTGATCGACGGCATCCGCAATCCCGGCGAGTGGGAGGAGCTTATAAAGCTGCCGGGTTTTCAAATGATCGGGGTCACGGCATCGCCCGAGACGATTGTTGATCGTATCACCGAGCGCAATCGCGAAGGCTCGAAGCTCTCACGCGAGGAGATTTTGGAGAAGCTTGCCCGAGAACGTGGCATCGGCGAACCGCCGGAAGGTCAGCAGGTGCAACGCACGCTTGATTGCGCCGACTACCTGATCGTGAACGAAGGATCGCTCGATGACCTCGAAGCAAAGCTGGCGCACTTCGAGCGACTCGAAACGGGCGAAGACCGCCCCAGCTTTCATGAGGTATTCATGGAGATCGCCTACACCTGGGCCAAACGCGCCACCTGTCTTCGTCGCAAAGTGGGAGCGGTGATCGCCAAAGATAAGCAACAGCTGACAGCGGGCTACAACGGCGCACCGCGCGGCGTACCGCACTGCGCCGAGATGGGGGGGTGCCTACGGGCGAAGCTGGGTATTCCCTCGGGGCAACGTGCCGAAATCTGCCGCGGAACCCATGCCGAGCAGAATGCCATCACGCAGGCCGCCAAGTTCGGCATCTCGATCGAAGGTTCGACGCTCTACTGCAACACATTCCCCTGTGTGATCTGCGCCAAGATGATTCTGAATGCCGGCATCAACACTGTGGTGTACGACAGTGATTACGACGATCCCCTCTCAAAAGAGATCCTTGGGCAGCAGACTTTGCTCAAGCTGGTGCGTTATGAGGGGCGAAAAATCCGCATATAGAAGGCCAAAACGCTTTTCTGGATCGGGACATCTCCGTACAATGAAGCGCTATGGCAAAAAAGTGCGACCGCTTTCCCATCGGCGAGCCCGAAGTGTCACTGACGTTCCGCACGAGCCGGTTTCCGATCGGCGATGAAGAGAACCAGCAACTCGATACGGAACTGAGAAAAGTCTTGGATGATGAACAGTGCGACTTCTCCTGCTCGACGGGCGAGGTATGCATCAGGCGCATGTCGTACGATTATGCAGCGATGATTCGAGGATTGCTCGAAGGGCGCGAAGTCCTCCGTGGGACCTGCGAGCTGAACGAGCAATAATCAGTCTGATAAAGACATCTTCATTGAGGCTCCACATTATACTGCTTGATGCGCGTGGCCCCTGCCTTCTGTACCGTCCTGCGGCAGGCTTCACAGAATGCATTTTGCAACGCAGTAGTGACACTTTTGCAATGGGGATCCTGACTCTCGCACTGTTGCTGGATTGCCGTTCTGAATTCGTCAGAGGCCATTGTCTGAAGCACGGGCTCTAGACCCTGTTGCTCCGCCAGCGAAGCCAGACTGGAACGTTCCCCTCCTTTTCTGGCCGAGTAATCACACCAGTCGCCTGAGTTGAAGTAACACGGAACACGGGAGGTCTTACTCATAATGATGAGGGAAAAGGGATGGATTTTATCCCAAAGCACCCACGGAATCCATTGAATGCCTCCTGTTTTTCTCATACACTTCCCGCGGTCATAAAGCTCTTTCCATCAATGATTCTTCAATTCGTGGGTCGGTACCGACTTGTCCACCATAGCTCGCTAAGCGAGCGACGGTGGAAGTGGTCCCGCCTTCGTCCCGCACTTGCGGGACTACGGACGGGCAGGCAAACGGGCCGCCTCCACATTGTTCCTTTCTTCTCCAACGGCAGTATTCGTGGGTCGGTACCGAAGTGGTCAAACGGGCCTGACTGTAAATCAGGTGGCTTCGCCTTCGGGGGTTCGAGTCCCTCCCGGCCCACCATCTCTTGCAGAGTTAGCACTGCATACAATTTTTGTTCATCGTTTCCGCTTTCGCTGATCCGGATGCGGCTTTTTTGAATGCCGAAAGAGCGCTCCTGACGGCCTTTTCGATCGGTTGGAGCGTGATCCCCTCCCCCTTCAATTTCTCGATCGACAGCACGCAGTTGCTGCGTCCTGCACGCACCACCCCTGGGAGCGCATCGAGATCAAGCCGTGCAAACCGGTGTGCGGGATCCACGATCTCACGGTACAGCTCCATGATGCGATAGGGCGAAATGGCACCGTCATTCACGACGTTGTAAACACCCGTTTGGCGTTTTTGAATAAGCTTCTCGGCAGTGGTTAGGAAATCCGGCAAAAAGGTAATGGAATTCTGTACGTCGAGAACGCGCTCGAACTTCGACAGTTTCGTGAGAAGGTTGCGAGGGTGCGTGGAACTGTCAAACGGCATCCGTAAGCGAAGAATGAGCACCGGAAACTCCCTGATCGCCCGCTCGCACACGGCCTTCGTGCGAGAGTAGTAGCTCCCCGAGAAATTCGGTTCGTCATCTTCGGCAAATCCTCTGCCCTCATTATCCCCCGTATAGACGCAGCCGGAACTCAAGTGCACCCAGTAGATATTGCGTTGCCGGCATGCCTCGAGCAGAACGAGAGGCCCGAGAATATTGCTGTGCAGAGTTTCTGCCTTGTGATCTTCGCACCAATCCACATTGGGCACGCCTGTCTTGCCTGCAGCGTTAATGACAATATCGGGTTTCTCGGCATCGAGAACCTGAGCCACCGCGGCAGCATCGGCAATATCCACCGAGGGCGCAACGGCATCAGGGAAAATCTGTCGCAACTGCCCACCCATGTACCCGCGGCCACCGAAGAGTAAAACCTTCATATGTCCATGCTAGCGAACCTCAGGCGCACTGCCAAAGGTTTTGGAGGGGAAGCCAAAATGAAGGCTTTGCAGCAGCGCCGCGTGCGGTAGAATACAGACCGTGCCCAAGCACCGACGCAAACTCAAACGGCCTGCAAAGAGGAGAAAACGCTCTTCCTTATCCCTCGAGATGAGCCCGGCCACGCGGCGGCAAGTAAGCGGTGTTGTGCAGTTCATGGTCGGTATGCTCATTCTGCTCTCGTTAAGGGAACAGGCAGGCTCTGCAGGCGGCGCCGTTGCGACCGTACTCACGTTCTTCTTCGGTAAGTGGAGCATCATCTTCCCGGCCGTTCTCATCGTCTCGGCTCTGCTGCACTTTTTCACGAGCGAAGATCACTTCAGAGCTAAGAGGTCTGTCGGGCTCGTGGTCTGTCTCGTGAGTTTTCTCGGGCTCATGCACATCGGCGCACCGATTCAGGAAATCGCCACGAAGAAGGAAGAACTGGGCGGGGCGATCGGCTTTCTTGCCAGCGTACCTTTCTTGCTCTTCTTCTCGCGTCCCGTCGGCTACACCGTTCTCGGTGCGGCCTTCTTCATCGGCATCGTCATCGCTTTCGAGCCCAATGTCGGTGCGATATGGCAGTCCATCCGGGAGTTCACGGCGAAGCGCGAAGCGACACGTTCCCGACCCGTCAAGCCGATGCGCATGGAAGAGCCGAAAAAACAGATGCGGTCCCGCGTGAAAGAAGAGGAAGATGAAGAGGACCTTGTCGAAAAGGACAGTGAAGGACCGGAGCTCAATATCATCCGTCCGGCTTTTGCCCAACAGGAAAATAGGAAATCTATCGCCAAGAAAATTGCGGCAGAGAAGAGTGGCAAGAACGTACAGTCGAAAATCAAAGACATCCTGCAGATGAAAGACACACGTTTCGAAGAGTGGACATTTCCGGGTTTGGAATTACTGGAAGACGCGCGCAGTGAACTGACCATCGATGATGAAGAGCTGAAACTGCAGGCCAAGAAAATCGAAGAGAAGCTGGAGGAATTCGAGATCACGGTCACTATGCGCGACGCGCATCCCGGACCTACGGTGACGCAGTTCACGCTCATGCCTGCCGAAGGCATACGCCTGAGCAAAATCGAAGGACTCAAGGATGATCTTGCCCTCGCACTGGCGGCGCCCAGTCTTCGCATTCAGGCCCCCATTCCCGGTAAATCACTCGTCGGTATCGAAATGCCCAACAAGCACCGAACCACCGTGCATCTGCGGGAGATTCTCGAAAGCCCCGAATTCACACAAACCAGTTCGCAACTGACTCTGCCGCTCGGACGGGATGTCGGCGGAGCAGCCGTTGTGGCCGCCCTCAATGACATGCCGCATCTGCTGATAGCCGGTGCCACCGGATCGGGAAAATCGGTGTGTATGAACACGTTCCTGACGTCGCTGCTTTATCAGAACGCTCCCAATGAGCTGAAGTTCATTCTCATTGATCCCAAACGTGTGGAGCTGACGCCCTACGACGGTATTCCGCACTTGCTCACCCCCGTCATTTCAGAATCGGAAAAAGCCCTGCAGGCACTGCGCTGGGCCGTTGCCGAAATGGGAAGGCGCCTGCATCGTTTCTCTGACGCCGGTGCACGAAACCTGGATGAGTACAACGAAAAGCAGACGGACGAGGCCAACCTTCTGCCGCGGATCATCATCGTGGTGGATGAGCTTGCCGACCTCATGATGCGCCAGTTCCGTCGTGACACCGAAACAATGATCGCGCGCATCGCCCAGATGGCACGCGCAGTGGGCATGCACCTCATCATCGCCACACAACGTCCCAGCGTCGATGTGATCACCGGCCTTATCAAGGCCAACATTCCTACGCGCATCGCCTTCCGCACGGTGAGCTCGGTCGACTCGCGCACCATTCTCGATGGCGTAGGAGGTGAAGACCTGCTGGGCAAAGGTGACATGCTTTACATGACGGCATCCACCCCTGATCCTGTGCGCATTCAGGGTATCTACATCGGCACGAAGGAGGTGGAGCGCGTGATCAATGCCGTGAAGATCGCCGGTGGCGGTCGCATTACGGAGCAAATCGCCATGGCGGAGGAAGAAGAAGGCGAAGAGAGCGCCCAAAGTCTTTCTCAGCCTTACGCACAGATCGATCTCGATGCGGATGACAACGGCGGGGATGATCTCTTCTTCGAGGCGGTGAAGGTGGTACAGGAATCCGGCAAGGCCTCCGCCAGTCTGCTGCAGCGTCGTCTCTCGGTGGGTTATGCCCGCGCAGCAAAGCTGCTCGACATCATGGAGCAGAAAAACCTGATCGGACCGGCAGAAGGCGCAAAAGCGCGCAAGGTGTACATGGAGAAAACGCAAATGGGCGCTTAAGAAAATGTCCGCCACCAGAGAGACTCCGGCGGCGGACGACTGGTCGAGACTTCGCGATGAGAAGTCTCATTTGTGGAGCGCCATTGCGAGGGCAATGGCAACAGTAGGAGCCAAGATGATGGCAAGCGTCAGACGTTTCTCCAGCGATGCATAGGGATCAATCCCCAGCAACATGAAGAACAGTAAGACACCGAAGCCAATGGGTAACACCCACCGCCAACTTCCTACTATTCCAGCGAACCGTTTCCATCTTGCTGTTCGCATAACAACAGCCTCCTTGTGGGAAAAAGAACGGCTTGTCTCCTGCACTCAGGCTACCCCCGCTCAGATGGTCGTCGAGCGGAAAATGCGGAATTGTACAGATGCACCGAAAGGGCAACATCCTCTACAGTAGAGGCGTGCAGCTTCTGCTCGGCACCAATAATCCCGGCAAAGTGATCGAGATCGCGGAGGTTTTGCAGGGACTTCCTCTGAGTGTGGTGACACCGCAGGAACTGGAAATCGCAGAACCACCTCCTGAAACCGGCGACACCTTCACGGCAAACGCTCTCCAGAAAGCCCGATTTTACTTTGAAAAAACAAAACTCCCCACCGTTACCGATGATTCGGGCATTATCGTGGAGGCACTGAAAAACGAACTCGGCATCCACACGCGACGGTGGGGAGCGGGACCCGAGGCGAGCGATGCAGAGTGGATCGCACACTTCTTGGAACGGATGAAGGAGGAAGAGAACAAGCGTGCAGCCTTCGTGTGTGTGCTTGCTTACATTGATCCTCTCGGAGCCACGTACACCTTCGAAGGCCGGTGCGAGGGAACGATCACACCGACACTCGAAGCCGATTATCTACCGGGATTGCCGATTTCTGCATGCTTTATGCCCGAAGGACACGACAGCGTCTTCTCGGCCCTGACTATTGAACAAAAAAATAGTACAAGCCACCGCGGTAAAGCAGCTCATGCACTGCGCCATCATCTCTCTTCTTCTTGATCCGGTGTGCGAAGAAGACTTTAATCAGACTCTTTCTTTTCAATTGATGGAAAACGATTCCATTCACAAAACCGACGCGCTCCCCGAAAAGGAGGCGCCAAAACGCAAACGAAAGCGATCTGCGCCGAAACTGCGTGTTTCCCTCAGCGATGTACGCGCAGCAGTGAAACAACGAATGACTGAAGCGGGGCTGGGTGACGAAGAAAGCATCCGACGGTTTCTCGAAATTGAAGCGAATGCAAATTGCGGCCTGCACATCGGAGAATTGGAATTAGGAATCCGTACCTCCAATGCCCTGGAAGAGAACGCTCAGATCACTCGCGTCCTCGAATTACTGTTCTGGAAACGGCACGAACTGCTCGCGGTTTCGGGCATCGGGGACCTGGCAATCGACAATATTTACGAAGCACTTGAAAATGTTGGTCTTACGCGCAAAAAGTCTGCCCCAGAGGCGACCACACCGTAACAAAAAACCCCGTTGCAGCTGAAGGAAACGGCAAACCTACAGCGGCGTGAAATCCAACGCAATGATTTTCGCCCATACAAGTTTAATCAGTGAGCGGAGCTCTCTCACTTCCGCTTCGGTGATCTCAATGTTGATTTCTTTGCGCGCCTCATCCTCATTGCCTATGAAATCGAGGGTGAAGTGTGTGGCGTCGTGAATGAACTTCGAATCGCTGTCGCAGAGAATCTTGTAGAACGTAAGCTGCCTAAAGAGATCTTCCTTCTTGCGGACGGCGTCTTCCGTCTTCTTCGTTTGGCCCGTCTTGTAGTCGAGCACACGACATGTTCTTCCGTTCGGCTCAAAAAGATCGATGCGGTCGACTTTGCCCTTGATCGGAATGTCGTCGACAACCGCGTGGAACGTACGCTCCGTCGAGAGGACGAGCGGAATGCCGGAGGAAGTTTGCTCTGCGTACCTTCGCACGATATCGCCGCCGATCAGTTGGTAGTGCTCGAAACGCTCTTTGGTAAGAATTTCTTCTGCAAGATGCCGCTGGAATGCCTCGATCAACGCATCAACGGAGAATTCCTGCCCCTGCTGCCACGCGATATTCCTGTCTTCGAGTGCGCCGTGGACCGCGGTTCCAAATGCCATGGCAGGCTTCTTTTCGCTCGGCTTCTGCAACAATTGCTCCCACAAAAATTCCTGGGGATCTTTCAGAAACGCATTGAGCGCCGTCACCGAGAGTTCGTATTCCTTCAAACGTTCCTGTAAAAAGGCGCGAAAAGCCTCATCAATGTCGAGCAGCGGAACGCGCAACGTTTCGATGGGCGCCGGCAACTGCTCCTGTGTCAGCGTGATTTCACTCACATACTCTCCCGCTTCCGCCACGAAACTGCTCACCTGCGCATCACGCATCTGTTCTCCGCTGCGGTAGGTTTCGGGGAACGTGAGGATGAGTTCCTCTCGCGCTCTCGTCATTGCCACGTAAAAGAGCCGTCGTTCGTCTTCCTGTGACGCACGCTTCTCGACTTCCTTGTCGATACCCATAATCAGATGGTCGGGGAGCGCGAGTGAATTACCGCTGCTCCTGTTGCCCCAGTTGCGGTATCGCACGTCCGCCATGATCACGAAATCGAATTCCAGACCCTTGGATCCGTGTCCGGTCATCAACTGAACACCGTCCTGCACCAGATGCGGCAGGTCGTATTCCAGCTTCAGCCTCTTCTCGCTCCTGTACTGATCGATATCGAACAGGAGTGTCGCCAGTGATGTCGATTTCACCTCGTAGCAGCGGTTCTTCACATACTCGAAGAAGGCATGCAGCCCTGAGACGACGCGCGGGTCCGCCCGCGTAGCCTCCGTGGGAGGCAGGAGTTTCGATTCGATGAGGGCATCCGCCACAAGAGCCGTGAGCGTGGTGCTGGGAATGGCCTGATTCTTCGTCATGATGAACTTGTGTGCGCTGATGACGGATACGGGCAGCGATTGTCCGCTCAGCAGGTATTCATGAAGGCAGATCTTCTTCTCGGTCCGTTTGTAGGTGCGAAAATCCATGAACAGTTTTCCCAGCTCCGCCGGACTGCAACCGAAACACGAAAGCGCAAGCGCTCCGGCGAGTGCACTGGAATTCGCCGGCTCCTGAATCGCGCGCAGAAGCGTCACTGCCTGCAGAACCTGAGGATGCTGGACCAGGTCCTGCTTGGCAACAACAACAGTGGGAATATCTGCTGCGACGAGCGTATCTGCAATCTGCAACACATCTTCGTTTCGACGACAGATGACCGCCATTTCCTTCCATGGGATTTTCCGTTTATGCGCCTCGCGCAGCACGTCCGCAATGCCCGCATACTCCGTGCCCGTATCGGGGTAGCGAATGAACCGGGGTTTTGCATCTCCCATTCCGCTTCCGGCAACGAGATGTTTTTCGATTCCTTTGACGGTATTCACCAGTCGCTCCTGATTGGCGGCAATCACGGCGGATGCGGCATCCAGAATCGGCTGCGTGGAACGGTAATTCGTGGTGAGGGTCATGACCGTTGCATCGCGAAATCGCTGCAGAAAGGACATCATGTTGCCGATATTCGCCCCCTGAAACCGGAAGATCGCCTGATCGTCGTCTCCGACGACGAAGATGTTGGGCGCCTGCTCAATCGCATAGGTCGTCAGCAAGTCGAGAATGCGGTTCTGGGCGCCATTCAAGTCCTGAAACTCATCGACGAGAAGGTACTGATAGCGCTCCTGCAATGATCTGAGCAGCCATTCGTGTTCCTTCAGAGCCTCGTATGCGACCAGCACCATGTCATCAAAATCGTATCGATGCGATTCAACCAGCTCTGCGACATATGCCCGATAGACCGAAATGAACTCCTGAAACTGCTGCACTTTTTTCAGGTCGTCCTTGTATGCCTTGCTGGCGAGGTCCCGATCACGGCCTGTCGGCGATTTTTTGATTTCCTCGGAGTACGCATCCACCTGCTTCGCAAGATCATCGGGCGTAATCCCCTCTTTCTTCATCTGTGTGATGCGATCGAGAACATCCGCGGCCCGATCGTGCTCCGCCACGGGCATGTAGAGTGCCGACCGTTGGCCGAGCTCCTTGATCGCCCTGCGGACGATCTGCAGCCGTTCGATATTGCTGACCTGCTCCAATGCTCGGAAATTCACGAAGAGTTGCGGATGCTGCTGGATCAAATCATTGCAGAAGCTGTGTACCGTGCTCACGGTGACGCCGTACGCATCGGGGCCGATAATCTGGCGCAGGCGTTCGCGCATCGCCTTGGCTCCCGACGTCGAGAACGTAAGGCAGAGAATATTCGACGGACGCATCTGCGTTCGGCGCAGAATGTTCGCCGTGCGCATAGACAAGACCTCCGTTTTACCCGTTCCCGGCCCCGCAACCACCATCACCGGCCCCTCAATCGTTTCGACGGCACGCTTCTGGCTGTCATTCAGCGCGACAAAACGCTCATCAAACGACTTGGATGATCTGTTTCCCGTCATGGCCTTCGCGTTTTTCGGCATGAAGAAAGCATAGCACCACCTTCTCGGGCAGCGTTACACAATGGCATCGATTGCCATATGGCCGCCTTCTTCCATACGCACACGTGCATGGAGCACCTGCCCGATCCTGAATCGAATTTTTGCCCACGGCTGATGAAGAGTGTGTTTACGCTCCGTGATATCCATCACGGTCACCGTGTGATCATCGACGGAGATGATATGGCCTTCGACGTAAGAAAAGTTCTTTATACATAATCGGGAAATGGGCGCACACGATACCTGCCGGATTTCTTCGTGCAAGCAATTATTTCGTACGTACGGGAATGTTAACTTGTGAGTTCGTACGCGCAGTGATCGCACTTCTTGAAGGATTTGCCCTCGCGGATCACATCGACCAGCGTGCCCTTGCGACACTCGGGACAGAGCTTGCCGGTGAGGAAAGTCTGTACGGGTGAAAAGCCCACGCGTCTGGGGGCGCCTCCCGCCTCGCGAATCGTCATGGAACGCGGATGATCGCGCATCTTCTGCAGCACCTTAGCCTCAATCTGACGAATGCGCTCACGTGTGACACCGAATTCCTTGCCGACTTCCTCCAGCGTGTGCCCGATGCCGTCGCGCAAACCGAAGCGCATTTCGATGATTTTGCGCTCGCGGGGTGTGAGAAACTCGAGCATGGCATGCACGTTCTCTTTGCGCAGCTGGCGATTGGTGGCATCGAAGGGATTGACGGCATCCTCATCCTCGATGAAATCACCCAATTTACTGTCTTCTTCAGAGCCCACCGGCGACTCGAGTGAAATGATATCCTGACTGATTTTCTGGATGTGACGCACCTTCTTGATATCCATTTCCATCTCGACCGAGAGTTCCTCCACCGTGGGTTCACGGCCAAGCTCCTGCACAAGACGGCGCTGCGTGTGGGTAAGCTTATTGATCGTCTCGACCATGTGCACCGGAATACGGATAGTGCGCGCCTGATCGGCAATGGCACGGGTAATCGCCTGGCGAATCCACCACGTGGCGTACGTGCTGAACTTGAATCCACGGTCCGGATCGAATTTCTCGACGGCGCGGAACAGTCCGATATTCCCCTCCTGAATCAGATCGAGGAACGACAGACCGCGTCCGATGTACTTCTTGGCAATGGAAACGACGAGACGCAGGTTCGCCTCGGCCAGCTGCTGCTTGGCACTGGCGTCACCTTTGCGAATGCGGCGTGCGAGCTCAATCTCTTTACGTGCATCAATCAGCGGTACGCGGCCGATCTCGGAGAGATACATGCGTACGGAGTCGTTCGAAATCTCGAGCAGATCGACTTCGCGCTCGCGGCGGCGTTTCTTCTTCTCGTCATCCGAGAGATCTTTGTCGTCGATCTCAATACCCGCCGTGGCAACCACCTGCATGGCATCTTCCGTTTCCAGCTTTTCCACCTTCTCATCCGATTCGCTGTCATCGCCATCGTCATCTTCATCCACATCCGATGCGGCGATCTCGGTGAGATCCTCGGTGGGCTCGGGAACCGGCAACGCCGACTTGCCCGTACCTTTCTTCTCCCAAATCAGAACATCCTTCACATCGATCACCTGAATGCCCAAATCGGTGAGCAGGGTGTAAATCTCGTCGAGCAGATCGACATTCTCTTCGGCGTTGGGCACCACGGACATGATTTCCTGATGCGTGACGTAGCGCTGCTCGCGCCCTTTCTTAATAAGGTGCTTCACTGCAGGAGGAAATTTGGCCAGGTCCTCCTCAGTGGGCTGAGGGATGAACTTCCGCGGGTGGGACGCCATGCGGGGGCAGTATAGGCGAAACCGTGAGGGTGCCAAGGGAAAAGATCCCCAAACTCGATTACGGCTTCCTCTTCACTGATCCGCCTTCGATTTTGATGGCCTTTCCCCGAAGAAGAGCATCAGAGACTTTACGATTTGCCGAAGCCAAAATCCTTTGAAAAGTGCTCTGCGAAACGCCCATGCGCTTCGCTGCCTTGATTTGATCCAGCTCTGCAATATTCTTGAGACGCATCGCTTCCATTTCATCAAGTGTGAGCACTACCTGCTCCAGCGTACGAAGCGGAATGCCACGCGGCTTGAAGTATGTCGCTCTAGGATCTGTGCCGATGCATCGGGGCTTGAGAGGTCGAACCATGTAAGGATGGTATCACTTCCCTTCCTTGGGCTCCTTGAGACGTGCCTGGAGTTCCTTGAGGTACTTCGAGACCGCCTGCACTTCTTCCGTGAGCAGTGCCTGCTCGTCTCCGGCACCAAGCCGCTGGCGGCAGCGTAAGACACGAAATCCAAAGCCGCGACGGGCAGCGCAACCGGCGCCTACGCAGCGACCTCTGCCCCAGCCTGTCATTGGACCCAGCCCCATCGGACCTTTTTCGTCGAATGCTGGCATATATATGAAGGGAACAGAAATAGAACATAATGAATATATATTCATAATCTTTCCCGTCAAGAAAATTCTGCTTGACATCTTTATCTGGAAATTTTCAAACTTTACCCCGCCATTTTCGCCAATTTCAGCACTTGCTGATACTGGGTCGAAAGCTGAGCTTCTTCTGCAGTATGACCCTCGGCATGCGCTTCTTTGAGCTGTCGCGCGATATCGAGTTGTTTGAGCTTGAGGGTGATGCGATTCGCCCGCTGGCAATTCTTGCGAATCTCACGCACGGCCAGTGAGTCGGCCCACTCCTGAAAACCGTGCATCTCACAAAAAAGCTGTAAAATGAGAGCGCGTTCGCGCTGCTCGGTCGTGAGCGATAACGCCTGTAAATCGGCGGCCTCGTCAGAAGCGGATTTGATCGCTTCGTAAAGCGCACCGGCAAACCCCTCTTCGGGGGGAATGAGCTCCGGCAATAGCGAGCGATGACGCGGATACACAAGAAACAGGCCCAAGGCGACTTCGATCGGCGAAAACACATCCGATTTTGTACTCACCTCCGTCCTTGGCTCCGCCACGAGGGCCGTGATGCGCGGCAACTGCTGCAAATCATCGCGAACCGCCGTCTCGGTGGAACCGAGTACCGCGGCGATGCGAGCAATGTAGTGCCCCCGTTCCACCGAGGACGTGAGCGCATCGAGTAAGGGCAGCAGACGCTGTAACACCGCACGTTTGCCCTGCACCGATGCGGTATCTCCGGCAGTCAGATCGCTCAGAACAAAATCGAGGTACGGCACGCCTCCGTCGGTGAGAATCTGGCGCAGCAGATCGGGGGATTTCCGTGCCGCCTCATCGGGATCTTTCTCTTCTATCGAAACGGCCTGCACCTGAAATCCTTCGTGTGCGAGGAGCAGAAATGCGCGCTCAGCCGCATCGCGCCCCGCACGGTCCTGATCGAGACAGAGAATCGCCGTCTCGGTCGAGCGCTTAAGCAGTTTCACGTGCTGTTCGGTGAGGGCCGTCCCGCTCACGGCAACGACATTGCTCACGCCGACCTTGTGACAGGCCAAAAGGTCAAAGTACCCCTCGACGAGCACAACGTTTTTTCGTTCACGAATCGACTCGCGCGCCCAATTGAGACCGTAGAGCACGGCGGACTTGTTGTAGAGCGGACCTTCTGCAGAATTGACGTACTTTGCATCCTCCTCCCCTACCGCACGCCCGCCGAAGGCAACCAGGTTGCCCTGATGATCGAAGATCGGAAACATCAGACGATTACGAAAGCGATCGTAAATCCGTCCATCGTTGAGATCCTTCTGAACACCCAATCCAGCCGCAACGATCTCGCTGCGACTGAAGCCTTGCTTCAGCAGGTGCTCATAGGTGGACGAGAAGGAATCAGGAGCGTAGCCCAAGCCGAAGAACTCGATCTGCTCGGCAGGTACCTTGCGATTGGAAATGTACTCCTGCGCCTTCGGGGAATTTTTGAGCTGATCACGAAAGAAGATTTGCGCCGCTTCGAGGCACGAACGCAGATGTTCTTTCTCATCCTTGGGCAAACCGGACTGCGCACTGCGTTCCGAAAGTTTCACGCCGGTTTTCTCCGCCAGATCCTTGAGCGCCTGCTTAAAATCCACCTTCTCAATCTCTTCGTAGAATTTGAAGATATCGCCGCCCTTACGGCAGGCGAAACAGTAAGCAATGCCCTTGTCGGGAGACACCTGCAGACTGGGATGCGTGTCGTTGTGGAACGGACAGAGGCAGACAAACGACCGGCCTTTCTTCTTGAGCTGGCAGTACTGGGCAACGAGTTGCTCAATGGGGAGCCGTGCCTTGATTTCGGAAACCTCGTCCATGGGGAGAGAAGTATACCCGACCACCAACCAAAGTCGCCCCAAAGAGTATTGAATGGCAAGCCAACCATGCGTAGAATGCGCGAAACTTTTTCCCAATCATCGCATGATCTCCTCTCTCAAACGCCAATCCGGGCTTCTGCTCCCGCTTTTCGCAATTACCGGAGCTACCGTCTTCGCCAACGAAGGTGCAGCGGTCGCTCACTCGTACGCCACCACCTTCCTCTGGATTGCGATCCTGCTCATTGCCGCGAAAGTGGCGAGCCTCGTCGAACGCGTGGGACAAGCATCGGTCTTAGGCGAGCTCGTCATGGGGGTGATCTTGGGCAACCTGATACTGCTCAATATTTCTGTCTTTGAACCGGTGAAAGAGAACGGCACGCTCACGTTTCTCGCGGAGCTGGGTGTCGTGATTCTGCTCTTTCAGGTCGGGTTGGAATCGAACATGCAGAAAATGCGCAAAGTGGGATTGCCGGCCTTTCTCGTTGCCATCATCGGTGTCGTGCTGCCTTTCGTGCTCGGCACGTACCTCGTAGGACCCTGGATGCTGCCGGGGCTTTCTTCTGTCGAGTACCTCTTTCTCGGTGCGGCTCTCACCGCCACATCCGTCGGCATTACCGCCCGTGTTTTCAAAGATCTCGGCAAACTGCAAATGCCTGAGGCACAGATCGTATTGGGGGCCGCCGTCATTGATGACGTGCTCGGCCTGATCATCCTCGCGGTCGTCTCGGCCATCGCCACATCGGGCACCGTGAGTGCCATGGAGATCGGCTGGATCACGAGCAAGGCGCTGCTCTTTCTTGTTGGTGCCATCGTCGTCGGTCAGCTGACCGCGCCGAAATTGGGCAAAATGTTCTCGATCATCCACACGGGTGTGGCCATGAAATTCACACTCGCCATTTCATTCTGTCTGATCTTCGCCGCCGCCGCACAGTGGGTGGGGCTCGCCCCCATCGTGGGCGCCTTCGCCGCAGGCCTCGTGTTGGACCCCGTGCACTTCCGCTATTTCAGGGATCCCAAAGTCATTGCCGACGTGAAGGAGGTGGTAATGGACTGTGACGAGAGCGTGAAGCACAAACTTCATGCCGCGATCGAGCCGCATGCACACCGCCACATCGAGGACCTTATTGAACCCGTGGGGCATTTCTTGATTCCGATCTTCTTCGTCCTGACGGGAATGAGTGTGAAGCTCGAAACCATGTTCAACGGACCCATTCTGCTTACCGCCCTCGTCATCACGCTCGTTGCGTTCATCGGAAAAATCGCCGCAGGACTTGCTGCCGGTAACGTGCGTAAATGGCTCGTGGGCTGGGGCATGGTACCACGCGGAGAAGTGGGCCTGATCTTCGCAACCATCGGTAAAGGATTAGGCGTCGTCAATGACGAGATGTTCTCGGTCATCGTCATTGTGATCATCTTCACCACACTCTTAACGCCGCCGGTGCTGACATGGCTCTTAAAGCGGCAGGAAGCGTAAACGAGTTCGACCTACCCTCTGCCTCCCAATTTGACCACCCACCGCGGTAAACGGTTAAGCAGTGTTCCCTCCTTGGCCAGACCGAGGCCCAGCGCGATATTCTGAAAGCGCAACATCGTGTCGCCACGCAGGGACGCATCGCACGAAAGATCCTTGCCCGCAAGAAGGTCATCGAGAGCGGATTCGGACAATTCCATGATCTGCGATGAGGCAAGGTGCCCCCGCAATGACGCAATCTCATTGGTCACACGAAAACGTCCGTCGGGCAAGATCTTGGCGTAGGGCACGCCCGTGGCGTACTCGGTGACCGGCAACGGAAAAGCGTGTGCATCTTCGGCAACGAGGAGCAGGTAGTTCCCCTTCTCTGCCAAACACTCGCCTTCACCCATAAAATCGGTGCCGAATTGCTCTGCAAAAAAATGCGAAACCTCCTGAGTTTTCCTGCGGCTTAACGGTCGTGCGCCACGCGGAAACATTTCGAGCGGTTCCACTTCGCGTGTGCGCTTTACTTTCTTGAAAACCGCACAGAAAAACCCTTCGGTGTCATAAGTCTGGGGCCAGAGACGAAGAAAGGGATGGAGATTAGGGTTAGGGTTAGGGTTAGGGTTAGGGCTGAGGGTTTTCTGAACCGTTTCGGAATCAGAGATCGCTGCACTCATGTCCCAGTTGAGCCCTTCGGAAAGGGCTTCCTTAGGATGGACGATTTCAAGTTGATCACTAAATTTGTTCAATATTTCCAAAGCGACTCCTTCGTTCTCTTCGGGCGTTAACGTACAGGTGGAATACACGATTCGTCCTCCCACCCTGGCGGCATGTACCGCCGCTTCGAGCAACTGATACTGAAGGCGCGCGGCCTTTGCGATGGAATCCATCGAAGAGTACTGCAGCGCAGTGGGATCTTTGCGCGCGGTTCCCTGTGCCGTACAAGGCGCATCACAAAGCACACGATCGAAGCGCTCGGTAAGATGCTTACTGAACCACTGCCCGGCCTTGCGCGTGATCACCACAGTGGTCGCCCCCGTGCGCTGCAGCGCATCGTTAAGGACACGAAGCCGCTTCTCCTGCATGTCATTCGCAATGACCACTCCCCTGCCCTGCAAACTCGCCGCGATCTGCGTCGTTTTGCTTCCGGGTGCGGCGCACAAGTCCAGAATAGATTCATGTGGCTGCGGATTGAGCAGTGCCACCGGCAGCATACTGGCCGCCTCCTGCATGTAGAAATGACCCAGCAGATGCCGGATATCACGGCCGAGAGCCATTGAGAGATCGATACGCTCAATGAAAAACCCCTCTTTCCACCACGGAACCGGCGTCAAGGACCAGCCCTGCATCTTGGCCCAGGCTTGAAAATCCGCAACAGAGCACTTGAGCGTGTTTACCCGCACCGATTTGCGCAGCGGCTGATCCGTTGCCGCATTCAAGGCAGAGAGATCCGTGAAAGCCGCATAGCGACCGAAGGCCCTGTCGTAGATCCCGAGTGAAGCCGAGGGGAGCGTAGCCGAAGGGTCGAAAGGATGTGCAGACACGGGCAGATTGTAGAGGAAACAGGAATCCCCGCGTGGGGAATTGACGGAAACTTCCGCTGACACTAGTGTCCCACGCTATGACGGACGTCTTCGAAGCCGCTACGCCGAATACGAAACAACCTGCCGGGCATGAAGAGGCATTCTTCCGACAAACCGCTCAAACGCAATCCCTCATTGATGAACGCCGTATACACAAACCGAACCTTGATCTTCTGGAGTACGGATGTGGCTGGCGAGGTGCACAGCGAGTCATATTGGAGGGAATTAAAACTTTTCATGATCGACTGGCCCTGTATGACCCTCATGTGGAAATCCGTCCTCCTACATGTCCGAACGAACGCATTGTGGATCATGCAGAGATTTTCGGTCCTGGCCGAAGAGCATTCGACATCATCACACTCTCATACGTCCTGTGCTGTGTTTCGCCCAAAACAGGAATGGGGATTCTTCAGTCTCTTCGCGCCGCACAACCGCAGGCCGATATGCTCATTGTGGATTACACTCTGAATAATCGGTCACAAATGGAAGTACTTGATCTGCTCACTTCGCGAGAGGAGATGAAATGGCGTGAAGCCATGGGTGAACAGGAGTTTGCAGAAACCCGCCGTCAATTCTCACCTGAAACACTTGCGGAGTTCGTTCGTTCTTCAGGCCACAATTTACAGGGAGGTGCCATTTTCCTTGACGAATTCGGCATTCGCGCCGCTGTGGTAACACATTCATCCCAAAACGGGAGGCGTGTATAATTTTTCGCCATGGAACATCCACGTACCCCCTCCATTCATTCACCGGATCAAGACGAACAGGAAACGGCAGTAATCCGCGTACTTCAACGCCTCGACGCGCTGCAACGCTTTGTTCGCAAGTGCTGCTTCGGCAAAAATTTCTGCCCCGAAAAACTTGCCGAACTTCGTTCATTGGCTGACAATGTGGATTGTGCACGTGCAGCAAGCAATTATCTGGGGGATCTCAGCTCGACGGAAGAGGAAATTGAGTTGGGGTGTCTCGAAGACCCGGTTCTTCGCGATGCCATGCTCACTCTGGAAGAACATGTCGGCAGGGAGCGTGGCCGTCACTCGAGCAGAGTCGATTTCGCCGCATTTGGCATTACGAAGGAAGCAGCATAATCAGATGCCGTTCTGGCATAAGGCGAGTACACTGGCCGATGATTTCCCCCGCATGCTATGTCCGACTCTCACACCTATCCGCGCGATTTCTTTCTCTACCTTCTCGCTACCGTCACGCTCTACGTCAGCGTGGTGAGCGGTCTCATTCTGCTCTTCCAATTCATCAACCTCGCTTTTCCCGATCCGCTCTCCGATTACACACAAAGTATTCGCGACTCCATCCGCTGGGCTGCCGCCATGCTTACGGTGCTGTTTCCGGTGTTTGCCGGGACCACGCGGTTTTTACACAAGGATCTGGAACGCAATCCCCACAAAGGCGAATACCGCATCCGCAAATGGCTGCTGTACCTCACGATTTTCCTTGCGGGCCTCGTGATCATCGGTGATCTCATCGCTCTGCTGTACAACTTTCTGAACGGCGACCTTACGGGGCGCTTTCTGCTGAAAATTATCGCCGTGCTGTTCGTGACGGGCTTGGTCTTCGCATACGAATTCTGGGATGCGCGTCGAACCAGTTTCCGGCCAACGGCACAGCACCGTGCCATGAGCTACGGTCTGTCGGTTCTCGTCATCGTCGTCATCATCAGCGGGTTCATTTTAGGGGGCTCACCCTTCGAACAGCGGCGTATTCGATTCGATGAACGACGCGCCAGCGATCTGCAGGAGCTGCAGTATCAGGTGATCGAGTACTGGATTGCCAAAGGATCGCTTCCGCAGACCATCAACGCTCTCGAAAGTCCCCTCACCGGCTTCATGCCGCCAGCCGATCCAAATACCGGAGAGGCATACGAATATAAGGCACTTCAAAAATTGACCTTCGAGCTCTGTGCTACGTTCGAGACGACGTCCACATCGGCGGAAAAAAACCGCCCTTCGGTCTACGAACCGTTCGGAACGGTTAATTTCTGGAATCACGAAGCGGGTCGCGTGTGTTTCGAGCGCACGATCGATCCGGATCTGTACAAGGATCGGCTCGCCAAGCCGGTTCCTATGGTTCCGATTCGCTGATCTTCTGACCTCTAATACGTGTGTCATCCTGAGCACTGCTTGCCGGGCGTAGCCTTGGCGAAGACTGGTCGAAGAGTGGCACGCGTTTCTCTTATCATGATTCGACCCAGCCTCCGCTTTCGGGCTACGGCGGGCAGGCACAGCTCACCATGACATATACGTGCATTACACGACCAGACTGACGAGTCTGCCTTTCACGTAAATCTCTTTCTTGAGCTTCTTGCCCTCCAGAAACTTCTGCACGTTGGGATGTGCCTTCGCCTTAAGCAGGACATCATCTTTCGAGGCATCGGCTGCGACTTCAATCTCACCACGCACTTTGCCGTTCACCTGAATGGCTATCATGAGCGTGCTTTCTTTCGTCAGCTTGGGATCGAACGAAGGCCACTTCTGCTCGATGACAAATCCTTTCTTGCCCTCCGTAGCCTTGGCAAAGGAGGGGCCCTTCAGTGACCCCCACAGCTCTTCGGCCAGATGCGGCGCGATGGGAGCCAGAAGAAGCGTCAGAGTTTGCGCCGTCTTTTGCGTCACTCCCCCTTCCTCTTCCGCCAGATTCAAAAATTCCATAAGCGCAGAGATGGCCGTATTGAACTTGAGCGCTTCGATATCCTCCGTCACCTTCTTGATCGTGCGGTGAAGTGCGGCGAGGACATTTGGTTGATCAACTTTTTTGTTCACTTTGTCGGTACAGAGCGCATAAATCCGCTTCACAAAGCGGTCAATGCCCTTAATGCCCGTGTCACTCCAATCCCCTCCTTCGGTGAAGGGCCCCATGAACATCAGGTACATACGAAAGACATCAGACCCGTGCCGCTCGATGAAACTATCCGGACTGACGACGTTGCCTTTGCTCTTGCTCATCTTGGCGCCGTTGTTGGTGATCAGCCCCTGATGTACTAATTTTTTGAACGGCTCTTCGTGCGACACGAAGCCAAAATCCTTGAGTGCCATCATCACGAACCGTGCGTAGATCAGGTGCATGCACGCGTGCTCCGGCCCGCCGATGTACATGCTGACCGGCATCCATGTGCGCTCAACATGGGGATCAATTGGATGATTCTTCTCCTGTTTCTCCTGCTCTTTGGAACCGCTAAACGGAGGGGCCTGCATGCCGAAGCCATCCGACGAAAGATACATCAGATAGTAGAAACTTGAGCAGACGAAGGTATCCATCGTGTCGAACTCCGGCATCCACCCTTTGCCGAAGATCTTCTCGGTACGCTCGATAAACTCCTTACTCTCGGTGAGCGGAGACTTGCCCGTCGGTTTGAACGCAACATCGGTCGGGAGCAGCCACGGCAGATGCTTCTCGGGGATCGGATGGGGATTGCCTTCGGGATCGTAGACGATGGGAATGGGTGCACCCCAGTAGCGCTGACGACTCACGAGCCAGTCGCGGAGTCTGAAAGTCGTCCTCGCCCTACCCCTCCCTTCATCTTCCAACCAGGCGATCATGCGCTTTTTTGCTTCCTCAACACCCATACTATTTAGGAAATCTGAACTTATCGCTTTCCCTGGACCTGTCCAGCACCTTGTACCCTCCAATACATTTTGTCTGCATTGTGTATTCCATTCGATATTTTCTCCCTTATCGAGACTTTGCCCGGAAGTTTTTGCAAGGGCAGGATTCTGATAAATATAAGTTGAAAAATGCGGAGTCTGAATATCAGGATCAACCACACACTTAACATCTAATTGATGAGAAGTTGCAAAATCAAAATCACGCTCGTCATGCGCCGGAACGGCCATGATGGCACCGGTGCCGTAGGTCATCAGCACGTAGTCGGCAATCCAGATGGGAATCTGCTCGCCCGTTGCCGGGTTCACGGCAAATGCACCGGTCGGCTCACCGGTCTTCACCTTGGCCAGATCCGTGCGCTCCATCTCGGTTTTCTTGGCCACCTGCTCGCGATATGCCTGCACGACACCCTTATGATCTTTCGGTGTAATTTTCTCGACGAGCGGATGCTCCGGAGCCAGCACCATGTAGGTGGCACCGAAAAGCGTATCAGGGCGCGTGGTGAAAACAGTGAGCTTCTCCGTATGTCCCACAAGATCAAATGTGATCTCGGCCCCTTCACTCCTCCCGATCCAGTTGCGCTGCATAAGCTTCGTCTTCTCGGGCCAGTCCAAGTCATCAAGCCCCTGAAGCAGTCTCTCGGCGTAGTCCGTAATCTTCCAGAACCACTGTGCAAGTGACTTCTGCGCCACTTCCGTTCCACAGCGCTCACACGTACCGTCCTGCGCCTGCTCGTTGGCCAGTACCGTTTGGCATTTGGAGCAGAAGTTCACAGAGGCCTCTTTCTTGTAGGCAAGTTTGTGCTCGTACATCTTGAGGAACAGCCACTGCGTCCAACGGTAGTACTCGGGTGAAGATGTATTCACCATCTTGCTCCAGTCGTACATGCACCCCATGCGCTTGAGCTGCTTGACCATGGTCTGTACGTTACTGCTCGTGGATTTTTCGGGAGGGATGCCGCTCTTGATGGCGTAGTTCTCAGCCGGCAAGCCAAACGCGTCGAAGCCCATGGGCTCCATCACGTCATTGCCCTTCATACGCATGTATCGCGCGAAGCTGTCTGCCGGCGCAAAGTTGTACCAGTGACCTACGTGCAACTTATCCCCGCTCGGGTACGGGAACATGACGAGGGAATAGAAGGGATTCTTGGCCTTCTTCAGATCCGTTTCATAGATCTTGGCCTCATCCCACTTTTTCTGCCATTTGGCTTCGATAGTGGAGGGGTCAAATTCCTGAGACATGCGTGAATGATACCCTGCGTTCTGCTGTCTTCAAAGCGCTCCAGCGGCTACAATTCGCTGTAAACTCTCATCTTCGCATGGCCACGGTCCCCACTGTTGCCATCACCCGACTTCGTCCCGCAATAGCGGGACTACGCCGGGCAAGTCGGCCTCACCACTCATAAGCCAATGTCCCAATTACCAACCGTTGCCATCATCGGGAGGCCGAACACCGGCAAATCCACTCTCTTCAATCGGCTGGTGGGTAAGCGCCTCGCGATCGAGAGCGAGATTGCAGGTACCACTCGTGATCACGTCGCGCACCGTATCGAGACGAAGAACGTTGATTTTCTGCTGCTCGACACGGGCGGTATGGGTGGCGGCTCCCTTCGACGCGGCTCAGGGCAGGCGGATGACAAGGATTTTGAAGCGGATGTGCACCGTCAGTCGCTTTTGGCTCTCGAACATGCCGATCTCATCCTCTTCACGATCAACGCGCGTGAGGAGCTCACGAAGAGCGACCATAACATCGTCGACCTGCTGCGTAAAAACCGGCGACGTCACGTGCCCGTGATCCTCGTGCCCACGAAATGCGACAATCCGACGATTGCGGAGGATCGATTCTCTGAATTACTCGCGCTCGGCATCACCGATAATGTCATTCCGGTCAGCGCACCGCACAACATCGGTACGGATGATCTGCTCGACGCAGTGACGAAAGAGCTGAAGAAGCTCCACTTCAAGAAACAACCCAAAGCCAAGAAGTCCGATCCGCCGCGCATCGCGGTCATCGGCAAGCCGAATGTCGGCAAGAGTTCACTCATCAACGCCTTCATGTCGGATCCCCAGCGAACCGTATCGCCCATGCTCGTCTCGGATATTCCCGGTACGACGCGCGATGCCGTCGATACCGTCATCCGCTTTCAGGAGAACGAATACCTCTTCGTCGACACCGCAGGCATCCGCCGCCGCGCAAAGGTCGAAGAGGGCGTGGAACATTTTGCAGTCATCCGCAGCATCCAGGCCTTAGAACAGTGTGACATCGCACTTCTCGTGCTCGATGCCACCGCACCCGTGAGCAATCAAGATCAGCGACTCGCCGCACTCGCCATGCAAAGCGGCAGGGGGCTCATCATTCTCCTCAATAAAATTGATACACTCAAAGGTGAAGCGCGCGATACGAAACTGGCCGAGCTGGGTCGATCACTCTCGTTCTGTCGGTTCGCTCCCCTGCTCCCCTGCTCCGCTCAGACGAAGGAAGGTCTGCTCAAAGTGTTTCCGCTAATCGCGCAGGTGCAGGCGAACAGACTTCGCCGAATCCCCACCAAAGATCTGCTTCGCTGGTTTCAGGACGCCGTCTACGGACAACCTCTCAAGGTGCTTTCGAAAACCAAACATCTCACTCAAGCCGACGAGGTGCCTCCCACGTTCGTGCTGTTTACAAAAAATCCGAAAGCCATTCGTCCGAGCGAACTGAAGTTTCTCGAAAATCGGCTCCGATCAATGTTCGACTTCACGGGAACGCCGGTGCGCTGGATCACGAAAGGAGGATCCTAAGCCGGACTATCCCGGATTTTTTTCTCCCAAATTGGTGGGAACATCGCGGCGCCCCTCCGGCTTGTCGATTATGCGGCCGTCTTCGTGAATCGGCAGCGGAAATTTGTGGATGGCGACTTCCAGCTTATCGAGGAGTTTCGCCGGATCGTCATCGAACACCATGTTCGGTGGGATCGCACGCAGGCAGAGATCCGTGATCACATGCCGAATGGCACTGCTGATGCCTCCCGTCCCTGTGAGAATTCCCATTGGACGGCCTTCGTCGTAAGCGATGGTGAGCTCGTTGAGCGTGCCGATGCCGCCACTGATGAAGATCACGCCATCAGAGGAACGGATGTTCACAACGTCGCGCTCCATGAATCCCTGCCCCGTATAGATGAGCATGTCGTTATCCAGCGGCGACTTGTACTCGTTCACGTGCTCGTACTCCGAGAACGCCGGCGAAATGCCGACGGTGAATGCGCCAGCCGCCTTCGCGGCAAGCAGCGCATCATGCGGCAACCCCGGGCACGCACCGTTGATGAAGATGTGACCACGTTTGCCGATCTCCTCACCAAGTTTCTTGGCCATCGCACGCGCATGGGGATCGGAGATCTGCGGACCGGAGGCCGAACCCATCACGCCGATCTTGAGCTTATGGATAGGAGTCATCGGAAGGGAGTGTATGTGAGGAGGACAGAAAGAATCACTTGTGTGCGATGGTGATATTTCTCTGTGGTCTTAATCACTATTATACAATATTTTACAGATTATCTCAAATACCGTCGCTTGTTCTCGTTGTGCTCATCATTCGTCGATGCGTAGTGGATGAGCCCTTTACTGTCGTGCAAGTAGTACCAGTAGGGCGAGTCCTGAGGCCTGAGCGCAGCGAGAATGCTCGCCATTCCCGGACTTTCGATTGGCCCCGGCGGCAACCCTTTAAACTTGCGCGTGTTATAGGGGCTCTTCGTTTCGAGATCGGACTGGGTTATCGCCGCTGTGGGTTTCTCGAGGATGTAGCGCACGGTGGCATCGACCCCCAGCGGCATGCCGGCCTCGAGACGCTTCCAGAGAATGCCCGCTACAATCGGCCGCTCATCATCGGTGCGGGTCTCAGCCTCAACGAGCGAGGCCATTGTGACGATCTCGTGGAACGAGTGACCCGATGCCTTGATCTCGTCCCCGTACTCTGTGATTACCCGCGCACGAAATGTTCCGAGCAGTCGTTCGAGAAAGAACTTGGGAACAAACTGCGGTTCGTCGACGAAGTAGGTTTCGGGAAAGAGGTACCCTTCGAGGCGTCCGCCTCTCAGGGCAAGTCCCTTCGTTCCCTTCGGGAGAAAATCGAACGTGCTGAAGTCGCAGCGCGTGAGGCAATCGAGCACGGCTCCTGAAGCGGCGAGCCCCTTGTGTGCAAGGAGTGCGTCGATGTCTGCCACCGTCCAACCCTCGGGAATCGTGAGGGCGACTTCTTCCGACTTACCGGTGCGCAGCACCTGCACGATCTCTTCGACACTCATCGACGGACGGAAAATGAATGTGCCCGCCTGCACTTGCGTCTGCGCCCGCTGAAGTTTCATGTACGTCTTGAAGGAGAACGGGGAACGAATGAGACCTTTCTCTGCAAGCAGAGCCCCTACCTGCTCCACCGTCATCCCCTGCTCCACCGTCAGACGAACAGGACCTGTTCCGCCGAGCGGCGACAGATCATGTTGGTACCACGCGTACGCGACAATGCAGAGGCCGATTAAGAGAAGAAGAAGCTTTTTCATGCTGAGAACTCGGTATGCAGTATTCAGTATCGAGTATACAGGGAATGCTCGAAGCACTCCTTTATACTGAATACTTACCCCTTCATACTTCCTTCCGTGGGGAATCCCATTTCGCCCATGACACCCTGCATCTTCTCGGCACTCACAACCTGCGCCTTCTTCAGGGCACGATTCAGGCAATCGATGATTTCGCGGCCCAGCGTCTCGCGCGGCGCATCGGGGGCGATCTCGATACTCACCACCTCCATCTCTGCCGTCACGACGACTTTCACGCCCCGCCCCTCCGCCTCGACATGAATCTTTCGAAGTTCCTTTTTCACTTTCTTGGCTTCGCGCTGCACGCGGAACATGTCTTTGATCTGGGAGAAGGATGGCATAGCCAGTGCATAGTACCGAAGCCTTCACGACTGTGCGAATAAGATGAAAATTGACATATTATTAAAAATAGATATAATGAACACTGTGAGCGAAATCCCCGAAAAGGCTGCTAAAACGCAGGAAAAAGTTGAAGCAGTACCTTCCCCCGTTGTGAAGCATGTAGCGGAGGCTCCGCAGTTCACTGCGGATATTTTGCGAACCACAGGCGACAATGCAACCGACAGAGCAAATGCCCGCTATGCCGCACGCATGCAATTGGAATTCCTCGGCGAACTGCAACTCAAAGACAATACGGAAACCGGTGCACAGACGAAAACGGAAGAAGAGATCGTCGGCAAACATGCCGACGAAATGGTCATCGATCCGGTGGCCGAAGAAGTGCAGGAAATGATCGCCGGCGGGACGGTCGACTACATTCTGCTGCGCGATCCTAAAGGCGATATCGTCGGCTACGCCAACACCGAAGTCACATCACTCTCGGGCGAAGACGGAGCCCCCGACAAAAAAGAGGATGCCACGCTCTTCATCTGGCTCATCGGCATCCGGCAGGATCTTCGCGGAAAAGGTGCGGTGCGCGTGCTCAACGAAAAAGTTATGAATGTCGCCCATGAGCAGGCGCAGAAACGCCACCTCAATATCGTCAGTGTTTCAATGGAAGGAGGCCGTGATGTCGAAGTGAAGTTTCGCAAGCACTGGGGTATGCATGGCACCTACATGGAACATCCCGAAAGCAACTCACTGGTTGAAGCTCCTATGATCCCCGCACCGGCCTCGTCCAAGGGAGGCATCATTACCGAAGATCCGCTCGACCCGCACAGTAAGTGGCTGATCGGCATGCTGGACGAACGCAAGACCATTTCTCCCGAGGAATTCCTGGCACATACCGACTTGGTCTACGAAGGTTACAACGAGGGTCGAAGTGAAGAATACCAAGCCGTCACAGGGGAAATTCAAGCCTTTACAAGAAGCCTCATCGTCGAGGTGCTGCAAGGCAGGCCCGTGCGTCTCGTGGACCATCATGAGCGCAAGAAAATCGCCGCTGACCCCGCGGGGCGGCGCGTCGTCGATGCGAAGGACTTCTCCGGCTGGCTCAATCAACACTTTCCACACCTCCACGAACGATTCCGGAAAATCGTGGAAAAACAGAAAGGAGATTACGATTGAGTGTTCGACATCGTTCAAGATCACCCGTGATATTTTTCGACATTCTTGACAAACAAACTTCGCCCGAGGACGATGGCCCCCTTTCTCATATCCCCCATGCTCAACGAACCCGACATCCAGCGATACATGAACATGCCCCTCTTGGAGCTCGAGAGCCGTTCCCTCCAATTGGATGGTCAGCGGCAACACATTGGCAAAGGACGGATGCCACACGGCATGAGCGTGTACCGTCGTCGCCTGATGAAGGCGCTCACAGAAAAACGAGCGGAGCAGGCCTCACAGCAAACTCGCTACATGCAGTCTAAGGAACGCCATGTCAATTCCCGCCTTACGCCACAGCAGCGATACGACAAAGGCCGTAGGCAGGGCCGGCAAGATGGCCTCAGTGGATGTGATTCCCAATCATGGGAGATAGAAGACTCCGAAGAGCGACAGGGCTACAACGATGCATTTCGTGTTGCTCGTGCAGAGCAAAGTCGTCCCAGATACAGATATTTATATTGATGGTTGGCAGATACATCTGCGTCACCGAACCATTCCAATCCTGTCCTCGATTTCTTGATCGATCCTTCGGCTGCGCTCAGGATCTCCTCAGTCTCTTCTTGTTCATCGAACCATTCCAATTCTGTCCTCGATCTCCTGATCGACGAAGACTTTCTTACGTCCGAATTTCATGCGGCTGTACTCCTTGATGAGCCCGGCCAGTTCTTCGTTGCGATCACTTTCGTCGTAGATCGTCGCCATCGAGAAGGGACGGGACGGGACGTTGTTGATACTGAGCTTCATGTAGCAGTTGAAGTTCGGAATGCCGATGACATCCTGTTCACTCAGGTCAGGTGCGAATTCCTTGGCCATGTACTCGGCATCCTCGGCACCGATCTTGAATGAGCTGATGGAACCGACGTTACCGAACACGGCGTCGCGCAACTTGGTGTTGGCCTGACCGTATTCTTCCGTCTTACCGACGAGCTGTCCGATGAACTGGTGTGCCATGACAAGCCCCAATTCATACTTGCGTGCCTCAGAGAGAATCGTGGCAAAGGCCTCGGTCACGAAGTTCTGGAATTCGTCCACGTACAGGTAGAAACGCTTGCGCTGTTTGCGCTGCACATCGGCACGCGAGAGAGCGGCCATGTTCACCTTGTTCACAAAAATCAGGCCCAGAAGCTGCGCGTTCACATCGCCGATTCTTCCCTTACTCAGGTTCACAAGCAGCACCTTGCCCGAATCCATGATGTCGCGAATTTGAAACGCACTCTTGGGCTGTCCGATGATGTTGCGCATGGTGGTATTCGTAATGAAGGGCCCGAACTTCGCCGAGAAGTACGGAATCATCTCCTCCTTTTCACGTGCGCCCGTCTTGGCGATTTCGTGTTCCCAGAAGCTGCGCACAACGGAATTGCGACACTTGGCGACTTTGTAGCGCTGGAACTCGTCATCCACGAACAGTCGTGGCACATCGATGAGCGTGGCACCTTCATCTTCATCATCCATGAGCGTGAGGCATCCATTGCGGAAGTAGTGCTGAATGCGCGGACCGAAGATCTCGTTGCCGAAGAGCTTGATGAAAATCCCCATGGCATCGAGAGCGGCACGGTCTTTCTCTTCGGGTGTGCCTGCCTCGAGAAGATTAAGACCCATGGGACGTCCCGTGTCGGCAGGATCAAAGACGACGATGTCTTTGGCGCGCTCCTTGGGCGTGTGTGCAAGTGCATCTTCGATCAGGTCACCGTGCGGATCGACAATGCACACGCCCTCTCCGTTCGCAATATCCTGCCGGCTCATCCACGACAACAGTGCGGATTTACCCGTACCGGATTTACCGATGATGTAGTGGTGACGCGTGCGGTCTTCGGGAAAGAAGCGGACAGGCGTCTCGATGGCACGATGCTTGTTGATGCCCAGCAGAATGCCCTCTGCGGGAATATTCGGAGGGGGAGGCAGCACACGGTAGCTGATCCACTCGATAATCGGGATCTTGTTGTAACGACTATCGGGAAAGTGAAAGAGACCTGCCAGCTCCTTCTCAACGAGCATGCAACGCCTGTGCCAGAACCCGTTGATGCGCCTCTTCCACAGTTTGTAGAGAATCGGCGCATTCCACTTAAGCGGAAAGAAATTCGAGAACATGCGATGGTCATCGAGGTAGTTTCCGTAAATATCTTTGAACGCATTGAAGGCGACCTGCAGGTTGTTGGTGATCTCGATCGAGCGCTGCCATGTTTTGGCGGCGGATGCGATACGGATGGAGGCGAAATAAAAACTCATACCGGCTTTCTCGCCCATGCGTTTGTAGAGCTCCTCTTCGGGCTGAATCATGCGAATGAACGCATCGCCACGGTTCGCGCCGGGTGCGAACGTAGAGTTGTCGGTTCCGGAGGCAACGCCGCCGAGGATCGAGAAGAGCGTGCCGACGATCGGCACATTACCGAACCACCCCTCCTTCTTTCCTTTGAATCGCTGCGAGGCATACTGCTGCGTGCGCCTGCCCCACTTCTGCGACGACGAGGGCTCGAGAACAATCTGTACACCGGCCGTCTCATCCGTTTGCATCTTGCTCAACACGTTCGCGATGCCATTGAGCGGATCATCCTGCATCTGCTCATAGAACCGCATCGGGAACATGAAGGGCTTATCGGTAATCATGTTGTATGCCGTGAGCTTGAAACCTTTGGGCCAGAGCTCCGGCGTTTTGTGCAAAGTAACTTCGGCATTGGAGTAGAACGCGGTGATTTGTTTTTCGACAATGGACTGGAGTTCCGGCTGAGTGACGACGTAAAACATGAGCTGCCCCTTCTCGACATACATTTCAAAACTGATGGTGATGTGACGAAAGAACCAGTACCGCAACTCCTGCCAGACTGTGAGGCTCTGCACCTCCCACAGCGCTCGATACAACTGTTCCATAATGGCCACCTTCTCTTTGAAGTCTTTCTCCGTGCGCTTCTCTTGATCCACCTTGCTGTCGGAACGCGGAAGCAGAATCTTCATCATGACGAGAGATTTCGATTTCCACACGGCGTACCAATATCGAAAGTTCCACTTTGCCATTCTCCAGACGACATACGCGCCAACGATTAGCCCGGAATTGAGAAACGGACTCGCGATCCACCATGTGCCGATTGCCCTCCATGCCCCGGGCACGAGCGAAACGGTCGTCAGGATGACGATCCACAGCAGGGGCCAAAAGAAGCGTTCAAGGAGGCTAAACAAGGGCGAACTAAGGGAATATACAAGGAATTCGTTCAATTATAGCAGATTTCGGCATTGCATGCCCCTCACGGCAACTTGATACGTAATTGAAATATGATGTGATACCAGGTCTATCGGATCCCGTCATCGGGCGCATTCCCATGCGTCCATCGTCATCTCTCGCGCTCGCCCATCCACCGTACCGACCTTAAACACATATAACCCGCTTGTCGGTGGTGTATAGGTAAAGATTTCGCCGGGATTCACCCAATCTTCAATGCGCTCCTGAAAACCATCGGGGTGCAGAACAGACCGCACGACAAAAGGACGAATGGATCTGAGGGTCATTGGGCTGCCGACCGAGATGCCGTGCGGTACACCACGATCGAAACGGACCTCTCGTGTAATGCGCTTCTGGTAGCGACGCAGTACGCCATCACACGCATCGATAAGGGCACTGTCACCCAGTCGCTGAAATGTGGCTTGCGCGATCCCCTGCGAACGCGGGGCAATACGCGTAAAGGCTTCAAGGCTCAGATCCATGTCACGACCATCGACGTATGGTCCACGATCGTTAATGCGTACGATCACGCTCTGGCCGCTCTCGGCACTCGTCACCTTCACGAGGGTATTGCATGGGAAGGTACGGTGTGCGGCAGTAAGTGCGTGCATATCGAATGACTCTCCGCACGCAGTACCTTTGCCGTGGAATTTTTCGGAGTAAAGGCTCACCTCGTGCACTTCTTCGGCAAGAAGCACATCGAGTGCGGCGGCCATAGTGAGGAGTTCTTCGCCCGATGAAACCGGTAGGAGTACATCGCGTTCCTGCTCAATGAAAGGATAGTGCTGCAAGAGCGTTGTCAGGGAATCGGCTGTCATCTCATCGAGATCCGCAACGTTGCGCGTACGCAGGAGCCAGAGCACGGCATCTGCAACAACCAGGGGCTCGTCGGGGTAAAACATTTCTTCATCATCGAGAATGCCCCGTGCCTTCGCGTAGGTAATCTCCTCACCTCCAAGCTCTTCTTCCGGCACATCGCGAAAGGGCGGCTCGTTGGTTGGGTCCGGATCACGCCGAATGCCCTCCCAGATCATCAGAAATCCGTCACGACGCGAAATGCCCCCCGCCTGAGAGAAAGCGGAAAGCGGCAGAAGAAGCAGCACGAGAAAACACGCGAAACGGCGCATGAACATATGCTGCACGATGTGTGAAAGAAGTGCAATTGACGGGCTAGAGAGCTCTCCACCCCTCGCTTCGTACAAGCTGATACGCATCGTAGCGCTCCTCTCCACGCAGGTTTTTGAGTGTTTGCGGACCCACGACACCTGCTCCCGTACTGACTTCGGAAGCAACGAGATCACGATCCATCTGGTAACGCAGAACCGACTCCTTCGTCTGCGGACCGAAGTATCCGTTCAGTTTCTCACGTGGAAAGTATCCGCGATCGGCGAGCAAACGCTGAAGCAGCGTAACCTGTTTGCCACTGTCTCCTTCGCTGAGAAACTGGTCGAGATTCTTGCCGCGCTCGTCGAGAAGCACTTCCACGCGATGCAGAATCATCAGCCGATCGGCCAGGTCATCCACAAGTTTCTGGTTCCATTCTGTCTTCAACTTACCGCGTGTAAGCGGACCGATACGTCCGGCTCCGGGATCCTGCGCGGTGCCCACCAGCTGTTGCTTCTGCTGAAACGTCAGGATTGCATCGGCTAACATATCGTCGTATACGCCATCCGTTCGTCCCTTGTAGAAGCCCAGAAACCGCAGAGTCCGCTGAGCCGTGCGAATGACCGAACTCTGGGCGCTCTTGTCGACATTGCGGATGACAGGGGGCTTGGCCTCGACACGACGAACTGCCGCAGTAATGTATGCTGCCGAACGCTCACTGAGGTGATCCGCAGGTTCTGCAAGACCGTAGGCATCGTTGAAACGTGCGAGTGATTCCTGTGTGACTGTTCCGAACAATCCCGTGACGACATGGTCAAAGAAGCCCACTTGTTTAAGCGATCGCTGCAATGTCTCAACCGAGAGGCCGCGATCACCGTTCTTCACCTGAACCGAAAGCAGATCCTGACCGCGGACGAGAAACGGTTCGAGTCGATCGAGCACGGCAGGAAAACTCTCGAGAGAGAAACGCTCCTTGGGCTGAAATCCGCCCTTTTCGTAAACTGTTCCCCGTACACGACGCACGCCGAATGCCAGTGCACGCGCCAATCCTTCCTCGCCCTCACCCACCCAGATGTCGAGTCGATGGGCTCCATCCGAGAGCTCCGTAATGGCTCCGCCGCGATCGTGGACCGTGAACCGGCCGATGCCGGGCAGGGCAACGACCGTACCGAAAGCGTAGCTCGACGGTGCCGCAATCATGCCGGGATAGACGGCGGTACCATCGGCGCCCCGCATTCCCTCGCCATTGAGAATTTTGTCGGCTCGGTATCCGCCCTTCACATAGCAACACTGACCGGGCTTGGGAGAGTAGTAGGCCGTGATGATGAACTCCTGCTCACGCGGTAAATCGTTGCTCACACCGGCGGCCATCACCGGCGCAATCAACACGAGTGCCGCAATGAGCGCCTTGAGGTGCCGCGGCAGACGCGCATGACGCGTGTGATGGAGCGGAGTATGTGTGATGTGCATTTCAGATCATTCTAGCATGTTCGGGCAGTTCTGTCCCCTTAGCAGAGGAAACGAAATATTCTGAAATCCTCGAATGGAAAGAATCATTTTCATTCAAGAATTTGGCTTGCAAAAGGGATCAACGTATAACGATCTCATCTTCCAGCCGGATCCCGAACTTCCCGGGAAAATACACCCCGGGCTCGATCGTAATTATCTCGGAACGCAGAAGTTTTTGGTCGGGGCGCTTCTGACTCAGTGTGACCCCCTCGTGAATCTCAAGCCCCACACCGTGACCGAGTGAATGTACGAAGTACTGCTCCATGTCGAATTTCTTAAGAACCGAGCGGGCAAGACGATCGAGTGCATGTGTGGAGGCGCCTGCGCGCACGGCACGTTCCGCAGCCTCTTTCGCATCGCGAACGGCGGTGAATGCCCGCTCCTGCTGAGAAGTTTTCTTGCCCGTGAAGAACACACGACTCTGATCGGCGCAATAACCGCCGAAGCGCGCGCCCACATCAATCTGTACGATGTCGCCTTTCTTGAACGCGCGCGTCGTTGGGTGATGATGCGGACGGCTGGTATGTGCGCCAAACGCTACGATCGGATCGAAGGCAAGATCGTCGGCTCCCAGATCTTCGGCCCAGGTTCGAAGTTTTCGCGCGATCTCACGTTCGGTGATACCGGTACGCAATACCGAGGGAACACGGCGAAGCATCTCATGCGTGATGCGCTGCGCTTTGCGAAACATGCGCACTTCACGCGGATCTTTGGAGCGACGAAAGTGAGCCACGACATCCTTCTTCGGTTGAAACTTCGTTGAAGGAAACGCTTTCCGCCACCGATCTTTCTGCGCCAGCGTGACAACCTCCGCCTCGCAACCGCACACGGGAATTCGTCGTAGAACACCCGCAAGATCGTCAAGTGCTCGCACCGTACAGCCTGCAGCTACTTTCGATGCCACTTCGCGGTAGCGCGGATCGACGAAGAGCATGATGCGATTACGCGTGAACAACACTGCTCCCGCACTCACTTCGACACCCGTCAAATAGCGGATATTCACAAGACTCGTCACGAGAAAAGCCGGAATATCGGCATGTCGCAGAAGGGAATTGGACGAGGATGGACGCATTGCAGACGGAGTGGCAAAAGTACGCAAAGTATGCTATCATAAAGCCTGGATACCAAGATCCCCATCATACACCTATGAGAACCCGTCTCTGGCTCTGTGCCGCGCTCATCGGATGTTCCGCCGCCTCTCTGCACCTGGCACTGCCCGAAGGAAATGCCCTCGCGCAAGTCTACAACGGGCCCGGCCTTCAGCAGGGCGCCGACAGTCTGGGTGTTTCGGGAATTAGCGGCGGAAACCTGCGCAGCACCATTGCCAACATCGTGAACAAGATTCTCACGTATGTCGCACTCATTGCCGTCATCGTCATTATCATCGCCGGCCTCTATTTGATTCTGAGTCTCGGCAACGATTCTGCAAAAGACACTGCCAAGAAGATCGTGCTGTACACCGCAATCGGCCTCATCCTCATTCTGATCTCGAAAGCGCTCGTGATGTTCTTCGTCAGCCTTGCCGAATAATTTTCATGAAGATTCTTCGATCCTGCCAAAACACATTGGCTCTGATCCTCCTCCCGCGCATTGCGGCGGCGCAGGCGCTTGGCAACGCGGATGAGATTAACGTCGGCGGGGGCGGGGGAGGTGACCTGAAGGGAACCATTCTCAGTATCGCACAGAAGATTCTGGATTTCGTATCTCTCGTTGCCGTCGTCGTCATCATCATTGCCGGCATCTGGCTCATTGTCGGTCTGGGCGAAGAAAGCTCAAAAGACCGGGCAAAAAAAATCGTTATCTACACCATCGCAGGATTGATCTTGATTCTTATCGCACGGGCAATCGTGACCTTCGTCATCAACACCGTCGTGTAATCATGCGCACCACATTCACACGCCACCGGCTCATCATCAGCATCCTTCTCGTGCTGCTTTCGTCCATCACCATCGTGCACGCCATTGAGCAGGATCAGCCGTTCATCATGGAATCGTGGACACTCGTCCCCGGCAGCGTGCTGGAGGTACTGGCTGTGTCAGACACCGTGGGGCAACAGGTCGCCTGGTCACTGACCAAAGCCGATGGAACCTTCGTGCAGGCGGATCGCGGCCCTCTCTTCCGCGAACGATTTGTGGAAGCAGGAGATTTTCTGCTGAGAGCAGAGGTGAGCAAAGAGGATCGCACACCAGTCGCAACCCGCACATTCGCCATCCACATCGTTCCCAATGCCCCAACGGCAACGGACGATAATGCCGGAGCACTCGTCAGCACCGATCCCCCGCAGGACATCACCGGCAATGTCGCACTGGATGTGAACGCACAGACCATTCTTCTGCGTACCAAGCCCGGATCGTCTTCTCTGAATATCGATGTGAACAGTGACATCGATTCAAGCGGAGATGGTGACCCGACCAACGATAACGATACGCGCGGAACCTTCTTCGAGACCGAAGGTGCTCCACTACGACTCTGGTTTACGGCAGGCCGTGTGCAACGCACATTCACCGTACGCGGTAACGGAACTGCCGGTCCTGCGACGCAGGTGATCCGATTGTACTCGGGCAGTATTCCCCCTCCCGTTGAAATCTCCGAACAGACACCCGTCATCTCACCAAACGGGCTCGAGCTCGTGATCATCGAAAGTCACGGCAGCGGTTCGTATGCATTCTCAATCGACCCATCCACGCTCTCGAGTGAAGGCCGAGCCTTGCTCTTCACTTGGGATTTCGGTGACGGACGGCAGAGCATGCTCGATCAACCGAGGCACACCTATCCGCAAAACGGTCAGTTCACGATTAATGTACACGTTCGTGATCTGGCAACTGCCGCCGAGGTGCTGCGCATTACCGGCGTCCTTCCGGTCGACAGCATCCAACAGGTGCAGCAGCCCGGCAGTGACGGAGGCAGCTCTTCCGCTTCATCGCAATCTTCAACATCAGATACATCGTCTCGTTTCAGCCTGAAAACGATTGCGTCGATCATCGGCGGACTTCTGCTGGCTGTTCTTGCAGGATTCACCGCCGTCACGATTATCGGCAAGCTCGTGCAACGACGTCTCGACAAGGAGCCGCCTGCGGCAGGAGTTTCGGGCAAGAAAACTTCTCCCTCGGCCGGACCCCTCTCGCTCGACCTGCCTCCTCCCATGCCGGTTGCGGAAAAGGAAGAGCATCACGACGTCATTGATGTTCCGACAGCTCCGCACCAAAAGGAATCGCGAGAAGAAATCTCGGAGCCTGCGCCAACGGAAACCGAAGAAACCCCCAAACTGAGTGAACTCTCATTCAAAGAAGAGGAGGCACCAAGCTGGCTCAAGCAGGGCCACGAAGAGGCCGAGAAGCGCGGACATACGGTTGAATCGGCTCCTCCGCCCCCCGAGCAGGAACCCGCCGTTGCCGCACCATCCCAAACCGAGAAGAAAGAACCACGCCCGCTCCCACCCTGGCTGGAACCGGCACCATCCACGCCGACCGAATCGACACCGCCTCCGGCCTCCATTACTGAACTTCCGACCACTACGGCAACGACGTCTGAATCACAGCCGCCTTCGTCAGAACCGACGCCTCCTGTCGAGGCACCATCGCCGACACCTGCTCCCACGTCACCGCCTTCCGTCCCTGCTCCTGCAATCCCCCCTCCCGTACCGACTTCTCCTGTATCGACTCCTCCTGAAGAGAATGCTCAGGCAGACACAGCAGCGCAAGAGTCTGAGGATACGAAGAAGGAAAAAGAGCTCTCGCCCGCTGAACGCGAAAAGCGCCGCAAGAAGCGTGCCCGTTACCGCGCCAATAAGAAAAAACGTGAAGAGGCAACCGATCAGGAGCAAGAACCGCAAAAACCGGCAGAGTCGGAGGCATCGAAAGAAACGATACCTTCCGCTACAGCAGAGACAGAAGTATCAAAAGTGGCCTCTCCTTCGGCTGCAGAACCCGAACCGAAAACAGAAGACCAGGAATCGGATGAACCGATTGCCATCATTCGGGCCGAAAACATCTCGCACGATGCGGAGGATAAAAAGGAGTCGTAAAGACGCTGGAAAGCGCACGCGGTTCACACTAGGATACGTACACCTGTGGCGGGCGTAGCTCCTACCTTCGCCCTTCGGGACTTCGGTGGGCAAGCAGTTGGTTACCCGCTCGTACCCGTCCGACCAGCCCGACCCGTCCGAACGCGGCCGGGCGGACAGCGGTCTGGCGGGTCCGGCCAATGGCCGTGCGGGCCGAACATCGGTACGTTCGGGCGGGGAGCGCCTGAGCAGAACCCCGGAAGAAAGAGAGAACTCTGGAATTCACAGGCTGTTTTCACTAGTATCTAAGGCATGTGGCGGGCGTAGCTCAGTTGGTTAGAGCGCCAGGTTGTGGCCCTGGAGGTCGTGGGTTCGAAACCCATCGCTCGCCCCACTTCGTACAATCGGGCTCTTTCACCTTCTCTCGGAACGGAGAAGGCAGCTCCCAGACTAGCTTTCCGTCCATTACACGGTAGTTCGATCCCAGAGCTTTCAGGATCGCCTCCCGTAGATCGGGGGACCCGTATCGGATGGCCTCCGAGGCCAGCTTCGCCAGTTCGAAGCTCTGGATCACGTGATCGATCCACTCGTTCCCCTCGCAGTGCAGCTTCTGGATGGCCCGCTGGAGTTCATCCTTGCGCATCTTGAGCGTGGCCATCTTCATATCCACCGCATCCAGTACGCCCTGTCGCTCGGCTTCCCCACGCTGCAGGAAGAGGTCACCGATCTCGGCCTGAACGAGGGCATACTCCTTCTCCAGCGCCGCCCGCTCCTTGATCTCGCGCTTGAGTTCCCGCTAGTGGACCTCCTGCATGTCTTTCCGCAGAAGCGCCTCCGCGCCGTTCTCAAGCTCCAGAAGGCACAGGCGCTCCTCCAGCTGCGGCATGAGCTTCTTCTGGTTGATGCAGACCCCGCACCTCGTCACCTTGTTCTTGCAGTCTCCCATGATGTACCTCCCTTTCTTGGCCTGGTAGAAGGTAATGCTACGTCCGCACTTGCCGCAACGGAGGACCCCTCGCATGATGAAAAGCTCCCTCAGCTTGTCCTTCTTCGTTCGTGGGGCTCCTTTGTATCGCTCGGAGATCCGTAGATTCGCTCTCTGCCAAATATCATTCTCGACAAGCGGCTCATGCAGTCCTTTGATCTCTTCGTCCTTGTATCGGATGAATCCTCTGTAGAACGGGTTCTTGATCATGTTGGCGATGCTGTTCCTGCTCACGGGTCCGGGCTTGCGCTTGGGGCTCCTGCGCTTGGTCAGTCCGTGCTTCTTGGCCGCCGCCGTGAGGTCCTCCAGCGAGTAGGCGCCGGTCGCCGCAAGCGCGAAGAGGTGCTGAACGATCGGGGCCCTCTGCGAATCGATCTCTACCCATCGTCTGCCTTCCAGATCGCCCTTGTTCACGTACCCGAGAGGCGCGAGGCCGATCATCTCGCCCTTCTTCGCTTTCTTCTCCAGTGCGTTCTTCACCTTCCATCCAGTGTCGGCACTCGACTTCCAGCTCATCCCGCTCTCGACCATCAACATGAAGATCTGCGTGGTATCCGCTCGGCTGTAGCGGATGCCGCTCACGGTCATGATCTCGGGGATGACGCCGTCCGCGAGCATCTGCATCAGCGCTCCGGCATCGGCGGGGTTACGGCTCAGGCGCGTGGGATCGTATACGATGATACGTGCCACAGTCTCCTGTGAGGCCATGGAGAGAATCTCCTGAAAGATCGGGCGGTTATTCGGGATATAGGCGCTCCTCGCTTCCTGCATGATCTTGAGAGGACTCCGTCGTTCCTCCGCAGGAAGTGCATGGTAGGCCTTCTCGATGTCCTGGATCTGGTCGGGTATGGAGCGTAGCTGCTTGTCGCGCTCGTCGGTGGACTTCCGTGCGTAGCCGATGATGAAGTGCTCATTGGATTTGTTCTTGCCGTTCAGAGTCGAAGCCTTTGCCATAGTCAGAGGGGGGAAATAATGAAGTAGGAAAGTCATGCCCACAAGGGGCGCCATGGCTTCCCACTCCGACTGAACGGGGTGGCATGGCGCCCCGTGTGGGCACGTCAACTCGTGTCCAGTCGATGAAGTGGGAAGCACCGCGTAGCATACAACTCCGGTGGCATCGTGCGCGAGAGATAATCGGTGAGCGTCATCAAGCAGTCTGTTTCGTGTCCTGCATAAGGCGGCTTCGGCTTCGCGATGAACTCCGGGACCAGAAACTCATGGCAGTGGAGCGCCTGGATGATCCTGTGCAACGGAAGGATGGGTAGAGGGGCCTCGTACTCCGGAAGGATGAGCTCGATCTTCAGGTACTTGTCCGCGTCGAACTTGTACGCGTGGATGAGGATCGGCGTACCCTCCCAGAGGACCCCGCGACTGGAAATATGGACTTGCGAGGAGTGTTGCTCCACGCGAGCCTCCACCTGCCTGCGAAGCTCCTCCCAAGCCTTGCCGCTCATGCCCCAGAAGGGCGACTCCTCCCAGCCAGGCAACGCGGCCACGGCCTCGTGCAGATGCCCCGCCAACTTGGACCCGCTCAGGTACATCCGATACACCTGCAGCTCCTTTCCCTTCGTGTGGATGGCTGAGGTTTCGCTATGCTTCTTACAGAAGCAATACATGCCATCGATGTCGGCAAGGTAACGGCTGAGCAGGCTCGCAAGGAGTCGGAGGCCGGTGGCGTCGTTGGCTTCAGGTACCATGGACGCCGAGCGTAGGCACCTGCAGTTTGTGGGAGTTTGTGGGAGTTGTTACCGAATGCGTCGTACCACCCCATCACGTCCTCCACTGAACATCAAAATTGGATGCAGGAGTCCCTGCCGAGCAGCAGCTACATTGAGTCTCCGTACTAATCCATCGACATCTCGCCAATCATCATCGTCCTTCTTCATCTCTCCATACACACGCTGATAGACCTCATCCCACAATAGCTCATCACCAATTTCTACTCCCCCTCCGAAGAGTTGTTCGCAGAGCCGAGCCCTCTTGGAGTTCTTTATAATTGATAGTCTTTTCTTATTGCAGATAATGTGGTCTGGATAATAGTGTACCTCATCCGGCCTTCCCAGCTTACCTTCAGTGGCATCCGAGCCCGTGTCCTCGGCATAACGCTGCAGTAGGCGTTCTGCTCGCATGACTAACTGCAGTAGCCTTCGCCGATCTCTGTCTAGGGCGTCGTCATCTTTCTCTTCGGACATACTGCCATCGGGGTTCATTACGACGTTCCCCTGCCATTTGATATCCAGATGCTCCACCTGGACCCGAAGGCGTTCATACTCACCAAGAGAGGCCTCTTCTGCCTCTCGGTTGACTAGGTAGTCATGGACACTATCAAGCCATCGCAGGACATCGGAAGGTCCCAATTCGGAATCTACGATGTTCCTGTACCGCCGAGGAGAGGGAGGCAGCCCAGGGAGGCGAGTAGCTTTTGGGGTTTTCTTCATCGGAGGGGGAAGCTGGCATCATTGTATGACCGCTTCCTGCCCTATGCCACGCCTGTTCTAGTGAAACACCATTCTTGCCGCTACAAGCAATAGCCCAACGGTAAAAATGCCGAAGAAGCAGCTGAGCTCGAATCTGTGCTCCGGAGCAAAGGCACTCAGCTTCTCCATGGCATACAGGTCGGCGACAGCACACAGCATACCGAACGACAGCGAGAGCATGCCTGCATCGTTGACCCCACTGCGAAGCAAGAGCAGGACGCAGATTGTCTGGACCCACCAGAGAACAAGCCAGATGGCAAAATCATCATGTCTCATGGGCATTGGTGGGAGGAGTGGATTTGGAACGCAGCAAACCAGCTCTCCACTGCGACTGCACATGGAGACGCGCATTCCTGCCCTCAAAGTAGCGAGTCCGTGCGAAGGCCTCTTGAGCCTCCTGGAGACGCCCCAAAGCCTCGTAGGCCGAGCCAAGAAGGTAGGCAGCCTCCGGGTCCTCCAGTCGCTCTAAAGGCAATTGCTGAAGCATCTCAAGGGCATACTGCGGGGACCCGCTTTCTAGCGCGTATCCAGCCCAGCGGATCAGATCGGCCTCTGATACGGGTATAGCCATTGCCATGCCAAATGGAGTAAGAAGCCGATCAGAACAAGCCGTTGAATGAAGCGACCATAACCCACCAGATCAGGTATCCAGCGATGTTACCTATCCAACGAACGATCTTCCGGTATGTGCCTTCCTGCCTTCGTTGTACCTGACGTTGGCGGGAAAGAATCAGATACAGCGAAAGGGCGACGAGAAGAAGCACGGCCATCGCGCCACCGGCACTAGGCATCCGACCTCCAGCGAATGCGAAGAGAATCATGGGAAGGAGCAACAGGCCCAGCTGTCTCTTGGTGGTGAACGGTTGTTTCGTCTGGGTCTCATCGGACGGTCTCATACACAAGGGGGAAAAGTGGGGACGAACCGGGCGCACGCAAGGAAGGGGCACCCTGCTCGGCTGACCCAACGTTATCGAGGAGGTTACCCTCCGAGGACAGTGCGTTGACCGAGGCAAGATGCCCCTTTCTGCACTGTCCGTTCCTGTGGTATGCGGGCACTGAAAGCCCGCTCGATAAGTTGGGTCGGACGCATTGTACGCCCACCAGTCGCTCAATTCACTCAGATATATATCTCATGTGTTCTGTGGCTCAATCCCCGGCTTCCAGCCAGGGTTCCACCCCATCTCTCGCCACTGCTTTTCCAGGGCAGGCGGCGGCACCCCGTTCGGGGGCATGGAGGGGGGCGAGAGCATGAAGACCGTTCTTCTCTGCGGGTCCCCATGCCCGTGAGCCGCTTCCTGTTCCTCGGGAAGTAACCCGAGGAGGCTCGTCACGAACATGAGGCTCTTGAGGGCAAGGTGTTGGTCGGCTCTCTGCTCACAGAGCTCCTTGAGCTGCAGCATGAGCCAGTTGCGATTCATGGCTCCAGCGTCCAGCAGCTCCGTTAGATGCTTCTGAACCTCAGGTTTCCTCAGGTACTCGGACCCCATGCTCTCGGCAGTACGCTGGACGTTCTTTCCGCCCTTACTCCCCAATCGGAAGGTTCGTCGGGCAGCCTCCGTGGCGTTGCCATTGGCTGCGATGAGTGCCTGAGCGAAGAGGAGTGATTTGGTGAGCTGCTGCGTGTTCTTGGTCATGGACCCATTATAGACGGCCTGAGTGTACGGTCACCTGTATGTCTCTTCGATCTGCATCCTATAGATCGTCCAAGACCGCTTGCAGCATGAGGTCGAAGAATGCCATCTTCCCCGATCTGATCTCCTCTTCTTGCTCGGGCATTTCGACGATATCGCCTGTGCTCAAGTCGATGAGTACGTCATTCTTGGCAAACCAAACATCGATCCTGCGGATATACTCCCTCACTGCCATCAGTAGGTCAGGACGCACCTCGTATGAGGTATCAACCAAGAAGTGCGGGAGTCTGTGAGCAATGTCTTTCCTGTGCTGATGAATCTCATCGAGGCTGAGGAGATCACCTTCAGACAGAGCACCCTGCTCGATCAGCCAGTAACAGCACTTGTAGAAATCACTCAGATACTTCTTGTGTGTGAAGCCCCTTTCGATGCATTGCTTGCGGTACTTCTCATCCCATTCCTTGCGATCTTGCTCGTAGCACAGAAAGCCCTTCACTCCTTCAGTGATGCTGAATTGCATGAGCTCGTAGGCTGCAAGGAACAATGCGGCTCGGACAAGATTCTTCCGAATGTTCTCGGTCGATAGCTTGGCCGGATCGAATCGCTTTCTTGGCATGGACACTGAGGATAGCACGCCGGTGACCCATCCTGCCTCTCACTCCTCATCATCGAGGAACGCGATGGAGCGCAGCGGTAGGAGATGCTTCGACTCCTCGTCCACCTTCTCGTAGTACTTCTGCCAGAGCGAGATTAGGTTGCTCAGGTCGATGGCCTCGATGTGGACTGGGGACTTCTGAATCTCCACAAGCGCATCAGTGGTAAAGCCGCCGGAGGAAACGATCAGACCGACCTCGCCTTCTTTGCGGATCACGCCGAGAAGCTCACGGACGGTCTGTGGGCCGCACTTCTCCTGCCGATGCTTGACCTGCACCTTGATGCGCGGAGGCGCGGCCCCGAGCGGGTCCTTGTAGGCCACGATGTCCACGCCTCCGTCCTTGCCCTTCGGAGCTACGAAGGGGATATGGAAGCCCATGGCACGCAGGAGAGCGGCCACGAGGTCCTGGAAGTCGTAGGGATTGAGATTGCGGACGTACTCCTCAATACCCGCCGTAGCGTTCGACTCTGCCTGTTCAAGCTCCAGCGAGCGCTGGGTGCCCTCAGAAGGGGTCTCAACCTCTTCGTCTGTTTCTTCTATTTTTGGTTGGCTCTTCTGCCAGAGCCCATATGCCTCGTGTGTACGCTGGATCACTTCTTTCGGCGGCAGTTTCGCAATCTCCTCGCCTTCAGGCGTGAGAATCCAGTATCCCTTCTGTTTACGAAGCCACCCCGCCTTTGTGGTGCCGATACTGTAGAAACGAAGGGTAGTCTCCCAGCGCACCGCTCCGCTCTTCTCATAGTGCGCTCGCTCTACGTCACTGAGGTGGAGCTTCTCGGAGAGAATATCCAGCAGTTCACGTGAAGGAAGAGATCCGCCGTGCTCCTTCAGCACCAGAAACGCCTGCTTGATGTACTCGCCAATGCGTTCTTGGGAGATGTTGCTCATGGCGGGAGCATAGCGAGACTCGTGTCTCGTTGCACCTTCCATAGTGCGCGCTTCGCCGCCGGTGCGTCGGCGCCACTCTCTGACGATGACATGGACCCATAAGCGCACCATGACTCCGCTGGAGCCATCGGCCCGGACCCGGTTCACTCAAATCGCTCAGGCAGCTGTCCGAAGCAGGGCAAACGCACCTTGCAGCTGTCTGAACGTCTCGGTGATCTCAGTTCGCACGTCATACCAAAGCTCGCCCCAGTTTTGCATCAAAGGTGTGAGGTGTTTCTTCATCGAAGATTCAAATCCAAAGAGTGACACTGCCGACCGCAGATGATCTCAAGCCAATCATCAACTGCAGAGTAACATCGTGACGTATTGTCGATCGGATATGTATTTCTCATCCTTTCTCTTAGAAAAGGACTCATAAAGAGGCGAAGAATCTCCGGGGCTCTCTTCCACAGTGATGATCAACGTACACCCGTTTGCCGCACAGCAAAGATGAAGTGCGTCCGATCCGTGGCGATGCCATCCATCACCTATTTGAACTCAGAGGAAGGGTACCAATGAAACGGAAAACGCACAGTCCAGATGAATGCCAAGGGAGTCTGATACTGGCGACTCCGCGTGTTCGTGCACGCTTGCTCAATAAACCCGCGCATCTATTGTGAAAATTCATTTCTTGAATAACGACCTCTTGCAGTTATGAGAAAATGGGACACAGCACTGGCGGCGGGCATCACCGTACTCCTAACGGGATACGCGGCAGCGGTGGTTGTCGCGGAAAAGGGTGTACCCGAGGTACATGCAAGCGGAGAGGGAATCACCATCGACACGGAAAATGAAGTCCCCCGTAGATCTGTCTGTGATGTTTCTTGCAGGCTGCTTCGGCGAGTACGTGAGAGATACAACGCATCAGGAGTAGGAAAAGAAGTCCTGCAATCCTTGGAGTCCACGGATGATCCGCTGAAGCAACGTGCAAAGGCGGGTGAAATGAGACTCCTCGATCCGACGGTATCCTCCGGTGCAAAGGCCATCTGGATTTATCTGGAAGCCCAGGAAGCATTCCTCACCGAGTATGGGATCGTGGTGAAGACGTACCAGATCAGTTCGGGCGCCCCGGCCACGCCGACGCCACGGGGAGAATTCAAAATCTATAAGAAAGAGGATCTGCGCGTGAGCGGTCAGGCTGTGCCGTACCGCATGCCGAAGTACATGTCATTCACCAAGAACAGTGCATTCGGACTTCACAGCCTTCCCTACTTGGGGATATCTGCAGAGAGTTCAGGGTACTGGAGCGAAGCACTCAGTCACATCGGCATCCCCGTTTCCCACGGGTGCGTGCGCTTCCTCCCCGAGGAGGCGACCGAAATCTACGAGTGGGCCGATATCGGGATTCCGGTATTTATTCAGAGCTGACAGCTGATGTGAGACTGACTTCTTTCAATAATAGAGAGCAGTGAAAATCAGAAAGAAATGTACAGATTCAAAGGAGATTCATCTCTAGACCGATGAAAAGTTTCCGAGCAACATAATGAAATTATGTCGATGAAATATCGATTTCACGCATTTTCTTCTGGAAAAGGACTATACTGATCGTTCAAAGAGTTCCCTTTCCGCCTCTACGATGATTATCAATGCGGATTCTCTCCTGCCGCACCTGAAGGAGAAGGTGCGTCTCACCCAGAGTGACACCTCCCGTCACATCCTTTGCCCCTATTGCAAGATACGAACGAAGCTGAATTCGCTGGGAGACGGGCGCAAGAAATGTACCGTGTGCGGCAAGAAGTTCCGCATCAATAAAGTGACCGATACCAACAAACTTCAGCAGTGCGCGGAGATCCTGCTCTGCTTCTGTCTCGATTTCTCGGCACACAGAACGGTACAGATCACGTATCACCGCTACCCGCTGGTCACCGTCTTCTACGATCACTTTCGCAAACTCCTCACCGAAAAGAGCCTGTCGCAGGAAAAACTGCAGCTCCTCACCGCACACAAGGGAGACATTCAGGAGGTGCACGACGCATCCCGTTGTCGATGGTGCAAAAGCAAGTTGCGTGCCAGTACGCGGGAAGAGCCACCGGTGTTCGGGGTGCAATTACGGGAAAGCGGAGAGGTTACCATTGACCCGCTCAATGATGATGAAGCGGTGCTTCACTTCCATACGTACGGTTCCAAAGAGGAGGCAATCGGCCGCCGAGAGGGTTACGCAGGATTCATTTGTTGCGGCAAGTTTCACCGCTTCACACAGGGAGAACAGGAGAAGGACGTTGCAGGGCAAGTGTGGACATGGATTCGGGAACGGATACGTAACCACCACGGCATCTGGAAACGAAACACGGGCTTCTTTCTCAAGGAGCTCGAGTGGAAATACAACAACAGATCCCTCGAACCCGAACTGCAGGCACGAAAAATCATCGGGCTGATGCCCGCGGATTTCCTCACCAGCTGGCTGTTCAGTACGAAGAAGCCTTCAACGGCAGCCAACCAACCGTAGGGTTCTGCACCGATTAGTCCAGAAGAGTGTTGAGCTGCTCCAAAAGCGGCGACTTCGTGTGCGCGCACACGCTTGCACAAAAATTACACGCGACCATTGTGGCCTTTCTTTCCCCCCGATTTTTTATGACACGATTACGCCTCAGTATCGGAACAGCGCTCATCACGGCATCCGCGCTCTCCCTCATGGGCCTCACACTTGCCTCGGCCCAAGGTCAGAGAATGGGAGCAACAGGCGAGCAGGTGAAAGTGTGTTTGCAACAGAGAAGTTACAATGGTGTCTTTAGTTTGAATTTCGCTTCAGAAGTTCGACATACAATCCGTCTGCGATTTCGCACATGCATGCAACAGGCAGTTGCGTTGAATAATGGGCATGCGAGTTCTCGCAGTACAAGCAGGGCGAACTCCTCTTCGTCATACGGCGTTGTTGCTCCGACACCCTGCACTTCAAAGTGGAGATGTGCTTGGGGCGCCTGCACGAATGGCTGGCAACCACAGACGCCAGTTGATTCCAACAACTGCGGAAGAACAACGGGAAATATCGCCTGCACTGCATTGGCTCGCCAATGCACGCCGTCCACTGAGTGCACAGAAGACACTGATTGCCCACAAATTGCTTGCTTTATGGCACCGTGCCCCACCAACAAATGCATTGACGGCAGATGCGTCAGTTCCACCACCCCTCCCTCTGTTTCAGAACAGGTCAAATGCGTCTTCAATGGCACGACAACGGAGCAGCGATGTTATACCGCCAATGCTTCAGACAACCCTCTATCATTCGGTTGCAGCGGTATCGGAGCCTGCATCGCCGATGTGAAGGGATCGAAGAATACTTCTCTGACCTGGAAAAGTTCTTGTGGCGGCTATGCCTACACCACTCTGGACGGAAACAGTGAATATGCGAATTTCTCGTGCGGCGCCTCCTCCTCTCTCTCAGCGAACACTCCACTTAATGTAAACCAATCTTCTGTATCGTTGGGAGCTGCATCGACATTCGGTGTATTGGCCGGTTCAACGGTAACCAATACCGGTCCAACAACCGTAACGGGAAATTTGGGCGTTAGCCCGGGATCTGCGGTCACCGGCTTCGCACCGGGGATTGTGAACGGAGGTTCGATCCATGTGACGGATACTCTGGCATCACAGGCAAAAGTGGCGCTCACCATTGCCTACAATGACCTGGCAGGACGTTCCACGAATCCGGTGAGTATCGCGGGGAATCTGGGAGGATCGACTCTCAGTCCGGGCCTGTACAAATCTACGTCATCACTGGAAATCTCTTCCGGTGATCTGGCGCTGGATGCAAAGGGCAACGCCAACGCCGTGTTTGTCTTTCAGGTGGCATCGACACTGAGTGTGTCAGTCGGGCGGCAGGTCGTGCTCATGGGCGGAGCGAAGGCATCCAATATTTTCTGGCAGGTGGGTACCTCGGCAAACCTTGGAACTAATTCAACCTTCAAAGGGACGATTCTTGCCGATCAATCCATTTCTCTTCAGACGGGCGCCAAAGTGGATGGCCGGCTGCTCGCTCGCATCGGTGCAGTAACACTTCAGAGCAACACGATCATCGTTCCGGCGAACTAAGCTTTTTTCTTTTTATTTCTTCCTTACTTCTTATTTTCCCCACTTCTCTATGCCAACCATCATCGAACACGATATCCAGCATGACGACGGCACTGCATCATCACTGGTCGCTCTTGTTGCAATCGTCGCCATTTTCTTTGTTATCGGCATCGCAATGTACGTTCTACGGGTCTTTCCATTCAATACAGTGCCTCTCGCGGATGCCACAGTGCCCCCCTCGGTGAACCTGAACATCAATGGCCCTCTACCGAGCTCCGATCCTACAGAGCAGTAGGACTCCTTTGTTCTTTCTCATTCCCCCCTTTCCTATGCAAAGCCCCGCATCGAGGACTCCTCTGTGGGGCGGCTTCCCTCTCTGAGAAGCGCGAGAGTGATGCTATCGGAAACAGTATCACTCTGCGCTTTTCTCTCTTCCCCCCCCCCTCATGGACATCATCTGGTTTCTCTTCATCGGCCTCGTTGCGGGCTGGCTTGCCAGTCAGATCATGGGGAGCGGCGGGTACGGGATCATCGGTGATATCGTCGTGGGGATCGTCGGCTCACTCATAGGCGGTCTCCTGTTTCGCATGGTCGGTATCACCGCCTACGGAACACTTGGCGCCATCATCATGGCGGTCATCGGTGCCATTGTTCTAATCGTCGTGCTGCGCACACTGAAACACGCATGATTCCCCTTCTTCCTTTATTTTTCCCCCTCTCCCATGTTCTCCCTTCCCTCTCCCTTCCGCCTACAGCGGATCTACACCATCACAGGCATACTCCTCTTCTGCCTCGGTATTCCGGTAGCCGTCTTTGCGCAGAAGACACCTTTCGTCGACGTGCCTGACGGCGCGTACTATGAAGACGCTGCCGCCGCGCTCTTAGAGTCCGGTGCTCTCGATCGCACGACCACGTTGCGTCCTGCGGCTTTGGCCACCCGCGCGGAACTGGTGAAACTCATGGTCAATCTAAATGGCACCACGCTTCTCTATCCGAACCTATCGAGCTTCAATGACGTATCGCGAAGCGCATGGTACTTTCCGTACTTCGAAGCGGCCGCCGACGCAGGTTGGGTTCGTGGCAACGGGAACTGCTATCAGCAGTCACGTCCATGCTATGCGAGTGCCGCCAGCAATGTGAACCGTGCGGAAGCCGCATCCTTGCTCGTGCGATCATTTACGCTCAACAGTACAGGGAAAGCGCCGGTGTTCTCGGATAATTCGCAGTACCAATGGTACTTCACCAACATTCAGTCATCGGCCGACCACTGCGTGCTTCAGGGCGATGATGGAACGGAAAGTGTGCGTCCTGCAGCATTCATGAACCGTGCGGAGATGGTCACCATGTTCTACCGCGCCTCCTTAAACCTCCAGTATGGAACGGACTGCAGTCGGCAGTCGGCACACATCACCGACGTATCCGCCATTTCTCCGACAAGGGTCCGCCTCGTGTTTGACCGCGACCTCAGCTCCGCTCGCGCGGAGGATGCAGCTCGTTACTCAATTTCTCACAGCATCACCGTTGCCTCTGCATCGTTGATCGACAGCAAGACGGTCGAGCTCAACCTCTCCAATAATCTTGCGGCAGAAGTCATGTACCTCGTCACCGCCAGCGATCTTCTTGCGCAGGACGGCACAATCTTCTCGGATAACGCAAACCTGAGCTTCACGGCACCCGCAGCTCACATCACCGATATCACGGCACTCACGACGCGCCGTATCCGCCTGGCATTCGATATTGATCTCGACACGGGCCGTGCCGCCGATGCCTCGCGCTATACAATGACGAGAGCCTCCGGTGTTGAAGCGATTAACGTTCAAACCGTGACGATCTTCAACAATCGCACGATCGAGTTTCTGCTTGCCACGGATATCACCGCGAATATCACGTATCGCGTGACGGCAACGCATCTTCTCACGCGAACCGGCACAGACTTCACTGAGAGTGCCACTGTGGTCCTTGCAGCGGCACAGACGGGACATATCACAACGGTGACGCCTGTCACAGCAAACCGCATCAGCGTCAGCTTTGATGTGGATCTCGATTCGTTGCGGGCAGAAGATTCTTCACGGTACGGCCTCACGGACAGTACCCACGCCCTCAGTATCGTTTCGTCGCAGATTCTCACCAATCGCATGGTCGAACTCTCTCTCAATGAAGCCATGCAGACGCAACGATCCTACGCCCTGGATGTACGAGGCATGCAGGCTGCGAGCGGCGTTATCTTCTCGGACGACACTTCCTTCGTCTACGCCGCAGGTACGGTGAATTTCCATTCGAACATGACCGGAGGTCAGGAGGTACCATCCGTGTCGACAGCGGCGAGCGGGACAGGCTCCTTCCTCTTGATGAACGACGGCCTTCACTACGACATCACCGTCCGCAACATGAGCGGCTCCATCGTTTCCGCCCACATTCATCAGGGATCCGCCGGGCAGAGCGGATCGGAGGTCCTGACGATCACGTTCAATGGAAAGCGTGCAATCGGCATGTGGTCGAATCTCACCAATGAGGAGCGTAGTACGCTCTTTGATGGTGGGTTCTATGTGAACATCCAGTCATCGTTACATCCGGACGGTGAAATCCGCGGTCAGATACTGCGCTGAAGACATCACCATCATTTTAGTCGGAGAGTCGGGTTGCCCAGAGCGACCCGTCTTCTTTGACTTAGCCGGATCCATCGTGCACAAAGAAAGAGACATGGTCGACTGGAGACAGATGAAGAAGGAAGATACATGACTAAGAAATATCATGATGCTTTGTCGATGAGATATGTCTGACGCTCCCTTTCTCCATGGAAGGGACTATTGAAGCTACAGAACTCTCTCCGTTCCGCTTCCACGATGATAATTGATGCAAGTACCCTCTGCCGCACCCCAGAAAGATCGTGCGTCCTCCTCAGATGGTTCTTTCCGTCACTTCCCTTGTTCAGATTGCAGGATACGGACATCACTGAACAGTACAGACCACTATCGACTGACCACTGAAAGAAGGAAAGATGTATCGCGGTCCAGATGAGCGTCGAGGTGCTTAGAACCCGGCGAATTCATGTGCGCGCAGTCGCTTGCGCAAAAGTCGCACGCATCTATTGTGAAAACTCACTTTCCACATCTTCCCATGAATACCTCGCGTTCTTACTACCCTCCCATTCGGCCTTCACGACGATTCAACGACGAACTCCAAGAGTGGTTCCCCTCGATTCATCGGGATGCCTTTCAGAGTCTTCATAGCTCCCGGGCCGTCCAGTCCGCGGTGCGACGGACTATGGACCGCGGATGAGGCATTCTTTCCTTCTTTTCTCTTCCTTTCCTTTTCCTTCCCCATCACTCCCTCCACTCATCATGAAAAATTACATCTTCACCATCGGCCTGTCCGTCACCTTCCTGGTCTTCGGCACCATGGCTACGTCGGCAATGGCTCAATCCGACCAATCGGTTCAGCCAAACAACGGATTTCTGGATCAACCGCCGCCGACGTTTATGGATGCACCTCCCGTGCTCGAATCGCTCTTTCCGACTCTCAAGCAGGAAGTCAATGCAATGAATTTGCAGATCCATCTATTGGATGAACTGGAGATCGGTTCACCAACCTACGCTCAAGCCCATCGTCTCCTCCTATCGAACTTGAATATGATGCGACGGCAATTGTTTTTCAATCCGGTCGCTCTCGCGCGGTTCCGTTCTTCGACGCATCCGGCCCGGTCCACCACTGATCAGACCATCTACTCCCCGGATTTCCCGACGAACGTACCCAGCCCATCATATGGTGGCGCAACGGTTCCCTTCAAAACCACGGTCTTTTCGAGCAGCGGGTATTCCCGCAGCTACGTAGGGAGCGCACCTACCCGTCGTTCAATCATTATTGCAGCGGAACTGCGAAACGCCCTGAACGTACACTAAGAACTCTTTTCTGCCGCTGCTTCCGTCATCCGACGGGGGCAGCAAGCAAGCCGCTCCAAAAAATATTTTTCTCTTCCCCCACCATCCAATGTATTTCCTCTTCTCTCTTCTCATCGGCTCTCTGCTCTTTGGCAGCACTGCCCTTGCACAGCAGGATACGGCGTTCTCGCAAAATCCGTTCACGGATGTTCCCGAAACCAGCACGTACTTCGAAGGTATTGAATACCTCCGCACGCAGAACGTGGTCAGGGGCTATCTGGACGGAACGTTCAAGCCCGATACACGCATCAACCGTGCGGAATTCGTGCACTTTGTGATCAATCCTTTCATTCTGGATACCAACAACATGAGTGCGTGTCTGAGGGAGAATGTATCCAGCTCCGCATCAACAGTCTTCTTCTCTGATGTTTCGAGAGATACGTGGTATGCCAATGATGTTTGTTTTGCCAAAACAAAGGATATCATCAACGGCTACCCGGACGGCACGTACCGCCCCGCGGATTCCATCAACTTCGTGGAGGCGGCCAAGATCATCTCTAATGTCTTCAGCCTGAACATCGAAAAAAATGAGACCGGAGAATTCTGGTACCGCCCCTACGTGCAACGACTCTCCGATCTGCATGCCATCCCCGTGAGTATCACGCGTTTTGACAAGACGATAACCCGCGGCGAGATGGCCGAAATAGTCTATCGCCTCAAGGTGAATGCGACAGATCGGGCAAGCACGACCATGGGCAATCTTCGATAATTCTTTTCCTTCCTCTTTGATGAACATTCTCTGGTTTCTTCTCATCGGCCTTATCGCAGGTTGGCTTGCCGGGCAGATCATGGGCGGTGGCGGATACGGCATCGTGGGTGACATCATCCTCGGAATCATCGGCTCCGTCATCGGCGGCTTCCTGTTCAATCTTTTCGGCCTCAGCGCCTATGGAACACTGGGTGCCATCGTCATGGCAGTGATCGGCGCCGTCGTACTCATTGCCGTCCTGCGCACACTGAAACGCGCGTGATATTTCCTTTCCCTTTCACACCATGAGCGATGATACCATCCAGCCCTTACAGGACCGCATTACCAAAATTATCTCAGAAGAGGAGCGCCTCAACAGCAAGCTGTTGAAGGACAGGAAGACCGAAACGGAGCGACGATATGCGGAAAAGCAAAAAGAGACCGCAAAGCTAGCGACGTTAAAAAAAGAGGAAGCACATCAGATGGAAGAGAATTCCCGCAAAGATCGTATGTCTCAAGAAACTCTGCGACGGGAAGGCGAAGTGGTCCATTTATCAGAAGAAATTCAGAAGGGCTTCATCGAAGAAACCCGGCGTCGGGAGGCGGCCAAGAAAAAGATGGGAGAACAAGCCACTGTCCTCGAAGCGAAGTTGCGAAGCATCGAAGGGGCAAGACCTTCTTGAAGAGAGGAAGAGTTTGTCCCATGCCAAAAAAAACGCGTACATTAAACTTTCACATTCATGCAAAAAACCCTCTCCATCGGTCCTGAACTATTATGAGAAAAACTATTCATTCCGCATCCGATGGCATAGCCCTCAAACTCAAAATTCTGGCGAAGGAAAAAGAGGATGTTCGGCGCAAACTGGTGGTGACCGCCAAGAAGCTTCGTCTCAAAGCCAGACAACTCGCCGCAACCGCCAGGGAAAAAGAGGTGGTCAGGCGCAAGCTGGTGGTGACCGCCAGGGAAAAAGAGAATGTCAGACGCAAGCTGGTAATAACGGCGGACGAACTCAGGATGTCGAGAAAAACGCTTGAGAAGAAAGTTCTTGAGCGCACCAAAGACTTAGAAAAAGTCAGGGCGAAAGACGAGGCGATCCTGGCCAGTATCGGCGAAGGTCTGGTGGCTACGGATAAAAACGGACGGATTCTGCTTGTAAACAAGGCATTTGAAAGATTATTGGGCTGGAAGGGAGAAAAGAGAAAAGGAAAGTTACTGTCCGAGGTGATACCCATAATCGATGCGAACGGCAAGACCATTCCGGAATCGGAACGTGCAGTCACAAAAACCCCCAAAGAGCGCTCCATGACCACGTACTATAAGCGGAAAAACGGAACATCTTTTCCGGTTGCCGTAACTGTTGCGCCGATTTACATCGGCAAAGAGCTGATCGGCACCGTTACGGTATTTCGGGATATCACCAAAGAAAAGGAAATCGAAAAAGCCAGATCGGAATTCATGTCCATCGCATCCCATCAGTTGAGAACGCCTCTCACGGCGATTCGATGGGTCCTCTCGAGTCTTAAAAGAGAAAAACTTACCGAGGAGCAGACGAAACTGGTGAAAACCGCACACGAAACATCCATGAATATGGCCTCGACCATCCGGCGAATGCTGATGATCTCCCATCTTGAAGAAGACGGCATGGAGCCGGAACTTGAACAGGTGATCCTGCAGAAAGAACTGGAGAAAATCACCCGCCTTCATGATGCCCACCGACAAAGAAGCGGGCTGGAACTCGCTCTGCAGTGTCCACAGGATCTCATGGTACGAACAGATAAGCAGCTGCTCATCGAAATTCTGGATAACCTCCTCAGCAATGCCCTCAAATATACGCCCAGAGGCGGCAAGGTGCGCATGAGTGTCACCAAAGAAAAAGAGTCGATCCGTATCGATGTGGCGGATACGGGTTACGGTATTCCGCAGGAGGAACAAAAGAGGATCCCTGAGAAATTCTTTCGTGCATCGAATGTCGACAGCCCCGTGGAAGCCGGAACCGGAATCGGCCTGTATATGGTCTATAACATCGTACGACTGATCGGCGGTACGATCTCTTTTGTCTCGCAGGAGAACAAAGGCACCACGTTCACTCTTCTATTTCCTTCCTGATTTATTATGAAAAAGCACGTTCTCATCGCCGAAGACGACACCGCTCTCGCCGATTTGATGGCAAACGTTCTGAGCAAATACAACATTCGTGTCACGATCACGTATAACGGCAAAGAAACGGTTGAGGCTCTGGGGGAGGAAGTACCGGATTTGCTGCTCCTCGATATCCTCATGCCGGTGCTGGATGGTCACGGCGTGATGAAATTCATCAGGGAAAAGAGCTTGGAGTGCCCCGTCATCGTGCTCTCCAATCTCAGCGACAAGGAGACGATGGATAAGTGTAAGGAAATGAAGGCACAGAATTACTTCGTGAAGAACGATCTGGACGATGATGATCTCTGGCCCGCAATCGAAGGGTACCTGCGATAGAAAACCGATCGCCGGACAACAGACTTGCTTTTCAGTTTATTTCTTTTCTCCTCCCTACTATGGACAAGCCACAGAAACACGTCCTCGTTGCCGAGGATGAAGCATTCCTCCTGAGCATGATACGAAGTCTGCTCACCAAGAACGGCGTTCGCGTGAGTACTGCACGTGACGGGCAGGAGGCGATCGACAGTATCGACAAAGATCCTCCCGATCTTCTGCTCTTGGATCTGCTGATGCCGAATGTCGACGGTTTTGCCGTGCTGCAGCACAGGAAAAAGAAGAAGTTGAAATTTCCTGTCGTCGTCTGCACCAATCTGAGTGATAAGAAGAACATCATCAAATGCAATGATTTCGATGTGAATGAATACCTCATCAAAAGTGACATGGATGATGATCAGATCTGGAACATTGCGGAGAAATACCTCGTGTAAACGGCAGGCTCTTCGTTGACCAATACAAAAGAGGCTACGCTGCGTTCTGATGGCACGATCACAGTTCGATGACGAGAGCATTTTTAGGACCGGTGGCGATCAGCTCTTTGACACCGATCCAGTCATGCAGAGCGTTCATGAGCACATCCGTCTGGTACCAGTATTGCCCCCCCGTTTCGTGCCGGGATCGCTTGTAATGAAGCCGTCTCCTGCGTATCCGATGACAACCAGCATGTGATAAAAATGACTTTCGCCGCTAAAGAAGGGATTTTTAAGCGCGCGACCAAACACCGGAATGATGATGGGATTCCCAGCGGCAAGTTCGCTTCTGAGACTCTTGGCCGTCACATCAGAAAGTACACGGAAATGATATCCGTAGAAGCCCTGTGCGATCACCCCCAATTGCACAGCGCTCACATCGTCGGCGTAGCCATGCTCCCTTTCCCATGCCACCATATGCTGCACCTCCGCTTCCGAATCGATCAAAGTGCGACACGAGTGAATGGACTGCAACCACGAGAAATACCCCACTATGATTGTAGATCTTCGAGAGCTATTCGAGGTATTTTCTTCTGATTCTCATAATCCGTAAGAGGATAGCGCGATTGTAACTCATCGAACGCGTTAAGATCATCCGTTATGTGTCTGAGGCTAATACTGGTAATGCGTTTACCATTATCGAAAAAGGCAATCCTGGCGGTGCCATTAAACACATCATGCAATCCATTCGCTTCGAGCCTTACTCCAAAATCGTGCCTTGCACCCCCACGGGTAAATCTAGCGGCAGCATCAGCAATGATTGCTCGACAACAGGTAAACACGAAATTGATTGAGGGCATCATCTTTCGATACTCTTCAATCGGCGTATCAACGACTGCGAGATTGGTAAAGAAGGGACTTGGTACCTGTCCAATTTTACTTTTGTAGTAGTACTTTTCTAATTTTGCGATCATTTTCTCAGTCACAAGTGCAGATGAACCTAGGCGTCGTAACGTCGTGAACATTTTTCGCTTCCTTGAGCGATGAGATGATGTCAGTGTCTCAAATTCCATTGTCATCGAAGATAGAGTTTGCATAGCTTCTTCGATGAGTAAGGCTCGCCATTGCTCTTCGCTCAAGCCTTTTCTAGGACCTTGATCTCCCATTTCTTTGATTGCTTTCAGAGGCATGTTTGTCTTTTCAATCCATTTCCCCATTAACAAATTATCCATGGAGAGAGAGCCTAATTGCCTAAGCAGATGCCACATGGTTGTATCTCGTATGGAATGTGACACTTCTCCTTCTTGCTCCTGTTCCCATTGATTTTGTTGTCTGATTGCGTCTCCAACGATATTACCTACTTGGTAATTTCCCTCTGCAATTATAGCTTCGATTTTCTCCTCCACGGCTCTCGCGAAGACTTCTTGCGAGTGACCTTCATACCTTTTGTGCAGTGTTGCCATCGAATACTGCAGCTGAGGATTTTCTCGTTTAGCCATTGTAGTAATAGCTACAACCGCTCTCTTTGCTAGAGGCAATCTATTTAACACTTCGAGACTGGGGATGGATTGCTGACCCACAAAATCGATTAGGGCTACGTCGAAAGGCGCTCTTTGGCGTTGCAACACTTCACTCAGTTCTCCAAAGACCGGACGAATGCCAAGTGCTTTCGCATTTGTTTCAAAATCAGACCATGCCTTGTCGTCTCTCTCCACTGCAGTCACATTTTCCGGTTTAAAGCCTTCTGCCAAAATATGGCGCATTTCCAAATAGCATTTGATACCTGGTGTGCACAGTATACGCATCTTCGCGCGCTTTTCAGGATCAGGATCGACATTTTCATCAACAAACTTCGCTTCAGTTACCCTCCATCTTTCTTTGATTTCACTATGTTCATAGTCAGCCCACGCTCCTCCCTTGGGATGAAACCGCACCTTGTCAGTAGGCGTGTTCTCTTCTGAATCCGTCGAAGAAACTTGCACAGTATCCTCCCTTGATGCGTCAGGCACCACAATGGGAATCTCAATGGACGAGACCGCTTGTGCCGCTCGTTCTGTTCGCGGATTCTCTACGGGTTGTTCCGACGGAGTAGAGGTATGCCCACCCACACTGGTATCTTGAGATGATAACTCCAAAGGGATGAGTACGAGCTTCTCCTGATCTGGACAATGTTTCCAAGCAACGGCCCCAACGACCTGTGGAAGCGTGCAAGTGAAAAGTTCTGCTAGCTGTCTGCGACGCTTTTGAATTTGCTCCTGTGTTTCACCGCGCTCGACACCCTCTTGGATGTACTCGCGCATGAAATCCGTATCTTCCCGGCAAAGTTTGCGCTCAGCCATGGATGTTATATCCATATCCTTTTGACTGAAACAGTCAATATCAATGCTATCCCGCTTTATCGCTGTCCCTCGTATTCATCTTGATCTTTGCTCCTATCCCCCGCCCTTTAAGGCATTCTGACCATAGAGGGTATGTTCTATACTGATTATTCCCAAGGAACTGCCAAGCGAGTCTTGATGAGAAATAGGTAACCTTGCCGCGTCCACTCCCCATTCGACTCGCGCCTTCGGCGCTCGCTCATGGTTTCCGCACCTTCGGTGCTCCGACCACTTTTGTTGAATTCAGGCAGCACGCTTCTTCTTTCGCTTCGCCTCCACCGCATGCCCGCCGAAACGATTGCGTAATGCGGCAACGATACGACCGGTGTAGCTGGGATGCTTTTCGGAGTGATAACGAAAACGCAGAGCGTCTTCGATCACCTTCACCGCCACCTTCATCTCCTTTGCCGTCTTCACCGTCCACGCTCCCTCGCCCAACTGCTGTACCGAGCCCGACACCGGTTTGAGGTCCTGCCCGTAGAGCTGCAGCGCCTCCTGAAGCCAGCCCACAAGCCTCGATTCAATCACACTGCCGTGGTTGTACACGTCGGCGACGCGCGTCAGATCCAGCCTGAAAGGGGCCTTCTTCATCAGTGCGAAGCCCTCCCCGAGAGCCTGCATCATTCCATATTCAATGCCGTTGTGCACCATCTTGACGAAGTGGCCGGCACCGGCACCGGAAAAGAATTGATAGCCGTTCGGCACGGCAAAATCCTTGAACAACATCTCGATTTCCAGAAAGTCTTTCTTGTCGCCGCCGATCATGAGGCACGCGCCCGTACGGGCACCGTTCGGCCCGCCGGACGTTCCGCAATCCAGAAACCGGATTCCCAGACGACGGAGTTTCTTCGCACGGAAAACGGTGTCTTTGTAGTAGGAATTCCCGCCGTCCACAATGATGTCTCCGCGCTTCAACAGACGCGTCAGGCCCGTTGTACCGAAGAGAATGTCATCCACGGCTTTCCCCGCCGGGATCATGAGCCAGATGAGCCTCGGACTGGGAAGTTTCTGTACCGTTTCTTCCAGACTCATCGCCGGCACAAGACCTTCCTTGGCAAGCTCTTTGGTGATTTCCGGCGACCGGTTGTACCCCACCACGCGCCAGCCCTTCTCCATCATGTGCCGACTCATGTTCGCCCCCATCTTCCCCAATCCGACGATGGCCATCTCTTTCGACACAGTCGCCTTGGGAGGGACGCCGATGTGCGCCGCAGCCTCAATCATCTCGCTGCTGTCGGGCTTGTAGGTGTGTAACGGCACAACGTTCTTCTTCCAGGCATCTACGACCGGATCGGCGAATTTCCACTGCGCACGTACTTCGTCGCCACTCAGAAACACGGTTTGGTCGCCAAGAATGCAGGCGAAGAGCAGTTTGCTGTACTCCTCCACGTATTTCATACGCGAGGTCCTCTGATGGACGAAGAAATCGAACGTGCGTTCGACGAGCGTGTGTTCGTACCCCGATTTCTTGGTCCAGAAGTGGATGGAAATTTTCTCTTCGGGCTCCAGGGCAAATACCACCCTGTTTTGGATGTGATGTTCCCGCGTGCACATGAGACACGTGGATGGATGCTTGAAAGTGACCACAATCTCTTTGCGGGCTTCGGGGCAGCGCTTTCCCGCTTCAAAGTAGATCGGCACCCCCTGCCAGGCGGGATGCAGCAGTTCCGTCCTGAGCTTGAAGTACGTTTCTGCAGTGGAATCGCTGCTCACACCGCGAATGGACCGGTAGCCTTCATACTGCGCGCGGAAGGTGTTCCCTTGTATCTCCTTGAGCGTCCACGGCTTGAGAGTGTTCATCAGTTCGGCACGTCTCGCGTGCAATTCCTCGATATGCATGCTCACCGGTGCATCCATGGTGATCGCCGCCAGCATTTCGAGAAGGTGGTTCTCCCCCACATCCCGCAGCGCTCCCACGCTCTCGTAGAAACTGCCACGCTCCTCCACGCCGATGCTCTCAAGCAAACGGATTTCGATTTTCTCGATATCCCTGTTGCTCCACGACGATTCGAGAAGGTTGTTCGAAAACCGAAAATAGGAAATACCCTGAATGAGTTCCTTGGCCAGATAGTGATCGATGCGATAGATCTGTTCTTCCTTAAAATAACGCGCCAGCAATTTTTCCAATTTCTCGGCCGATACAAGATCGTGACCGAACGGTTTTTCCACCAGCATGCGCGTCCACCCGAAGGCGCCGCCGCACGGTTTATTGAGCCCGGTCGCTCCGAGACCGCGAAAGATCGGATCGAATTTTTCGGGCGGCACCGCCAGGTAGTACACCTTGTTCGTACACACGCCCCATTCGGTATCGATCGCCTTCAGCTTGGCTTTGAGTCCGCGAAAAGCACCGACATCGCTGAAATCACCGGAATGATACGCAAAAAGATCGAGGAACGCCTGCGAATGGTGATCACTTCGGTGATGTTCCCTATGCACCGCAACGATTTCGGCGATGCGCTCCCGAAAAGCTTCATTACTGAGTTCTCGGCGCGCAAAACCCACGACTTTGAACTTGTTGGGGATTTTGTCCTCTGCGGAAAGGTGCAGAAGCGAAGGAACGATTTTCTTTGCCATGAGGTCCCCCGTCGCACCCAGAACCACAATGATCGTGGGAATATTGTTGTGAGAATTTTTCTTCATCGGTGACCAGTATACGGATGAACGGAAAATCTCTCATTGACGGACTTCCGGGCACAAATGTAATGAATCGGTCATGAACACCATCTCAATGGAATAGCAGAATACGTGAAAATGCGCATCCGCTTGACGATCTCTCAGTCAGTTTGTCCGACATGAGACACAGCAGTGACACGCCCTCCTTCTTGCGGATTTCGTTGACACGCACACCTCGAACCGTACACTGGACCCGTGATTCAGCGAAAGTCCGCCCTCGGCACCTGTGGTGAGAGAAACCGAACCATGATGCACATGATGATGCACTCGCTGCGAGGGCGTAGGTTGGCGTAAACGATTCCCCAACTTGCGAATAAGCCCTCGCACTCTGCGAGGGTTTTTTCTTTTCTATTCTTTCCCCCTATTCCATGGTAGTTCTCAATCCCACTCGGGCACCTGATGGCAGCATCGTCCTCGTGAATCAGCAGGAGGGCAGGCGCACCCCAGAGCAGCTTGCCGAGCAGGCCGAAGCGGCCCGCAATGCCTGTGTAGTCGTCAATCACACAACAGGCGAAGTGCGGCGCGTGATCGATGGAGCCTTGATCCAGCGCCTTCCGTCTGCAGACTCGCAGAAGTAAAAATCATGCGTTGACAGCGCAGGGGTGCGGCTGGCAACGGTGCGCACTCCTGCATACTGCGCAGAAGTACCCTTCTCAAAGGAATCCCACACTGATACAATCCCCACACGCATATGGCTGAACCCCAATTCCGCACCCCCATCCGGCTTCGTCCCGCTCCGCTACGCTCCGCAGGGATTTCGCCGCGATCTCGTTGATAATCGTTCTTCCCCTAAGATCGCATGTCAGAACCTTTGTTCCGAACACCGAAAGGCACACATGACGTCCTTCCCGAAGAACAGCGCTACATGACCTACATTAAGAAGGCCGTGCGTCACCGCGCCCGCCAGGCGGGCTACAGGCGCATGGATCCCCCCATGTTCGAAGATCGACGTATTTTCGAACGCGGTATCGGCGAGCACACGGATATTGTGGAGAAGGAGCTTTTTTCGGTCTCGGGTAAGCGTAAAGATGTACAGGAGGATAAGTCGGAATTTGCGCTCCGTCCGGAGTTCACCGCCGGCATGTGCCGGTCGTACATCGAACATGGCATGCAACAGTTGCCTCAGCCGGTTGAGCTCTACGCCATCGGCCCGTGTTTCCGACACGACCGTCCGCAGAAGGGACGTTTCCGCCAGTTTCATCAGTTCGATCTGGAGGTTATCGGCCTCAAGGATCCCAGTCTCGATGCCCAACTCATCCACGTTATTGCCAAGATCTTCGCCGACCTGCGGATTCTCGACCGCCTCACTTTGCAGATCAATAACATCGGTACGGCCGAAAACCGTGCCGCCTACGTGCAGGCACTCAAAGATTTCTTCATCGGTAAAGAGCGCAACCTGCCCGATCTTGATCGAGAACGACTGCAAACGAACCCTCTTCGCCTTCTGGATTCCAAAGAAGAAGACACACAGGTTCTGCTCAAGGGTGCTCCCCTTTTCGAACAGTTCCTCAGTGACGAGAGTAAGCAGTACCATGCTCTGCTCCTCGAGTACCTCGATGCACTCGGCATCGCCTACGTGCCCAATCCGCACCTCGTGCGCGGTCTCGACTACTACACCCAGACCGTATTCGAATTCTGGGATCAGTCCACGGGGGCGCAGAACGCGGTTGGCGGCGGAGGACGCTACGACGGGCTGATAGAGCTTTTGGGCGGCAAACCCACACCGGGCGTGGGATTCGCCGGTGGTATGGAACGCATCATGTGGCACATGAAAGAGGCGGGTGTGCAGGCACCGCACAAGGATCAGGTGGATATTTTCGTGGCACAATTGGGCCCTGAGGCAAAGAAGAACTGCCTGCTGCTGATCTCGGACCTGCGCGAGAAGGGCGTGCACACCGTTGGTGCGCTGGGCGAGGCCAGTCTGAAAAGTCAGATGCGTCTGGCCGACAAGTTTGAAGCGAAGTTCGCGCTCCTGTTGGGGAAAATGGAAGTGAAACGCGGCACGATCATCCTGCGCGACATGCAGAAAGGTCAGCAACAGGAGGTGCCCTTCGAGGGCATTGTGGACCACGTGATCGCCCTGCTCGGCGAAAAGAACCTGGATACGTACACGCTCCGAGATCAGTTTGAAGGGCCAACGGATGACTAATTCATGAGAGACAAACCTTCAGCCTTCGTCCCGCGTATGCGGGACTACGGCCGACAGGACGGTTTTTCTCTCATCCCTCGACTACCCGTCCGTACCCGCCCGAACGATTCCGTTCGGATCGGGCGGGCCGGACAACATCCGGGCGGGCGCTCGGGATGACATCTTGAAGAACCTTGAAATGAAGTAAATGGATGACCCTGAGCGAAGTCGAATGGGTCATGAACTCTCTTTTCCCTTAAATGGTGTGCCTTCCCTCTCGGGGGACCTTCGGCCAGCACGGCGGGAACCCACGCCTGCGTGCCGTAACGCCAAGATCCCGTCCCTCATAACAGCACTTCGGCGTGCAGGCACGAGACCCGCGCTTCGGCACGGATTATTTTTATAGTTCCATCGCAAAACCCCCTCCGTTAGGAGGGGGATGAAGCAGATCCGGCATCCTCCCGTCCTCTGGGCCTGGTAG
>MNWP01000008.1 GCA_001872575.1 Candidatus Peregrinibacteria bacterium CG1_02_54_53 | reverse complement strand
GGGGGTGGAGGGAGTACAGCGAGCGGGGGTGGAGGTGGAAGTGGAGGGAGTACAGCGAGCGGGGGTGGAGGTGGAAGTGGAGGGAGTGCGGGTAGCGAAGGAGGGTCCTCGGGCTCCGATGCATCTGCAGAAGCATCATCGGTAGGCAGTGGAGGTGGGGGCAGTGGCGGGGGTGGAGGGAGTACAGCGAGCGGGGGTGGAGGTGGAAGTGGAGGGAGTACAGCGAGCGGGGGTGGAGGTGGAAGTGGAGGGAGTGCGGGTAGCGAAGGAGGGTCCTCGGGCTCCGATGCATCTGCAGAAGCATCATCGGTAGGCAGTGGAGGTGGGGGCAGTGGAGGGAGTGGAGGGAGTGGAGGAAGCGAAGGGGGTTCTACGGCATCCGATGCATCTGCACCGACATCTTCTGCAAGTGGAGGCAACGAAAGCAGTAAAGCCGCTTCGGACTCCGCGTCATCCAAGAAACAGGAAACATGCTGCACGGCCATCTCCGTTGAGTGGGATACGCGCCAGTGGCTCTCGTGTATTGCACAAGAAGATGATCTCGGATTTTCGCCTGCTCATCTTCTGGCGCAGACAACGGGCGGCGACGGTGCCGGCAGCTGTTTCGCCGATATGGCCAGTTGTATTACCGGTTGCCAGGTCGGCCCCATCGACCCCGGACATCCATCGGGTGGCAGTGAAGGTTCAGCAGGAAGCACGGGGCAGAGTTCGGCAGCAGAGGCAAGCAGCACCAATGACAGAAACAGCAGCGCCTCGGAACAGAGCAGCAAGGCAACTGGTGGTGGTGGTGGAACGACGAGTGAGGCAGGATCGAGCGGATCAGATGCTTCGAATCCGGTTTCATCGGCAGGCGACGCGCCAAGCAGCGGAGGAGCCGAAAGCAGTGAAGATGCCTCGAGCTCCAAGCCTGCCGAAAAAGGAAATTGCTGCATTGCAGGTGCAGACTACGGCACCTGCTTCGGCAACATCAGCGAGCAGACGTGCACCGACAGTTTTATGGGCGGCACATTTATGGGCAGCACGCAGTGTCTTGCCTCGCCTGCAACCGGCGCGAACTGCGGCCCGACGGACGGAAGCAGCAGCTCAGCGGGCGATGGCAGTTCTTCGCAAGAGAGCAGTGTGCCGGGGAATTGCGGCAATGCCCTTGTCGAACCCGAACTCAATGAACAGTGTGATCTGGGCACGAGTAACAGCAACGTCCCCAACATGTTGTGCCGAAAAGACTGCCAACCAGCACGTTGCGGTGACGGCATCAAGGATGACAATCCGACAGACGGCCGCAAAGCGGAAAAATGTGATGACGGTGCTTACAACAGTGACACGGTAACCGGGGCCTGCAGAACGGACTGCAGGTACCGCAACACCTACTTCACCCTCGGGGAATGGGTGCGGAGCCTCAAGCTCTATGCGATCGATGGAACACCGATCGAAAACGCCCCCGGTGTTGACGAAAATACGCAGTATTACTACTTCGGAGCACTGACGTTCATCCTCATGTAATCCGGTGAACAAACTGCCGCGGGATAGGTTTCCTCTCCGTAAATCTTTGCCCTATGATGCGGGCATCAATGGCACCATCTGCGAACCAACAACCGACGATTCCCCTCCTCCCCTTCTCGACTGCAAGCGATACAGAAGTGAAGGATCTTCTCAAGAAACATAAAATCGGACTGACGGTGGATGAAGCACGCGCGATCACGACGATGCTCAAACGCGACCCAACGATCGTCGAAGCAACCGTCTGGGGCATACAAGGCAGCGAGCACTGCAGCTACAAATCAAGTCGGCGCTTCTTGAAAATGCTGCCAACCGAGAGCAGCCACGTGATTCTGGGGCCGAAAGAAGACAGCGGCATCGTGGCAATCACCGATGCTCCTGCAGGCAAACGCTGGGGGCTGGTCATTTCACATGAATCGCACAATCATCCCTCGCAGATCGTCCCGTTCGAAGGGGCGGCCACGGGCATCGGCGGTGTGGTGCGCGATGTGGTGTGTATGGGCGCCCGGGTGATCGGTGCACTGGATGCTCTGCGCCTGGGCGACCTGAAAACGGAGGAATCGCGCACGATCGCGCGCGAAGTCGCCCGCGGCATTGCAGGGTACGGCAATCCCCTGGGGATCCCCAACCTCGGCGGTGATACGGTCTTCGATGCATCGTACAACAGTAACTGTCTCGTGAACGCCATTGCCGTCGGGATTGTGCGCGAGGATGAGGTGATTCATAGCGAAGTGCCTGAAGAAGCCGGAAAAGAGGGATACAACATCATCCTCGTGGGTAAGCCAACCGATCGCAGCGGATTCGGCGGCGCTTCATTCGCCAGCGCCTCGATGGAAGAAGAGAAGAAAGAGCAAAACTCGGGAGCCGTGCAGGAGCCGAATCCTTTTCTCGAGCGGCATCTGCTGGCCTCCACCTACGCACTCTTCGACTGGCTCGCTGCCAACAAACATCTCGACAAGGTGAGCTTTAAGGATCTCGGGGCCGGAGGTGTGGTATGTGCCGGCGTGGAGCAGGTGGCTGACCGCGGACTGGGTGCGGAAGTTGATCTGGATGCCGTGCACATTGCCGTAAAAGATCTGCCGCCGGAGATTATCGCCTGTGCCGAAACACAGGAACGATTCTGCTGGATCTGCCATCCCTCACTCACCGCTTCGATTCTGCGTCACTACAATGAAGCGTGGAACTTGCCGGAGGTGGCCGAGAACGCCAGGGCCAGCCATATCGGAACGGTAACAACGGATCCCGTTTTCCGTCTGACCTATCGTGGAAAGGTTGTCTGCTGCGCGAAAGCGCTCGATATCACCTGCGGCCTGCAGTACACGCGCCCAACGAAACCGGTGCAGACGGCGACGAGCGAGCCACAGATCACCTGCACGGGTGATCACGTTTCCGTACAGGGAAAGAGCTTCTCACTGACCGAAATCCTCGAGGCCATGCTCCGGCATCCCAATGCGGCGAGCAAAGATCCTCTCGTGCGTCACTACGACAAGAACGTCATCGGCAACGCTGTCATTGAAGCGGGTGAGGGCGACGCCGGTGTCATTGCGCCGCTGCAAGATCTTGCAAGTTACGTTCACGAGGGAACACACCCGGGATGGCAGGATCTCACGGATCAGAACCGCAACGTCGGTGTTGCGCTCTCGGCGGACGGTAACGGACGGTACGGAAGAATTTCCGCATACTGGCAGGGAGCCAATGCCACAGTGGAAGCCATGTGTAATGTCGCAGCCACCGGAGCGGTTCCGCGCGCCCTCACCGACTGTCTCAATTACGGCAATCCCCAAATCCCCGAGCAGCTCTCGGCTCTTGAAGAAGGAGTACGAGGCATTGCCGATGCCGCGCGTGGTGTGGCAATCGCCGGCGAACCCGTACCGATCATCTCGGGCAATGTAAGCCTGTACAACGGCAAACCCGACGGCAGTGCCATCGATCCCACCGCCATCGTCTGTTGCGTCGGTGTCATGCCTGATGCACAGAAAGCCGTAACCATGCAGCTGCAGCAACCCGATTCGGTGCTGCTGCTCATCGGGGAGCGTCGTGATGAATGCGGCGGATCGCTCTACTACGAAGTCCTTGAAAATCTCACCAAAAGTCCGCGCGACGCACTCCTTGGGGCGAACGTTCCAAAACCGGACTTTTCCGCAACGGCAAGAGTTATAGAGCTGATCACAAAACTTATTCAATCAGACTGTGTTCGCTCATGTCACGACATCAGCGATGGCGGCCTTTTACTCGCACTTTTGGAAATGACAGTGCCACAGAGAAAATGTGGCGGATCAATCGGTATCCGCATCGATCTTTCTGCTCTTGAGTCTTCTCTGCGCAGAGACAGTTTACTCTTCAGCCAAACCGGCGGATTCCTGGTCGAGGCAGGCATCGACCAAGCCGCACATATTGCCTCGATGTGTGCATCTGCCTGCATACCGGCGGCGGCCGTAGGGCACACAAGTGCTGATCCCCTGTTCTCTTTGAATTTTGGCAAAGAACAGCTGATTGCCACAGAATTATCGACGCTGCACACAATTTGGGGCACATCCCTGCAAAAGGCCTGGTCGGAGCCGAGGAACAATAGTTGACATACATAATGAATACTGGTTTAATACTCACCTTTTGTCCGCTTTCACGGATAGAGGAACTTCTTTCTTCCCCCACGCGTTATGACATTCTCTCTGCGCACAACCATGACGAGTGCCGCTGCGGCATTCCTCCTTCTCGTTGCCACACCGGCCTTCGCCGCCGGAACAGTGACGATTATCCAGCAGAGTCCTATCGGACTTTTGGGTGACTACACACTTACCTTTCCCATCGGATCTCAGATCACGATGAGGGAACAGGAACGCAAAGAGCTGGCCATTGCAGAGATCGGCTCGTATCTGTTGCACATCACTCCGCCTGCCAATGCCAAAATGTCCACTACGGTACAAAAGAACGGCATCGATGTGCTCGCTACCGTCAATCGTGATGTGCGCTTCACCGTGGAGGAGGGCGATGCCATAATCGTAACGATCAAGTATCGATACGACGGCACAATCGTCGTCGATAGCGAGCCTGAAGGAACATCATTCGAGCTGCTCGGGCCGAATGATCTGCGCGATACCGGCGTTACACCGGTCACGTACACGGGCATGGCACCTGGCTCGTACCGCGTTACATTCCACCAACGTGATGGATGTGACTTAGTCTCACCCATTCAACGCACGCTCAACGCCAACGCCTCACTCACGCTTTCCGGCAAATTCACATGCGGTGTCGTGAATCCGCCTGCACCGACCCCTGCACCGACCGAAGAGCCCGTGCCAGACAGTAACGAAGGCCGTTCTGTTCGCATGTGGCTGGCTGCCCATCAGTCAGAAGCGCTTGCCGGCAGCACGGTACGTACCACGATCACCATCAAAAACACGGGAGCGCGTACGGTACACAACGTCGTGGTCTCGGCACAGGTTGATTCCGCGATGGCTCAATTCAGCTCGCCATTGCCGCACTTCGGCATGCTGACGGGTGAAACCGTTTACTGGGAAGTGCCCCAGATCTACTCGGGCAAAACATGGAGTGTCACCGTCCCGCTCGCACTGAGCGCATCACTCAAGCAAGGAGACAAGCCCGTCGTCACGGCTCGCGTTTCAGCAAGCGACCTCTCAGAAGGTAATGGAGGCGCATCTCTCGTCGCCACAACGACCATCGGAGTCACGGGGCTGCCCGTCACAGGTTTCAGGGCCGATGTACTCTTCCTGCTCCTGAGCACACTGTTTACTGCATTCATCGCCAAGAAGACCGTACGGCAACGTCTGGCCGCCCAACAGGCCTAAGCAGACCGTACTACCGCCATTCAAAGCATCCTGCAGGCGCAGGATGCTTTTTTCATTCGAACGAACGGCGTACCAGAAAGGCGGCCCATGGTCCATTGCACACGAGAGCCACCCTGCGCAACACTAGGACGTTCCCCCACACCGTCTATGAATATCAGAACGCTGTCGCTCTCCCTTGTTGTCACAATGACATGCTCTCTGCTGCCGGCCATAGCGCAATCGCAGAGCACCGGAATCATTACGGTGGAACAGAAGCCCGCAGAGGGATTTACTGTTCTGGGCAACTGGGTGCTTCTGAAGCCCGATGGAACCCGCACGACAACCAGTGCCGCAGCACACACGTACGAAGCCGCACCGACTGGAAATTATCTTCTCAACGTTATGCCGCCATCCGGCATGTCCGTACGGATAATTCTTATATTCAATGGAGAGAGCGTGGTCATCAACAAACCACAGGCTTCTTTTCAATTAAGCGAAGAAAGTACGGTGAATCTCAGCATTGAGTACACACTCGCCATTTCGGGCAAGGTGAGCGTCGATACGTCCCCTCCCGGGTTCGGCTATACGCTATCCGGTCCGGACGGAGCCGTGTACACCGGAACCTCTCCCGGCTTTTTTGATCCCATGCCTATCGGTCTCTACTCCGTAACCTTCGATCCGATCGAAGGGTGTAACACGCCCAGTCCCAAGTCGGGGCGTCTGATCAAAGACAGCCGCGTCACTCTCTCGGTACAGATCTCGTGCGATAATCTGCCGCAGCTCAAGCAGCAACAGGATGAAGAGCGGGCCAGCCAATTCGTGAAAGCGACCATTGACGGCAAGCCGGTCATCTTTGGCGATATTCCTGTCGGCCAGTGGTTCACGGCTGCGGTGCGACGCGTACTGGATGCCAAAGTGATGTCGGGATACCGCGATGCAGAAGGAGTTCCTACAGGACAATTTGGTCCGTCAGATCCTGTGACATTGGCGGAGCTTTCCAAGATCGCCCACCGACTCGCCAGTATCGACGAGACGAAGATCCATACCGAACCGGAGAACGATCAGGCAAAAGGTACTTGGTTCGCACCATTCGTGGCCTCTGCCGAGCAGCGCAGCTGGCTGGTCTTTCTCAATCGATCAGTAAACCCTCTGCGTCCTGCAACGCGAGGCGAAGTCGTGGCCACGTTCCTGCAGGTGCTCAATGTTCCGCGCGAATGGCCGATGGGAACGATGTTCCGCGATGTCTCGCCCACAATTCCGTACGCCGCCTGTATCGAAACGGCAGCCAGTCACGGGCTGGTCGAGGGTTATACCGACGATCAGGGAACTCTTACCGGATTATTCGGTCCGGCCGATCCCGTCAACCGAGCAGCCATGGCAAAGATGATTTCAACGGCGATGGCACTGTACTTCGAAGATTCGCCGCTCTTCAATTTCGATCAATGATGCAGTGAATGCTCTGAACGCACAATGTGTGCCGCCAGCTCCGTCACGTCACCCGCTCCGAGAACCAGAAGAACATCCTTCGGATGCAGAATCTCATCGGTAAGCATGCGCCCTGTCTCTGCAAGCGATCGGCCGTTGATGGCCTGTACGTGACTCCCCTTTTCCAGATCCGCAACGAACGTATCGACATTCACCGCACCGCTTTCGCGATCGGGTCGCGCATCGTAGATGTTCGGAATGATAACCACGTCAGCACCAACAAACGCCTTGGTGAATGCATCGTAGAGCTTCCGTGTGCGATCATGCGTATGAGGTTGAAAGGCAATGACAAGACGTCTGCCGGAATACGCTTCACGCAGTGCGGCAACGGTCGCTCGGATCTCTGTGGGATGGTGACCGTAGTCATCGATCACCGTCACACCCTGCGTCGTCTGGCCTTTCATTTCCATTCTCCGCCAACATCCTGCATAGCCTAAGAGGGCAGAAAGTGCTTGTTCTGAGGCAACGCCCAACTGCTCTGCGAGCGCAAGTACCAGCTGCGCGTTCTGCTGCATATGGAGGCCGGGAGTGGCCAGCGGCGGCAACGGGAATGTATCGGCATCGATCATCTGTCGTCCGCTTCGTTCGATAATGGCGGTGCACACAGGGTCAGTGCCGTGCGTGATGACGGCGCCATCGGGCGGGAGCTTCGCGAGAAATTCCACGAATGCCTGCTGATACTCCTGCGGGGACCGGTAGAAGTCAAAATGGTCGCCATCGGCATTCGTGAGTAGAACACTGGTCGGAGAGAGATAATGAAAAGACCGACGATACTCGCATGCCTCCACGAGAAAGAGATCGCTCGAACCCTTGCGCCAATTGCGACCAGAGAGCTCCTGCGCTTTCGTGCCCACAATCACACTGGGGTCCAAGCCCGCCGCGATGAGTACGCGGGCTGCCATCACGGTCGTGGAGGATTTTCCGTGCGTACCGGCAACCGCAATAACACGCATTCCACGGGCCTGCCCGTCCGAAGTCCCGGGATCCGAGGGACGAATGCGGGAGAGCTCTCCCAATGCCTGAAAATACGACTGCTGCGGAATATGGAGTGCGGCGGCGCGCATACGCTCGGGGCTTTGCTCGGGAATCGCCTCGGAGTAAACGAACAGATCGCAATCCTCCGGCACGTGTGATCCATCCTGCGAGAGCATGACCTCGATCCCCTGCTCAATGAGGTCGTGCATGATATCGGAATCCGCACGATCACTGCCGAGTACATGGTGCCCCTGACTCGCACGGTACGCCGCGTACGCCGAGAGACCCATGCCGCCGATACCACTGCAGAAGATCTTCATAATTGGGGATTAGGGATCAGTATATTAGGGGCAAGACCAATGAGGTTCCAGCGGAAGAAAAGGAAAGGTAATCTGTATGGGTGGTGAAGAGCACATAGGTTCGAGGCAGTCATCTTCCTTCCCTAATTCCCAATCTCTATTCTCTAATCCCTAATCCCTAAACCGTGGCCTATCAGCACATCGAACCAATGAGCAAGCAGCTCACGATTATCGTGGGTCTCACGGTTGTGGGGTTCATGGCATTCGGTCTGGCCCTCTCGTTCTATCGCAATGTGCTCTTTGAACAAACCCTGGAAGACATTCGCGCACAGAACACCGTTCTGCGCATGCGCATCGCTCGCGGATACAAAGAACTGGATTACTACCGTTCCGCACAGTTCAAAGACAAATACGCCAAAGAGAACTTAAGTCTGGTCAAACCCGGCGAGAAAGCGCTCATCATCACCGAGCAGCAGCGCCCTCTCGATCTCACGCTCAGCGAAGAGAATTCCTACGGTGAGGAACGTGAGGCCGCGTACCTGGAGCTGCTACGCCAGATGCCCATCATGGAGCACTGGAATCTCTACTTCTTCCACCGAGACAGAATTGAAGAGTTAAAGAGAGCACTCTGAAACAGAGGATGATTTTTTCGGAGCACCTGTTCATCATGCCTTTACGGGCTCGACATGCACGAACGTGCTCTGCTCGCGGCGGCCGCTGAATTTCACGACGCGCTTCTCTGAGAAACGCACGCGACCCGGAACACTGGCATGAATCGTCCAGTCTTTTCCCATATGAGTATTGTCTCCGGGACGGTACCAATAGCCTTTTTGACGAATGAGAACCTCGCCGGCCGATACCACCTGACCGCCGAATCGCTTAACGCCTCGACGTTTTGCAACACTGTCTCTGCCGTTGCTTGTTGAGCCACCCGCTTTCTTATGTGCCATAGCGGACGGATTCTACGCATTTTCCACTTTCGCGCAAGAAAAATGTAAGGCAGAATGGCTTTGTTCGACGCGGGGTGGAGCAGCCTGGTAGCTCGCGAGGCTCATAACCTCGAGGTCGCCGGTTCAAATCCGGCCCCCGCAACCAATATCGACGTGCATGTGCATGCTATAGTGACACCAATGCCAGCACCCATCCCCGATTTTTCGATCTCTCCGGCGACGATGCGGCGTCCCGCCTCTCTGCGCGAAGCCCTTAAGGGCCCGTTTTGGAGCACGTTTGAAGAAATCGTGATACGCGAGATCTTTCAGCGCGGCGGCCTGATCATCGATATCGGAGGAGGATTGCGCCTTGATCCCGATCACGGAGACCGTGTGAACGCACACCGCCAGAAACTGTTTGGACGCTTTCTCTCAGATCCAAACGTGCGGTACCGCGTGACCGACTACACCGACCAATACCATCCGGATTTCGTGGAAGATATCCATCAGCTCTCCTTCGCCGATTCTTCAGTCGATGGTCTCTTCTGCATGGCCGTGCTGGAGCACGTCTATGACCCCAAGCGCGCAGCAGAGGAGATTTGCCGTGTCTTAAAATCCGGAGCAGTGAGCCTGCTGTACGTTCCCTTCGTGTACCGTTACCACGCCACGGTAACCGCGGATTACCGCGACTACTACCGCTACTCAAAAGATGCCATCGCATACCTGTTTCGCAGATGCAGCGAGATCGACATCTGTCCCGTACGCGGCCTCTTCGAATCACTGGCCCGCTTCACGCCCCTTCACCGTATCGGTGCATTCCGTTGGCTGCTTCGGTGTCTCGATTGGGGCACGAAGCGCATGCGCGACGTATCACAGCTCCAAACATCGGGGTACTTCATTCGCATCAAGAAATAATCGATTGGCGATTTCAAGATTGGCAATTGGCGATTGTTTGCAATATCGCCAATGAAAAAATCGCCAATAGACAATTGTACAACCATTGTGTTGCCGATCACCCATAACCCGCTACCATGGACTCATGTCAGAGATAGGAGGTCCAGAAATCGGAGCACCGGGCGAGGGCGCAGCGAGCGGATTTGAGGGACTCAGCGAAAATGCCAAGCAACGCTTTGCCGCGGCTGCAGCGGGCATGCAACAGATCCGTCGGGAGGAGAAAAAGAGTAAGCGCCGTGACGATCAGGTCGCCAAAGCCATCATTCAGTTTTTGGATGAATCGGACCATGCGCATCTCTTCGTATTGGTTTCGCGCTTAGTCGCGCGCGACTGCCCCAGCATTTTCATCCTCGCCATTCTCTCGCTCATTCACGAAGGATGCCGCGCAACAGTGAAGGAATACCTCGGCGAGATGCTGAAAGAAATACCCGAACCGGATCTCTCTGCTTCGGAGGCGCTCACAAAGCATGGAGCCATTGCCGCCCAGGAGGGTGAAATACTCATCCGTTGGATCACACGGCTGCAAACTGTTCTCTCACTCGACGTCGAAGGGATCCTGCTGAAACTCATGATTGACGAAAAACATATCGACGGCACGGTGCTGCAGCTCACGACATTTGTGCTGCAGGAATTCTTTCAATCACAGAAGCGGAATATCCCCTTCGAAAAACTGCAGCCGCTCACGGCCAGTATTCTGCAAACGGTCTTCGAGCCATTCATTCCCTCGGTACGCAAGCTCCTGCAGCAGAAAACAGAAGAGAAAGAGTAGCTGTGTCACCCTGAGGAGGCCTGAGCGCAGCGAAGACCGTCTCGAAGGGCGACCATCGGTTCTCTGCGGCGATCAATTTGATTTGGATAAGACGGTTTCACCCTTCGAGACGCTCGCTCTGCTCGCTCCTCAGGGTGACACCAAAGAAAGTTTTGCCTTTCCCTCAAAAGGAAAATCCTCAAGCGGTGTCTGTTTCGCGCCGTTCACTTCGGCATACAGCCGCAGACGATCGACGGGAATATCGAACGTAATGCCCTCCAGCGCCTTCATGACTTTCTTCTTCACCGTATTGAAACGTTGCGGGTGCCCGACGCGTGCAAGCGTGATATGCGAAGAAAAGGCTCGTCCTTCAGACCACGGGCACGACTTCTTCACGCGTGCCAGCTGATCACTGAATCCGATTGAAAGAAAGAGCACACGATCCTCTCCGCGATTGCCGAATGTATCGGCCTCGGTGACCAGCATCGTAAAAGGTGCATGCATCGCTGCGATCTTGTGCGATTGCGCCACAATACCCCGGTACTCCAGCTCGCCCATGCTCGCCCAGAACATGAGGGTCAAGTGCGGCGACTGCGGATTCTGGAAACGGAGGATGTCCTCAAAAGGTTTGAGCTCTTCTACGAGCGCCTGAAATTGCCACTTGGGTTGGCCCTCAAGCGGGAGAGCCAGGAAGACGGAACGAAGGGGAAACGTGGGTGGTTGAATACTGAAGGGGAAATATCAGAGCAACAGAGTACCAGAATATCAGTGAACATTGGCCCGACTGCTCGCACCGATAATCTGATATTCCGATATCCTGATACTTCTACGACCGCTTGAGTACCGCCAGAAACGCTTCTTGTGTGAGTGTCACCCTGCCCATCTGTTTCATGCGCTTCTTGCCCTTCTTCTGCTTCTTGAGAAGCTTGAGCTTGCGCGACACATCTCCGCCGTACAGGTAGCCTGTCACATCCTTGCGATAGGCCGATACCGTCTCACGTGCAACGATCTTGGCACCGATGGCGGCCTGAATCGGAATCTGAAACTGCTGCTTGGGAATCACCTCTTTAAGCTTCTTACAGATCACGCCGCCCACACCGTGCGCCTCACTCTTGTGCACAATGGTTGAGAGAGCATCAGCCGGTTCACCGAGAAGCAGGATTTGGAGTTTCACCAGATCGCCCGGACGGTAACCGATGGGATCATAACTCATCGAAGCATAGCCCGACGTTGCCGATTTCAGCAGATCAAAAAAGTCGAGCACGATACCCTGTAGCGGCACCTCGAACGTGAGCAGCGCGCGGTCGGCATCAAGGTAACTTAAGTCCAATTGCACGCCGCGTCGGTCCGTCACGAGCGTCATGGCGGCGCCGATATCCTGTGCGCGACAGACAATTTCGAGCTTCACCCAGGGTTCTCGAATTTCCGCAATGCACGAAGGATCGGGAAAATCCGCAGGATTACTGATGCGCGCAGTATCAGGCTCATCGACTTTCAAGAGACTGGCACGCACCACCTCCGCCGGACGTCGTACACCCAGCTTCACCTCATAGAGCACACTCGGTGCCGTGATCACGAGATCGCAGTCATGCTCGCGCTCCAGACGCTCCTGAATAATATCCATGTGCAGCAGCCCAAGAAAGCCACAGCGAAATCCGTTGCCCAGTGCCACGTTGTGCTCCGGCTCAAACCGCAGCGCAGCATCGTTGAGGGCAAGCTTCTCGAGTGCCTCACGCAGCTGCGGATACTCATCGGCAGCCGAGGGGTAGAGCCCAGCGAAAACCATGGGCTGCACCTCCTTGTACCCGGGGAGTGCCTTGCCATCCTGTAGTGCAGAGACCGTGTCACCCGTGCGCACTGACTTTACGTCCTTCTCGCCTGTCACAAGGTAGCCAATCTCTCCTTCAGTGAGCCTGGCATCGGGCGAGAATCCGGGGGCGAAATGCCCCAGCTCCAGAATCTCGACATGGGATTTTGTTCCGAGCAAATGGACCTTGTCGCCCTTCGCAAACGTACCCTCCATCACGCGCACGTACGCCACTGCACCCCGGTACAGATCCATGACGGCATCGAAAATCAGCGCGCGAGCGGCCTTAGATACCGTATGCTTCTTCGGCGGAGGAATACGGTCCACCACCGCATCGAGAACATCGGTCACTCCCCTGCCCTCCTTGGCTGAGATGTGCAGGATTTCCTCCTTCTTACATCCAAGAAGTTTGACGACTTCTTCGCTTACGCGCTCAGGCTCTGCCGCCGGCAGGTCGATCTTGTTGAGCACGGGAATGATCGTGAGATCGTGCTCCATTGCCATCATGAGTACAGCCAGTGTCTGGGCCTGAATACCCTGCGAGGCATCGACGAGCAGAATCGCCCCTTCGCACGCTGCAAGGCTGCGGCTTACCTCGTAGCGGAAATCGGTGTGCCCGGGTGTGTCGATGAGGTTCAATTGCACATTCTTCCAGTTCATGCGCATGGGTGTGAGCTTGATGGTGATACCCCGCTCACGCTCCAGATCCATCGTATCGAGAAGCTGCTCTTTCATCTCACGCTTCTGCAGCGTACCCGTGGCTTCGATCATACGATCGGCCAGCGTGGACTTGCCGTGATCAATATGGGCAATGATACAAAAGTTACGAATTTCCATACGAATGGAGAAAATGCTGAGCGACCTGCCCCGCACCGAACGATCCCGCGGCTGCGGGAGAGGTCTGGTGCGGGGTGATGCAAAAGTTTCTAATTTCCATAGAGAGATGTTCACCCGCCGTAGCGGGAACGAAGCGAGCGCGAAGGTGGGCAGAAGTTGCGGATATCCATTCCCACGTATCTTAACTGAGTACAGCGCAGAAACTCCAGACGCAGCACGAAACAAACCCAACGTTTTGGCGGATGCCCGGATGCTACTCCGCACGGTCGAATGACTTCATGTTGGCGAGAATACGGTTGTATGCCTCGCTAGACACCACCTTCTCTCTCAGAAGGTTATTGAGGAGCACATGGAGGAACTGCTGAGGGTCCTTCGTTTTTTCGTACAAAGGCAGAAGTTCTGCAAAGAGGTTCTGACGATATTTCGCTGGACCCCACGAAAATGAGCTTCGGTAGCTGACAAGGTCGAGCAGACGATGCAATTCATACTCACGAACGTGTTGGAGGAATGTCGCATCATGTTCTTTGGGATGACCACTAAGATTGAGCGGAGTCGAAAGAACGGCAAAGCTAAGATCTTGATCTTCTTTGGTGAATGCGTCGGTGGGCTCCTGCGTGAGCATATCCAGGCGACGAATAGTATACATATGGCTTTTTCCGTTCTTCTCGGCAGAGAAACGAAATTTATCTGATTCTTGTGGATGCCACACTCCCTTGTTCTCGCGGTCTGCCCCCATACTCGGCACGCCGATCTGATCGAGGAATGCAGAAGTAAATCTCACATCGTGCCCATCGAGATGTCCTTGAAATTCTGCGGGCGACAATGAAAATTCTTTCGCGGCCTCATTCCGCTTATACATACCCGGAACATACAATATCTCTGGCATCTGCTTTGCACGCTCAACGGCACGATCGTGCGCGAACTTCTGTTCCTGCTCCAGCCGATCGCGTTCTGCCCTGCCCTGCTCCCATTTCACCTCACGTGCATTTTGCCTCTCTCGCTTCTCAAGTTGCGCATTCTGACGACGATCAACAAGGGTTTTACGTGCCTGTTCCAACATACGAGCCAGTCCGGGCTTACTTTCAGCCTCACGTATGGTAACCGATTGCAGTAATCCCGGGATCACCTGCATGTTCGTGTTATTGAGCTGTGCAGTCGCTGCAGCCTGTTGCAGAACGAGCACACGACCATTCTCGAGATCTCCGAGAACGTAGGTTGCAAGAACCATGTCATGATTCCCTGGGAGTTTTTTTCCCTCGTAAAAGACCGCGCAAAGCGGAAGATTCGGGAATCCTTCTGGCAACTTCACACTCGTGAGCTTTCGGCTGATCCAGTGACTCACGCTCCCAGCAGTGAAAACGAGGGTCGGCTCAGATTCCCCGCCAAAGAACCCCTCGGTAAGCTGGTTATTGAACCGGAAAGCCGCACGGCGTTCCTGCACACGCTTGTCTGTTTCTACGAGCTCAATGGCATCGATGGTGATGTGCTCCAGAGCATTGGCAAGCGTCGTCTGATCAGCACTTGCTCCCAGAAAGAGATCCCTCAGTCTCGGCTCGCTTTTGATTGACTGCTTGCCCGATGCCGAGCGAATGTTGTCGGCCGCAGTCGCTGCGTAACTCGCAGGAAAATTGAAGTGTGCAAGAGATCCCATGCGCGTCGCATCACTGGGCCACTTGAGTTCCACCGCATCTGTGAAACCACGGATATCATGCCACTCTCGTTTCTCCATGTTCTGCAACTCTCCAACATCACGAGGAAGTACGCGCGACAGACGCATTCGTAGCGCCGGATCGGCAATGAGCCGTTCCAACACCGCATCGCTTGTTGCAAAATTCAGATCCTCGTTCAGACCGGGAATGCTTCCCGCAGGAATACTGAGTGACTCCTTTCGATCGACACGTGCCGCAAGTTCTTCGATAAGGCGTTGTACGCGGGTGCGTCCTTGCGCATCAACAAGCTCATCACGCTCAAGCGAATGAAGTGCTGTACCAAACGATTTCTGCTGCCCGAGAGAATGCACCACGTCGGTGAGCACACCCTGCACATCGCGATCATGATCAGGAGCTGCCCGATACTGCCCGAGGGTATCGATGGCATTCGCGTACTCCCGCTCCTTTCGATGTTCGAGAGTAACAATGAGCGCTTCACGCAATGCGCGACGCACGTTAACAGACGACATATCGGGCGTGCGTGCCGGAGCAAGATTGAACCCGCCCACTCGTCCCGCGCGGATATCTTCGAGCGAAAGCGCACCATTCGAGAGCTGCCATAGTCGCACGGCGTAGTACGGCAGGAGCACAGAGTGGAAATCCTCTTTGAAAAAAGCATCGACATTCTTGGGATGCATTCCTGTGGGATAAAGTTCACCGATGAGCTCCGGCGCGTTTGTAAGCTCATCATGCAGCATGCAGAAGAGCATCTTCTCGCGAATATTTTTCTTCTGTTCACCGGGCTTGCTCGTAATCGGATCCGTCAGCATCAATTCCGACGTCGTCGCGAGTATCCCGTACTTCTTATCTCCGATCGTATGTTCGACATCAATCTTTGCAAGCAACCATGCGGGGCAACGCTCGAGAAAGGTGCGATCGGCCTTTTGATCAATGCCATAGACAATCGTCTCGATCGCCACCTCAACCGCAAGAACCGGTAGCGACGCCCGCAATGGAGCTGTTCCCTTTTTCATCGCACTAATGGCCCGAAGGATCATCGGCAACTCCACGACGTCACCTCCGATGCGTACGATCTGGGCAATCTTGTGCCCCTGCTCCGCGGCCTTGAGATCCGCGACATTCACCGTACACACCGTTCCGCCGTCTTTGTATGTGAATCGTTCATTCTGGTCGGGAGGATCCGCCTCAAACCCGGCCAGTTTGAGATCGGCAATAATAATTTTTTCGCGCTGTTCAATGATGCGATCCATCTCTCCTAATTCCTTCACATCCTCAATGATGCGATAGATCTGCAGCGCGGTAGCACCGGTTGCGAGAATGGCCGAGGGCGCGAGTAGCCTCAATGCTTTGCCCGGCAGGCTTCCAATGCCGCGAATGATGGCAGGAGTCTTGCCGAGTAAATAGAGCGTTGCACCCGTTGCCGAGCCACCCACAATCCACGGAAGCAGTGCACTCACAGTCGCAGCAATCCCCAATGACTTGAGCAAAGTCATCCAGCCCTGCTTGATCGCATTGATCTCTGCCTTGAGATTCAGACGAATATCGACCAGATCCTCCATAGAGCCGAGGAACTGCTCGTAGTCATCACCAAATGCCTCAGAATCGGTCTTCATCTGCCTGAGCATGAGGACGTATGCCGTAGCTCCATTGATGGTCATCTGCTGACCGTTGACCGTCACGACCTGCCCCTCGGGGCTCTGTTCAAACCGCGAGCCGTCGAGCTGGACGAGCACCTCGATCTGAACGTCTTGCGCAACGAATGTCTTGGCGGGCTGCATGCGTTTGATGGCGGCAAGCGTCTGCTGAAACCTGCCAATGCTGCCCTTGTCACGAAGAGTAATGATGACATCACGGATCTTCTGCAGCTTTTGTTCTTTTATGAGAGGCTTGCCATCCGGCCCCACACCGCTCTCAAGCGATTCACGGATCGCAAGGGGCAGTACGCTGTCGAACCACTGGGCGAGAGCCTCCTTGCGCTTTCCTTCGGGGACAAGATAGAGAATTGCCCCGCGCACCATTCCCGAAAGTCGATCAGTACTCCCCACAATCTCCATGATTCCCGCATCCGAAAGATTCTCGAGTCCATTCGGATCGAACGAGGTATTGACCTGCTGCAGCATGACCTCAAGACGACCGACATGAAATTCTTTCGCTCCGTCGATACTGCTTTCAACTTTCGTACGAACCTCTTCGGGCGTCATGACACCGAACGGCTTGAATGCACCGTTGAAATCATAGGAGTTTCCGAACTGATTCTGAATGGTCGTGAGCTCACCCATGGCCACGTGGTGCGCCGACATTTGCTTCGTAACGAGAACCATCCGATCCATAATCGACATGCGCTCACGGCGCATGAGCCTCTGCATTTCGGCTCGTTGTGCATCAGTGATTTCCGGGTTCTTCATCACCTGCGTCTGCAGTTCAAGCACCTGGTTGTAGCGTTCCTGCAGTACCCGCAGGTACACCCGCTGCGGCAGGAATTCTGTCGGTGCACCCGGCAAATCGGCTCCCGCGGGGTTACCCTTGAGCATTTCGATAATGCGGTTCTCGATCATGACAACATGATCGCTGCGCTGCTTTATTATCTGGTCGAGGATGATCGCTTTCTTCGAGTGATCCTTCTCGACAAGATACTGCGCACGCAGATTCTCTTCTTCATCAAGAACCTTCTTTGAATCGGGAGAGAGCGATACATACGCCGCGTCACGCGTCTTCCGAAATTCCTGGAGCCGGTCCTTCTGGGCAGGCATGTGTGAGAGCTCCTCAATCTGCTCATCGAGAGAGAGAATACTCGCAAAATGCACGCGCTCTTGTACGAGCTCTTTGAGTGCATGGAGGTAACGAATGGCCTGCAGCTGCTCCTGTTCCAGCTCCGCCCTGCGCTCCGGCGGCAGGTGTGGAATGATCGCCTGCAGTTCCTCGCCACACAACTGCATCAGATCCGCAACGCCCCGAACGGTGGCGGGGAGATACTGATTGTACGTCACGGCTTGGTTTGCAATGATGAGTTCTCTGTGCCGGTCGATATCCTGTCGCATGGGAACGTCGTGCAGATCTGCTTCGAGTTGCAGGGCTTTTCTTCGCATTTGGAGTTCGTTATAGAAACTGAGCTCCGCAAAGTCCTGATAGACGATGTTATTTTGATTGAATCCCATCAGTCTCTCATCAATATCGTCCTGCGCAACTTGCTCAGGCAACGTACGCTCCGGTCCCAGTGCCTGATGCAAAGCCATTACCTCTACAGCCAACGCACGCGGAGTACCCTGCAAAGCTTCGCGGGTCTCTTTGGAAGTCGGTTCTGTTTTTTGTTTTTCGATACCCATGGTCTAGCGCGGTGTGTTGGGTGGAAAGAGATCCGCCGCTCCACCAGTAGGTGAAGGTGGCAGAGGAAGGTTGGGCGCACCGGTCGGGCCGGGCATGGGATTGGAAGGAATAATGCCCCCTTGAGGTATCGCTTCGAATGCACCGCCCGTCGTCGGGGCAACGGTATCGGCGACAGCAGAAGCTCCCTCCATGGGATTTGGAACCGTAACTAGGCCACCCAACTGATCCCACGCGAGGTAGGCTCCTCCTGCCACAAGCGCGGCGAGGATGAGGAGCGTGATCGCGGGATGCCGCTTCATGGTCTCCCACGTCGCCTTCGTGGCGCGCCCCGGGAGCTTCAACACCTTCTCGTACCACCGCTCTTTGCGAGCGATCTCCTGCTTGTTGAGCTTGAGATGTTTGATAAGCGACTCCACCTGGCCATTGAGTTTGGGGTCGCGCTTGCGCAATGCCTCCACCAGTTTCTCTCGCTTCTCAACCGAGTCCAACGCCGATTCAAACTCTTCAATCTTCTTAAAGCCCAGCTTCCGGGCGTAGTCGACCATCTCCGCGCGATTCCTGAAAATTGGAAAAGCACCTGGTTTCTCGCTGCCGACAGAAGGAGTTGCAGTTGCCATTATGTTATTGCAGCATTGGAAAGAAGCATCTCATGACGGAGAAGCGAAAGACCCATGAGTCCCTCGAGGTCCTCATCGTTCTGCATTACAGAAAGAAGTTTGGCCATAAGTACGGTTAATCCCGTCGCCCCGATGGTAAAACAGAGTTCCGGCAGGACCTCTTGCGGGACATCGTGCAGCGAGAGTTTCTCAAGCGCACTCCCCTCTGACACCTGCTTCGCAAGCAATGCGATCTGCGGAAATTCATCAAACGAAGCCATCTTCTGACGCATTGCCAGTTCTTCGACGGTCTCATATGCGGTCAATCGTTCCACCTCCATCGTCCACCCCTCCCTGAGCTTGTCAGGAAGCGCCTGAAACACCTTCTGTTCCTCGGTGGTAAGGAAGAGTGTATTCACGATTATATTCTACCAGATGAAGCCTTTGGAGGGAATAGAACGCCCCTAAGCTGACGTTCGCCCTCAGAGAGCAGATCCCTTAAGCTCGCGATCGATGCCGACGGGAGAGTAGAGAGCTTATCCCCCTTCCCTTGGCTCACGGTGTCGAACGGAACATCCAACGCAAGGGCGGCCAACGCACCGTGGTAGCGCTGGGCGAGCACCAACCCTGCCCCAGAAACGCCTGCCACCAGGCCATCCGCAGAATCCACCGGCACAATCGCAGATGGCGGAAGAGCGAGGGCATGTGCGATCGCGCAACAGACCTTCTGCTCCTGCTGGTCCGTGGATTGCAGCGAGAGAATGCGCACCTCACTCCACTCCCCGTTTTGCCGCAGGTCCGCCGCACGTTCGGTGAGCGAAATCGGAGAATTTTTCCGGGGAATAATCACGAGCAATTTTTGTGAACTACTGTTTCTGTTTTCCGCTTTAAATAGAGAAAGTGCAGGATCGGCTGTCTGAATAACTTTTGTATTCATCTTCCATGATTGTATGCGTTGAAATGAAGACGCATCGCGCACGCTGATGAACGCTGCTCTTATCACCACCCATCGCGCGCACCATGCCCCTACCCGTGTTCGAAAAGGTCCGATCCCCTGGAATGCGAGGATGACGGGCTTGCCAAAGAGATGAGAAACAAACGCATGCCACCACCAAAGAAGACAGGCGCGAACTGATTCGATATCGGTAAAGAGCGAGCCACCGCCGAACACCACACCGTCACTCAGGTGAATCGCCTTGAGTGCCCTCCACCAAGGAGTGAAGAGGAAAGAGCGAATACCTGCGGGTAATCGGGGAAATTCCTTCGGACCGGGATGTGCGGAGAGGACGCTCCACTGCGCATCTGTGTAAGTGGAAAGGAAATACTCCTTCAGGAGCTCATCGCCGAAGTTCCCCACGCCGTAATTACCAACAAGGACGTAGCGCATAACGACACTATACCGAAGCTGCGGCGCCTATGCCTTCTCCTCTTTCTTCCCTGCCTTCTCTTCAGTCCCGGGCTTCACGGTTTCGGCGTTCTCTGTCTGTTGCTCATCGATCGGTGCCTCCTGGGTCTCGGAGATCGGTTCAGGGGCTGCGGCAATGGAAAATTCATCTGCAGTAGTGAAGCGCTCGCTCAGGCGTGCGGACTTACCGGTACGCCCGCGGAGGAAATTGAGCTTTGCCCGACGTACGCTCGCCACCTTCTTGACCTCGATCTTTTTAATGACCGTGGAAGAGAGGGGGAAGTTCTTTTCAACTCCGACACCGGACGCAATGCGACGAACCGTGATCGTACGATCCGTGGGCACGTGACCGTTATGCGTGCTGATCACCAGGCCCTCAAAAATCTGAATACGCGGCTTTCCGCCTTCTTCCTGAATCTGCTCATGCACACGCACCGTGTACCCCGGTTTGATTGCGGGATACCTGGGAATGAATCGCTCGGCCTGCTCTCGGAGAATCTGGTGAACCATAGAAAAGCGGGGAAAGGCTACAGACGAAGGTGCCCCATGTAAAGGGAGAATGAGCTCTATTGAGGCAATCCGAGGAAAGAAAGCGAGGCAAGCAATGCATTCAAAGAAAGCGAGGATCCTCGCTTTCTTCGGTCTCCTTGTTTTCTTCGCTTTCCTACTTCTTCAAGGCCTCTTCAATCTGTTTCTGCAATGAATTTGTGATCAGCAAATGGCGTGGATCACTGAGAATCTCTGTGACAAAACGATCCTTTAAACTTAATCGGTAGAGGAAATCTCCCTCGGAAAATACGGAGTACTTCACGTTCTTCAGGTTGGGATCCTGCAGCAAAAGCGCCTCGAGCATCTCCTTTTTCAAATCGCCCACAACAAGAAGATCAACCTTGCTCTCTGAGCCGACAAACGTACCGGCCAACAGTATAAGCTTGATGCCTGACAGCTTTTTTAGGCTGGCAACGATGGGGCTCTCGGCCTGAATCTCTTTTGTGAAGATCCCGCGCAGTTCATTGAAGAGCGGAAAATCGGGATCCACGTGGTAGAACTTCTTACGGTTGCGATGGCGTGCTCGCACCAGTCCGATGCGACGCAGGTTCTCCAGCTCGCGACGAATAGAGTTAATCTGTTCATGAAGGAGCCGTGTAAGTTCGCGAATGAAATACTCCTCTTCCGGATGGAGGAGAAATGTCGAGAGGAGCTTCACGCGCGTCTGCGAACTGAACAGTGCTTTAAGGATGACGGACGACACGATCACAAACAGTACTCATGAGTACATGGATAGTGCAAGAAAAGTGATCAGACTATTGATCTAGTTATTTATACAAGAATTAGGCTTCTTTTAGCCAAAAGTATCCGGAAATGGTCAAAACATATTCGTATCATGAACACTAATTATACTCAACTATGAGGACCTTTTGTGTTCTAAGTATACTTTTCATCACTTTCCGACTCCTCTGATATCAAAGATGTTGGGCTAGTGGACAATTTTGCAGGCTGAAATGAGCATCTTTCCTTTTCTGGAAGCCAAAGTATGCTCAGATTTTTCCCAATGCATCATGAAAAATATGTTCTCATTGCAGTTCACGATCAGTGAAGAAGAATGGATCTCGATATGGAAAGCAGTTATGGAAATGTACGGAGTGCGGTAAACAATTCCGTCAGAAATCGCCGTCGAAGAAGAAAGAAATCTGGAGAGAATTCACTCATGGCAAACAGACCCATGCACA
>MNWP01000028.1 GCA_001872575.1 Candidatus Peregrinibacteria bacterium CG1_02_54_53 | reverse complement strand
TCCGAGGCGCTGCTGTTTCTGTCATTGGTACTGCTTGCCTCTGCTGCCGAGCTCTGCCCCGTACTTCCTGCTGAACCTTCACTGCCCCCTGAAGGATGGCCGGGATCCACGGGGCCGACCTGGCATCCGATGACGCAGCTGGGCATGTCGGCGAAGCAGCTCCCTCCCGCACTATCATCGGTTGTCGTCTGGGCCTTCAGGTCGACCGGTGTGAATGCGTAACCATCATCGTCTTCTTGCTCGACGCACGAGAGCCACGGTCGAGGATCCCACGGAACAGTCTGCGGTGTGCAGCAGGCGTGCTTCTTGCGAGGTGGGGTGATGCTGCAGGGATCATTGTCACCCTGTGTTTCGGGGCATGTAAATCCATAGAGGGTTGTTCCATGAACGGCGTCACATGCTTGCTTATTTTTCGTGGTGCACATGTACCCCAGAATCGTGTTTCCGTAGCCGCGAGGTTCGCAGCAAACTGAACTCCCGGCACACTCGTTTTTGTTTTGAGAAGGGACTACGAAAGCATTGCAGGCATTCAATTCACTGACTTTCCCCGGTTGACAGTACGTATTCGCATAACTGGCCCGAACATTCTCCACACAACCCGGTGCATCTTTTACGCAGCAGGCAACGAGTTTTTCACATGCGTTATTGCGACAGCTGTCTACTCGCTGATCGGCAGGACAGTCAGTAATATTGACGTTCGACTTGCACGTTCCGTTGCGACTCCCTTCATTATTGACTTCACAGCACCCGACACGGGTTGTTCCTGCACAGGCATTCTTCTTCGCGGTCGGGCATGAACGAAGGTTCTTATTCTGGGAGTATTCGATAGTACCATTCGCACACTCTCCTTCGGGATTCTTCGGATCCATAAGACATTCCGTTCCTTTGGCGCCGCCACAGCAGAGCAGAATGCCCGGGTCATCACCGGCGCAGGCCTTCTGGATGTCTAACGGGTCCGATGGACAGTACTTGATGGGTTTGCCGAAGCGCTCACAGTCGCTTGCACTGTAGTCGGATGTACAGCTCCATGGATACTTGGGGGAAGGCGGAGGAATGCAACAATGACTTCTCACGCCACACAGTGAATCGATTTCTTCCTGTGATTCAGGGCATGCGGTTCCATCAATCTCGTCTTCTTGCGACGGGCACTTTACGTCATTTATAACGGAACAGGTTGGTTTCTTCCAGTCTCCTCCGCAGCAGACGACTTGAGCCTTACACTCCTCTTGGCATTTGGCGACGTTTAGGTCGAAGGAACGCTCGTCATCGGCACAGCCTGTCTGTGGTCGCTCACTGCACACCGGTGCGCCATCCTTCAGTTTGCAGCATGAGCCCCCGACTTTTTTGCATTCTGCCACTTTTTCGGCCGAGCATGCCTCGTCGTCTCCGGATGTGACGGTGACCGTCCCTTCCACACATCCTGATCGAAGATCGTCTTTGCTCCAGATGCAGGCGCCTGCGTCATTGCAACACTCGATGCCGCCACCGGGCGTACAATATTTCGTCAGTTCATCGGGTTGATCCGGACAGTAGTTGCTGGGCATGAGAAGTCCCTTCTTCTCGTCACACTCATCCTTGGTCTTATCGGTTGTGCATGAATAAATTGTCCCAACAAGGGGGTCCTTGATAGCTGAGCAGCAGGCAGACTTTTCTTCGCAGGAGACGTCGTCACAAGAATTATTCTCATGAACGGTATCTGCGATGCATTCCGATGGATCAACGTTCGTCTTGCACGTATCGGTTCCGTCCTTGAGACAGCAGGCAACTTTCTTCGGCGCACACTCGGCTTGAATTGCGGTGGGATTCGCAGGGCAGCTGTAGCCCTCGATGCGGCGGTCATCGCCGCAGGATTTGCTTCTCAATTGACATTCATATTGGTCGCCTTTGAGCACACAGCAGGGGATTAGTGAAATACCTCCGCAGGCATCATCTGCGTAGAGATCTGCGGGGCAGACGTCAGTGGAGAGTGCCTTTTTAAACGGTGCCGGCTTACAGTCATCTTTGCTCATCACGGAGCATTCCCATGTGTCATCTTCGTCATTATCCCGCTGGCAGCAGGCAACCTTTTGCCCTTCACCACAGTCCGTCAATTTAAAACACTCGTCTTTGCTCATCGCTAACTCCACGTAACCCTCTTCACACCCGCTTTCCGGTTTTTCACTGCAGAAGATGAGTGGTTCCTGGTCGTTTCCGTCTCCCGTATCAACTTTACAACACGATTCCTTTTTGACATCGCAGGGATCAGGGGTGCAACTGGTGATACCTTTCTTGGGTTCGCCACCTTTCACGGCGCATTCGAGGTCGGAAGTGATACCGCAAGAGGAGACCTGACTGCCTTCCGTGGGGCAGCAGGCGACGGGTGCACAGTCAGACTCCTGCTCTGCGGTGCAGGAGGGAGAGCTGCCTGCCTCAAAGGTCGACACGCAAAGCGTATCGGTCTCCGATTCCTTCACGGTGCCGCAATACTTGCCTCCGGAAGTATCTTTGAGACAGCAGGGGACCTCTTTTTCGGGTGCACAATGATTCTGGACGACGATGTCACTTGAAGGACAGCTATCTTCGGAGAATCGTTTCTCGTCACCGCAACTAAGCTGCATGGCGCATGAGTAGGTTCCGTCTCCTCCTTTCACACAGCAGGGTTGATTGACGGGTCCACAGGCATCTTGCAGATTGGCGGGGCAGGTTTCACCAGAGAGCTCGTTGCGCGTGGGTCCGGAACCACAAGTTCCCTTAACGACGACGGAACAGCTCCATGTCGTGTCAGACTCTGAATCACGCCCACAGCATGCCACTTTCTCTTTTGGTTTACAGGCAGCCATGCATGTTCCGGGTGGGTCGTAGACTGTCGAGTCATAGGTGTTGACTCCGTTCTTATCCGCACAGGTCTTTCCCTCTTGTAGATACAACTGCCAGCACGTTCCTTCGGCGCTGCAGCAGGCCACGAGGTGTTCGGGGGGTGAGTAGCAGGTTGGAGGAGGATCGATTGATGCACATGTCATGTTGCCGAATATCGAGCCCTCTTGGCACTTTGCATCTTTTTCAGACTCCTTCACATTGATGCAGCCGTATCCGCCAAATTCGTTTGCCTCGAGCGGGCAGCAGGCAACGTTCTCTTCCGGCGGCGTATCGCATTTCGCGGCATCCCCTGAGGGGCACATGCTGCCCGAGAATTTCTTGCCGTTGGGATCACATTCATCAGCCTCTTTTTCCTTTTCGACAACAGTGCACGTCCAATCAACTGAATCATTCTTGGGTTTGTGAGGACAGCAGGCAACTTTCTCTTTGCCCTTGCAGAACTCATCGGTGCATTCGGAATGACTGACGGTCTTGAACTCGCCGGCAAACGTTTCGCTGCAGGTTTCGGCAGGGGAGTTGCCGGGTGCGTATCCGCTGTTGTATTCCAGCCAGATGGAGTCGCTACCGGCGAAGGGGCCATCTTTCATACCGCAGCAGCAGCCGGGTTTTTGCTCCTCTTCGCTACATTTGCCGGGGCAATCTTCTTCGATGATCGTGCCCGGGTGATAAATGGTGCCTCCCATGTCATCCAACATTCCGCACTGCACGGGACCTTCGTTCGTACAGGTGTACGAGCGTTCATACGCAGGATCTGCACCTGTTGGCGTGGAAATCATGCGGCAGCACTGTTCGTCGCGGGGGCAGCAACAGTAGTATTCCACTTCCGGATTCGGTTTGGTGACGTCTTTGGGGCAGGACTCCTGCAGCTCGCTTTGATCGGAGCCTCCCCAGCAACCCAAGGGGCACGAGACGGAGCAGGGATGTTCATCGGTGACTTCGAATCCGCTTTTCTCGCTGCATGCATTTTTCGAAACCTTCTCGACGGTTTTCGTTACAGGATCGGTGCAGCAATCGATGATCTTGGGAGGTGCGGGGCATGTGGCGGGAGATCCGAAACTGAAAAGTTGTGCGAAGAACTGCCTCCATGTTGACTGCGAGAATCCGCTGTCGTGACAGACATTGTTGGCAGGGTAGGGCTCGACGCCGTGAGTGCGGCATTCATCGGGACAGACATCATCGTTGCAGTAGTGCAGAATGCCGATGTTGTAACAACAGGATCGTTTCTCTGATTCCATGCATCCGCTCGAAGAGCTCGATGAAGAAGACGATGGTGGAGGAGGTTCTGAAGAAACACTCGATGACGATGGTGGCGGTGGCTCTGATGAGATGGACGAAGAGGCCGGTGCCGAAGACTGCGATGCGGAAGGGTGCAAGGATGAGTAAGCAGATGATGAAGATGGTGGAGGTTCCGATGAATCGCTTGATGAGGAGGGTGGAGGAGGTTCTGATGAACTGCTCGATGATGACTGCAGGGATGAAGATGGTGACGAAGAGAATGAGCTGCTTGAATACGAACTACTTGAAGAGAGCTGCGATGAGGATGATGGCGAGGAATATGACGAAGGGGAGGACGGAGGTGGCCCTGAAGTCGAGCTGGATGATGACGACGCGGAGGAGGATGGAGGAGTCTCGGATGAGGAGGAGGAACGAGACGAGTGGGATGATGGTGGAGAGAACGAACTTGTGGACGAGGAAAACGAAGATGAAGTGGACGTGGAGGATGACGATGGGCCACCTCCGCACGATCCGGCTCCACATGGTCCGCTGATGGGGCTACCGAGCGCGTTGCAGATGAGTGCGGGAACATTGTTTATGCAGGCCGACCCGAAACAACACGCGCCCACACTTGATGATGAGGAGGATGAAGAAGAGGAGCGCGACGAAGACGAGTTGCTGCTGGGTGGGGGCGGGCTACTACTTGAGGCGGATGAGAGGCTGCTACTGGAGCTTTCGGATGAAACACAAGTACCTCCTGCTACCGGTCCCCAGCCGGGTCCGGGGTTACCGGGGGTTGTCATGTCACAGATGAGGCCGGGCGAACATGGAACATTCCATGGGGAGACGATACCGGCGCTACAGCACTCGATGTCACCGCAGAATCCGCCCAGACCGGCTTCGGACGGGCCGCATTCCCAGTAAGGGCACTCAGATGATGACGATGACGATGCAGAGGACGAAGAACATATCGGGTCAGGCGGATTGTCGCAGACTTCGCCCCCGATGCCGTCTGGGACGCAGTTGTCGAACGTGCAGGGATCTCCGTCGTAGCAGCCCGGAGGTTCACAAGTATTGAATGGCCCGCCCGAGGAACTGGAAGACGGGCAGACATCACATCCGAATCCGGAGTAGAACGAATCACTGCACATCCATGCTTCGGTCTCACTGCATGATCCGTCAGAGTAGCAGCAGGCACCCCAGTCGTAGCAGAGGTACATGCCGAAGCACTGGTTAGCGATGCACTCAACACCCCAACAGGGATCCGAACTTGTGCATTCGGAATTATCACGGCAGCAGTCCGCAATGGGATAGTGGTCGCATTCACCTCCACCGTTGCACATATCCTCCGTGCAGGGGTCGCCATCATCACAAGTGGGTGGGCAGGTGGGATACGATGAGCAGGAACCGCCTGTGCATATGCCATTGCCACCATTGCATGAGATCCCGTCGAAGGTTGTGTAGTCGCACCAGCCGGGTCCTTCGGGGTAATCAGGCATCCACATGCCACACTCTCCGCAATCTTCGTAGGTAACGCTCATGGTCGCAGACCCACTGGCGACATCTCCATACAGCGCAGCAGGGCTGATCGGGCCGAGTGAATTTTGTTCCACAAGAATGCCCGTAAGCACCAGCGTGAGAAATGTGCCCAGAGCAAGCTCGGTGAACGCGGTACGGAACATCTTGCCGATGACTATAGCAGGAGCGCCGATGCGGAAAATGATGCAGGAGTTGCATTGTTGCCTAACTCATGCTCTGGCAATTGTCTTCGTCTGTATCGAAAACGAAGATTCGCGTAAAGTGTGAGTGTGCTGAGTTCGCTGTTGCTTTCGGCTCTGTTGTTTCCTGCTCTGTCTGTACAGATTGCGGAGTCATCTGCCGCTTCGGTGCCGCCAGGGGCCCAGCGCGTCGAGATGCTTGCTCTGCAGTTGTCGGCTTCGTGCAGCGAAGATGTCTCCGTTCATAGTGTAACGTTGACACACCGCGGATTGGGATCGATTCGTGATATTGCCGCGGTGTATGCGATGAGCGATGGCGTGCGGATCTCGCGTGCACGTGCACTCTCGTCGCGCGATGGCACCGTAATGCTCACGTTCCGCCCCGCGTTTCTGGTATCGGCATGCGGAATGCGTGATCTGTCGATCATGGCGGATTTTTCGTCCGATGCCGTGCGCGCCGGCGAGCACCGCATTACGCTCTCGGCTGTCGAACATATTGATGCCGATGATGTACCGGTGACAATCTCGAGTGCCTCTGCCGCACCTGTGCGCACAACCGTTGGCCAGAGCCAGGGGAGTGTCGAAATTTCATTTCTTCCGCTGTTTTCACGCGTGCGGTATGGAGCACATCGAATCGTTTCTCGTTTTCGTCTTACGGCGGAGGAGTACGACCAAGCAGTTGATGCCCTGACGCTGACGAATGACGGGGCCGCCCGGGCAGAGGATCTTCAAAATCTCACACTTGAGACATCGCGCGGTCAGGTACTCGCTCGTCTTTCGTCGCTCGATGGCGATCGGGCGCCGTTCGTTCTCACATCACCCTTTATCATTGAGCGCGGCCAGGTATTTCTGCTCACGGTGCGAGCCGATGTTCTGGCAAGCAGAAGACGAACAATTGACTTCATTCTCGAAGAGCCCAGTGATCTCGTCGCACGACGGGTCACAAGACGGCGGTGATGTTTCGCATACTTCCCCACGCATCGTCCATTCAGGGAATTGTGTTCTCTGCGTTCTCCGCGCATACTGTCCGAAATTCCCGATGTACTCCCCATGAGACGAACTATTCTCTTCCTCCTGGCAGTCGCCGTTCTCGGCGGCATCCCGCTCTTCCTTTATCTGCGCGAGGCCCCTTCCTCCGTTCCGTCTGCCGAAGTGGAAAAGGTGATGAACCTTGCGGCGCAGAAAAGTCGTTCACTCCAGTCGGCGCGCCTGACGGGTGAAGGGCACTTTCGGATCACGAACGGCGCTATTCCCGCCTCCGGAACCGTCGAGCTGAGTGGAGTGCTTCAGGATGCCGGTGAGAGCTTGCAGATATCCATTTCGATTGATTCTTTGCTTTCTCCTGCGGAGAATCGCAGTCAGACTTTCCGGTTGCGGGGGAAAGGTGAGATGGTTGTCTTGGGAAAGAAAGATCTCTACTTCAATATTCAATCGCTTGCCACCGAACCGGATGACTCGTTGTTTCAGCCCGAGCTCGTTGCCCTGCTTGCGGGCCAATGGTGGTCTGTACCTTCCGCATCCCCGGACGAAGGCACTGTGCCTGGCGGGACGATGACGCCGACGCCGAATCTGCTGCGCGCGCAGTCGCAAGTGGTACGTGTCGTGCGCGATCGTGGCACCACGTCGATGGATGGTGCAACGGTGTTTCATTACGACGTTGCCATCGATCAAGACAAATTACTCGCCTACTTGGAGCAGGTTGCCGCTGCACGAAACGAGACACTCGATCGTGAGCAACTTGCAGGTTCTTTGATGAGTTTGCAGGCGACGGGGGAGATGTGGATTGATGCAGAGACGTACGTATTACGTCAAGCCACATGGACGATAGAAGACCTGCGCATGCAGCAAAGCGCTGTCGATATTTCATTCTCCATTCATCTCAGTGACTTCGACACGGCTCCGACGATTGCGCCGCCGGCCGATGCAAAACTGTTTGCCCCGGCTTCTTTCTTCGGCATTGAGGCTAAGCAGAATGTTCCCGGTGGTTCACTCTCGCCGCAGCAAATTGAAGAGTATCGCTCTCTTCTCGAAGAAGCCCCCGCGCTAACCGAGTAATCCAATGATCCCGACTCCTCCGCAGCCCATTGACGGCATCGCGGCGCCGACGCCGACAACACCCCCGGCGCAACCCGCAATGGGACCGCGTCCGCCGCAACCGAAGGATCCGGCGGTCGCCTCGCGTCGATTTCTTCGCAGGCTCATCGTTGTGCTTATCGTGATTCCGTACATGACCTACGTACTCTGGTCCACGTACTTGCTCATGGTACTGCCGGATGCGACAGGGGAGTATGACCGATTGATTCCCACCGGAATGATGGTGGCCCTGGTCTTCGCGATCGTCCTGGTGAGCATCGGCCTATTCGCTTTTCTTCGTATCGGTTCGGCGGATTATCTTCCTCTGCCACGACGGCGTCTTGCTGCCATTAAAGTTGCCGCTGTGATTCTTCCGGGATTGCTGTTGAGTGCGATTGTCCCGTTGGCCATTCGTCGCGAACCGAAGCTGTGGATTGATATTGCCGTTCCCGAGAGGGAAGAGGACATGGTGGCACCGCTCTCGGTCACCTTCAGCCTGCAGTCTGCAGTGGAAATTCTGGCGCGGCGCGAACTCACGACAGAAAAGTTCGTGTGGGATTTCGACGGCGACGGCAAGATGAATGCGGAGTCGACCGGGCCCACGGTTACGGCTTACTATGACCGTCAGGGACAGCGCACCATTGCCGTGACGATCTTTCTTAAGGGCGGAGCGGTTCGGCGCATTTCGCGCGTCGTAACCATCACGCGGGCCGTTTTTGCCGTGGATCCCATCCAGCCCGTTCTCGATGAACCCGCACGCCTGAGTATCGCCCATCTCGTGACGAAGAAAGACGATTTGGAACAGATTGAGTGGGATTTCGACGGCAACGGTGAGATCGATCTTGTGACGAAAGAGCTTGATGTCGTACACACGTTCTTTGCCGAAGGCGAGACGATGGTTTCGGCCAAAGTGACGCTCAAGACCAAGTCGCAACAGACCTATGAGCGTGCCGTGGAAGTTTTGCGATCACAGCCGCTGCCGTTTCCTGTCGATTTCTCGGCCGATCCGGAGCATCTGATCGGTCCGTCCCCGTTCGGTGCGGTGTTCCGTGTGAGTACCGAGGAGCCGGTGCGTGTTGTGCTGTGGAATTTCGGTGACGGTACCGATGCCCGTGGCGAGCGAGTCGGCCACACCTTCGCTCAGCGCGGCGTGTTTCCCGTGATTGCAGAGGTTCGTTCCGAGGCGGGGCCGGTCGCAAAGATCACCAAAGTGGTGCGCGTGACGGAAGATCTTCCGCTTCCTGATCTTTCGTTCAGCGGTTCCCCTGAGGTCAAAAACAGTAAGATCAGCGGCGAGGTTCCCGTGATTGTCGACCTGAAGCCCCGCACAACCATTCCGCTTGTGGAATTCTTTTGGGAGGCGCCCGAGGCGACATCGGTGGGATCGACACGCGACTCTGTGCAGGCGGTGTATCGCCGCGAAGGCGTGTTCACACTCTGGCTCATCGGTCAGGATCCCGATGGTCGCGTGATGCGCAAGCCCATCACGGTTGAGGTTCTGCCCCCGGCGTCGACCGTAACCATCAGAATGGATCCCGATGGCGGCACCTCTCCGCTCGCCGTCCGTTTCGATGCATCCGAGACGGTGATTCGTGATGAACAGATCAGTGGATTCGAATGGACGTTCAGCGATGAGCCGCAGGGAGCTGCGCATCAACAGGGTGCACAGGTCTCGCACGTCTTCCAGAAACCCGGGACGTATGAGATCATTTCAAGAGTATTCACGACCAGCGGTAAAGAGTATTCGGCGAGCAAGACGATTGTGGTGCGCGCACCGGTGATCGATGCGTGTATTTCGGCCAGTCGCACCGACGGCAGAGCTCCTCTCGGCATTCAGTTCAACAGCGACTGCTCCACACTGGGCCAGAAAACCGCCTACATGTGGGATTTCGGTGATACGTTTTCAAGCGACCAGAAGAATCCCATTCATGACTTCCAGCGGCCCGGAACGTACGCGGTCACCCTCACGCTCCGTGATGGTGACAGTGTCGCAGTCTCGGAGCCTCTCGTGATCACCGTACACCCATGAAGCATACATCTTTCGTTCGCGCGTTCGCCATCATCGGCATTCTCGGCATTGCGCTCGCGGCCATACTGCCCGCCTTCAGCTGAAGACGGCGCCGGCAGGCAATGAAGCAGCCGTGGCGAAGCCACGGGATTGCCGGATATGATTGCGCAGAAATGTACCTGCCGAGGCGATCATGGCTGCGTTATCCGTACAGTAGAGCAGTCTTGTCGGAAAACGGACCACCCGCCCGGCACACTGTTCGGTGAGCATGGCACGCAGACGGCTGTTGGCCGAGACGCCGCCGACAACGTGCACTTCTTGCACGGCATCATGGCGATCAAGGGCATGGGCGATACGATCAGCGAGATGACGACAGAGTGCATACTCGTACGAAGCCGCAAGGTTGACGGTGTGCGAGGTGGCATCCGGCAAATCGCGCAGCAGATACTTCAGGGCGGTCTTGAGTCCGGAGTAACTGAAATCCAGCGTCGGCTCGCCGTGAAGCGGTCGGGGGAACGGATAGGCCTGAGGGTCACCCGATTGTCCCGCTTGCGAGATGGAAGGTCCGCCGGGATAGGGGAGCCCCAGCAAACTTGCCCCCTTGTCGAATGCTTCGCCAGCCGCGTCGTCGCGTGTGGAGCCGAGCAGTTCCCCCTGAAGGTGATCTGTTCGTAACCAGAGTTCCGTGTGGCCACCGGATGCCGACAGAGTGAGAACGGGGAACTGCGGTTCGTCGTTTGTATCAAGCCATGACGAGCTCAGGTGCCCCAGTGTGTGGTGTACGCCGATGAGAGGCTTTTTCCAGAGTGTCGCCAGTGTGCGGGCGGTAACGGTACCTACGAGCAGAGAGCCTAAGAGCCCCGGGCCGCGGGTGACGGCGATGAGGTCAATGTCCTTCGGTGAGACGCTAGCCTCTGCGAGTGCTTGGTCGATCACAGGATGGATGGACCGGATCTGCTCCCGTGCAGCGTGCTCCGGTATGACGCCCCCTGCGTGTTCGAAGGCGTCCTTCGATGAGGCGATGATGCAGCTCAAAACCTGTGTGCCGTCAGCGACGATGGCTGCCGATGTCTCGTCGCACGATGTTTCGATTCCGAGCGTAATCATGAATCCCCAGCGTAGGTGAAAATTCCGCACCTGAGGAGGTTTTGATAAATATATAAAATGTTGTATAATATTATTAAATACATGAAAACACATCAGAAACGCTCCGTAGCTCTGATTCTGGCTGTGCTCAGCATTGCACTGTCCACCGTATTTTGGTCGCAAATTTTCAAAAATTTCGTTCCTCCAACCGCGAATGTTATTCCGGCAGGGGAGCTGGAAAATGAACAGCGCACTGCCTCAGGCGGCGCCATTGCAGCACCGAGGTTGCAGGGGCACAACGTGTCGTCACGGCCTCTATCACCGCTCATGCCGTCGATGCACTTCGCCGCCAGCGCCACGTCGGCCTCGACCGGCCGTGGCAGTGCGGCATCGCGCGCGGACGATCGGCAGATGCGTGATGAATTGCAGCAATGGGAGATTCGCGAAGCATACAGCCTCTCGATTCCATCACTTACGATTCGTGCGCCGGCTTTTATGCCATCGCGTCGCTACTGGGATGCGCATGACTGGGAGACACTGGAGCGTCAAATGCAGGTGGGATTGCTCTACGGAGTCGTGGCGTATCCCAATGCCGTCGCACCGGATGATCGGGGTTCCATTGTCATCGCCGGCCACTCGAGCCCGCCCAATGACCGCGCACGTGACAGTTCCTTCGGCACGGTGTTCGCCACACTTCCCGATATCGAAATCGGAGAGCGGATCGTTTTGCGCACGTCACGCGCAACAGTGCAGTACACGGTCGTTGAGACGATGATTGTCCCGGCGGGCGATACGTCCATTCTTCTTTCGCAGCAAGGTGAGAGCGTGCTTAAGCTTATTACCTGCTATCCCGTCGGATCAACCAAAGATCGTTTTGTGGTGATTGCGAAGAAAGTCGCTTTGTAGAGGAAGAGGTATACTGCCGTCATGATCGCGTTCTTTCCCGAGCGTGCCGTGGCGATAACTCTGTTTGGATTATCCATTCACTGGTACGGGATTCTGTACGTCGCCGCTTTTCTTTTGGCTTTGTGGATGTTGCCGCGCCTGCAGGAAAATCGAAGCCTGCGCCTGACGCATGACGATTGGTCGAGTGTTCTCACTGCTGCCATTCTTGGCGTGCTTATCGGTGGCAGGCTCGGCTATGTACTCTTCTACCATCCTCTCGCATTTGTCATTCGCCCGTGGGATATCTTTGCCGTCTGGAAAGGTGGAATGTCGTCCCATGGAGGATTCATCGGTGTCGGTGTTGCGCTCCTGCTCGTCGCTCGCCGCCGTCACATCCCGCTTCTCGCACTTCTCGATGTTGCGGTGATTCCGGGAGCGCTTGGCCTCGCACTCGGTCGCGTGGGCAATTTTATCAACCTGGAGCTGGCGGGTACCGTCACGGCATTGCCGTGGGGCATGACGTTCCCCGGCCTGGATGAATTGCGCCACCCCGTTCAGCTCTATGCCGTTGTCAAGGATCTGCTGATTGCGTCGGTCTGCCTCTGGCATCTGAAACGTACGCGGCGCCTGCAACCCGGCGGCACGTTTGCGCTCTTTCTCATGCTCTACAGTGTTCTGCGGTTTTTGGTGGAGTTCGTGCGCGAACCCGACAGCCCTCTCGTATCGTTCGGCCTGTTTACACTCACGCGTGGTCAGGCGTATACGCTGCCGCTTTTTGCGATGGGCCTGACGTTGTGGTTTGTATGGAGGAGAGAAAGGTTTGGCGGTGTACCGGTGAGGGACCCGTAGTCGTGATTGCAGCAATGTGCTGCGGCGTTCCGTAGCCTTTGTGCACAGCGAATCCGAACATGGGGAATGTCGAATCGAGTTCGATCATGAGGCGATCACGGGTAACTTTGGCAACGATCGATGCCGCTGCGATACAGGGCTCGAGCGCATCACCGTTGATGATGGCGCTATGCGGGTAGTCGAACCAGAATGTATCGCGACCGTCGACGAGCAGGTAGGTGGGGTGCTTTTTCGTTGTGAGCATCACAACTGCCTCCTGCATTGCCCGCTCGGTTGCAGGCAGAATGCCATTGGAATCGATGAAGGTCGCCTGCACGATGCCGTATCCGAAGGCGCAATGCGCGGCGATCCATGCGAAGGCTTGTTCCCGGATTGCCGGCGTCAGCTGTTTGCTGTCGCGAATGAAGCGGGGTGGGGGAATACCTGCAGGAAGAATGCAGGCACCTGCCACTACAGGGCCTGCCAGTGCGCCTCGTCCTGCCTCGTCAATTCCGGCAATAACAGCCTGTGGCGCTTCTTCCTTCTGCATTTGACAAAAGTGCAAAATACATTACTATAACATAAGTTCTCTCACAGTGTACGTCACGAATGCAGAGGTCGGTATCGCGCAGGAACCACGACTATGGTCCGGAGTTATCGACCTGTTCATTCCGTCCCAATGTGAATTCCTTTACTCAAGGAGGAGCAAAGATGAATGCTCTCCGGGAATTCCTATCCGACGGCGGCGACATGGAAATGATCGCTGTTGCCGGTGCCTGCCTCATGTGTCTCATCGTTGGTCTGTACCAACGATGGCGGGACCGCTGACCGCAGGTAGGGGGGCATAGGATGAACACTTTTGAGTCGCTTCCTTCAACGGTCGCGGCTCAATTTTTTTGTGTACGCAGAAGTTCTCGTGCAATTTCGCGCTCGTTCCAGGGAATCTGTCCTTGCGCGGTCATCATGGTGGTGTCGCTGCCTTTGGCGCAGAGGATCACGGCATCGCCCGGTTGTGCATGCGAAAACAGAAAGGCGATGGCCTCTTTGCGGTCGAAGATTTTGTGAGCTTCGGTTTTCGACTGGTCGACTCCCGCCCAGACCTCGTCGATAATCTTTCGCGGATCTTCGGTGTAGGGATCTTCATTCGTCACAACCACCACGTCGGCGAGTTCGCTGCACAGTCGACCGACAATCGGGCGTTTTTCGCGCATGCGATCCCCGCAGCTTCCTGTAAGTACGAGAATGCGCTTATCCTCGGGGAGCATGCCGCGCAGGGTTGTGAGCGTCTTCTCGTATGCAGCAGGCGTGACGGTGAAATCCACGAATACTGAGAAATCCTGTCCCTCATCGATGCGTTCCATCCGTCCGGCAATTCCTATGAAGCTCCGTAGGGCGTCGATGGATTTCTGAACCGGAATGCCGGCAGCCTTGACGCAACTGATGGCGCAGCAGGCGTTCTCCAGATTAAAGGCGCCCGGAATCGAAAGGGCAAGATCGAGGATTCCGTCTTTGGTGTGCAGATTCGCCTGCGAACCGGTAAGAGATGAATGAATGTCGCTGATCCAGAGATCCGCGGACTCCGTATGTCCATAAGTGAGCGTGTGCATGGTCGAAATCTGCTCGAAGAGCGCGATGCTCTCATCATCATAATTGAGGACTTTCGTCCCGTTCTTGCGGAGCATGGCGAAGAGCAAACCTTTGTCCCTTTGGTACTGCTCCAGTGATCCGTGGTAATCGAGATGTTCAGGCGTTACGTTCGTTACGGCTCCGACCAGCGGCCAGGTGTAATTCAGGCGATTCTGCACGAGTCCGTGCGACGAGACTTCGAGCACGGCGTGCGTACATCCGACGCTAAGGAGTCGGCGCAGGAACTTCTGAATTAAAAAAGGCGAGGGAGAGGTCTTCTGCGTGGCGTTCCACGTCCGCTGGTTTTCTATCTGCAGAAACGCCGTCGAGAGTGCACCGGTCCTGATGCCTGCAGCAGCGAGAATATGTGCGACCATGCCCACGGTCGTTGTCTTGCCGTCCGTTCCCGTGATGCCGATGATTGTCAGCTTCCGTGCAGGAAAACCGTAGAGGAGTGCGGCGATCCAGGCCCTGGCGGCGTGCCAAATCAGACGCACGGGGCTGCGAAGCGGAATGGCTTTCTTGAGGGAGCGGAGGAGGCGTTTCATCGGGCGATTAGGATAGCATGGATGCAGACGCTTGAATTTGGGAATAGTTGAGAAAGCGTGTCATGGTGAGCTCTGTCGAACCATAGACACGCGATGTCGCCCCTCGACAGTGCTCAGGGTGACATCGTTTACGGAAGCGCACTCAAGACTGTACGAGTCTGCTCGATATCCCGTGCGATCTGTTCCTGCAATTTTTCGACTGTCGGGAAATTACGAATACTTCGCAGTCGCTTTACGACCTCCACTGTTACATGAACAGGAGCGCGGCGAATGGCATGATCGATCACGTGCAGTTCGCAGGCGTTTCCTGCCCTGAAGACAGGACGCGGTCCGTAGTGCATGGCGGCAGAAAAGCATCTTCGGTTCCACTGCACGCGGCATGCATAGATGCCGTGTCTGAGTGTTCGCGGAACATTCGGCAGTGCAAGGTTGAGGGTCGGCGAGCCGATAGCACGGCCACGACCGGCTCCCTTCACGACGTTGGCAGTGAAGGAGAAAGGAGAAGAGGACATCAAGGTGTTACGGGGCCGGCCTTCGCCGCACGTGCAGTGTCGGCGAGGTTCTTTGCCAGTGTCTGTACCTGATCACTGAGGCTTGCGAGTTCGGAGCTGAGTTCTTTTCCGCGGGTTGCGAGATTCCACGCATCACCGCACAGACGGATGGTCTCATCGAATTGCTGGTTCACTCCGGCACGATATGCACGAACGATGGCGCGGAACGCCTCGGTGATCTTGAGGGCTCCCTGCACAATCGGCTGATTGGGTGATCCGGCATTCGCACCGCGGGCAGCAAGCAATGCTCGACCGGATGCGTACTCCGCTTGTTCCAGATTATTTTCTTTGATGCTGCCGAGAACGACGAGAATCTCGTTCTCCGCTTCCGAGAGCAGTGCCTGCGTGCGCTTGCCGTTGCGATACATGAGAAAACGATACAGGATGAGTGCCGTGTCGCCACGTGTGAGGGAACGGCCGGGATCGAATGTGCCTTCCCCCGTTACCATCGTCATTGAGGCGGTAATGGCGTACCGAAGGTACGGGTAGTACCAGGCGGCGGGATCGGTGACATCGGAAGAAAGCGGCAGACGGATTTCGCTGTATGAACTGGGATCGATGCGGTACGCGAGCAGGACCATCTTGATGAATTCCATTTTGGTCACGGGTTGCGTGCCGTTGAAGGCGGGTTTTGCGGGCGGACCATCCACGATGGAGTTCTGTCGTGCGGCCTCCACGTATGGCAGATACCACTCGCCGGCCTGGATATCGGAGAAAGGAGTTTGGGTCAGCTGGTCGAGTGCTTCTTTCTTGAGCAGGGGAGCAATGATGATCTTGATCGCCTCGGCACGATTGACGTTTTGGCTTGGCCGAAAGGTACCGTCTTCGTATCCGCTGAGAATCCCCACCGAGCGCAAATATTCCGCTGCTTCGGCAACGGGCGTTCCCGATGCCACATCACTGAACCCCTTTGTCTTCGCGGCTGCTGTGATATTGGGCAGAAGAAGAGAAAACACAAAAATAGCTGTGCATGCGCGGGGAGTAAATTTTGAACACATGATGCACATTTGGGGTACAAGTGCATCGTAACAGTCGTTCCCGATGACCGCAAACCGCGTGTTTGCCTCTTTGCGGAGCAGCACCTTTCCGTTCTGAAGGAAGGCCGATTTGTTTGATGCTTAATTCGCTGCGCAGCTGCAGGATGTCGCATCGGCTGCAGTGCAGTGGCCGAGCGTTCCGTTGGTGAGGTAGCAGGCTGCGGTACCCACGTAGCTCCCTCCACTGGAGTTGACGATGGAAGAGCCTGACATGGTCCCGACGACTTCCAGCTCTGTCTCCGGTGTCGCCGTGCCGATGCCCACGCGCTCATTTGCGGTATCAATGTTGAAGACAGGAGTGCCGCCATCCGCATCCAGAACCTGGACAGCGGTCGTTGAGTCGGTCACTGTGCGAATCGAGACGGATCCCGAACCTGTGAGTCGCTGGCCGAAGCTCAGAATTCTGCCCGAAGCGGTGCCGGTGACCTCCACGGAGTCGGTGATGCTCTGCCCTCCGCGCCCGGTTAAAAGGAGGTACTGCGTATGATCATCATCGGTCAATCCTGCGAGATTACCGTGATCGGCGGCGCTGGCGAGTGAGAGTGTCGTAGTGAATGCACTGTGGATAGACGAGGCGGTGTTTTCCCCTTTCTTGAATACGATTCTCCCGATGAGTTTGCCGTGCGAGATGATTCTATTGGGGATGGTGGCAGGCGCGGATTCAGCCTCCGCGGATGCAAGATTGCCATATTGGTTCGTCCCGTACACCATTACCAGATCCCCATCCGATTCCATGTAGAACCACAGGTTTGCATATCTTCCGGTCGTGAGTGTGGTTTTCACGCCACCATTGTCGTAATTCTGGTTGTCCCACTGGGTGGCCCCCGCAGTATCCAGCGTCGTTCCCAGGTAGGTATCGAAAGTATCGGAGCCACTCGTATCGATCGCGGAAAGATCGAAGCGGTTGAGGCGATCCCACAGTGCGCCGGCGCTGACTGTGACATTCCTCGTTCCTGTTTCGCCCAGCATCAGACCTCCATCCCTGGAATCACGTGCGAAGGGGCTCGTCTGGTACGATCGCTCAATCATGCGCGCCGCGTGGTCGCCCACTTGCTGAGGATTGTGGAGGATTTGGAGCGTTCCGGTTTCATTGACCACGCTGCCGAGCGGGAATTCGGTGTTGTTGTCCCACGAGTCCGTCGTTTTGACGACCACTTGCGGATTGCCTCCGTTGTACTGCACTCCCACGTAGCGGATGGTATCGGTGGCGATGGAGAGACCGGAGGAGGCCGGCCAGTCAAAGAAGTACAGCGTTCCCGTGCCGCTGTCGGCTGAGCGGATCAGGCCCTGTCCGGCGGCAACATTAATTGTTTCGCTCCCACCGTCAGTGATCTCTCCTCCATCCACATAGCCTGTGGAGTGAAAGATATTTTGCAAATCCTGGATGGTGCTGTACGTGGCGTTGCCCATCGTTTCGACGCGCAATGTTCCGCCCGTACCGTAGTAGGTGTGTGCATATGCACTGCCCTCTACAGAGAGCGCGCCCGAAGAGGTAAGAAGATTCTGGGCGTGCACAGCACCCGACATCGTTCCCGTGGTTTCGAGATCCCCGCTGATGCGCAGACCATTGCTGAATTCGAATCCGCTTGTCGTATGATTGAACTGCAAAGTCTCAGCAAGAACGTTGTTGCCGAAGGTCAGTACGGCATTGGCTGCCTCGTTATCGGCGTTGATGGTCAGATTACCGTCGAGGGAGAGCGCTCCACCGTTCGTCAGCACCGGAATGGAACCGCTTGCAGTACCTGTATTGCGCTGGTCCAACAGGTCGGCATTGCGGGCGAAAGGCAGAGAGAGAATGGCTGTGCGATCCACGGTCGAATCGCTGGTATTGGAATCGAGGAGGTCGTAAGTGCTATCTGCTGCGCCTGAGGTTTTGACTTCTACTTACAGGTAGAGACTTTGCAGTACCGAAGGATCGAGCGTACTGAGGTCTGGCAATGCGTTGACGGAGCCGAGTTCCACGGCAAAGGCGCCGTTACTCGACGGCGTGACGGTGTGTTCCTCCATCCAGCTCATGTAGTTTGTTGCTGTTGTGTTGATGGAACCTGTTCCGGTGAGATCACTTGCCGTAAAGTCGGCACTCTTCCACTGGCTGAAGCGGATCGTCACCGCCGTGGTCACTGCATTGCCGCTGCTGTCGAGCAGATGACCCTGATACCACTGTGTGAGCGGAACGGTGGCGGCTCGCACGGGAGAGGCGTTCCACCAGAATGTGGTCGATAGGACACAGAAGAGAATAGATGGCAGAAATATTCTCCGGAATATATCTGCCATGCTGCGCAGAATGCCCTGTAGTCCCTGGCGCTGACGAAGCACAACAAACCATACATGGCCAAGAATGCCGGCAAGTGTCATAAGAATAATGGCGGTCATTCCCGCAATGGTGTCGAATGATTCCTGTATTGCCGGTGGAACCACCGGTGCAGTAGGCGCCGCTTCGTGGACTACTGTGTCTGATACCTGTTCGTCTGTTGGTGGTGCAGCAGGTGCGCGATACTTTGTGGCCGTATCTGGATGTACAGAGGTTGGGCTGACCGTTGCGGGAAGTGCGAGTGAAGAGGGGACAGTAATGGATTGGCCGAAAACAGGAACAGCGTCAGCCTGCTCGGAGAGGGGTGTAGTTGAAGGCTCAGAATCTGTCTCTGTGGAAGGTTGCGCAACTGAAGGGATTCCTCGCCGCCCGCCGCCTGTTGTTCCCGAAGGAGATGTAGATGTTGCTGACGCAGGCTGGTCACTTGATGAACTCGATGATTGGGCGGGCGATGCAGTGATCTGGTAGCTGGATCCTTCAAGCTGCTGGGAAATATCAATACTCCCTCCATCCTGCAGAATGAAAGATGATCCCTCCAGGTCGTTTCCGATGATCTGGTCGGGTGAGGCGGGATCGAGCTGGTACGACGTTCCCTGGAGTGCATACGTCGACTGAATGTTTGTGATGAACGATGCTGCAACGGTGAGCACAATTGCCACGGCCAAACGCCATCCGTGTCTCCAGCCTGTTTTTTCATGTGAATGATGCCCGTGGCGCTTGGAGCGATGGGCAGGAGTATTAGCAAAATAGAAGCAGTTTCTGTGGATAACGCGTCCCACCGTCGATGCGGATAGATGGATGTTGTGCGCACTGCGCAGATGTGCGCTGAGTTTTTCTTTGCCGATAAGAGGATCACTCATGCGGTGTCTGCGGATCAGTGCCACCGTTCGCTTATCCGTTATGGGTTCCGGAACGTGCCTCGGCGCTGTGGAACAATTTTCGAGAGAGCAGAGATTGTTGAAATCGGCCTTATGCAACCAGTTGTAGAACGTTGCACGCGAAATACCAAAGTGCCGTGCGGTTCCGGAGGCATTTCTGTTGTGCGCGAAGTAGTACAGCAAGCACTCAAGACGTTCCCGCGCCTTCGCGCTGAGGCGGAGAGCGCCGGCTTGCTTCAGAATTTTTTCGATATCGCCGTATTTGAATAAGGAGAGATCTGCCACAGAAGAATGTTTTTGTATCGGATAATTATAGCAGAAAACATGTCTAACTGTCTATGATCCTGCTGAACCCGTATGTGATCGAATATATTGATGCCGGAGCGATAGTTCCGCTCTGTAATTTAGAAGACTGGAGTGCTGCGAAGGACATACACATACCACATAGTTTTTGGCTGGCCTGCCAGCCGAACACCTGCCGAAGTCGCGAAGTACGAAGGCGGACGAAGGATGGCGGAAGGGAAGGGAACGACTACGCCTCGCTCCACACGTCGTGTTCCGCGAGGTCTTCGTCGTTTAAAATTCATTTTTTCAGAACGGTTCTCCCCGAGCCTGTTTTAAAGTATTTTTCCAGTGAGCGGGCATGCTTCTCATCGGGAAAAGATATCGATACCAAGAGCTCATACGGTTTGTAGGGTTTTGTGGAAGGACATTCTCCTCGATTATGCTCACGTAATCTTCTCTGTAGATCATTGGTTGATCCAACATAGAGTATTTTCTGTTGAGCGCTGCGAAGGACATACACGTACCACATAGTTGTTTGACTGGTCTGCCAGCCGAAGATCCGCCGAAGTCGCGAAGTCCGAAGGCGGACGAAGGATGGCGGAAGGGGAGGGATTCGAACCCTCGATCCCGCAGATGCGGGATAACGGTTTTCAAGACCGTCGCCATAGACCACTCGGCCACCCTTCCACAAACAGTGTACAACAAGATTTGGTGAACTCAGAGCGCTTGCGTTTCTTCCTGCAGTCGCTCAAGCAGCTCCTCATTCTTCGGAAGTTTTCCTTTGGGGCAGGCGCGCCGGGCGAAGTGCGTGCGCAGCACATCAAGATAGCCTTGCTCCGAGAGAAGATGTTCGACAAAGGGAAGTGCGGTTGCTCGGAACCGGCTGAAGCGCAGATGGTGTGCCATCTCGAAGAGTGCACTCACGAAGGCATCTTCGCCGCCGCGCACTTCAGCATGAATTTCATCCAGGACGGCATGGAGGATGCTCTCGGTATCGAGCCCGGCCATCAGTTCCAGATCATTGGCTTTGGCAGAGGGGAAAAACTGATTCAGGCCAAGGCGCCGAAGCGAGCAGGGAAGGGCGAAGTCGGCGATGATATCCGCCACCTGTGTGGCAAGACCCCCTTCGCTGTTGTGGTCTTCGGCCACGATCAGCCGGCCGGTTTCGAGTGCAGCTTTCAGCACGGCAGAGGCGTCGATCGGTCGAATGCTGCCCACGTTGAGCACGCGAACGCGAATCTTCTCGGGGCTTGCGAGCAGCTGATCTGCCGCTTCCACCGCGCGGTGCACGGGAATGCCCGTGGCGATGATCGTCACCTGATCCAGGGCGTCAGCCGATCCCCGGATGAGATCCATTGTTTCCGTGAATGTGTAGTCCGCTCCGTAGATCACTGCACCTGTCGGATCTTTGAGCTGCTCATGACCCGTGCGCGGCGAGAAGACGTACACGCTCCGGTGACCCTCGGCGATCAGCTCCATCGATCGTTCCGCCATGGCGGCAGCCTGATTGCTGTCCGCCGGCATCCACACCTGTGTGTGCCGAAAAGGAAGATTGAAGTAATTCTGTTCCTGATGGGTCTCGCCATCCTCGCCGACGCTTAATCCCGCATGCGTACAGTCATTCAGAATTCCGCAGCGCGTATGGCCACAGTTGATGTCGATGAGGCGTGCGTTGGCTCGGGCTTCGTTCGTGCCGAAGGCGGCGAAGGTGTAGGTGACGGGCAGTAGGCCGACCTGACGCATACCGGCGGCCATCATGAGCATGTTGGCCTCGGCCACACCTACGTTGATGACCCGTCCGAACGGCCATTCGGCCGGCCGGGCGCGATCGGAGAATTCCTTTGCCACCTCGTCAAACCCGCCTGAACCCGCAAGATCCGCATGGAGGATCACGATGCGCCCGTCCGCTTTCATGAGATTTTTGAGGTGTAGAGCCCCAAAGTCTTTGCGTGCCGCACCCTTCTCGGTTGTGATGGCGCGTGAGTAATTTTTGAGCTTTGCAACACTGAAGGGAATGCGTACATCGGTCCCGATGTGCATACCTGTTTTGTAGCGCTTCTTCCGCTCTGCATGGTGCGGCTCGTAGGCCTGCACGATTTCTTCCAGGGGCGGCAGACCTTTCAGCGCCATGGCGGCCTCGTCTTTCGAGAGCGGCGCCCCGTGGTAATTTTTCTTGCCGGTGTTCGATCCTTCTTCCATAAGAGGAATACCGTTGCCCATCGTGGTGTAGTAGCAGACGAAAATGGGGTGCCCTTTGCCCACGAGGGCGGTTGCCTTTTCAATCCCCGTTTTCACCTGTGCGGGATCGTTGCCGTTCTGCACTTCGATCACGTGCCAGCCGGATGCATGTACGATCTCGGCGAAATCGGCAGCGACGGTTTCACTGGGGAGCCCCGAAAGTTGTACGTCATTGAAGTCGCCGTGAACGATGAGGTTATCGGCCTTCAGGTGCGCGGCCAGTCGTACGGCCTCCATCACTTGTCCTTCCTGGCTGTCGCCGTCCGCCAGAAGGACATCGACGATGCCCGGTTTCTTCTGAAATTTCAGTCCAAAAGCCGCTCCCAGTGCGTTACTCAGGCCCTTGCCCAGAGGACCCGTACCAAAAGGGATGTCGCCAATACCGGCCTCGATGTGCCCGGGCAAGCCCGATGGCGTGCGAAAGCTGTCGATAATGGCCTGCGGAGATGCCAGCCGCTTGTCCGTTCCTTCACGCCCGAAAAGCCATTGCAATCCGTATGAGAGCAGCGACAGGTGCCCCGCACTCATGCGTAGCGGCTGATCCTGGGCGGGGTCGCGCAGCGCGCTTAAGAAATAAGCGAATGTGAAAGCCGAGAGCGGCCCGCCGGGATGGCCGGAGCCATGCTTTACGGGAGCCTGAACCGCCAGATGGCAGAGAATCTGCTGTGCGAGTGTGTAGGTTTTCCGTTCTTCGTCGCTCAGGGTCGCTGCCTCCTTCGGTCCCACCCAGATTCTCTCGCCGCGTTGTGAACTTTTCATCACACGCTGAAGTGCCATCGGAACATCGTTCAGAGGCTTTCCAATAAGTGATTGCGCATCAGGTCTGCCAGTTTGCATAGGATCGGAAGAGAAGGTGGATGGAGTGTAGATTTCTGGGGTGGATCCGTAAAGTCGGGTACAAAATTTGCTCAAAATCAGAATGATGTTTCGGAGTGTGATCAAGGGGGATTGGTTGCCCTCACGCGTACCCATCCTTAGGCTCTCTCCGATCTCTACATTTTTCCTCACTTATGCGTTATCCAATCAGGAAGCGAACGTCCGGTTTTCCGTTCTTAGGGATAAATATCTCGGTGATCGTGCTGTTGTCACTGATGATGCTCGTAGCGCGCTAAAGCGCGCATTGGCGATTGGCGATTGGTTGATTGGCGATTGATCGGTTCAACTTGTATTTTCTGGGCTAGTGGACAATTTTGCAGGCTGAAATGAGCATCTTTCCTTTTCTGGAAGCCAAAGTATGCTCAGATTTTTCCCAATGCATCATGAAAAAT
>MNWP01000022.1 GCA_001872575.1 Candidatus Peregrinibacteria bacterium CG1_02_54_53 | reverse complement strand
TACGAGACACTGGCACTACACCCATCGCAGAATTCGGAGTGCCTACTACAGTGTGAAAAGGAATCTTCCATACCTGTTCACCTACCTGCGACATCCAGAGTTGAACATTCCCAACACGAGCAATTCTCTGGAAGGAATATTCACACACATCAAGAAGAATATTCGTCTCCATGGCGGACTCCGCATCGATCAGAAACTACCCATGATTGAGGAGTTCCTACGAGCGAAGTGAGCAGTATTTCAGCCTGCAAAATTGTCCACTACGCCGAAGGTGACAAACCTCGAACACTTTCTCGTTTTCTGGGCACTCGGGCTCATCACGATGCTTCTGCTCTCGTTGCTCGCATACGTCACGACGTTCGGCAGTGCGTCCAATGCGCAGGGTATCCATTTCATTTTGCTCGAAGCTGCGGCCATCGCTCGGCGCACGCTTCCGGTTTTCGGCATGCTGTTCCTTCTCGCCACCGGCATCATGCTGCTGGCGACACAACTGACTGTTCTCGATTCGACGAGTCGTATCATGACCGAGAATGCTTTGCTGCTTACCCGCAAACGCACCGCGCGCGTTTCGGTCGTGTACTACTGCATTCTCTGGGCGCAGATTTTCTTCGGTATCGCCGTCTTCAGTTTGGGCTTCGATCAGCCCCGTGAGCTCATCGTGCTCGGCGCAGTCATCAATGCCTTCACCATGTTCGTGTATACGGGATTACTTTTCTGCTTTAACAACAATGCGCTTGCCCGACCGCTGCGTCCAGCACGGTGGCGCAATGCCGTACTCATCGCGTCGTTCCTCTTTCTCGGTTTCTTCTGCGGCGTGACGGCGGGATCGTACTTGCTATAGGGCGCAGGGATAGGGTTAGGGTTTGGAGCGAGATTTGAGTGAGCACAGAAAAATGTGCCTTCCAGTATTTTCTAACCCTAATCCTAACCTTAAACCCTAACCTTCGTTCTCCTCCTTCGTTCCGCCCATCGTCTCCATGCCGTGTCGCTGAATCGTGCGCCAGTCGAACGGGAATTTGAACGTCTCAAGTGCGCGAACGAGTGAGGCGAAGAGCAGCCACGACGTTTCATCCGGCGCGAGGAACGCGTTGCCCGTTTCCTGTACGGGATTGTAGTCATTGAGCGCCTTGCAGGCTGGTGCGATTGGCACGACTCCGTACTGTAGACACGAGGTCAGCTCCGGCATGGAGTCGGGGTCGGCGAGAAAGAATGCGATATCCGATGCGGCGAGCATTTTTCGCAGATTGTCGTCTTCGTTGGGAATGATGGCGATGCGATGACCGCGCTCGCGTGCAAGTTCGGTGAAAAGTTCACCGTATGCTGCGTTGCCTTTACCCAGTACCAGAAGTTCCAAGGACATACTCAACAGACCGGGTAGTAATTCCTTCAGCAGTGCGCCTCCCAACTCATCCGACATTCCCGCCGGCAGACAGACCACCGGCACTTTGGGTTCCATGGGCCAGCCGAGTTCCTTCTGCAGGGCCGTCTTGTTCTCCACTTTATGTTCAATCGTCCGTGCGCTGTAGCGCCAGGCAATTTTTGTGTCGTACGCGGGCGAGAGGGGAGTCATGTTTAGGGAAGAGGATTAGGGTTAGGGCGTAGGGGCGGCAACTGTTTTGTTTGTTGTTTTTGTGTGGTTCCTTGGGTTCCGAGTTATCAAGACAGTATAGCCGAAAATCGTCTTTTTGGGGAGGGAGGAAGACTTGAGATTTTCAGAGGTTGGGGTGTTTTGATGAAGTGAGAAAGATAAGGAAGGGCAGGGAGGTAAGAAAGGTTCCATGCACCGCGTTCTTCTGACGTTCCTTACTCTTCTCACCTTCCTTACATTCCTTACCTTCTTCATATTTCTGCTACCCTACTGTTATCAAGCATCTCGTTCTCATCGACGGCCACCCGACTTCGTCCGCCTGCGGCGGACTCCGCCGGGCAAGCCACCTTTTCTTCTCATGATGAAACACCTTGTATTGATTGACGGGCATCATCTTATGTATAGGGCGTACTGGGCGATTCCACGTACCCTGAAGACGCGCTCGGGTGAGCAGACCAATACCGTCTTCGGAGTGGCATCGATGCTCCTCTCGATTCTCGCGAAGGAAGAGCCCGATGCGTTCCTCTTTTGTTTCGATGAGGGCGATCAGACATTCCGCCACCAGGAGGCGGAGGACTACAAGGCCGGCCGGGCCGAAACCCCCGATGATTTCTACGTGCAGATTCCGCGGGTTCACGAACTCATTGATACATTTGCCATCCCGCATGTCTCGGATTCCAAGTTCGAGGCCGATGACCTGCTGTGTGCGTACGCGCGTGCGGCGGAGCAAGAGGGGATGCGCGTGACGATCGTCACGGGGGATCGCGATGCTCTGCAGTTGGCGAGCGACAGGATCCGCATCGCCATTCCCCACAAGGGGTACCAGCAGGCGGAGTATCTGGGTCCCAAAGACATTGAAGCGAAGTACGGCGTGCGTCCCGATCAAATCGCTTCCTATAAAGGACTCACGGGCGATCAGTCTGACAACCTGCCCGGCGTGAAAGGCATCGGGCCCAAGAGTGCCGCGGAACTGCTGCAGAAGTACGACACCCTGCAGGGTGTCTATGAGCATCTTGAAGAGATTCGTCCGTCCCTTCGTACCAAGCTGGGGCACGATCGTGAACAGGCGTTCTTCTGTGAGCGCATGGCACTGCTCATTACGGATATGCCGCTTCCCGTTTCGCTTGCGGATCTCGCACTCGGCCAATTTCCCGTTGAGCGGATTTTAGGCTTCTTTCGCACACTCGAATTCACGTTATTGGTCAAACGATTTCAGTCACTGCTCGCATCCCCCTTCGGTCGGGCGCACTGCGCGTCGAAGGACCTGCCGGTTGACCATCCAGCCGAAGTCAAAGCCGCCGATCAGTTGTTGCTCTTCTAGTGCCGGTGGTGATTTTACGATTGACTACAACGTGTGTTCATCGATATTTGCCTCAAAAATACGCATGTATCTAAAACGACTTCATCCCTAGTGGATGAGCAAAACAGAGAATAGAAAAATTGTTCCATATCGATGGTACTGAATACCAAAGATACTCACGCCAATCTTGCGAATCTCTCGTTTAGACAATTAGACTCCCGCTGTTTCGCGGACGTTTCACAATGAAACACGCGGAACATCTTCTATACTCATCATTTCTCTGACCCCCTCCCCCATGCCCAAAGAACGCATCGTCGCCAGTCTCGATATCGGAAGTGCCAAAATCCGGACGGTCGTTGCCGTGGTGGACGGGGATCAGGAGAAGCTCATTCCCAATGTGATCGGCGTGGGACTCTCTCCTTCTCATGGTATGCGCAAGGGGCACGTCATCGATGTTGAAGAGCTCATCCACAATATCATCTCTTCCTTAGAAGACGCGGAACGCATGGCGGGGGTGCCCATCAACCACGTGTTCGTGGGGCTCAGCGGATCGCACATCGAATCGTTCGACAGTCGTGGCGTCATCGCGATCTCGGGATCCGAGATCACCGTTGAAGATGTGGGACGCGTGCTCGAGGCCGCACAGGCCGTGAGTATCCCGGCCAACCGCCGCATCCTGCACATCGAGCCCAAGTCGTACGCCGTCGACGAGCAACGTGGCATCAAGAACCCCGTGGGTATGACCGGCATCCGTCTGGAGGTGGAGGCCCACATTGTTACGGGTCACATTCAGCACGTGAAAAACATCGAGAAGTGCGTGGATCAGGCGGGGGTGGATATCGACGATATCGTCCCGGCAACGATCGCGGCACCCGAGGCGGTGCTGACCAAGCGCCAAAAAGAGTTGGGCGTGGTGGTCATCGACATCGGTGCGGGATGTTGCAGCGTTGCGGTCTTCGAGGAGGGGACGATTCTGTACTCGACCAGTCTGCCGCTCGGCGGCGAGAGCGTCACGAACGACATTGCCATCGGACTTCGCACCTCCATTGATACGGCCGAGAAGATCAAGATCGAATTCGGGTCCGTGTTGCCGCAGGAAATCGCCGAGCGCGAGATGATCGATCTCTCCTCCGTGAGCAAAGTCGATACGCAGACCGTCAGCAAGCGCTACATGGCCGAGATCATGCAGGCACGATACTTCGAGATCTTCTCGCTCGTGAAGCAAGAGCTCACCCGCATCGGTCGCAGCGGCATGCTGCCCGCGGGAGCACTGCTCACCGGAGCGGCGGCCAAAGCGCCGGGTGTGCTTGATCTTGCTCGTGATGTTCTGGGTCTGCCGGTGCAGATGGGATTCCCTGTCGATATCGGCGGCGTCATTGAGAAGGTGGACGATCCCGCCTACGCCACGGGGCTCGGCACGCTCATCTGGGGTGTGCGCGAAGGTGAGAGTTCCTCCATGGTCGGAACGGCGCAGATGAAGCGCGCCGTACAGCGCGTCGGTTCCTGGTTCAAGAGTCTTCTTCCTTAAGTCTTACCCCCTACTTCTACCCCCTCACATCATGTCCGATACACTACGTTCTCTCTTCTCCGGCTCCCGCGCCGCTTCGAGCTCCGGTAATGGCTCGAATGGCGATGATAGCCCAATCGTCTCGCGTGAGGTGCGACCCGATGCCACCCCCGGTGCGCGTCTTGTCGTTCTCGGTGCAGGAGGCGGCGGCTCCAATGCGGTCAAGCGCATGATCGACTCCAAGGTGCAGGGTGTCGAGTTCATTGCGGTGAATACCGACATGCAGGCTCTCTATCACAACCCGGCTCCGCGTAAGATCACGATCGGTCGCGGAACCACGCGTGGGTTGGGAGCAGGGGCAAATCCCGAAGTCGGCAAGAAGGCTGCAGAAGAGAGCAGTGCCGAAATTCAGGCGGCACTCGAGGGGACGGATATGCTCTTTCTCACGGCGGGTTTGGGAGGCGGCACGGGTGGAGGCAGCCTGGGTGTCATGGCCGAAATCGCCCGCAGCATGGGCGTACTTACGGTGGCCGTGGTCACCAAGCCGTTCAGTTTCGAGGGGCTCAAGAGAAAGCAGCAGGCGGACGATGCCATTGCCAATCTGAAAGGCAAGGTCGACACGCTCATCACGATTCCGAACGACAAGATTCTCTCGCTCATCGACAAGACCACACCGCTCACCGATGCGTTTCAGGTGGTCGACGAAGTGCTGCAGCACGCGATTGAGGGCATTTCGAATCTCATCACTGAACACGGTCTCATCAACGTCGACTTTGCCGACGTGAAATCGATCATGCAGGATGCCGGAACGGCGCTCATGGGTATCGGCTACGGTACGGGAGACAGTCGTGCCGCCGAAGCGGCCCGCGCCGCCATCGATAGCCCGCTTCTCGATCTTTCGATTTCGGGAGCGAAGGGTGTGCTCTTCAACATCACCGGTGGCAACGACCTGAGCATGTTCGAGGTGGATGAGGCCGCGCGCATCATCACCGAGGCGGCCGATCCCGAGGCGAACATCATCTTCGGCGCCGTCATCGACGAGAAGTTCACGGGTGAGGTCAAAGTGACCGTGGTGGCTACGGGCTTCGAAGAGGCACACCTGGAAGGCCTGCCGACCATCGGCGCGGCGCGCACCCTCAAGACCGGTGTACACACGCCTTCCCGATTCTCCGATGACGAGCGAACGGAAAAGCCGTCCAAGCCCTCGTTCCTCGAGCCGGCCAAGACCAGCACGTTGGGGTTGTCGGAAGAGGAGCTCGAGGTGCCGGCGTTTATGCGCAAGCCCATTAGTAAATAGGGATTAGGGATTAGTTATTAGGAATTAGGAATCACAGACATTCTGTGAGGTCCTTTTTCTTGTTCCCTAATACACCAATCCCTAACCCCCAATCCCTAGCCTGTCGACCCGAAGCCGCCACGGGTCTGTGCACCGTGGCCGTCCACTTCGCTCCACTCGGCGCGGTCCACCTTCACGAACATACCCTGCGCGATACGTTCGCCGCGTTCCACGGTGACGGGCGCATTCGAAATATTCTGCACCTGCACTTTGATTTCATCCTCCGGACCGTGATAATCGCAGTCGATCACGCCGATCGAATGCGGACAGACGAGCGCCTTCTTTCGCGGCAACGACGAGCGGGGGAGGATCAGGAGGGCGGTGCCCTCGGGTACTTTCACAATCACGTTGCCCGGCACCAGTGCGATCTGTCCCGACTCAATGACCGTCGTTTCGCGCGTGATCAGGTCAAATCCGACGGAACCGGCGGTGTGGTACGTCGGCAGTGGGAGAGTCTTGTCGATGCGGGAGATGTGCACTTTCATTGAGTGGTCTGTGGGGCTTGCCGGCCGTAGCGCAGCCAACACTGATATTGAGTGGCCCACCTTCGCGAAGGCTTCGGTGGGCAGCCTCCGCTGCGCGAAGGCTGGAGGGGGAGTGAATCATCGATTCGCTGAATGGAGACCTGCATGGCAAAAGGATGCGCGCAACGCGAAACGGGAGCAAGGGAATCACTGCGTCATTTGCCCACGACGGCATCGTAGCGCTCTTGGAAATCTTCGTAAGTCATCATGCCGGTTCCCCGCTCATCCTCTGCACGACTATCAAGGAACTTCTTGCCGTCCTTGAATTCGCCTTCTTCGAACTGTGCCAGTACCCGGATGAGGGTATTCGGGTCTGCGACGATTTTCTTCGTGAGTGCACGAATGAAGGGATCGCGTGCTTTGTCGATCTGACTCACGAGATCAGGTGGGACAGGATTGCTGTCGCGCTCCGGATTGGAGAGGAATTGTTTCAGTGTGACACCCTGTACCCCTACGTCGCTGTCTTGCATGCCGAGTGTTTGCGCCAGCTCCCACACGAAATTGCGGGTGCGGTTGCGGAATGCTCCGGTGTGTACGTAGGGGCACGAGACCGGCCGCTCGATTTCCAACGCCTCATTGGTGAGCGAGACTTGTCCCGGTTTTAAGCTGGAGGCACGCATCATCTGGTTATCCATGACGATGTACGCGCCGATGCTCTGCGCGAGGTCTCGAATATCACTCTCGGTCATGACGGCTTTGTTTTCGCGTGCGAGACGGGCGAGATCGGCGTAGACCTTGAATTTCTCGTTGAAGCCGACGTACGCGTTCTTCCAGCCTTCCTTCGAGACTTTGGAGCGGGCGCCGCTCATCACACCGAGCAAGCTATCCATCTTCACCCAGTCGATCTCGGTGGCGAGGTAGGGGATATCTTCGTGATCCAGACCCTCCGCTCCCTTATCGAGCGCTTTGGAGATACGTTCTCGGGCTTTCTGGTCACGGAGGATGACGAGACGCATGAACATCGTCGTCTTGGCACCGGGCTCGAAGGTCGGCTGGCCATCCGGTCCGTACTCGGTGATGCGCTCGGCGATATCCTTGATCTCCGCAAGGGTGTTGTGGCGCTGGTAGAAGTAGTCCAGGAAGGGAAATTTGAGCAGTACGCCACCCTTCTCGCCCGCGATGACGCGCAGTCGTTCCAATGGCAAAAAGCCGGAAGCGACGCCCTGGATCAAGAAGTACACCTTTTGCTCCATGCTCATCTTACCGTTGCGCATGGAGTAGTGCAGCAGCTCTTCGTAGTGGTGCGGATTGATTTCTTCGGGGAGCGGCTTGATGAGGTTGCCGAACTTGTCATGGCATTCCACATACGTTTTGAGCATGACGTGGAGTTCGTAGGCCGTCTTGCCGGCAATGTTTGCAAAGTTGTCTGCTTCGTGCGTGTAGTTCTGTTTATGTTTGTCAAAGTTTCCGCTGTTGCCGGTCATCCATTCGTTGAACATGTCTTTGTCGGTCCAGATGTCCGCAATCAGCTTGTGCAGCCACTTGTCACGCAGTGTCTCGTCGCGGTCGCAGGGGCCGAAGGGCATCGTATACTTCGATTTCTCGTTGAGCGCTTTCCACACGCGGTGATCGTTCCAGTTCATGCGTCCCTTCTGTACGAGCAGTTGAATGGAACCGCGCAGCTGGTCACGTGTCGGCGTTTCGCCGATGAAGCCAAGCAGCTCCTCCGCGTCCAGGTTCGTAAAGGCGTCTTCCCACTTTTTTACGCGATCGAGTTCAAGCTGGTTGCGTTTACGTTCCGTGTAGTGTGGCAGGCGTTCGGTGTACTTGCCCAGAATGGGAATTCTGATGTTGGTGCCCGGAATGTAAACAGGCATGTTCTTCGTGAGAGCCGCCTTGGCATCGGCTGTTTTTTGGTCTTGTATAGAGTGCCAGATACCCTCGACGTCCTCTTTGAGTTCTTTGAAGATGCGGATGAGATCCAAGACGCAGAGCGTTTGAATTCCCAGCATCTGCTGGAGTGATTGCTTCTTCGATGACGGTTCCGCAGTGATCTCTGCGAATTCTTTATCCATTTTGTCGACCTGCCCAGTCGTTTTTTTCACATGTTGCTTAAAGCGCTGCACGGTTTGGATGTACGTCTGGTTGTGTTGCGGATCGGGTTCCAGCGATTGTCCTGCACGCGTTTTGCCGGTGAGCCAGATATGATTCAGTTCGTTGAGAACGTCCGCGTATCCTCCGTCGCCGCTGCCGTTGCCGACGATCTGGTCGGCTTGCCGCTTGAGGTTCGGGTCAAAGTGGCGGCTTGTTCCTCTCGGATCCAGTGTGCCGTAGGCATTGCCGAATGTCTGAATACCGGTGATCATCCGTTCGATTTCTTCGAGGTCTTCGAGGGCATTGTAGGCAATGGGGCTCTGCTGTCCCTGCTCCATGGCCTCGGCGCCCACGGTGGGCGTAGGTTCATCCAGCTCGTGCAGGGTGAATTCTGGTGCGGTGATGCCGTGGTTCGGGGCAGCTTTCATCTGGTCGAGAATCGTGCGGTCTAAGTGCCCGGCAGCCGCCAGTGCGCCGCTCACCACCGCCTCATTGAGAAGCAGGCGATGGTAATGCGCATCCGCTCTCGCGTTGAGCAGTGCTTCGGGCATCGCGGGATTCAGTCGGCGGTACTCGGCACGCACCTCTTCTTTTGTCGGCACACCCCAACGTTCCCCCTGTTGCTCAAGGTGCAGCCACTGGTCGGTGCTGACTTCGCCGAAAGCCGATTCCATGAGCTCCGGCAGCAGGTGTGATTGATCGGAGAGAATGTCCAAGAGCGCGTGCGCTTTTTCGTGTTGCACAAGCTGTTCGATATCCTGCGGAGTCAGGTTCGGCTTTCTGCGGATGAAGATTTTTCCCTCGCGGTAGCAGGCGCGTGAGGCGGTCAGTTGGAATTTTGCCTGGTACGATGCATCGTCGAGGAAGACGACGAGAGTATTTCCCTCGGCCGGAATCGGGCTCTGTGTCGCCTGCTCAAGTGCACGTATACCGTCTAAGGCCGTGCGCCAGTGTCGGATCTGCGCGCCCAGGCGCGTTGCCATATCGCGCCTCGTTGCCTCGGGGATTTTTTCGTTTCCGAGAAACATGAGTTGACGATCGATGCGCTCCGCATACTCTTGCAGTTGTGATGGAATGTTGAGCACCGTACAGACGGGATGAGTGAGTTGGGGGAGGAGGTTGTCTCTCAAATCAAAGATTTCTCCCCGTTTTTGCTTCGACCAGTCTGCAAGTTTATTGGCTTGGAGTTCACCGGTGACGGTTTGTGTGGCATCCGTTGCTTCCTGTTCCACCAACTGAAAGAACGCATCGCCCCTCTCTACCAAAGTCTTTAGCACGTATTCCTCGCGCGCCATTTGCTCATCACTGAATGCCGCGAGCGCATCGGGGTCGCGCAACTCTTTCTGTAATATTTCGAGTGAATTACGTGTCTCTTGCGAGAGCTGAGGATCCGTAAGTACCGCCTCCAACATGGAAAGACACCGTCCGGCCCAAGCCAGTCGTTCTTTTTGGTCCTGGGCTTCGTCCTGCAATCCCTCCGGACTGCGCCAGCGCTTCAGGAGTCGGTCTGCATCTGAGCGGATCGAGTTGAGGATGGCGAGATGCCCTTCCGATTCACTGAGAAAGCCATCGGAGAGTCGGGTGAAATTTGGATTGTCGGGATCCTGCACAAGGTCGTTCTTCGGATCGTCCACCTTGGCGATCAGCTTGAGCGCGCGCATGCCCGGGTCTGCCGCGCTTCTCTGAATTTCATTTTTCAGATCCTGTGACTTCGCCTGCTTCATGGCTGCAGCGGCGCCTTCTTCAAGATGTTGCACGGTTTCCTGTGCACCGAGTCTCAGCTGAATCGAGAGCAGTCGCGAGAGATCGCGCACCTGTTCCTTGAGGTGCCGCAGGTAGGCGAGTTTTCGTTTCTCATCCTGCTCCGGCGGCAGCATTTCCGCCGTGCCCCAGTACCGATTGCCGAATTCCCGTGATTTACGCATTGCCTCGCTCACGTTGTCGAGTGTCGCAGCGAGCTCGCGGATCTGGTCGGTTGTGAGTGGATGCTTCGCCGAGATTTCGTTAATGGCAGCCGGGATGTTGGGAATTTCTCCCAGACTCAAGCGCGATGCCACCTCCATTCCCTCCGAGCCGATGCGGCCGAGCATCTCTTCTTCACCGAAGCGCTCGCGTGCGGTTTCGATGGCGATCTGTTGCTCTTCATAGTCTTTAATGCGCGTCACGGTCGATCGTGCGAAGGCAGCGGTGATGCCGGGGGATGCCTGCAGAAGCATCTCAACGAATGTCCGTTTCATCTCAATGGGAAATCCCTGCTTCGTATCGAAGTCGAGAATGGCGGAGAACACTTCGCGCGGGTTGCCCTCCGGCAGAAGAGAGTCTCGTTCCGACATGTACATTGCGATTCCCGATCGTCTTGCGATGGACGAGAGGTCGACTTTCTTCGTGGACTCTTCGTGAGTGAAGAGGCGATCGAATATTTCTCCATGTTTCAATTCTTCGCCCAGGCGCTCGAAGATCTCCTGGCTGTCGAGCGTACGAAGCACCGAGGAAAATTTTGTAGCGATGTCTTTTGTTGCGCGTTCCACAAGACGTTCGTCGTCGAACGTGCGGTTGGTTTCGGGTTGCCCCTCTTCCTCATGTTGTTCATTTCCGGAAACCGGTGGATTTAGCGGATTATTGGGGTCGATGTTTGCGAACAGAAGTTCGCGCTGCTCCCGGAGGGGAGAGCGGCTGAGGGCAAAGCTTTGATGAGCGTAGAGGCTCAGCATGTCAAAGTTTACAGATACGAATTATGTAGTCAAGTATACTTTCACGACGATCGACAATCGGCGGGATGAATTGCGAGAGCGCAGCGGCGATCTCGATTGGTTTGCGGTTTCCGGTCTGGACGATCAGGCTCCCGCCCAGTCGCTTGCGGTCAATGTGCAGCTCGACGTAGCCCGGTCCCTGTAACATCCAGAATGCCGTGAGATCTCCCCAGGGGATCAGCGTCTTATCCCACTGAAGTCCCTGCGTCGAAATTTGTACGGTGTGCTTGATGGGGGGTTTGCTGTGGATGAGCCCGTACACGACGGCAATCAGTACGATGACGATGGCGAATGTCCACACCTGTGTGTAGAGAGCATAGGCGAGGAGCAGTGCTGCGACGCATCCTGCAGCGATATACCAGCGTGTCCCCCGGGCGTGCGGGGGGCGTTCGGGCGCGGTCCAGCTGAGGAGGATGTGGGTGTCTGGCATTGGATGTGTGTAAATCTTTCTATTCTAGCGGAAAAACGGCATGTTGCCCACGCGGGAAGGTTGCCGGATTTCTCTATTCTGTTCTAAGAACTATTATGAAATTTTGGCTTGGACAAGAGCAAAAGTTCCAATCCGAAGTTCGGTGTACACTGTGCGCATGCCCAAGCTCTCGAGCGTCAACTTCTGGTCCGCGCGCGCAAGCTGAAGCTCACCGGAAAGCGGCGCTCTGCCTATGTCTACGGCACGCTCCGCAAGACCGGATGAACGCCGAAACGGAGGAAGAAGCGCACGCGAATATGAGGTTTATTTCCTGCTCACCTGAGCAGGAGGATGAACGCCGTCGCGCAGACGACGACGAAGAAGATGGACCGGACGAAGCGATCTCCCCTGCGGATGGCGTACGCCGATCCGAGGAGCGATCCGAGTGTCATCGCAGGAACGAGGCTCACTGCTGCGATCCAGTGCACGCTTCCGCTCAGGACGAAAATAATTGTCGCGGTCATGCCCATGCCAAGACTTTGGACTTTGCGCGTGGCGGAACTCTCGAGGAAGGTCTGTCCGAAGCACAGCATGAGCGCGCTCCTGCCGAGCAGTCCCGTCGCCGCGCTGAAGTACGTGGAGAGGATGCTGAAGAAGAAGATCGACGCGTATCCCACTGCCCTTCTCCTCCGGGACTGATGGCGTTGCGATTGCAGTCCCAGATTGGGTTTAAGGAGTGTTACGATCACCATGGAAAGGATGAAGATCGAGAATAACTTCTCGGCGAGAGGCCCCGGAGTCCAAATGAGTACTATGGAGCCGATGACGCCGCCCGCGATGCCGAGGAGGAGAACGGGGACGGTCATGGTTCGGTCCACTTTGCCCGCTCGTTCCAGGCGATGGAGACTCAGGAAATCCCCCAAGGTGACGCCGAGACGGAACGTGGCGGCTGACTGTTGCGGGGTCAATCCGAAGAGAATCAGGACTGGAATCATAATGAGTCCGACACCTCCGGTGTTCGTCGCAAAGAAACTACCGACGAAGGAGAGCAGCATGATGATGAGTGATTGGTGTGAGAGGAGGGTGAACATGCTGAGCGGCATAGTAGAAGTCCATCGACTGCCATGAAAGCCATTCATCAGATTCGTGTGTGGGTTGGTGGGCAGTACTGGATTCGAACCAGTGACCTCCGCGATGTCAACGCGACGCTCTAACCAACTGAGCTAACTGCCCTGATAGCCGCAAAAGGGTAGCAAGAGTGGCTTTGCGTCACAAGCAAAGCGTCTACAATGCCTTCCTTATGTGGCAACTCTTCCTCGATCTCTTCTTCCCTCGTCGCTCTCTTTCGGGCCAAGAAGGCGAGTGGATCACGGAGGATGAGCAGAGCAAGCTTGTTGCGCATCCGGTGATTGAAGAGACCGCCGATTTGCGCAGGCGAGGGATTTATTCCCTCGACCGACTCGTCGCCGCGAGTACGTATGCCAACGCACCGCTTCTCAAAAAAGCCATTCACACGTTCAAGTATGTACGTATTCCCTCGCTCGATCGGGAGCTGGGAAATTTGCTCGTCCGTGCGATTCCGACGACGGAGAAAACCGTCGTGCTCTGCCCGGTTCCACTTCATTGGGTGCGTCGGTTTCAACGCGGCTTCAATCAATCGGATCGTCTGGCTCGAAGTATTGCTTTAGAACGGGGATTGCCGGTTCTGCCGCTCCTCAAGCGGTTTCGCTGGACGGGATCACAGATGAAACGTACCCGAACCGAGCGACTGACGGGAGTCGCGAACGCATTTCGTTGCACGACGAATTGTCCGCTGCCCCATGTCGTCCTCATCGACGATCTTTCGACCACTGGTGCGACACTCGATGCGTGTGCTCGCGCTCTCAAGCTGGCTGGCGTGCAGCGTGTTGAAGGCTGGGTCATTGCCCACGACCATCGTCGTGACTGACAGGCTTGCTCGACGTTCGTATGTTCCGTACGCGTTGGCTCTGGGGCGCAACACGAAGTAGGTGTGGAAAACTTTTTAATTTTCCACAGACCGTCTACTATGCGCCTCCTGTGACTATGCTTCTCACAGTAGTGGCTTTCGTCGTTCTGTTGACCGTTCTCATTCTCATCCACGAGTTCGGACATTTCATGGCAGCGCGAAAGGCCGGTGTTGCCGTCGAAGAATTTGGCTTTGGGCTGCCGCCGAAGGCGCGTGTTCTCTTCAGGCGCGGAGGCACGGAATTCACCCTGAATTGGGTGCCTTTTGGCGGATTTGTGCGCCTTAAGGGTGAAACGGCAATTGATAAGAGAGAGCGCAATACTCCCGGCAGTTTTCACCAAGCTTCGTTCATCGCGCGGATCATGATTCTTTCGGCGGGGGTCTTCATGAATTTCATACTCGCGTTCGTGCTGCTCGTGTTCGGTTTTTCGGCGGGGCGGTGGATTCCCACGTACTTCCAGATGTCGGACATGTTGTCGCATGCCGAGCGTGGCATTATTTCGTTGAAGACGGGGGTGGTGATCGAGAAGGTGCTGAGCGGCGAACCGGCGGCGATTGCCGGTGTGCCCGAGAAGAGCGTGCTCCTTGCCGTGAACGACACACTCATCACACTGGCCGAACAGGTTTCGCAGATTCAGGAGAACAAGCGCCGGGTTGTCTACTCCGTTCTCGTAGGAGAGGGGGACCAGGCAACGGAGCAGACCTACACCGTGGCACTCAAAGAGGGAAAGTCCGGCGTTGTCATCTCGACGTTCCCGCGCGAACTGTCGGCACCGTTACGCGGTGTGGGCCCGTCAATGCTCCTTGCAATACGTGAAGCCCGAATCATGACGGAGCAGACAGTCTACGGAATCGGCGCGCTCATTTCGTCACTCGCGCACAGCGGTCGGGTACCCGAGGGGATCACCGGTATCGTCGGTATCGCACAGCTTACGTATACCTCGGTGCAAGCGGGATTCATGACGTATCTGCGACTCGTCGCGCTCATCAGCTTAAGCCTTGCAATCCTGAATTTTCTCCCGTTCCCCGCACTGGATGGCGGGCGCCTGCTCTTCGTACTGGTCGAAGCGGTGACGCGCCGCCCGCTGAACAGACGATTCGAGGCGTACTCGAATGCACTGGGGTTCTCGGTCTTGATTCTGCTCATCCTCTTGATCACTTTCTATGACATTGTCCGTCTCTTCTAGCGGCACTGCCATCGTGACTCCTGTTTTGGAGCGCGCACACCAGGATCTCTGGATTGAGATTCTGCGAAAGCTTGAAGAGAAATTGCAACGCAGTGCGTTCATCACTTGGTTCAAAGACACGGCGATTCTGGGCAAAGACGCGGGCACACTCATCGTTGGTTTGCCGCTGCCAATGTCGCTTTCGTGGCACATGGAACACTATCGTGTCATGACACTCGAAATCGCGCAGGCGTTGGATTCTTCGATCGAGAAGATCGTCTACACCGTCGATGTCGGCCTCAAAGACAATCGTGACCGGGCTCCCGACTTGCTGGTCCTTTTTCCGGAACAGAAAAGACGCAAGCTGCCGGGCAAGCCCGAGGTGAAGATGGCAGAGGGTGTCATCAGCAAGATTCTCAATCCTCGCTATTCAATCGACAATTTCGTTGTGGGAGCCAACAGCCGTCTCGCACATGCGGCGTGCCAGTCGGTGGCTGCCGCACCCGGGGGGCGTTACAATCCGCTATTCCTGTACGGTGGTGTCGGACTGGGCAAAACGCACCTTTTGCAAGGGACGGGTAATGCCATTTTGCGGCAGATACCGCGGTCTGTTGTTGTGTACACGACCACCGAAGACTTTACGAACCAGGTGATCGAGGCGATCCGCAGTCAGAAGATGGAACAGTTTCGCCGACGGTATCGCCAGGTTGATGTACTCATCATCGATGACGTGCAGTTTCTTGCGAACAAAGAACGCACGCAGGAAGAATTCTTTCACACCTTCAATGCGCTCTACGAGGATCGCAAGCAGGTGATCCTTTCGGCCGATCGTCCGCCGCAGGAGCTGCAACTTGAAGATCGTCTCATTTCACGCTTCGCGCGCGGCATGATTGCCGATATTTCCGTGCCCGACTACGAAACGCGTCTTGCCATCTTGGTCGAGAAGGCACGCGAGTATGAACTGATGATCGACATGACGGTCCTGCAATTCATCGCCGAGCACACCACGCGAAACGTCCGCGAACTCGAAGGTATTCTCATGCAGGCCGTGGCGCAGTACGAGCTTGAAGCGCGCATGCCCACGGTGCGCAGCATCGCCGAGATCATGCGCAAACTCAGTCGTGATCCGCATGCCGAGGAGGAGTTGGTCGGTTTCGAGACGCCGGCCAAGCGCGCCCCTACGTTTCAGGATGTACTGGAATGCGTCAGTCGCTACTACTCGGTGTCGGTGCAGGACATGATTGGCGCATCGCGCGTGCGCGAGATTCTGCTGCCACGACAGATCACCATGTTCCTCGGCAAGAGACATCTGCGCATGAGCTTCGTGCGCTTAGGCGAGGTTTTCTCGGGTCGCGATCACACGACTGTGATGAACGCGTGCGTGAAGATCGAGGCGAAAATGCAGAATGATCCGCAATTGCTGCGCGAGGTTCGGGCCATGGAGCAGGAGCTTGGCGTCGTGTAGTGAGAGGAAATAGTTCTTCCAACCACAGAAAAGGCGACTATAGACACAATTGTAATATTACATTATAATGTATGTTATGAACACAGATGAACAAATGTCGGATCATTTAACGGAGGAGAGGAAGCAGTCAGCGGAAAACATGACTGTTCCTAAGCAGAAGCTTTGGACTCGATTCGCACTGGCAGCAGCGGTGCTCTTTGGTGGTGCGGGCGGCTGCTCAAGCAATCCTTCTCCTTTTGAACAAACAGGTAATCAAAATCAACCGCGTGTTGAAGCCTCTGAAGATCTTGGGACACAAGAGAAAAAGATGGATGCAATGCGTGAACAATTCGGGCTTTCCCCGCTCAACAGCTATGACGAGTTATGGGTGAAGCATGAGGAGGCACAAGACCAGCTTTCACCTGAACAGAGGAGTAAACGTCTTGCGCGGAGTGAAGAGGAGATTAGGCAACATCTTGATAAGATGAACGAGCATTTCGAGATTCTCAAGAGACCTATTCTTCCGTATTACAAATCAGGGAAAGATCAGCAATGATCTGTTCTTTCCTCCTATTGTCCGACAACTTTTCCCCAGTATTTGATCTGTTCGCGGCGACCGGAGCTGTATGATTTCTCCATGACGAATCCTGATGCCGAAAAGCGCGAAACAACAGGCGACCCGCCCAGTACGGTGATACGCCAATGGCTTGCCCGTCTTCCGTTTAAAGAACAGCAAATCCTCATCGGCCAGTGGTGTGTTCGAAAACGAAGCGATGCGGCCTCGACATTACGCAAGGCTTTTGATGCTGATGACATCGTCGCATTCCACGACAAAATCAGGGCACTTGCCTCTCGTCTGGGCGGGGAATTCGCTCGCAGTGAGAGTGTTCTTCTGGGGCAACTGTACGTCTACATGGCGACGGCGATTCCTCAGGATATCCACACGCAAACACGACAGATGGTGCAATCGGTGCTCGGCCAGTCGCCGCGACCGTCCGGCAACAGATGATCGGCGCTTCATCAGGCATACGCATCTATTCCGCCTTCGCCGGAATTCTCGATAAGGAGATCGCTGATGGCGATGCCGATTTCAGTGCTTGCAGTTGCGATCATGCGTTTTACTGCGGCACGGGCAAGAAATGCCCGCACGTTGTCTTGCTGTGTGTCGGATAATTCCATCGCCGCTGTCAGAATCAGGTCACACTGCTTGGGCGTGAGAACATTCTGATCGACAAGGTGTGTCAGTCCATCAAGTACGGCCTTCTCGCCCTGTACGAGACTTGCAGCCGCTACATCCGGGCTGCCGTTCAGCAGGAATTTGGCGGCAACACCGACTTTGCCGCGCGGAGGGTGCCACTCTTGTCCATCGCCCCCCAATGCGCGTAGCGATCCTTCAGGCGGTGCTGAACGATGATGTCGCTTAACCATGGACAAAATGATACTCCATGCAGCTATATTGTGTCGTCGTGACGAGTGGAGTACTGTTTGGTTGTCATGACGCAGCACACGACCACCACCGCCCTGACTACGACGACCTCTCACTGAGGAAGGGTGTTTGCCGCTCATGTGTTCCCACCACCTTCCTCCGCAATAGCGAAGGAGGGGGGCTTCTGTTACCCTCTTCACCACTATGGCCAAGAAATCATCCGCACCCGCGGCCCCCGAGGTTCTGCACAATATGCGTCACTCCCTTGCTCATGTGCTTGCACAGGCGGTGCAACATCTCTGGCCCGATACACAGATCACCATCGGCCCGCCGATCGATACGGGTTGCTACTACGATTTTCTCTTTGCCAAGCCCATTTCGGATGCCGATTTTCCCAAAATCGAGAAAGAGATGCGCAGAATCATCGCCTCGGCGCAGACGTTCGAAGTCGATGAATACTTGATCGCCGATTCCGTGAAGTACTGGAAAGACAAAGGCCAGACGTTCAAGGTCGAGCTCGTCGAGGACCTCGCCAGGGAGGGGGAGACCAAAGTCACGCACTATCGCAATGTCGATGCGAATGGAAAGGAAACATTTACGGATCTCTGCCGTGGCGGACACGTCGAATCATTGAAGGCGATTCCCCCTGACGGTTTTAAGATCACGAGTCTCGCAGGTGCGTACTGGCGCGGTAAAGAAACGAACCCTCAGCTCACGCGTATCTACGTGGCGGCCTTCGGGTCCAAAAATGATCTGGAGGAGTATTTGAAAATGATGGAAGAGGCCAAGAAGCGCGATCATCGCAAGCTCGGCAAGGAGTTGGATCTCTTCACCTTCTCGGAGATGGTGGGCCCCGGTCTGCCGCTGTGGACACCCAAGGGTACCGTCATCGCGGATCAGATCGAAAATCTTGCCAAAGAGATGGAAGAGAAGGGCGGATACATGCGCGTGCGTACACCGCACATCGCCAAAGGGGCGCTCTACGAGCGCACGGGGCATCTGGCGCACTACAAGAGCTCCATGTTCCCGCCCATGGAGCTGGATGGCGAGGAGGAGTACTACCTCAAGCCCATGAACTGTCCGCATCACCACGAAATCTTCGCTTCGCGCCCACGCAGTTACCGCGATCTGCCCATCCGTCTGGCCGAGTACGGGCACTGCTACCGTTACGAAGACAGCGGCGCGCTGTTCGGCCTCATGCGCGTGCGCTCACTCTCGATGAACGATGCCCATATGTACGTCACGGAAGAGCAGTTTGAAGAAGAATTTAACGCGGTGATCGATCTGTACCTCACGTACTTCGCCATTTTCGATATCAAGAAGTACGTCATGCGCCTCTCGTTGCATGCGCCCGAAGGGTTGGGAAAGAAGTACGTCGACAACGCAGCGCTCTGGAAGAAGACGGAAGAGATGGTTCGCAAAGCACTCAAGAAGAAGGGCATCGAGTTCGTGGAGGTTCCCGATGAAGCGGCCTTCTACGGCCCCAAGATCGACGTCGAAGTGTGGAGTGCCATCGGACGCGAGTTTACGCTGGCCACGAATCAGGTGGATTTCGATGTGCCGGGCAAAGTCGGCCTGAAGTACACCGACAAGGACGGCGCCGAAAGAGTGCCGCTCTGCATCCACCGCGCACCACTCTCGACGCACGAACGCATGATCGGGTTCCTCATCGAGCACTTCGCGGGGCACTTCCCGCTGTGGCTTGCTCCCGTGCAGGCGATGATTATTCCCGTTGCCGAACCGCACGAAGTTCCGGCACGCCATGTCGAGAAAACGCTGAAGGAGCAGGGGATTCGTTGCGAGGTGCTGCCGTCGACTGATTCTCTCGGCAAGCGCATCCGGGCAGGAGAGCAGCAGCGCGTGCCGTATTTGTTGGTCGTGGGTGATAAAGAAGTCGCCGGCAACGCCGTGGCAGTGCGCAATGTGGTCACCAAGAAGCAGGTTTCGGTCCCGCTCAAGGAATTCATCGAAAAGACAGTGGAGGATATCAAGCTCAGAAAGTTGCAGTGTTCAATTGGGTGACACCACTTCCAGAGGTTTCGATGAAGACTTTGTCAGCAGCACCATGCCCACGCCAATGGGAACAATCGCACTGATTTGCAGAACTGACGGAGCTTCGTACAGAACGAGCCACGCCACCAGCAGTGTCAGGAGCGGCGTGATACTCTCGATCGAAATGGCTTTGGTAATGGGAATGCGATGAATGCCCTCGATCCAGAGTATTTTCGAAAGCCCGAGCAACAGTACGCCATTGATGATCAGAAAACCCAGAGCACCGACAATGTCCGCATGTGTAGGGATTGATTCAAACCAGTTGGCGAGAATCAGTAAAAAAACTCCGCTGATGATGCTGCGCAGAAACATGATCACGTTGGTGGTGACCACTTTACGAGCGCGTTGGGCGAAGCGATTTCCGATCGGGGCAAAGGCCGTTGCGATGATGATGAGCAGATCGCCCTGTTGCCATCCTCCCGCCCCTTTGGGAATCAAAACCAACAGTGCGCCCAGGACCATGCAGGCGCCGCCGATCACCGTGCGGGGCAGCAGTGGCTCGTGACGCAGCAAAATCCCCAAAATGAAAAACGAAAAGAACACCTCCATCAAGCTCAAGATCGCTCCGTTGCCGGCCGATGTGTGCTTGAGCCCGAGGAACATGAATCCGTAGAACGCGATGCCGATGAATGCCGTGGTGAGCATGATATCTTTCCATGCCTCGAACTTGAGCAGCAGTGGCCATTCCTTTTTCGCTGTGAGCAGTCCCGCGAAGAACACACCGGCAAAGAGCGTACTGATTCCGGCTGAGAAGAGGGGTGGTACGGAGCCGAAACTCAGGATGGTAATCACGGGAAACATGCTCCAGAGCACCGCTGAAAGCAGAATATTCACTTCTCCCGCACGTGAAGAATGCAGAACCATAGCGTGCGCACTATAGCAGTCTCTGGTACTCTGCCCCTCGATGTTTCAAGCGTTCCCCTTAGGTCCCTTCCTCGTCTGGACCTCTGTTGTGTTCCTGCTCGTCGGCATCTGGGCCTCGACGGAGTTCTTTCTGCGATTGGCGAGCAGCGCACATCTCTCACTTCAGCATTTTCGCGATCATGCATGGGTCTACCTTGGCGCGTTTCTGCTCTGTGGCAGATTGTTCGCCGTCATCATGCAGTATCGCGTGTACTGGAATGATCTGTTGCGCATCTTCATCATCTGGGACGGAGGATTCAGCTTTCTTGGCGGGGCGATCGGCATTGGCATTGTGCTCTTCTGGGCGACGCGCACGCACCGTGCGACATTTCTGCAATGGCTTGATGTCCTGCTTCCGGCCGCGGCACTCGGGTCGACTTTCGGGTGGCTGGGGCTTTTCTTCTCGGGTCACGCCTACGGCAAGCCGACCGATGTTTTCTGGGGAGTGACGTACGACACGATCAATGTCCGTTACGCCGTACCCATTCATCCGGTTCAGCTGTACTTCGCGTCCTTTTCACTCTTTCTCACGTTCCTGCTCCTCGTCATCCGCAAGTACAGTAAACGCGCAGGCACCGAGACGCTCATCGGCATCATCGTTGCGAGCGTGGGCACATTTCTGCTCGAGTATTTTCGAGGAGATTTCACCATCCCCGTATTTGCCACGACCGTCGATTTCATCATCCTCATTTCGCTCTTTGTGAGTCTCGGTGTTTTTGCAGCCGTTGAACTGATGCTGTCGCGGCGGATGCTCCTGTTGTTTGAAGGTGCCTTACTCGTTGTATTCGGCGGCTATGCGATTCTGCGTTCACAGCTGCCGCTCGATACGCATGAATTGCGCTTTAGTCAGTTTCTCGCTGTGCTGGCGCTCCTCGCCACCGTCGTGTACGTTGTGGTCCATCGGCGGCGGTATCCGCATTTATAATCACCCTTTTGTATGCAGCTTTTCACTTCACTTCAGTCTTTCTTCGATCCGTTTCTGCTCTTCGTTTCGGCAGATCCGCTCCTGCGGGCCGTGCAGACAGGATTGCTTCTGATCGGTGCAGTCGTGATCTTTCTCGTCTTCTTCGTCACGCGTGACATCCTGCTTCGCACGCACTCCTTCTGGTACATGGCGCTCTGTATCGTGCTTACGGCACTGCTACCCGGTGTTGGTTTTCTCATCTACCTGCTCATTCGTCCTCCGCGTTCGATTCGCGAACGCCAGCTCGATGAACGGATCGAAGCTCTTACCGAGAAGCTGCTTGGCCGCAAAGGCCGCCCAGGCAAAAAGTCCCCGAAGAACGACTGATTTCCCACTTTTTTATGCAAGCTCTTCAATCACTGTTCATCTATCTCATCTGGCCGAATCCCGGCAATGCCTACTACAGCTCTTCTGGCATACAGGTGCTTCTGTTGGCCAGCGTGCTCCTGATCGCACTCTCGATCACGTTGCGACTCTGGCGTCGTAGCATGCGCAATCCTGTCATGAAGAAGCTCAGCCGCTCGTGGCCATCGGCCGCATTCTGGTTTGGTGTCACAGGAGTCGTTTTCGTCGTTTCACGCGTTGAGGGAGTAGGTTTCCTTGCGATGCGTCTTTGGTGGGTGGTGTGGGGGATTGTGCTCGCACTATTCATTGGTGTGCAGGTACGGCTCTTTCGCATGCGCTACTACGAAAAACTTCCCACCGAGGCTTCGGATGATCCGCGTGATCGATACTTGCCTCGTCGGAAGAAATAGAGCGTGATATATCGTCTTTGGATAATTCGACAACCGTCAATCTTCTGGCGATCTCGTTTGGTGTTCAAGGAACTTGACAGCGTAGGCCTCCTTCGAGAGGATCAATCCCTTTTATGCCCCTCAAACACGCTACGGAAACTTTTCTCGTCTTCCTCCTCGGCGTCGTCATCCTCCTCACGGGGCTCTTGCTGCCTACGTTGCCCGATCTGCCGGCAGGTGCCGTGCCGTGGGTGATTCTTTTTGTGCTCTCCGTCATTTATCCGCTTTCACTCTTCGCGCTCTTCAAGAGGCGCCGCGCCGATCACGCGTTCCGTCTGTTGCACTGGTTCCCTGCGCTCATGTTGCTCGTGTGGCTGGCCGTCGAAGTGATTGCACTGCAGTTCCCACGGGCCCTTCTCATCGTGAGTTGGTTTACGTGGGGCTGGACGCTGCCTGCTGTGACTATCGCATTCATCCTCCTTCTGAGCTATTGCCTGCAGGTTGTGCGGCGACGCGTGCCGCGCGTAATACTCTTACTGCTTGCGTTCATCCCGTTCGTGGGCGGGGCTCTTGCGAGTGAGCGCACGATGCACTGGGATCGGCAACTTGCTTCAACCCTCTGGGGAGGGGAGTGGCTGCGTCAGCTGGAAGGAACAGAAATTCTCGGCATGAAGCTCGTAGGCAGTTTGCCCACCCAGCAAAATCTCAGTGCGTCGAGTGATGCCGGTGAAGAAAAATGGCGTGAAAAGCTGCGTCAGGCGGAAGAGCAGCGCAAAGAGGCCCGGGAGCAGCGGATGCAGAATACTTCCAGTTCACTCTTTTCAACGACCCTCATGCCTTCGTTTCAGGCCAAATCGGACGGAACGGAACTGAAAGATTCCAAGACCATGCCGGCAAAACTGCCTTCATCCGGTACTGAGGTAGGCGCGTTCATTTTCCTCATACTCGCGGGCTATACGGCGGTGTTGCATGATCGGGCTCGACGGCGAGGAATGAGTTGAGGAAAGCCAAGAAAGCAAAGTAAGCGAGGATCCTCGCTTTCCTCGCCTTCTTCAATTGCTTCACTTGCATCGTCTTCCTGCTATCATCTTGTCATGCCAACTATCAAACACCTTCATGCGCGTCAAATCCTCGATTCCCGCGGGAATCCCACTGTCGAAGTCGATTGTCTGCTCTCAGATGGATCATTGGGCAGGGCGGCTGTGCCTTCCGGTGCTTCCACGGGGTCGCATGAAGCATTGGAATTGCGGGACGGTGACAAGAAAGTCTATGGGGGCAAGTCCGTGCTCAAGGCGGTAGCCAACGTCAACGGACCGATTGCCAAAGAGATGATCGGCAAAGATGCGGCAGACCAGCGCGCCCTCGATGCGGCGCTCATTGCCCTCGATGGTACGGAATCCAAATCGAAACTGGGAGCGAATGCCGTTCTTGGTGCGTCTATGGCGATTGCCCGTGCGCGTGCCGTGAGTGAGAAACAGTCTCTATGGCGATCGCTGCACGATCAGTACGGTTCGGTTGAACCGGTACTGCCTGTGCCACAGATGAATGTGCTCAATGGCGGTAAGCATGCCGACAGCGGTCTCTCGTTTCAGGAATGCATGATCGTTCCTTGCGGATTCGCTCGCTTTTCGGATGCACTGCGGGCGGGAGTGGAGATCTTCATGACTCTCAAAACACTCCTTCATGAGGCAGGGCACATCACGGCCGTGGGTGACGAGGGCGGATTTGCACCGCGTGTGAAGGACATCACCGAGGCATTCACCTTCCTTGCGCGCGCTATCGAAGAGGCCGGGTACGGTGCGCACGTGAAACTGGCGATTGATGCGGCGGCTTCGGAGTTCTGTACAGATGGCAGCTACACCGTTGATGGCAAGAAGCTCTCGTCGGCAGACCTCACCGCGCTCTACGCAGATCTCTGTGACCGCTACCCACTTGTGAGTATCGAAGACAGTCACAGCGAGAATGACTGGGAGGGATTTAAAGAAATGCAGCAGAAACTCGGCGCGAAGATTCAGCTTGTCGGTGACGATCTGCTCGTCACGAATGTGAAGCGACTGGAGCGTGCCATTCACGAAAAGGCAGGCAATGCCATTCTCATCAAGCTCAATCAGATCGGAACGGTTTCCGAAACGGTGGATGCTATTGAGCTTGCGCAACAGAACGGATGGCGGACGATCGTGAGTCATCGCAGCGGCGAGACCGCCGATACCTTCATTGCCGATCTCGCGGTGGCGCTGGGAACCGGCCAGATCAAGACGGGTTCTGCGTCGCGCACCGACCGCGTGAGCAAATATAATCAGTTGCTCCGAATCGAAGAGGAGTTGGGGAGCAAGGCGAAGTATGTTTCACCGTTCTGAGATTCTTTCCACCTTTGTCGCGACAAAGGCCTCTTTTTTGTGGGGGACTAGGGAACCTTGTTCGGTTCCCTAAGCCCCCCACGGCCCCCTTACCCTCCTAACAGTAAACCTCATCAATCTCACAACTGAATTACTTGTAGTGATTCGTTGCTGCTATGCGCCGAGTTTATGTATTTATTTTGTTCCTGTATGTGTTTCTGTTTACTGATGAGAAGAGTTATAGCGTCGGATCCACCATTGTTTTATCCAGGGGAGCGACAATGTGGAGAGCAGATAGCCCAGCGCGGGCACTCCGGCATTCAGCCAGAAGCGCTCATTTTCAATGAGCCACAGAAAGAGCAGGGCGATGCCGTACGTGAGGAATGTGATGAGCAGTCGCCTCATCCAACTCAGTTCCCATGCTTTGTCGGCTTCCACGCGCACATTTCGCTCCAGGATCTCCGCGATTTTCTGTTCGAGATTCTCCATCGTGCGAAAGTTTACCATGCTATAGTGCCCGCCATCGGGGCGTAGTTCCCGCCTTCGCCCTCGACTCTGCTCGGGGCTATGGCGGGCAAGCAGTTGGCTCCGAGTGTCACAGTTCTTTGGTTCAATTATCATCTTCGGGGCGTAGTCCCCACCTTTGCCCTCGCTTTCGCTCGTGCTTCGGTGGGCAGGCAGTTGGCTACCCGCCCGACCGAACGGGGTTCGGCCGTTCGGACGGGGAACGCGTGCATTGTGAATTCAAGTTCTCGACTCTTAGTCATTTTCACCTACAATCAACTTGTCGGGGCGTAGTTCAGTTGGCTAGAACGCTTGCATGGGGTGCAAGAGGTCGCAGGTTCGAGTCCTGTCGCCCCGACCATTCTCCTCGTTGCCGCGAGTCGAATGGTCGGCCCTGTACGAAAAAATCCGAACCGAACTTCAGCCTTCGCCCAGCCGTCGCTAAAGCTATGGCCGACAAGCAAGGCTACGGCCGACAGGACAGGGCGGCGGCTGAATTTGCTTCGCCCCCCTCAGCCGCCCCCCCTTTTTCGCGGCCCTTGGACGTTTCGGAAAAACTGCCAAAGAACCCGACGGAACGTA
>MNWP01000027.1 GCA_001872575.1 Candidatus Peregrinibacteria bacterium CG1_02_54_53 | reverse complement strand
CGCAGGGTTTCCATGTCAATCTTCGTTGCCGGTTTGTTCCGTGTCGTCTTCGGTTCAATCCGTCGCTGCCAGCGAAACAGCGTGCGCATCGGCACGTGGAAGCGCTTGCTCGTTTGGGAGAAGGTCAGTTGCTCTTTCTCCCTGATAGTGAAGACGCGCTTGCGGAAATCGAGTGAGTAAGCCATAGACCCGTACCCTATCACAGGAAGCGGTATATGACAAACTATTTTGGTTCAGCTATAGGCAAAGATCGAAAAAGAATATTCGATATCTGAATCCTAGAGACGGAGATGAAGGATATGTTTATGAACCGTAATCACGCAGCAACAGGAGTTTGTAAGCGCATCGTTGAATCGCGGTTAAATGTCCTTTCTGCCCGAGAGTAAGAAACCCTGTATGAAAGTGTATTTGTTATGCCTGACCCCACGACCTGAATCGCACTAACGGCAACGCTGTTTCCCAGTTGCTTGAGCGCTTGTGCTTTGGAGACCGGAAAAACGAAATTTTCGGGGAAGCCCATCATCATTTTTCCCTCTTCCACCGTAATACGTCTGGCCTTTCCGTCCACAAGATAGGAATCCCAGTTGCGACGATCATGAATACCGGAACCGCTGCCGCCAACGCGCAATGTGAAACCGATTTTTTTAGGACACTTTCCCCCAAGAACATCAGACATCGTCATGGTCAGAGGAATGGATTCGGGGAAGGAAAAGCCTTCAGGGTTGATATCCTTCCTGAATCCGATCATATAGAGACGAGGTCTGTGTGTCGGCAAACCGAAATCAGACGCTTTTACGATTTTGTGCTCAAAGGAATATCCCAAGTCTTCGGTCAGAATCTTTCGAATCGTTTCGAATGTTTTTCCGTCGTTATGTTTTTCCAGATGACGCACGTTTTCCAAGAAAAAGGCTTTGGGCTGCTTCTCTTTGATGATTTTCACGATCTCGAAAAACAAGGTTCCTCTGGCTTCTTCGAATCCACGCTTGAATCCCGCTTGGCTGAAAGGTTGACAGGGAAATCCGGCACAAAGAATGTCAAAGCCGTAGGGTATCTTTTTTTGATTTTTTTCAGTGTTATATCTCCCGTGAATAAATCGTTCTCGAATAATTCGGGATCAATCGGTCGAAAATTCGCTTCATAGGTTTTTCTGGCCTGTTCATTCCATTCGCTTGCGTATACGCACTTCCCTCCCAGTCGATGAAAGGCCAGGTGAAAACCGCCGATACCTGCGAACAAATCGATAAAGGTGAATTTCGCGTCGGCTTTTTTCTTTGTACTCATCGAAGGTCATGATAGCCGGTGGATTCCAAGATCACAAAAATCTTATAATGCACAATATAAAAATAGGTGTACAGTTGTACACTCTATGAATTTATATTCATCGTCAAACTCTCCTACACTTTCCCCATGCACTCCCTCATCCTCTCCGCCCACCCCTCCCCTTCTAGCTTCACGCATGCGATCGCCCAAGCCTACCGTGAAGGCAAAGAGAGTAGAGGCAACACGGCCCTCGTCATTGATCTGTACGACCCTCGGTGGAAACAGGAGTTTTTGTGCTTCGAAACGCACGAAGAGCTGAGTGAACGCGAAAAGACCCTCACTCCCCTGCAAGAGGAGGTGAAGAAAGCCGACGAGATCGTGTTCGTCTTCCCCGTGTGGTGGTACGACGTGCCGGCAATCCTCAAGAACTTCATCGATTGCAATCTCACGTCCGGCTTCGCCTTCAAGTTCATGCCCAAGGGGTACCTAAGGGGTTTACTGAAGCCCCGCACGGTGCGCTACTTCGCCACCGCCATGGGTCCCGGGTTTCTGTACAAAATCCGTTTTCTCCCCTTCGCCCCGGCATTTCGAAAATCGGTGAAAGATTGCGGCCTCAAAACGACCTCAAAAACGATCTTCGGCTTCATGGGTACATCTGACCAGGCCAAGCGCGAGGGGTGGCTGAATGAGGTGAGAAAAAGTGCCACAGGGTGAAGAGAATTTCTCTTGCATCACGTGTGATATGTACGTTATAATGTACATATGACTGTCACGGCTTCCTTCGCCAGAAATAATCTGTTTAAGCTTATCGAAAAGGCTGAGAAGCCCGGGGCCTCTGTGCAGATCACTCTCGAGAGTATTCCACGCGTGGTGATGATGTCCGTTGAGGAGTTTGAGGGCTGGCAGGAAACGCTGGAAATCATGTCCGATCCTGCATTGCTCAAGAGCATTGAGCAGGGGCTTCGTGATAAAAAATCAAAGAGGACCGCCAGCTTGGCAAGTCTGAAAAGGCGTCTTAAAATTTAGGTATGTTCCGTGTTGAACTGACCAAGAGCGCCGAAAAAGATGTTTGTCGTCTTTCAAAAAAAGATCAGGGCAGAATTTTTAGAGGGCTTGAATCTCTGAAGAATGACCCGTTCTCAGGTAAAAAGCTCCAAGGACCCCTTGAAGGGCTTTGGTCCCTTCGTGTGTGGCCCTATCGCATCATTTATGAAATTCAAAAGAAAAAGATCCTCGTGACGGTCATTGCTGTGAAGCAGCGAAAAAACGTGTACAAGAAATACTGATGGCTCGCACAGGTGCGTGCGATGGCGTCAGAGAAACACAGCCTCCTCTGCCCTCATTAATGAGATTGGGGGACCCGCTGCAACGAAGTACAGCGGGCCCCGAAAGATGAAAGGGAGGTCACGAACTACCTACCACCCCCAAGTGGGACGATAGGGCCGGCGCGAAACGGTGTCGCGAACGGTGGGAGCCGGCTGCGGCCGGGCCGGCGGCTTCACGTGAAGCTTCTTGCGGGCCTGCGGGTCGCGGTTCTTGCACCGCTTGGTCATGTGCGAGTCGAGATTCTTGACCTTGATACTCTGCCCACACTGTGGACACGGAACACGCTTCGAGGTTTCCTGCTGACTGCCGTGGTGATGGGGAACGGCGATGCTCATGAGAATTACTCCTTCTCTCATCCACTGCTCTCCTGTTTGCGTGCTCTGAGCACGGGGCCTTCGATCGAAAGCCACAAGAGCAGGTGATGCTGTGCGATATTATTGCCAAAGATCTTCTTTCAGTATCTTATGACTGTTCTGCGTCCCCGGTCAACGGTTACACAAGCAGATTATGACAATGGCTCGTGTACAATTTCTGCATGAAGATCCCCGCGGGATTCATTCCTCCGGCCGAGGTAGCCCGCTACGCGGCAGAAGGGTTGAGGCTCCGCAGAAAGTGGAAGCGCGGCGGTACCGCCGTTGGTATCGCCCGCGCACGTGATCTTAAAAATCGCCGTTCTCTCTCTAGGCGCACGATTCTGCGCATGGTGAGTTTCTTCGCACGGCACGAGGTCGACAAGCGCGGCAAGAATTTCGGCAATCCCGATCGCCCCAGTAACGGTCTCATCGCCTGGTTTCTGTGGGGCGGTGACCCCGGCAAGAAGTGGGCCGAAACCATCAAACGGCAATTGCAACGGTAATCTTTCTCCTTCTCTCTATGGTTCCCTCAGACACCGCCAATTGGTACGCGGCACTCATCAAACCGTCTTTCGCTCCACCGTCGTGGATCTTCGGCCCCGTATGGTCCGTGCTGTACGTCATCATTGCTCTCTCGTTTGGATTCGTCGCCTACAAGGTCATCAACGGTCAATGGTCGCCGTGGGTGCTGCTGCCGTTCGCCGTCAATCTGGTTGCCAATCTGGCGTTCACCCCGTTACAGTTCGGGGTCAAGAGTAACGTGCTCGCACTCATCGACATCCTCGTCGTACTCGGCTCGATTCTCTGGATGATTCGCACGGTTGCCCCCCTTGCTCCGTGGGTCAAATGGGCGCAGGTTCCCTACCTGCTGTGGGTGAGTTTTGCGACGGTTTTGCAGGCCACGATCACCTGGCTCAACCGTTGATGCGGGATTCTTGCACTGCGTGTACACTGCACAGCCATGGAACTCCAAACCTTTGCCCAAATCACCGGCATTCTGGTTTTACTCATCGGTATTCCCCTGCTCGTCAAAGGTGACGCGACCGTCGCCTTCGTGCAGGAATTTATGCAGAGTACCCTGCACATGCGCTGTTCGGGTGCCCTGATCGTCGTGCTCTCTGTCCTCACGCTCAAAGAGGGATACAGCATCGGCACGGATCCTGCCGGCCTTATTCGCGTCGTCGCATGGCTGGGCTTCATCAAGGGCATCACTGCCGCGTGGCGGCCCGATGTGCTTAAGGGCCTGTCGGAGCGCATGCTCAATGATGCGTCCATCCGTCCGATCTTCGGCATCGTATCGATCGCCATGGGCGGACTGCTGCTGTACGGATCGCAGCTGGTGTAAGCGCGTCCACGGCAAAGCGATTTTAGCCACAGCCACGAAGGGCTGCTGCTGGGGATGAAAATAATGTTCACAACACATAGACGCACCCCTTCGCGGGTGCGGGAAGAATCAATCGCCCCATTCCGTGATGTCCCATTTTCCGGATGCAGATGACCACAAATATTCCGTAACCGAATCCGACAGACCGGCCTTGATTGGATTTAAATGAACGTATCGCAGTGCTTCCGGCATATTCTTCACGGAACGAATATGATAGCGCGATTGCCACAATTTCGGGATGCCGAGATTGAATGTCATGCCGGATTTGAATACATTCATGATTGTGGAAATTTTCTGCGGAGCCGGAACGCGTACGAGGAAATGACAATGATCCGGCATGATCACAAATCCATAGAGGAAAAACGGATGCCGCGCTTGTACGCGATACAAACATTCGACTGCTTCTCGCGCATGAACGGGATCGGCGAAAATAGTCATGCGCCGGGCTGTCACAGTAGTGACCAATTGCACATCTTCATTCAGGATCGGGTGGCGCTGAGACACAGCAGATCATCGTATACCTTCTAGACGCAGCCACGAAGGGCTGCTGCTTGTACCTGTTATACGATGGTTTCTTCGCTCTCCGATGTCGGTTCAAACGTCTTCACCAGATCGGTGATGGCGTGCGCCAGATCGAGAATGCGCTTGGTACGTGCAGGAAACCACGCCTCAACCCACTCCTGGCGTTGGGCGTAGCTGATATCCCCTTCCGTGGGCGTGTGAATGGCACCCTTCGAGACCAAGTTCATCGAAGAGATGGTACTCACGTCTTCTTCTATCTTGCCCTTCAGGCACACACCGACAGCCGCGCGGTGGCCTTTCTCCTCCAGGCTCTTTCTCGTCACCTCCATGCCGCGTGTGAAGAAGAGGTGGATGCAGTCGCACGCGTGGCGCGGGAGCAGGTTCAAGATCGAGAACGCGGTGAACCCCGTGAAGAGCACATCATCGACAATGGCGATGGACTTGGAGGTCACTGCCTTTTTAATCTGCTCTTCGATCGAAACATCCGTCTTGCTCTTGAGCACGTGACTGCCGTCCGTTTGCTCGTAGCGCGTGATGTCGAGACGGTGGATATGGGGGAAACACCCCCATCGCCTGTTGAGCATCCGTGCCAGCACCTCGCCTTTGCGCCCGAAACCGAGTGTCACGTCGAACGTCCCGGGGGGCGGAAAGAACTGCAGGTACAGGCTGCCCAGCTGCTCCTCCAGCGTGCCCATGCGCACATTTTTCTCGGCGGCGATGTGCGCGATGAAATCCGTGGCGAGCTGGTACTCGTACGAATCGATGCCGAACCGGTGCCGGACGTGCGGCAACAGGTTCTCGTGCACGTAGAGAAGTGTGGGCGTGGGGATCTTGTACGGAGCGGCCATAGGTCGATAGCAAGCATAGCGCAAAACAATCGCATGTGCTTCTCTGCTATTCGTCCATAAACTCAAAATGCTTCTGATCTGATGCTACCTCTCTAATCTCAACCTGCCCGAAACCGCTCAACAGGTCACGCATGCGGGTGGTGCATCCGTGTCCGACAAGAACGATGAGGTTTTTCCCCATGCTGTTCGTACTGACCACTCCTTGAGCGAACTCGGGATACCACCGCATGATGGTGTGCAATATGTCTTCGAGTTGCCGGGGCGCCGGTGGCTGCGGAAGAAGATCGCTCATAAGGGGTTGGCAGTCTGCCAATGCTGCGGGGTTCGTCAAGAGTATCTCCGGGGCAATTCTTGCAGGGCAATGGTTTTGCTAGCGCACGGCAGGCCAGAGCGCACCGGTATACGTCACACCGAAATCCGCCGGTACGCCGTCAGGCAGAAAGCGAAACGACGCGAGCTCGTCTTCGGTGAGGTAGGTCTTGGCCAGATGCGAGGGATACACGTTGTGTGCCGCGTAATCGATGCCGGTGACGGTGCCCAGCAGCGTGTCGCGAATCGTCACCACACGCGTTCCCCACGTCTGTGCGAGCAGTGCATGCAGGTCACCCACGTACGTATCGCGCACCCGTCCGAATTGTTGCGTGTAACCGGCGGCGTGGCGTTCCAGCTGCTGAATACGACCCATGTTACTCAGCAATACCGCACTCCCGAAGAGCACGAGCACGACGATCGCACTCATCCGCGCAACGGGCCGGCGCTTGGGCAGCTTGATGTGCGTGAGCAGCACGGTGAGCAGGGCGGCGGCGGGAATCGCCGGTACGTAGAAGTAGCGCGCACGGGTGACGAACCACTCTTCGATCAGCCCCTGTGAAAGATCGGGAAGAACGGGCGGCACGTAGAGCAGCAGTATCCACGCGGCGAAGAGCAGCGCAGGCATGCCCCAGTGCCGTCGTTTGGGCACAAGCAATAAAATGATAAAGATACCCAACGGCAGCAGACGGACGCCGAAGGGAACGGCCGCGGCATGGAGGGTGAAGATGGAGGGCAGCGCTCCGACGAAGATGCCCGTTGACGAGCGCATCAGGCCTTCGAACAGTCCCGTTGTGAGCCAGTGAACGGCTTGCGGCAGGTGCGCGAATGCCTGGACAATCCCCTCAACGCTCAGCAGGTACGCATTGGCGTGCGCGTAGAGCAGACGTTGCAGAACGACGTAGACGAGGGCTACCGCCAGCAATGCCCCAAGGCTCTTCCAGACGCGTTTCTGCGGTACGCGGACGCGCTTGCCGCCGGTACGTTGCACGAAGAGAGCAAGCAACACGAGCACGAGCGGCAACTCGACCCCGAGCGCGCTTGAAAAGGGCATGCCCACTTGTGCCACGAACGTCCAGGCCAGCGCACGACCGCTGCCCGTACGCAGGTACGACAGAAAACTGAGCAGGCCGATCAGCAGAAAAAATGCGGCGAGCAGTTTCATCTGGGCAGACAACCACATGGTGGTGCGCCAGTGGCTGGCCGAGAGGGCGAAGAACGCCCCGGCAAGTAATCCCGCCCACTTCGATTTGAGCAAACGCGTGAAGAGGAGGATCGCGAGCCCCGTATTGATCATGTGCAGCAGAATCGATGTGATGTGGTATCCCGCCTCTCGTGTGCCGAACAGGGCCCACTCACCCACCCACAAAAGCTTCGTCACGGGGATCAGGTACTTGCCGTTACCGGTGAAGAAGAAGGCAAAATCTTTGGGCAGCGTCTTAAGCGCACTCAGAATATGATAGTCGTCGCTCATGAACGGATGCGCGATGCCGGGTGCAAAAGCCGCGATGATCGCAAAGAGGAGCGCCGTGCATGCGAACACGAACACTCTCTGTTGCCGGAAGAAAGGGATTTCCCGTTCCATTCCGGATGGATAGTGTACATCACAAATTATTTTTCGCAGAGATATTTCTCTTCCACCTTCGTTTTTCAGTTTGAATCGTTGTGTCGTTTCTTTTTCCACCTTTGTCGCGACAAAGGTGGAGCCAAAGCGCTGGCGCGTCAACGCCCACTCCGCCCGGTCCTGTGCCTCCTCGTCGGTTCCTATAAGGATTCGGAACCGCCTCGTCGGCAGACGATTGTTCCAGGGCCTCCCCCTTCACCCCCCGTGACGCGCCCCCCTCCGTTTTTTGAAAAGAATATTGCCCTAACAACACACAGCAAACACATATGTCCGTTGAGCACGTACAGGCACCAAACAATACAGTATCCGTGAGATTGGTGAGGTTTACTGTTAGGAGGGTGAGGGGGGTGTCGGGGGGCTTAAGGGAACCGAACAAGGTTCCCTAAGTCCCCTGACAAAGAAAATATTCACTCCATCTTTCGCGACAAAGGTAGAAAAGAAAGATGATGAAACCAAACTCTACGATCGTTTCTGAGCTTTCAATCGCTCATACCAATCGTAATAAGCATCGCCCATCGTCCCCACGAACCGCGCCGAACGTTTACCGACACGCTTGAGCTTCGACCAAATCCCCTTCTGCACATTCGCTTCGGCGCCGCTGCCCGCCTGCTTCAACTTGCGGCTCCCCCACGCAAAGGCCAGATCCGAAAGGTGTTGCAGTGTGGCGAAGGTCTGCCCCAGCGCACGCGCGATGGGTTCTTTGCCGTCGCGAGAAGATCGTTGCTGCATGAAAAGCTTACGCCGGAAGAATAAGCGTTCCCTCCGAGGCAACCTCGTTCACTTTCATGCCGACTTCCTGCCCTTTGGCCGCGGATGGGATGGGCGTGTGATTGACCTGCAGTGATTCGACTCTCTGCTCAAAAACATGCTTTCCATGCTTGAGAACGATGGCGTCTCCCAAACGAATGGGCGACTGAACGTTCACCACGGCCACACCGATGCGATCGTAGTAATGAATAACCTTGCCGATCACTTTTTCGGCGATCTTTTTCACCATCTTCTTCTTGGCAGTCGTGGCCTTCTTGGTGGCCTTCGCCTTTGTCTTCTTTCCTTTCTTGGTTTTCCTCGCCGGCCTCTTCACCTTCTTCGTCTTCTTCGCGTGGCGAACGGACGTACGCTTTGCCGCCTTCTTCGTCTTCTTCAGCTTCCTCACTTTTTTGGCTTTCATCACCTTCTTCGCCTTCTTCTTGGTGCGAGTTTTCTTGGGCATAGTGGGGAGGGGGGAAGAAACACCCGAATTCTAGCCCTGTTGTCACGCCGAGAAAACAGGACGTTTTTTCGCTACCGTAAGCCAAAGCATTCTCTGCTAGAGTATGGGTATGCATTCCGTCACCCCTCTGCAATCGCGCCCGCACGTTCACTCTCGCACTGTTCATCGTCAGTTACCTTTTCGTGTTGCTCTACTTCGTCTTTGGCGGGCAATGGCAAATGCCCGGCGCGCTCATCGTTGCGGCGACCTATATGTTCTTGCCGCTGCTCACGACCATTGGCCTGCTCACCTTCGTGTTTCATGAGCCGATTAAACCTGCCATCGGCCTGTCGTTTCGTTTCAATCGCTGGTGGCTGATCGCATGGGCGGTGCCACCGATACTCGCATTGCTCACGTTCATCGTCAGCCTGCTGCTGCCGGGTGTCTTTTTCGATGCCGGCATGCAGGGGATGTTCGCACGATTCGGTACAACCCTCTCGCCTGAGGAACTCGCCACCATGCAATCACAGCTCGCAGCGGCACCGTCCATGCCCATGCTTCTCGGTCTGGCGGGAGGCATGGCAGCGGGCATCACGGTCAATGCCATTGCGGCATTCGGCGAAGAAGCGGGATGGCGGGGATTGCTCTTAAAGAGCCTGCTTCCGCTCGGGTTCTGGAAGAGCTCGCTCATCATCGGCAGCGTCTGGGGTCTGTGGCACGCTCCCCTCATTCTGCTCGGCCACAACTATCCGCAGCACCCGGTTATCGGTGTCGGCATGATGACGCTGTGGACGATTCTCTTAACTCCCCTGCTCAACTTCGTCACCCTGCGTGCCAAATCCGTCCTCGCAGCCGCGATATTCCACGGCACGCTCAACGGCACCATGGGCTTGGCGCTGCTGTACATCGGCGGCGGCAATGATCTGACCGTCGGCGGTACGGGTCTTGCGGGCATGATCGCGCTCTTGCTCGTGAACGTGGTGCTCTACGTCGGCATGAAAAAGCACCGCCTCCCAGTCGCTTGACTGAGAAACGGTGCGGTGCGGTGTCGGCTGCGGTCTAAGGAATTCCTGCTAATATGGGTAGAGTTCGCGGGGGGGATCGAAACCGAACGATCGTTGCGCGAAGAAACGATGGTGCTCGGGGTTCGTACCGAAACAGTTCGCGACCACGTTTCCCTGCGACAGATACAATTGCCCCGAGGCCTGAATCCACGCTCGATCGTGGCACCGCAGGCTCCCCACTTGGGGTGCCTGTGCAATCGTGCTGATGCCTTCGAGTATGGTACCGTCTCGCCACTTGTCGGGATCGGGGTGCGGCATCCTTTGATGGATGGCCATCCACCTGATCCAGTACGGCGAGAACGAGGGGCATGATCCTCTCAGGCGCGGGGTGCCCGCGTCCCAGAATATTGTGGGAAACACGAGCGTCATGCCCTCGATGGTCCGCTCGTCTCCGCAGACGTGACGCGGACGATCATTACGATCGGTCACCAGCGGGATATCCGTTCCTGCCGGAAACCATGGGTAGCGTGAGCCGTTCGACAGCACTTCGTGTACGCGCTTACTCGTGATGCTTCTCAGTGCTGCCCCAAGCTCCTCCGAGCCTAAGGCGAGAGTTCTCATTACAAGCATTCCTTTCTGCAATTCCAAAGACCAAAAACCGGACACCGACCGGCGCAGTATAGAGCGCGAAACACCGATGTCGAGCAAAGCTGACATTCTTTCTTTCACCTCATCAGGCACTTCGCAAACCATCCTGTATACTCGCAGCCACTTCACACCTGAAATCCATGAATTTTGACGACGCTGCCCGCAAAGCTCACGCAGAACACAAAGGAAAGTTACGCATCGAAACGACCATGCCTCTCAAAACCAAAGAAGATCTTTCGATCGCCTACACACCCGGCGTGGCCGCCCCCTGCCGCGACATTGCCGCTGACCCCGAGACCGTGTGGCGCTACACCATCAAGTCGCACACTGTTGCGGTGATCACCGACGGCTCGGCCGTGTTGGGGCTGGGCAACATCGGCGCTGCAGCTTCTCTTCCCGTCATGGAGGGCAAGTGTGCGCTCTTCAAGGAGTTCGCAGGACTGGATGCCTTTCCCATTGCGCTCGATACACAGGATGTTGATGAGATTGTGAAGACCATCACCGCCATCGCACCCGTCTTCGGCGGTATCAATCTTGAGGATATTTCGGCACCCCGCTGCATCGAAATCGAGCAGCGACTCTCGACGGCACTCTCTATCCCCGTCTTTCACGATGATCAGCACGGTACGGCAACGGTTGTGCTGGCGGGCCTGCTCAATGCGGCCAAGGTCGTGGGTAAGCAACTGGCGGATATGAAGATCGTTGTTTCGGGAGCCGGTGCGGCAGGTTCGGCCATCGTGCGCCTGCTCCACTCGTACGGCGTGGGCGACATCATCGTTACGGATTCCAAAGGCGTTGTGACGCCGCATCGTGAGGATATGGGATGGCTCAAAAATCTGCTGGCATCGTTCACGAATACGGGTGGCGCCTGTTGCATGCTCTTCGATGCCCTCAAAGGAGCGGATGCTTTTGTGGGTGTCAGCAAGCCCGGCATCCTGAAGCCCGAGATGATTGCCCAGATGACTAAGAACCCCCTCGTCTTTGCCCTTGCGAATCCCGATCCCGAGATGATGCCCGATGAGGCGCGAGCGGCGGGCGCCGCTGTCGTCGCTACCGGCAGAAGCGACTTTCCCAATCAGCTCAATAACGTTTTGGTGTTCCCCGGTATTTTCAAAGGCGCACTCGAGGCACGCATCCGTCGCATCACACCGGGAATGATGGTGGCTGCCGCAGAAGCCCTGGCAGCACTGGTTCCTTCTCCGACAGCCGATAGAATTATTCCATCCGTCTTCGAGAAGAGCGTCGTTGATGCCGTTGCCCAAGCCATGAAAGGCGTCAATGGTTCTGTTCACGTGTAGTGCCATCGACATTGCGTCATCCCACAACACTGCATCGTTTTTTTCGCTTCGATGACTCTGAGGTGATGTGCATTTTTTATCGATCGAGATGAGAAAACTTCGACATCGAACACGGTTTTTTATCAAAACCCTTGCATCCAAGGGGTGTACGAGTGTACACTGACGCCATGCATCCTGAGGTGCTCAACAACAGGCCGACTTCTCCTCTTTCGGTTGTGCGAATCGACTGTTCCCAGTCGCCCAAATCCGCTCTGACAGGGGTATTGCAGTGGGTATCGGCCTGTCCTGAGCGCGGCGATCTGCACATCGTTCTGCCGTCGGTTCGTGGCCAGCCGGCCGTTCGCTCGGCGCTCTTAAGCCTGCAGCAACTGGGCTGCCGCGTGACCCTTCGAGTCACTCAGGGTCATCCCGAGCGCCCGCCCGGATGTTGTCCGGCCCGCCCGATCCGAACGGAATCGTTCGGGCGGGTACGGACGGGGAGTCGAGGGATGACCGCGAAGATCTCATAATGTGTTCTATTTCTGTAACGCAAGCCCTTTCTTCCCCGTTGTACCCGTTGTCACCCCTCTAACAATGTCCCGCGATACGCGATCCGTCGGCCTCGCCCTCCTGCTCTCGACTCTGCTCGTCATGAGCGTGGCCGTGGCACTGAGTGCGCTTTTTCCGCAGCAAACACCCCTATTAATGGGCATGCTTTAGGCACCGAAAACCCGACGAGTCGATTGTCTCCCATTCGGAAAAGGGTTATGTTTCATTCACTTCCCATCGCCAATTCCTAATACGTTTTCGGTACCGTGCGATGGGGGGACACTGGGCAGCTCTCGAGTTGCCCAGTTGTATATGAGTGCATCAGGCATTCACTCCGCTTATTGCTTTGATGTGCGCCAGGGCAGAATCCTGCGGATCAGATTCGAGAATTTTCGACCCATATTATTCACAACTCCTCCATGCATTGCCGCAAATTCCTGTTCCTCCGCCCGGTCGATAAAACGCATGCACGCAACGCCTTCCTCCTTTGTAATTTCATGTTGCTGCAGTGCCGATGCCAGCGCGCTCCGAAAGATAGATGCCGGTGAGCCATGCATGCCCAACTGATCCTGCAGTTCTGCGGTATCGTCTCCTCTCACACGTGGTGTCTCTTTCATGGCCTGCGAGGCTTCGGCAGTCGATGCCATGGTATCGGCATAGAGTCTAGAATTCTTCACTCTTCGGAGCAAGCGATTCGATTCATTGACTTTTGGCTGCAGTAAGCCAATCCTCTGCCTATCGTCACTTTCACATCGAAGGAGGAACCATGCGTCTGAAGGACGCAGACAACGGCAATTCCCTTTGCCGCAACGTCAGGGTTACCCCTCTGCCCATGGTGCCTATATGGCATGAACGACGCCTGCCCGGCGTCTACCGCTCGAGTGAGCGAGACTAAGAGGGAGCCGGCATTACGTCCGCTCCCCCAAATTTTAATTCGTGGAAGGCAAATCCGGCGGTCTTCCTTCCACGGACTATCCTTTCCTTTTCAGCGGTTGTGCTTCCCTCCGGGGAACTACGGCCAGCTGTGGGGCACGACGAAGCCACCCACAGCTTCGCGCGATATTTCGATTTCAGTGGACGATCCTGGCAAACTTCCTCTTCCCTACCTGAAGCGTCACCCCCTTCGCCAAGGCTTCGGGGGTCAGGCCCTCCTCTACGGTCTGCTCAATTGATTGAACAACTTTAGTATTCATGGGTGGGCAACCTACGGTTTCCCTCCCATGGCCCCTCCCTTCAGTGGTTGCGCTTCCCTCCGGGGACCTACGGCCAGCGCTGGGTCCCGTCTGAAGCCACCCAGCGCTTCGCGCCTTCATTGAATCTTAATTCTTACAAATTTTCTTTTTCCGACCTTAATTACTGCATCTTTACCCCACACATAACCGGCAAATCCTTCCCCAAATGTTGATTCCAATTCAATAATTCTCTGACCATTAATTGTAATTGCCCCCTGTTCAAGAAGTCGTCTTCCTTCAGAACGAGAACTTACAAGACCTGCCTTCATAATTACTCCGATAGGATCATCATCTTTTTTCACCTTCACTTCGGGCATTTCATCGGGCAGGCCTTTGTCTTTGAAGACACGATTGAAGGCCTCTTCGGCTGCGGCAGCAGCATCATTCCCGTGGTAGAGCGCGGTAATTTCGCGGGCCAGACGTGCTTTGGCGTCACGCGGCTTACCGCCAAGAATCTTCTTCACCTCGTCCATTGCGACATCGGTACAGCACTCGAAGTACAGTGCCATGAGATCGTCATTCACACTCATCACCTTGCCGAACATGTCGTTCGGCTCATCCTCCAGATACACACAGTTGTCGTACGTCTTGCTCATCTTGCGTCCGTCTGTTCCCTCAATGAGCTTGGTCGTGAGTACGAACTTCTCACGCTTGCCATAGGCCGCCTGCAACGTCCTGCCGCAGAGCATATTGAACAGCTGGTCGTTGCCGCCCAGTTCGCAATCGACATCCAGCATGACCGAGTCGTAGCCCTGCATGAGCGGGTAGAGGAACTCGTTGGGGCTTAAGGGATCATCTCTGCGCATTCTCTCCTTGAACATCTCTCGCTGCATCATCTGCTGCACAGTGAAGTGGCTGGCGAGCTTCATGATCTCCGCGAATCCCAGCTTCTCTAGCCACTCGTGATTAAAGCGCAGTTCAATCTTAGAAAAGTCTAGAATCTTGCTCGTCTGTTCTCTGTACGTTTCAAAGTTCTTCTGCACTTGTTCTTTCGTCAGAGGCTCGCGCATCGTATCTCTGCCGCTTGGATCGCCCACCATCGCCGTGAAGCTCCCTATGAGAAAAATCACCTCGTGCCCCGCCTCCTGAAACGCCTTGAGCTTGCGCAATGGAACGGAATGCCCGATGTGCAGCTTCGCCCCCGTGGGATCAATGCCCAGGTAGAGACGGATTTTCTTGCCGCTCTTCAGTTTCTTTTCGGCAAGATCGCGCGGAACAACGGTTTCGACTGCACGGGTGAGAAGGTCATCTGTTGTCATACACGGGAAGAATAACATACAGTGCAGCAATGGAATACACGCCCCCGCGGTCCCTGCTTGAGCAACTGCCGCATCCGCCACCGAAGCCCGATCGTTCAGAACCGCCCACAAGCCTGCCGCTGCCCGGAGCAGCTGCCAGAGCAGAGCGTGATGCGCAAATGCGGATGCAGAAACAATCCGCCTCCGCGTACCGCCATCTTCTTGCGCAACTGAAACAATCAGCCGCGAATCGAAGGCCCTGAGCTGAAAATCACGTATACTCCCGGCATGCAGGATTCAACGGTAACCGAGCGCATGCGCCTTGATGTGTTTCTCGCCGCGATGACAGACGTCAGCCGCGTGAAGGCCGGTGCCATCATTCGTGCAGGCGGCGTACTCGTGAACGGCAGAATCGCCCGCAAGCCCGCCTGTATCGTGCAGCCGGGAGATTGGGTGACCGTGACGGACAATGGAGAACCTGCATCCGAGAGTCACATCTCAGCGGTGAACCTGAAACTCACGGTGTTATACGAAGACGATGCATGTCTGGTGATCAACAAGCCTGCCGGTATTGCCGTGCACCCCGCTCCGGGCTTAAAGAAAGATGAGCCGACAATCCTTCACGGCATCGCATTCCTCTTCAAGAAGAAACACATCCCCTTCTCTGCCGCAACGGTACTGGCGCACCGCCTGGATCGCGAAACCACCGGCTGCCTGCTCATTGCAAAATCAGCTCAATCGCACGCAGCTCTGCAGAAGCAATTCAAAGACCGTACGATTCAGAAATCGTACCTCGCCATCGTCGACGGTGTGCCCTCCGCACATGAGGCGCACATCGATGCTCCCATTGGCCGTTCACTCGCCAACCGCACGAAGATGTCCATCCTTGGCGCTTCGCAGGCACGCAGCGCCAAAACCACCTATCGTCTGCTCTCTGCAGGAAAGTCGGCGGCTCTGCTCGAATGCGATTTACACACCGGCCGCACGCATCAGATCCGCGTGCACTTGAGCGCCATCGGCCACCCCGTGCGCGGCGACGCTACGTACGGCTCATCACAAAATACTTCTTTAGACCACCTCTATCTGCATGCATGGCGGCTTACTTTTCACTCGCCCGCAACAAAGAAGCAACTGACAGTGGTTGCCCCTCTTCCGACGTACTTCACAAAAACCCTGCGCACATTGTCACTCACACTTTCTTCCCGGGTGGCATAGACTGTGGGTTCCTTTCCCCGCGGCCTATGGATTACCCCCGCAAGCCCACCCCTTTAGCCTTCTCCATCCTCGATGCCTTTCGGGAACGTTGGAGCCCGCTCGCCTTCAGCGACCGTCCGGTGGAAGACGAAAAGATCCGCATACTCTTCGAGGCTGCACGGTGGGCGCCGAGCAGCTTCAACGAGCAGCCGTGGCGCTACGTGTACGCCACCAAGACCGACGGAGAGGCGCGCGAACGTCTCGAGTCCCTCCTCCTCCCGGGGAATGCATGGGCCAAGAATACTTTCCTCCTCGCAGTGACTTTCGCTAAAAAGACCTTCACCTATAATGGAAAAGAGAACCGCCATGCCCTGCACGATACAGGTGCGGCATCGGCCTACTTGGCGCTTCAGTGCCCGTCCCTCGGCCTCATCGCGCACCAGATGGCAGGTTTCAAAGTGGACGAGGCGAATGTCCTCCTCGGCATGAGCGATGATTTCGTACCGGGCTCGATGATCGCGATCGGCTACCCGGGCGACCCCAAGGATCTCGACCCCCAACTGCTGGAGCGGGAGAAGGCTCCGCGAGAGAGGAAGCCGCAGAAAGAGTTCGTCTTCCGTGGGAAGTTTACTTCATAACCTCTCCCCCTAGCCCCCTCTCCATTGGAGAGGGGGAAATGTTAGCGTTTGTAGTTATTTCACCGTGCAGGTGCTCCCCTTCCTCTCGTGGAGGAAAGGGTCGGGGGATGGAGGTGAAGAAGATATACGTTCTATGATTAGTACGTCACGGTGAATGTCGTCGTATCGAGAAGCTCACCGTTGGCATTACGCGCGTTGATGACGTACGTGTGTACGCCTTTCTGCAACGTGCCGAGGGCCGGATCGGCAATGTAGTTCCAGAAGTTCTTGCCGGGTGTATACAGACGCAAGCGATATCCGTTGACCCACACGCTGTCGGCTTCAGGAGGAGTAGTGCCTTCGATCAGGAAGGCGCTTCCTGTTGAAGTGTACTGCGTACCCTCAACCGGCCCCGTCACCCGTACCGTCCCGGGCTTGAGCGGAGCATTCTGCGGCAGGTCTGTCTCTGAGGTGAATACAGAAGAGACGCTCGACGCAGAGCCTGCATCAATCACCCCTTCGCCTTCGCCACCGAGCACGATCGTGAGTGTCACGGGAGTGCTCTTCATCCCTGCGTCATTGATGGCCGTGACGGTGATGATGTTTTCTCCTTCCTTGAAATTATCGAGCTTTGTCGAAGCCAGGTACGTCCACGTGGTATCGCCGGGCTTGAAGAGCTGCAGACGATAGTCGTTGACGATGATGCCTGCCGTTCCCAAAGGGGCGGTACCCGATACCTGCAGCTCTGTGCGCTGCGTGCGGTAGGTCTGCCCGTCCTTGGCCGGCGAGGTGATGGCGGGCGAAGCCGGCGGCTCGAGATTCCGCGTCACCTGACGGGCGACGGTTTCGAGCACGGTACCCTGCGCATCGAGTGCCTCGATGGTAATCGACACCTCATTTTCATCGGGCAACGAGAGCTCGATCATAAACGAGCGATCGGGTGACAGATTCGCCTGATAGCCGTTCACGCGAACGGCCGAAACTTTGCTGCCTACGGCACCTTTCACCTCCACTGTGCCGGTTCGGATCATCGCATTGTTCACGGGGCTTGCAACCGTCAATTGTGCCCCTTCGCTCACCGGCATGGCTGATCCGGACGATGCTACGGGTTTCGGTTTCTGCGACAGATACGCCGATCGGCTTTCTTTCACGAACACGGGAATGGACGTGATGGATCCGATGACGGAGCGGAACTGATACAGATCGGCATCGGGATTGTAGTTCTCGGGCAACGCGAGTTGCTGCCCCTCCCCCACGATCACGGGAATCACCGCTTTGGGAATATCGAGTTTCACTCCCAGACCCGATGCGGCGTACACCGTTGCGGAACGCGAACCGATGACGGCATCCGTACCCTTGGGGATTTCAAAGACGATGCCGCTTGCCGCCTCGATCGTCCGAAGAACGGCACCCGTGAATACCGGCGTCACCGGTGTCGAGACCCAAAGCTGACCGGTCGTCAGCCGCACGGAGAGCAGAGATGTTTCGGTCCGTACGTCACTCTGCAGAACCGTCACTTCCGTCTGGTCACCCAGTCGCAGAATCGTGCCGTCGAAGAACGTGAGCGCCGCCCCCCCACTGACTCCGGTTTTCACGCGATCGGTGGTGTAGAGCTTCATATCGCCCTGCGCTGTGGCGAATTCCTTGTCATCCAACGATACCTGTGCCGCTCCCTGACGTTCGACGGTCAGCAGAACGGCTGTCTGCCGTGCATGATTCCCGAATCCGATCTTCTGCAACAGCCACGAGCCGGAAAAGTACAGAATCGCCAATGCGAGAATAATTCCAATAGCCGGTCGAGCCGCCCGACGCAGAGGCGAAGGCTCGGCAAGGGCGAAATGATTGCGACGATGGCGGTAATACAGCATAAGCAGAGGTATGGCTGTTCATGGTAAACGTGAATGATAGGTGAAGGCAAGTGTGAAGAAACGCCCCTGATCACAGCGGACAGGGCGGTATCTGCATTATGATGCCGAATTCGATATTAGCGCGTCACACGATCGACTTCGGATTGCACCGTAACGCGGGTCTTCACCAGCTCATCGCCCATTTCACGCATTGAGCGGTATCCCTGCTTGCGTGCCTGCTGCTCGATGGCGGTTGCCGACTCGTTGCCCAGAATAAGATTCTGAATTTCGGCGGTAGCCTGCACGAGCTCCGCAATCACCGTGCGTCCGTCGTAGGATGCACTGTCTGCAGGATCCATTTTGGCGCCTTCGGTCCGATATTCCTGTTGAAGGGTGCGTACGAGACGCTGTGCCATCACTCCGCGAAGAGCCGGGGCGAAAGTATAAGGACTCACACCCATGGAGAGCAGGCGCGGAATGGCCTCAATCGCCGAATTGGTGTGCAGGGTCGAGAGCACAAGGTGACCCGTGAGCGAGGCATCAATGGCCGTCTGCGCCGTCTCAAGATCACGAATCTCACCCACAAGAATGACGTTGGGATCGTGACGCAGAATGGAGCGCAGCCCCGATGAAAAGGTGTAATCGTGCGAAGGATCCACCTGACTCTGCACAATGCCGCCGATCTCGTACTCAATCGGATCTTCGAGAGTGACAATGTGGCGATGTGTTCCGATGATTGTTCTCAGTAGCGCGTAGAGTGTGGTGGTTTTTCCCGATCCCGTAGGGCCGGTAATGAGAAAGAGGCCGTTGGCCACACTCATCATCTCCTTCAGCTCGCCTGACATTTTGTCAGGAAAACCCAGTTCTTTCAGCTCCACAATACCGCGTTTCGGATCGAGAAATCGCAGCGTAATCGCCTCGCCGAATCGCGAAGGAATGGTGGCAACACGAATGTTGACCGTTCGGCGCTGCTCACCGCCGCCGGCACCTGCGTCAGACGCTCCCTTTTCCATGACATCGAAAACGAGCTGTCCATCCTGCGGAATATTGGTGATATTCATCTTCAACTTCGACGCAAATTTCACATGACGCAGAAAATCCACGTACACCGGATGCGGAATATGTGCGAGCAGTTCGAGAACTCCGTGCAGGCGCACTTCAAATCGCACGAACGTTTTTTCAGGCGAGCAGTGCAGGTCTGAGATGCCTTTTGCAACGCACTGTTGCTCGAGAGTATCGAGAAGGGTCTTGCCATCCATCTGTTCCCACGAATTTGCAGCCATCAATTCATTATAGCAGAAAACAGCACTCTTGACCATTCCCCACTAATCCCGTTTCATCGGTCTTAGAGAGTGCTGTCCACCGAACTCCCCTCCACTCTCTGCAGTCGCAACACTATACTACGGTGCCCATGCACGCGTACCGGTCCCCTTTCGAGAGTAAACGCACGCACTCCATTGAGCAGCGCATGCTCATCGTACACGTCATGCTTGCACTCTGCGGGCTGATCGTTCTCGCGCGGTTGCTCGAACTGCAGTTGCTGCGCGGTGATGAGTACCGGTCGTACGCTCAGGCTCAGCACTACGGCGGCGTCGTGCTGCCGGCACGCCGCGGAGAAATTCTCTCACAGAGCAGTAAGACGAATGAGACCAACATTCTCGCGACCAACACCACACTCGATCTGCTCTACGTCGATCCCTTTATCGTCGATGATCCCGTACTGGTGGCAGAGAAACTGGCCGATGTACTCGTCACGCCCGAAGTGCATGCCGCGTGCAGCGCAGGCTCGTCACTCTGTCCTCGCGAGTTAACCGGCGAGTATCTGGGAGCATTTGATCCCATGATCCGCATGAACACGTTGCTGTCGACCACATTACTCGAACCGTTGCCAAAAGATTTGCCTCCTCCTGATCCATCCGAGCTCCCCGATATCACCGAAGTTCGCAGGCGCTTTGCCCGCTCCATTGAGGAGCGCATCGCCGAAGATCGCGTGACATTTGTTCCGCTGCTGTATGGTGCGAACAAAGTGCAGATGGAGCAGGTGGATCAACTGGGAATCTCGGGCATTACGGTGCATCACGATTCTCGTCTGATCTCGGCGGATCCCGAACAGGTGAATCAGTCGCAGTTGCCCACCATTGCGCGCAAGCTCGCCGAACCTCTCGGCAAAGATCCCATTGTATTGCGCGACCTGCTGCGCAGTCGTCCCCTGCGCTACGTCTCGATCATGCGTCGGCTTCCCCCGTCGATCACCTTCCGCATCAAAGATCTGCTGCTGCAATCGCTGCAAGAAACTCTCGCTCGCAAGAAGGCGGCGCGCACGGTCGAAGAGGCGGAGCGAATCATTGATCCTCTGCGGTGCATCGCTCTCATTCCCGAACATTGGCGTTTCTATCCCGATGGAACCGTCGGCTCGCATGTGGTCGGATTTCTCAATCCCAACCAGGAAGCACAGTACGGCATTGAGCGCACATTCGATCCGCAGCTTCGCGGACAGGAGGGCCTTATTTCCACAGTCAGTGACCCGAGTGGAGGACAAATTCTGACTGCCGATCAACGAATCGTCGATCCGAAGGACGGCGATACGATCATCCTTACGATCGATCGTGCCATTCAGAAAGAGGTGGAAACCATCATGGATGCTGCGGTCAAAGAGACGGATTCCGACAGCGGTCAGGCGATTGTCATGGACCCCGAGACCGGACGTATTCTCGCCATGGTCAATGCACCGCTCTTCGACAGTAATAACTACGGTGCAGTGTTCGGAAAAGTGCCGATGATGCTTTCAGCCAATCAGCAAAAACAAATCGTGGTCGAAATCTATCATCCCGATACGCGTGCCTTCATTCTCAAAGCTTACATCGATGATGTTTTCACCGAGAAAGGCCGTGCAGCGCTCTCGCCCGAGAAACAGAAGCAGCTGCAGGAAATCGAAGAACTCTACGAATTGAAAGATATCGTGCGCTACTACCTCTATCTCGGCGAGACCATTCGCATCGAGCTCTTTTCCACTGATCGGCCCAATGTATGGCTGAAATTCGAGAATGGCATTGGCGTGGGCGCGTACCTTAATCGTGCAGTCCAGACCGTGTACGAACCGGGCTCGGTGATGAAACCGGTCACCATGGCCATCGCCATCGATCAGGGCGAGGTGACTCCCAACGACATGTACGATGACATCGGACCGGTAAAAGTGGATGAATACACCATTCAGAACGCGCTCTTCAAGTACTTCGGCAAGGTGACGATGACCAACTGTCTGGAATTTTCGATCAACACCTGCATGACCACGGTCTCGGCCAAACTCGGGCGCAAGCTCTTCTACCGGGCATTGGATCGCTTCGGCTTCGGACATATCACCGGTGTGGAACTGGAAGACGAACTGCCCGGCGAACTGCGGCCGTGGAAGAACTGGAGTAACGCGCTGCTAGCCACTTCTGCCTACGGACAGGGACTTTCAGCCACCCCATTGCAGATGATCACGGCGTTCACGGCCCTCAGTAACGGCGGCAAACTCATGAAGCCGATGATCATCGATCGTATTATCCGCGCAGATGGAACCGTGGAGCGTACGCAGCCCACAGTGGTCGATCAGGTCATCACTCCCGAGACCTCCGCTACGATCACGGCCATGCTCGTGAGCTCGGTGAACAACGGATATGCCAAGGTCGCCAAGATTCCCGGATACCGTATGGCCGGTAAAACCGGAACCAGTCAGATTGCAGGACCGGGTGGCAAATACGAAACAGGCACCGGATCGGTCATTACCTCTTTCGCCGGATTCGCTCCCGCCAATCATCCGAAATTTGTTGTCCTCGTGAAGTTTGATCGGCCCAAGACATACGGCAAGGAGCTCGGTGTGCAGTCGGCAGCGCCCGTCTTCAAAGATATTGCAACCTTCCTCTTCAAGTACTATGGCATTCCTCCCGATGAAAAATAGTGCCATCCTCCGCTCCGGGGGGAGCGAAGGATGGACGGCCTTCCGCCAGACGAGAAATAGGCGCTTTCTTTCCTCACTACTGACACTCCGTCCAGCCGTACGCCGACACCCCGGGGATATTTTTGGGAGCACATACCGGCTTCTTGCCAGTGTTGGAATTGGCGTAGCAAGACTGAGAACTCGTACATGTGGTGACTGAATTGCACTGGCCACAGACACCTGCCGCAGCACGGGTTTGCGTTGTTGTTGTCGTTTTTTTCGTGGTTTGGCCGCATTCCGTCCAACCCGAAGCGCTCACATTCGGAATATTTGGCGCACTGCACACCGGCGTTCGCGCCGTATTCGAGTTCGCGTAACACGATTGGCCGCTCGTACACGTAATTCTGCTGCACTGGTCGCATACATTTGCCGTTGACTGCGTTGTACCAGTACACATTAATACACCACAGCTAATCAGACAGCCATTGCTGTTATACACAAAATTGGAGTAGCGGCATGCACTATTGGGCGCCACGCACGATGGAGGTGTTGGGCAGATATTTCCATTTCCACTGCTGCCACCCCTACACTCTGTCCAACCAGATACCTGCAATCCAGGAGTCGAACACACGGCACGTCCGCTTGTGCTCACATAACATGACTGTGAGCTGACACAGGCAGGGCTGCATGGACATGTCGTGGGTGGTCCTGTCATCCAGCTTGCGGAGCTGGATGAAGCTCCATCAATTCTGCACAAACTGCAACCATCACCCTGCATCTGGTTGCCGTCGTCACACTGTTCCACGTCTGTACGGACGTATCCGTCGCCACAGGCAGCATACTTACAGACATTCGTGCAGGAATCATTGTTGCTACGGTTTCCGTCATCACACTGCTCACCGGCTTCCCTCACACCGTTACCGCAGACGCCAGCCGTGTATCCATTACACGTGGTGTTGCAGCGATTCGGGGTGCCGTTGAGCGTTCCATTGTCGCAGACCTCATTCTTCTCACGGGCTCCGTTGCCGCAGACCGGACAGATATCGTAGTAGCCGCCGGAAACCGTTCCCGTCGGCGTAGGAGCTCCACAGTGCGGAGCATTACCAACGAGGCTCACGAAGCACGACTGACCATACGCACAGGCAGGCTGACAGGCGCAGTCCTGACAGGTGGAGCCGCAACCATCGCCGTTGTTCGTATTTCCGTCGTCGCAGTACTCGTGTCCGTTCCAGATGACGCCGTCTCCGCATTTGGCTCGCGTGCACTCATTGGTGCAGGCATCGCCGTTGACGGTATTGCCGTCGTCGCACTCCTCACCGGCATCCAGGCGCCCGTTGCCGCAGTCACGGCAGCGGTACCAAATTGAATTGGTGTTGATCGAAAGGCACGTGGGGTTTCCGTTCGTTGTCACGTGGCAGTACTGTCTTGCCGGGCAGACGATTCCCTCACAAGAAGGACAGTAAGATATGGACTCACGGTTCCCGTACGCACCGCAGCCGTCACCATTGACGGTGTTGCCGTCGTCACATTGTTCCTGACCTTCGAGGCGGCCGTTACCATAAACAGGCGGTTGCCTGCAGGTTGTCCAACCGTAGGAGGTGGCATGATATGTCGAGGGACTCTGTCTGCAGGTGGGATTCGCGATGCCGCGCAGCACCGCGGGGTCATTGCCCCAGTACACGTAGCAACCCGCTGACGTGCGATCACACTCGGAACAGGGAGAACAGACACCTGAGAGCGGCCGCAGCGGAGTATCGATGCGACACTCCACGTTACAACCATCCTGATTGTAACGGTTGCCGTCGTCACACTGTTCGCTGCCTTCCTTCACGCCGTTACCACAGATTGCCCGGCCGGTTGTCACGGAGGATACCGAACTCACTGAAGAGGCAGCGGATGATGTGGTGCCATAATTGACCGTCCTTGAGACACGAGGTCCACACGTGTCATCAATATCCGGTGCCTGATTCACAGGAGGCCTGGGGCAAACCGCAAAATCAACGCGATATGTGCCTGCTCCATGTGAATTGAGCTGAGCGTTAAAACCTGTGATCACACTTGGGTCGCCTTGTGTTCCGACTGCGCCACCGCCAAGCATCGTGATGCTGGGATTTCTGTGGATTTCGAAACGGATCTCATGATCAGTGCCGGGGTTTCGAGAGAAATTGAATGTAATCGTTTCAAGACTCGAAGAAATGGCAAGATTGGTAATCGAGATCGGAGCGACAGAAGAAATCGCACTCGATGACACCCCCGTCGAAGAGAAGGAACTGCTCTGTAGCGAAGACTGAGCCGAAGAGGCGCTCGATGAAGTGACGATCGGCATTCTGGCCTTGAAGGCGACGGCATCGGCTGCATAACGACCATTCGAGACGTAGGGCTTGGCCATAACTTGAGCCTCGCGGTCACCCTCGAATGTCACAGATCCGATATGCTGCCATGTATGGTCCCTGAAGGTCGCGCCACTGGGAGCCACTGCCTGATTCACGGGATTACCGAGAGAAGCCACAATGGCTGAATGTCCACCTGTTGGGGTCACAAGTGTCATCTGCGTGGTATAGATCGCACTTGTATATCCACCGGAAGGAATCCATGTTGCATACACGTCGTACGTACCGCCGGGCAGTGTGCGGTATTCAGGTGTTCCGAGCATCCCGCCGTACTTCCATCCGACCATCTGGACATTGAGGAGAGAATGGTACCCACCGCCGTACGCATTATTATCACCGACAGTCATATCGTTGCCGTGATCCTGGAAGTTGTTCTTGTGAATGACGAAGAATCGCGGGTCGCTGTTATCAAGGATGTAGATACCATCGGCCGGAGGCGTGACCCTGAGGGCACAGGCATTGGTGCAATCGTCATCATCAACACTGTTGCCGTCGTCGCACTGTTCACGAGTCAACCACACGTATCCATCTCCGCAAGTGGCGTTCACGCAGGTGTTGAGACAGGCATCGACGTTATGCTGGTTCGCATCATCACACTGCTCCCCTGCCTCTACGCGTCCATTGCCGCATGCAGGCGCTTCTTCGATACAATTACTATCGCATCCATCGAAATTCATAATATTTCCATCATCACATTCCTCATTATCCTGTTGAATATTGTCACTACAGTATTCGAACTTGCACTGCGCAGTACATCCGTCGTTATCCTGCGTATTTCGGTCATCACACTCCTCAGGCGGAGTCACGACGCCGTCACCACAGTATTCCGCCTTGCAGTCGGGGCTGCAGTGATCGCCGGGCTTGCGATTACGATCGTCGCAGTCCTCGCCCGCATCCAGCACGCCGTTACCGCAGTACCCTTCGGTTACGGCAGCAGCAAGCAGTGCAGAACCGCTTGATCTTCCGGCGTGTGAAACATCCGGAAGGTAGGATGTAAAGAGCATCCCGCTGAACACGAATGCGCAGAGCGAGAACATCAGACTGAGCGTGGTCTTGCGTTCCATGATATGGATGGGAAGTGGATGTGAGTTTCGCTTACTATTATAGGGCTAGTGGACAATTTTGCAGGCTGAAATGAGCATCTTTCCTTTTCTGGAAGCCAAAGTATGCTCAGATTTTTCCCAATGCATCATGAAAAATATGTTCTCATTGCAGTTCACGATCAGTGAAGAAGAATGGATCTCGATATGGAAAGCAGTTATGGAAATGTACGGAGTGCGGTAAACAATTCCGTCAGAAATCGCCGTCGAAGAAGAAAGAAATCTGGAGAGAATTCACTCATGGCAAACAGACCCATGCACA
>MNWP01000039.1 GCA_001872575.1 Candidatus Peregrinibacteria bacterium CG1_02_54_53 | reverse complement strand
TCACCAAAGAAACATAATCAACCTGTCACCCCGAGCGCCCGCCCGGATGTTGTCCGGCCCGCCCGATCCGAACGGAATCGTTCGGGCGGGTACGGACGGGTAGTCGAGGGGTGAGAGAAAAACCGGCCTGTCGGCCGTAGCCCCGAAGGGCAAAGGCTGAAGGTTTGTCTCTCATGAAGCAACCCACCCCCGCGCCTTCATCGCAGCCAAAATACGTCTCAGCGCCACGGCGAACGCCGCGTGCCGATAACTCATCTTCTCGCGGTACGCCGTGCGGCGAACCATCTTGTACCCCTCGAGCATGATGCGTTTGAGTTCGTTATCGACCCGCTCGGCCGTCCACTGTTCGCCGGACCGGCCCTGCACCCACTCGAAGTAGCTCACCGTGACACCGCCGGCATTGGCGAGAATATCGGGGATCACGCGAATGCTCTTTTTTTCGAGAATCGCATCCGCCTCGGGCGTCGTCGGTCCGTTGGCAAGCTCAAGAATTGTACGAGCCTGAATGCGGTCGGCGTTTTCGGCAGTAATAACGTTATCGAGCGCCGCGGGAATGAGAATATCGCACGGCAGCTCCAGCAACGCTTCATTCGTCACGTGCTGCATACCATCCATCTTCATCTTCTGCACATCACAGACCGACCCCTCGCAGTACTCCCCCGCCACCGCACCGGTCTTGCGTTTGTACTTTTCGACACGCACGGGATCGATGCCCTCGGCGCTGTAGATGCCGCCCTGTGAATCCGAGATCGACACGATGGTGAATCCGGCATTGTGGAGCAGGTGAGCCATGGTGCCTCCGGCATTGCCGAACCCCTGAATGGCGACTTTCAGCTCCTGAGGATCGAGTGCCTCACGATCGATGAGCTCCTGCAGAATGAAGAATCCTCCGCGTGCCGTGGCCGCAGAGCGCCCCAGCGACCCACCGTACGAAAGGGGCTTGCCTGTGATAACGGACGGGCTGAAGGAATGTGTCAGTTTTTCGTACTCATCACGCATCCACGCCATGATATCGGCCGTAGTATTCACATCGGGCGCAGGAACGTCGATATCGGTACCAAGGTGTGGTTGGAATGCACGAACGTACGCACGTGAGACCTCCTGCAATTCACGTGCCGACAGCTTACGGGGGTCCATCTGAATACCTCCCTTTCCTCCCCCGAAAGGAATGTTCACGACGGCCGTCTTGAGCGCCATGAGCGCGGCCAGCGCCTTCACTTCTTCCAGATCCGCAGCAGGGTGGTAGCGAATGCCGCCTTTGTACGGACCGCGCGCGTTGTTGAACTGCACACGATAGGCAGAAAACTCCGTTGCCGATCCATCGTCGCGTGTGAGCGGGAGCCTAGCTTGATGAATGTGCTGCGGTTCCATGAGCAAGCTGCGCTCTTCAGATGTGGGCTTGAGTTTCTCGAGTACCGCAGCGAGTGTCGTCTGAAATCGGGTGTAGGGGGTGGGAGAGGGCATTAAAAAATGAGGGTGCACCCATGTAACTCCTCCTGTCCCCCAGAAGCAAATACACACTTTTCAATGCCTCTTCTTATCGCTGCCTGAAGCCAACAATTCCAGACAGGCACGTTCAGATATCCAACGTGTGTTGTATCGAACACAAGACCGTCACACTGTGCCCCTATGGAAAACACTCCAGTTCCCTACTATCCCACGACGGGCAACCGTCGCTCGCAGCGCGTGGGCATTGCAACGAGCGGCGGCAACGCGCCGGCACTCAATGCCGTCATTCACGGCGCAACACAAGAGTTGAATCTGCGCGGCCACGAGGCAGTGGGTATTCCAAAAGGATGGGATGGCATGATCGAGCGTCAGCGCCTCATCCGCCTCTGTGATCTCTCGCACGAAAAGCTGATGGCCCTGGTGTACACGGGAGGCAGCGAGTTGCGAAACTGTCGAACGAAAATAGGGTATGAACATTTTCCCAAACTCAAGCGCGTAATCGACGGTTACGGCCTCGATGGCATCATCATGATAGGAGGCGATGATACGCTTGGGCAGGCAGCTCGTCTCAATCGACAGAAGGTACTGCAACCAGTCCATGAGCGAAATAACAGAAACACTTCGATGTTCATTGGTGTGCCGAAAACCATCGACAACGATGTGGAAGGCACCGAACAGACGTTCGGTTTCGAATCCGCTGTTCAGGCGGTACGACGGCAGGTCATAGACATGAAAACTGACACGCGAACAATGCGGCGTCTCGGTGTGATTGAAGTGATGGGTCGAGATGCGGGTCACATTGCACTCCATGCGGGATACGCCGGCGGAGCGGACATCACCCTCATTCCGGAATTCGAAATTCCCGCCAAGGAGGTCGCAAATCGTGTTGCGGATATCCTTCTTGAGCAAGAATACTGCGTTATTTGCGTGGGCGAGGCATACGGGGGAGCTGAAGGCAATGAAGCAGACGGATTTGGGCACAAAAATAAGCAGGATGCCGGCAAGAAACTCATCGCCCTTCTCAAAGAACAACTAAAGACCCACCCAAAACTTCGAAAGCGCAGACTGCACAATGTCGGAACATCACTCCAGGTCGTGGGATACGACGCCCGCGATGGGAGCCCCGTTGCCTTCGACAGTATCCTCGGCGGGCAGTTCGGCGGTTTGGCAGCACACCTCGCTGACAGGGAGAAGTACGGCAGAATGGTATCGTTGCAGAATGGAGAGATCACCCACATTGCCCTCTCGCGGGCCAAGGGCGGACGGGTTGTAACGGAACTGGAATACGATCCGGTGACCATGCGCATGTGGAACATTCCCAAGGGTGTCGTTCCCGTCGTTCTCAGAGCGCGAAGAAAGGCGGAAAGAGCCATGCGAGGACATCCGGCGTAAAATACGACCGTGTCTCTCCGACTTCCATTCGAAACACGTACTGAGGCAGGCCATATGCTCGCCGAGGCACTCCAGAAATTCGCAGGAGTGAAAGGCGCGCTCATCCTCGCACTCGTGCGCGGGGGCGTGGTTGTGGGGCGCGCCCTCGCAGATACGCTGAAACTCCCGCTCTACCCGTACGTGGTCCGCAAGCTCGGCCACCCCGGCCACCGCGAGTACGCGCTCGGGGCGGTTGCGGAGGGCGGCGGAACTTTCTTGGATGAAACCGCCATGCGCATGGGTGGTGTTGACCGGCAAGACATGGAACCGATCATCGCCGAAGAGACCGAAGAGTTGAAACGTCGCAAAGAAGCCTACCTCGTCTCCGCACGGCCGAGTCTCAAAGATAAAACTGTCATCCTCACCGATGACGGTGCTGCAACGGGCGCGAGCCTTTTTGCAGCCATTGAAGGCCTGAGAAAGATGGAGGTGAAGAGGATCATCGTGGCCCTGCCCGTCTGTCCGCCCGATACGGCGCTCAGGCTCACCGAGAAGACGGATGATGTCGTCGTCCTCGCAACGCCCGAGCCCTTCGAGGCAGTGGGATTGTGGTACCGAGAATTTTCGCAGGTGGAAGATGAGGAGGTGCTGCATTTGCTCGCTGCATGAAGCGAAGATTGCAGAGGCCTCACGGCAGTTCTACACTCAGAATATGGTGTCACCCACCAAACTGTTCGGACTCGTCGCATGTTGCGGCGTGCTACTCGTCGGATGTGGCGAAGAATTGCCACCGGACCAGCAGGTCGATTACGAGGAAGTGAAAGAGCTCATTGAAGAAGCCGCGCCCGGCAAGCGCACCGTGCATGGCAGCTGCAACATCATCGCAACGGGCAGCCATTGTTTAGACTACGTCGGCTCCTACTGGAAAAATGAGGAATTCATGCGCTTGAACTGTGAAGGCATGCAGGGTGAAGGTCAGGGCGCCTTCAGTAAGAACGCCTGCCCCTACACCGAGGTCGGCGGATGCCAGGCTACGAGCGATACCATTATGGAAACAATTCTCTGGGCGTATGACACGGGTGGCTCGCCCATCACGCCCGATGTCGCCCCCTACGAGCAGATGGCCTGCAACGCCAACCCGGCAGCACAGTGGGTGCTACCGGAATTCTAGTAATGCGATATGGCTTGCCATGAGAAGTCCCGCATAAGCGGGACGACGAACGGTGCCGGAGGTATGCCCCTCGGCTCCGCTCGGGGCACTCAAGTCTTTCAGCAACATGGTCGGAACATCGAAGGTGCGCAGACCACGAGCGAAGCACACAGTGCTGAGTCGAGTGGTGCCATGGGTGGGACTTGAACCCACAATCCCTTTCGGGAACGCGATTTTGAGTCGCGCGCGTATACCAGTTCCGCCACCATGGCTGGAGGATGACAACTTCAGAAGGCAGGTCTACCAATTCCCTGCCCTTCCGAAGCTCTGAAAGAGCGAAGGAGGGCGCCACTCCGGCACGCCATGAGCTTACATCTTTTGAAAAGAGACCGGAAGATCGTCATTCCGCTCACTGATGGTCCACCTCCTGCATATGTCGAAGCACTTCGTAGATCTTCACTCGCATCTCATCCGTACCTCCCAACCGTTCACTCACTCTGCGAACGAGCACGCTCTTTCGCATCGGACCGACGGTATCTCCCAAGTCGGTCTTACTCACCTCGGAAATCATCGCACGAATGGCGCGCTCCTCCTCCGCAGAAATGGGTTCATCGTCATCCATTGGCAATGTTGTAGCACATCTGGTTGGCGGCGCAACCACTTCTTTTTTTCAAAAGAATCCCTGACCAGTGAGAAAATCCCGCTATGATGACGTACACGATGAAACAGTACGAAACCTTCATTTTCGATTCCTGTGCCTTCGACCCGAAGGCAGGAAAAATCGAGCTCCGCTACTCCCTCGACGAGGAAGCGCATTTCACCGAAACCCTTCTCCTTCCACCTCCAGCAAAACCCTACGCCCTATGTCCTACGCCCAACGCCCTCCAAGCGCTGCACATCATCGGCGGCATCAGTTACTTCAAAACCTGCTGCCCGAAGAAGATCGAAATCCGTTCCGGATCGCTTTCAAAAGAAGAAACGGTTTTCTGGAATACGGTGTACACGAAAGGGCTCGGAGAATTCTTTTTCAAAAACAAGATCGACTTCCGCGGCCTCATCAACTTCCCGCCATCCAAAGTCCAAAGTCCAAATTCCAACCCTACCCCTAGCCCTAACCCTAGCCCTAGCCCTGAACTCCTCATTCCCATCGGTGGCGGCAAAGATTCCACCGTCACTGTTGAGCTACTGAAGAAAGCGGGCTACGAGATCACTCTACTACGCATCGGGAATCATCCGCTGATCGAGGAAACAGCAAAAATAGCGGGATTGCCGATGCTCACCGTGGAACGAAAACTCGCACCGGAGCTTTTTGACCTAAACGCACAGGGTGCGCTCAACGGCCATGTGCCCGTTACCGCATATCTCTCGATCCTCTCGTGCGTGATCGCCGAACTTTACGGGTTTGAAGCCGTGGTGATGAGCAACGAACGCAGCGCCTCTGAAGGCAACGTGGACTATCTGGATATGCAGATCAATCACCAGTGGAGCAAGAGCCTGGAATGTGAACGGATGTTGCGTCAGAAGCTTGCGAATAACGGATCGCATGTGGAGTACTTCAGTTTGCTGCGACCATTGACTGAGCTCGCCATCGCCAAACATTTCGCAAATATGCCGCAGTACTTTGACTGCACGACAAGCTGCAACGCCAATTGGAAAATTCTCGGCAAGAAACAGGCATCACGTTGGTGCGGTACCTGCCCCAAGTGTGCATTCACGTTCACGATGCTCGCCGCATTTCTTCCTCAAGACATTCTTCAGACGATCTTCGGCAGTAACTTCTTCGATGAAGAGCAACTGCTGCCCATGTTCCGTCAGCTTCTGGGATTGGAAGGATTCAAACCCTTCGAGTGTGTGGGCACACCCGAAGAAACAATCGCCGCCTTCCTGCTCGCACATGAGCGAGGCGATCTGAATCGGAGCAAGGCGATGAAACTCTTTCTCGAGCATGTGATGCCCACGCTCAAGCAACCGAAAAAACTCGTTGAAGAAGTGCTGAAACCAAGCTCCGATCACTGCATTCCCGCCGCCTTCACGCACATCATTCATGAAGATCGCTAATCTCGCCGGCAAGACCGTGTGTATTCTCGGATTCGGCCGCGAGGGTCAGGCCATGCTCAGTACATTGGAGAATTTCGCGCCGGGATGTCGCATCACTATTGCGGATAAGAATGAGGAATTAGGAATAGAGAATTATGAAACACAACTGGGAGATGATTACCTAAAAAATCTCAACCGCTTTGATCTCGTTATCAAATCCCCGGGCATCCCACCACTGCCGGAACTCAAAACTCACGACTCACGACTCACCACTCCCACCCAGATCTTTTTCGATTCCATCGCCGACTCGGGCGCAACGGTCGTCGGTGTCACGGGTTCAAAAGGCAAAAGCACCACAGCAAGCCTCATTCATACGATCCTGAAGACCGCCGGCAAGAAGAGCGTGCTCGTGGGCAATATAGGAGAGCCCGCCATCGCGCACATCGCCGACGCCTCACCCGACACGACTTGTGGTGAGCGCAGCCGAACCATTTTCGTGATGGAATTGAGCAGCTATCAGCTCATGGATCTCACCGTGAGCCCTTCTATCGCGGTTGTGACAGCGTTCTTTCCGGAACACTTGGACTATCATGGTTCGACTCATTCGACAGGCTCAGGGCAAGCTTCGCTCACCACAGGTGGCGCGTTGGAGGCATATAAAGAAGCAAAGAAGCACATCACACGTTTTCAGTCGAAGGAGGATACTGTGTTCTTTGCGTTTGACTCCGCCGGAGCACAGGAAATCGCCAGAGAAAGCCCCGGCAAGCGCATCCCCTTCTCTACCGCCGATGCCCCGATCGCCATCGAAGAGACGCACCTCATCGGGGCACACAACTTGAGCAACATCGCTGCGGCGTTTCTCGTCTGCCGTGAACTCGGTGTGTCGAACGATGTCGCCGTATCCGCCATCCGATCATTCGCTCCCCTTCCCCACCGTCTGCAATCACTCGGGGTGCATCACAACATCGAGTGGGTCGATGATTCCATCTCCACGACACCGCAGTCCGCTATCGCCGCGCTCGACGCATTGGGGGATCGTGTGGCAACGATTATCGTCGGCGGCTTAGACCGCGGGTATGACTTCGATCCTCTTGCGAAGCGCCTAATACAATCGAAAGTACAAACGATCATCCTCCTGCCCGAAAGCGGAAAGCGCATCGGGGAAGCTTTGGAGAAAGACGGTGTCCAGGCTCGAATCTTGGACGCAAACACGATGGAAGAAGCCGTCGCATTCGCAAAGAAGCAGACTCCATCCTCCACACCTAACCCTAACCCTAACCCTAACCCTAATCCTAACCCTCACCCTGTTGTCCTCCTCTCTCCCGCCTCCCCCAGTTACGGAATGTTCAAAAACTTTGAAGAGCGCGGACTGCGGTTTGCCGAAGCCATCGGTCACTGACCATCTCCCACTTTCACCTTCGCCGGGCGCAGGATGCGTCCGTTGAATTCATAGCCTTCTTCAAAGACTTCGATCACTGTGTCCTGCTCACCCGGCCCCGTCTGCAGCACCTCGTGCTTTGCGGGATCGAGCGGTTGGCCGAGCGCATTGATCTTCTGCAACCCCAGATCCGTCACCTGTTTTACAAGCTCCTGCTCGATTGCAGCAACCCCCTTCACCCAATCGTTCACACTCAACTCCTGCGGCAGATGCTGGAACGCACGCTGAAAGTTATCGATGGTGGGGAGTAAGCGTGTCAACGCACCGGCCAGTGCAAACTTGCCGACGTCTTGCCGCTCGCGTTCGAGACGCTCCTTCGCATTCTGTAAATCCGCCTGTGCTCGGCCCGCAATATCCTTGAGACGATCGGCCTCTTGCTTGAGTGCGACACATTCCGCCTGAAGTTTTGCAATTTCGGGTGACCCTTGCTGGGCCGGCTGGGATTTCTTTGCAGCTGCCATGCCCCCATGGTACTGAAGGCATGGAAGGAGAGACAAGCACATGGTAGAGTCTTCGCAATGCTCTTCGCCGTTCTGTTTCTGATCATCGGGTTCGTTCTGCTCGTTAAAGGGGCAGACTGGCTTGTCGAAGGGGCATCCGCCCTTGCCAAACGGTTCGGTATTTCGGATCTGGCAATCGGACTTACCATCGTCGCTTTCGGTACATCCGCGCCGGAACTCGTCGTGAACATTGTGGCGAGTGCGCAGGGTGCCAGTGACATTGCCATCGGTAACGTTGTGGGGAGCAACATCGCCAACATCCTGCTCATCTTGGGTATCTCGGCGATGATTACTCCTGTGATCGTTCAGCGATCCACTGTGCGCAAAGAAATCCCCTTCAGTTTGCTGGCAGCCGTGCTGCTCTTCGTCATGGCCAATGATGCCCTCGTGGACGGACTCTCGTACTCCGCACTCAGTCGTTCCGACGGTCTTGCACTGCTTGGATTCTTCGTGATCTTTCTCGCGTATACCGCCGGTCTGCAGCTGGAATCAAGCAAAGGGCTTGAAGATGGAAAGAAACCAATTTCTCCGACTATCGCCTTTGCGATGGTTATCTTGGGATTCGGCGGGCTGGTCGCAGGCGGAAAACTGACCGTCGATTCCGCCGTGACCATTGCGCGCTCACTGGGTCTCTCGGAGGCGCTCATCGGCCTCACCGTCGTCGCCATTGGCACTTCGCTCCCGGAGCTCGCTACATCTGCTGTTGCGGCTTTCAAGAAGAAAGTGGATATCGCGGTGGGGAATATCGTCGGGAGCAATATCTTCAATATCTTCCTCGTCCTTGGTGTAAGCGCCACGATCCGCCCGCTCCCCTTCTCGCCCGCCAGTAACGCGGACCTGATGATGGTCATCATCGCCACGGTTCTACTCTTTATCGCTATTCACAACGGCTGGGCCGCGAAACGCATCTTTCTGTGGTGGAAACAATATGATCAGTACATCATCCGCCGCTGGGAAGGAGCGCTGCTCCTCACTACGTACGGCGCGTACATCGTGTACATTGCGTGGCGGGGATAGAAAAAGACGGGCCAACTACGCCCGCCTTCTTCAGCAATAACACCCTGATTACTCGATCACGATGGTGCCCGTCATTTCGCGGTGACCCTCGCCACAGAACACGTTGCAGCGGAATGGGAACGTGCCGGCCGTATCGGTGGGCAGATCCACCGTGGCGGTTTCGCCCTCGTCAAAATTCACATCTATCCCAAGATCAGCAACAGCAACACCGTGGTTTCCATCCACGCCGACAAACTCCAATTTGACCTTCTCGCCCACTTTGGCCGAGACAGTTGAAGGAGTGAACTCCCAATTGCTGGCCTCAATACGCACCACGCGTGCGTCCTCCATCATGGCACCTTCGGAGGAAGAGGAGGCCGGCATCATCGCCTCGACGGACGAAGAAGCCGAAGAAGCTTCATCGTCCACCATTGCGGAATCCGATGTCGAGCAAGCGGTCAGTATCAGGCTACCAAGAGCCAGAGCAAGGAACATGGAACGTTTCATACCATATGGGGGGAAAGGGAATGGGTAGCCTAACGATCAATTTTTCTTATGGCAAGCAGGGCTTCTTACTTCCGCTCTGCAGACACCTTTGCTAGTCTTACACGCGTGCCACGGTAGCTCCCACCTTCGCCCTCGCTTGCGCTCGGGGCTACGGCGGGCAAGCAGTTGGTACCCTTCAGCTCGTCCACCTCGGTATACTTGGGATCCTCGTTCAAGGCAGAGAGCGCAGGAATCATCACCCGTCTCGCATTGTTCTTTCAATCAACTGTGCCGAAGGCAAGCTCTGCTTGCCTGGAGGCACACCACTCAGGGAAAAGATAGCTCATGAAAGAAAAACCGTAGGTTTGTCTTTCATGCCTTTGCCACGGTAGCTCAGTTGGTAGAGCACAGGACTCATAAGCCTGGGGTCGCCAGTTCAATCCTGGCCCGTGGCACCATTCGTCGCTCCGCTCCTCATGGCAAGCCACACTGGTTCAACTTGTCCTGAACGAATGTGAAGGATCCCAGTCCGTGGCACCATTCGTCGCTCCGCTCCTCATGGCAAGCCACACTGGTTCAACTTGTCCTGAACGAATGTGAAGGATCCCAGTCCGTGGCACCAATCTCTTCTCAGCTTATTTTATGAGAGAAAAGATAGAAGAACTAAAATTAGAAGAATTCACACGCTTACTAAAGGCATTAGAGGATTATGTTAAAAATTTTGATGCGAAAATGTTGTCTGGGGAAAAATTTCCTGAATGGGAATTAAAACCAAGAGAGGTTTGGGGTAATTGGCTACTTTGTGCTCTATTCAAAAGCGAAATCTCAGATCAGTTCACATTTTCAAATGATGAACGATTGGACGGATATATTATAGAAAAGGGCTTAATTCTTGGAGACTGCAAATGGAACATGTTTTAGTCTTCGATGAATCAACAAATGAAAACATCATAAATGTAATTAATAATAAAATAGACCACAACTACAGCTCTCCTCAAGAAATGGGCTTAGTTGTATTATCAAACAAACAATCGAAGTGGCATGTAGATTCGGTAAAAAGCTTTATCAATCAAAAAAGTAAATTTCGCTATATGTAATTAATTTGCACTGCAAAGATGGGAAAGGATTTTCATACTCAGTGGCTATGTTTGGAGGAGGCAAATTCGCAAAATATAACATTCAGATTAGTCCGGATTTTACTGATTGGACTGTCAAAAAACTTCAAGACTCGCACACTATTGAATCAACAAGTGATAAATAAAGCTCACCGCCGGGTCGATCTCCGGTCCGTAGACGAGCGATGCCCCCAGAGCTCCGACGACGGTCATAAGGACCAGCCCCGCAATCGCAAGCACAATCACAAGCGGGCTCACCGCAATCCATCACGCAACGCGCACAAGCAATGCCATACCCGGAAACGAACGGATCTTCGTGTTACTGCGATCAATCCATGTGATGATGTAACCGACAGCCAGCACGGCGTAGACCCATGTAACGGCGAAAGCAAAACCCGCGTGCAATTCCACTACCCGATACTCCAGACCTCCTCCGGCTATTTCCGCTGCCTGCTCCCCTGTTTTTAGCGAGATAAAGGTCCAGATCACCCCTACAATCAGCAGCACCGCCTTGATCGGGAACCAGAACGAGAGCCGCGTGAACGGTCGAATGCGGAGCAGTTCCATGACACTGTAAAGCGTGAGGAATGCGATGGGGAAATGGACGGTGAGCGGATGTAAATTCATGGTGTGGGGAGAAGGCACCCAATATAGAGGAATGGCACATACTGCGAAATACTGCGTATGAAGCAGAGAGAAATGTGTCGTAAGTCCTGCTTCAAGAAGGGCAGTTCTGGCATACTGTCGCCGTATGCAGCCTGTTCTGCTCTGTCTCCACGGATGGGGAGGATCCAAAGAATCCTTCGATGAGCTTCGTGCCGCCCTCGACGGCGAAGAGCTGACGATCCTCACACCCGACCTGCCTGGATTTGGCAATGAGCCGGATCCTGACCGGCCATGGAACGTGGACGACTACGCCGACTGGGTGGAGGACTGGTTGCACAAAAATAATATCGAAGAGCCGCTTTTGCTCCTTGGTCACTCACATGGAGGAAGAATCGCTATCAAACTCGTCGCCCGAGGACAATTGCCCGTTCGACATCTCTACCTCTGTGCCGCAGCCGGCATTCGGCACTCATCACTCAAGCGCACCGTCGGCAATGTCTTCGCGCACATTGGCGGCATCATTCTTGCCCTTCCCGGTCTGAAACGGTTGAGGGTTATCGCACGAACGCTTCTCTACAAGCTTCTGCGTGAACACGACTACGAACGTGCCTCACCCCTGATGCAGAAAACACTCGCCAAAGTCACGGCGGAAGATCTCACTCCCCTGCTCTCCACAATCACCATCCCCACCGATCTCTTCTGGGGGGAGAACGATACGTACACGCCCATCCGGGACGGGCAGACTATGCACGAGGCCATCCGCGGGAGTGTGCTCCACACCTTCACAGGCACACGTCACCGCGTGCACCGCGACCGCGCGTTGGAAATCGCCTCCGTCATCCGCGAGATTCTTTGAAAGTACCCCTACCCCTAACCCTAATCCTAACCCCCCGTGTCCTTCCTCCTCCTCTTACTCACGCTCACGGCCACGCTCTCGCCTCTGCTCACTTTCGCCGCACTCTGGCAGGTGAAGGAGTGGCGCTTCGACCGCCTGCGTGAGCATATGAGAAGCGAGGGACTGTTTTTGCAGACCTTCGGTTTCCTCAAGCCGCTCATCCTGCTCCTCTCGCTCCCCGCCTTATTGCACGAGTGGATGCCGCACCTGACGTGGACCATCGGAGTGCTCTCGATCCTCACGATCCTCACGATCATCCGGCTCGCGCTCAATCGCCAGCCAAGGCCCGTGTGGACAATGAAGGCCGTCACACTGATGAGTAGCGCCGCGTTTTTGGTGCTGGTAGCCGGTTTCATGGTGCTGCTCTTTCCCGTCGAGCACACCCCGGCACTCGTGATGATTCCGCTGCTCTCGCCGTTCATCCTTATCATCTCGTGGGGAATGTTCTTGCCGATCGATCGCGCACTCAAGAACCACATCATGCGACGCGCACGTATTGCGCGAAACAGACACGACCAGCTCATCGTCATCGGCATCACGGGCAGCGTGGGCAAGACGACCACCAAGGAGCTCCTTCTTCACCTCCTCAAGGATCAGGGAGCACAGGCCACACCCGCCTACGTGAATGCCGAGATCGGCGTGGCACGGTGGATGACCCGGGCACTCTCGGGAGAGTCGGCTCCCAAAATTCTCATTGTCGAAATGGGCGCGTATCGCAGCGGCGAGATACAGAAGTTATGCCAAATCACCCGACCGCTCATCGGCATCATCACCTTTATCGGATCACAGCACATGGCTCTGTTCGGTTCGCAGGAAAAACTGCTCACGGCCAAAGCAGAGCTCTTCGATGCACTTCCACAGGATGGAGCGGCCATCGTGAACGGCGACAGTCCGTTCGCCGAACCTCTGCGCAAGCACGCACGATGCCGCACCGTCACGGTCGGCACGGGAGGGCCTGCGGATCTCGAGGCATTCGATATTGAAGAAACTGCAACAGGGTTACGATTCCGCACGGGCAATACGATGATCACCTGTCCGCTGCACGGAACGCACAACGTGACGAACATTCTGCTCGCGATGGGTGCCGCCGAAGTGCTGGGGCTCAAACGTCCCGAAATCGCACGCAGACTCATGAACTTTCATCCTCCGGAACACACATTCTCGGTTCGCACGGTGGGAGCCGTGACACTGCTGGATGATACTCACAACGCCAGCCCCGCCAGTTTCAAAGCGAGTCTCGGATGGAGCAAGGGGCAACCTGCCGAAGAGAAAGTACTGCTCACAAGCGGACTCATCGAGCTCGGTGAAGAGGAAGATCGCGTACACGCCCAACTGGGAACCGAGGCGGCCGGAGGCTTCTCGCGCGTCATCTTCGCACATCCCCGACACGCGCGCTCCTTTGCACGGGGATACGGAAAGCCCGTGGAAATCCTGTCGAAGAAAACGAAACCGGTGTCTGCCGGAACACTCTTTGTTTGCATCGGACGTATTCCCGAAGAAACCGTCCGTCGCCTCCTCCCTAAATCCTAACCCTAACCCTAGCCCTAGCCCTAATCCCATGCCCTTGTTTCGCCCCATCCACCACACCTTCGCTCCGCACGTTGGCGCGGCTCAAATGATGCACGCACTTGCGTTACTCGCGCAGCCGTGGAAGTGGAAGGACGGAACCGAGCGTGAGGCCCTGCGCTGTGCTCTGGCCCGACAGTACAGTGCCGATGTGTTTCTGTTCGCCTCGGGCCGTGAAGCATTGGTTGGGCTTCTCAAGGCACTCAAGGGCCCTGAACGTGCCGAGGTCATCGTGCAGGCTTTCACCTGTCTCGTCGTGCCCAATGCCATCCTGGCCGCAGGAAAAGTGCCCGTGTACGCCGATATCGGGCCCGACACGCTCAATCTCGACCCTGCCGATGTCGAACGCCGCATCACCCCGCGCACGCAGGCCATCATCTGCCAGCATACATTCGGGATCCCCGCCGATACTCACCGCCTGCGCGCACTGTGCGACCGCTACGAAATTCTGTTGATCGAAGACTGTGCACACATGATGCCGGATAAGCACGGACCGACAACCGTCGCAAAGGATGGTGACGCCATCCTCTTCAGCTTCGGACGCGATAAAGCCGTCTCCGGCATCACCGGAGGTGCCATGCTCTCACGACGACCCGGCCTCTCCGTACAACTGCAGGCGGAAGAAGGGCGCGCCACATCACTCTCTCTGCTCCACATCAAACGCCTGCTTCTCTATCCATTCGTCTACGCAATCGCACGGCCGCTCTACGGGATGGGTATCGGAAAAGTTCTGCTCATTCTTGCTCGCACCGTGGGCGCTCTCGTTCCCATTCTCACGTCTGCAGAGAAACAGGGAACCATGTCCCCCACGCTCCATAAACTCCCCAACGCCTGCGCCGCACTCGCCCTCACGGGATTCCAGCGCCTGACAGCAATCAATGATCACCGGCGTGCACTCACCACGTATTACTTCGCCGAAGCGGCACAACGCCACTGGACCTTCCCAAAAGCCATCCATCCCGACCTGCCGCTCCAGAAGTTTCCGCTGTTTATGAAGAACGCCGAAGGTATTCGCCGCGCCCTCAAAAAACAGAACATCCACCTGCAGGACGGATGGTCCGGCTGCACGATCTGTCCGCCCGGAAGCCCGCAAGAATCAGTTTGCTACACGCCTGCATCGAATCCCGTAGCCGAGAGCAGCGCCACGATGATCCTCTCGCTGCCCACACATCCAACGATGACGGAGGGGCAGGCACATGCTCTCGCGGAGAGACTGGATATTCTGCTGAAACAAACAATCTAACTCTCAATGCACATAACTCGCCGCATTGATGTCGATCGTCGTGCCAGTGGCATGGTCCGCCAACCCGCTCAGTAAGAAAGCAACCATCGGGCTGATATCCATGGGCTCCGTGAGCCTCCGCAGAGCGACTCCCTCCAAAAGTGCCGCTTCGCCATACTGCTCCAGCGCCTCTTTCGCCATGTCGGTTTTCACCCAGCCGGGAGCGATAACGAAACACTCGATATCGTCTTTTCCAAAATCTCGTGCGATGGATTTACTGAGAGAGACAACGCCTCCTTTGGAAGCTGCATAACACAGATAATCCTCCGTATCACCACGAAACGCCGCGCGCGATGCGATGTTGACAATGCGTCCTCCGCCATGCTCACGGAAATGGACGACGGCCTCCCGACAGAGGATCGCGACGGCACGCAGATTTACCGCGAAAACCTCGTCGCACTTCGCAATCCACTGTTCATCCTGAAGCGGCGCCAGAGGACAAATACCCGCATTATTTACTAAGGAATCCACATGTCCGAATTGCTGAATGACTTCCGCGAAGAGACGCTGACAGGCAATCGGATCCCTGAGATCGGCCTGAAAAGCCATCGACCCGTTTCCCGCCTCTTGCACGGTGCGATTGGCAGCCTCCTTGTTTCCCGAGTAATGAACTGCAACTCTCGCACCGGCAGACCCGACTTCCCGTGCGATTGCGGCACCTATTCCACGGGATGCCCCTGTCACGAGCACATTTTTGCCATGAAGATCAATGGTCATGGCTCTCAGTATACCTGCAATTGCTCATCTATCTCTTCCATTTTCTGTCTTACGTCTTGCGTCTTCCGACGCTAGGATAGCGGCGATGACTATTCAGGAGGCCAAAAACCAGCAGGAGTGGGATGCCTTCATCGGCCGGCAACAATTCCGCCCCTTTCTGCAGAGCTGGACGATGGGCGAGGTCTATCGTGACACAGATCAGGAACCCATCCGGCTGGAAGTGCGGGATGAAGGAAATATTGTCGCCATCTGTCAGGCGATTTTCGTTCCGGCGAAGCGCGGCCGTCATCTATCCATTCCATACGGACCCGTACTGAGCAGTAAGCAGACAGCAGAAAGCAGCAAACAGATTATGGAAAAGCTCCTGGCAGAACTCATGCACATTGCTCGCGAGCATGGGTGCTCCTTCATCCGCATGAGCCCGTTTTTACCCGCCGTAGCTCCGCAAGGAGCGAAGGTGGGCTGGCCTCCTACTGGATCTAAGCCTTCGCCCCTCCACCTCCTCGCCGAATACCTCTGGTATCTGCCTCTGCACACGATCGATCCGTGGCAACAGAGAACGGAGGGATCCGGTCAGCCGCGCACTGAAGAGGAATTGCTCGCGGGCCTGCGCAAAACCACCCGAAACCTCGTGCGTCGGGCCGAGCGCGACGGGGTGACCATCGGGGCTTCGCCCGATCCCAACCGGGATGTCGAACACTTTCTCGCGCTCCACGAAGAAACCCGCCGACGTCACGGCTTCACGCCCTACACCGATGCGTTCTTCCGCGCGCAGGTGCGCAGATTCGCCGAGCGGGGAGAATGCACGCTGTACCTCGCGCACTTTCAAGGCGAGGTTGCCGCTGCTTCCATCCACGTACACGCCTTCGGCGAGACGAGCTATCACCACGGTGCTTCAACGCACCGACTTTCAAGAGTGCCCACCAGTTACCTCTTGCAGTGGACGGCCATTTGCGATGCACTCAAGCGCGGCGATGGTATCTACAACTTTTGGGGCATCGCACCGGTCACTCTGGAAACCGGCTCGCCGACGGTCACCGATCATCAGCATCCCTTCTCGGGAGTCACACTCTTCAAAACCGGATTCGGCGGCACTCTGCTGCCACTCGTCCACTGCATGGATTTCCCGTTGAGCGCACGGTATCATGGCACACGCGCCTTTGAACTCCTGCGCAGGTGGCGCCGCGGCTTCTAATCAACACCATGCCCCCTTCACCAACCAAATCACCCGACGCACTCGAAGAGATCCTCACGATCCTGCGGCGCATGGACCGCCGCGAAAAGCTCCGCACCATCGGAGGATTCATCCGGGGCATCTTCAGCCTCATTCCGATCGTCATTGTTATTTTCTTTACGTGGTACACCATCAAGTACGGTGATCAGCTGCTGCAGAAAATCACCTCAATGGCCGCAGAACAGGCCGGAAGAGTCGCACAGCAGAACGCCGTGAGCGACTTCATGAAAGAATTCAACGCAATCAACCAGAAACTGCAGGTGAAATAAGCCGGTCTACTGGCCTTTCACCATCGTCAGTACTTCCTGATCCGTCGCAGTTGGTGAAACCAAGAAGCTCGGCAGTCGCAGCAGCTGTTCGCGCTGGAACGTGCGATCGGGGGCCACGCCCAGTCCGAGCAGATACCCTGCCTGACCGGCATACTGCGTCACTCGGTCGTTCACACCGCCCTCCGGATAGCCAACGATACGCACCTGGCCGTGCGTGTATTCCTCGAGAAGCTTGCGGCTCTGTTTCAGTTCCAGCTCCACCTGGGCATTTGTAAGCGAGCGCAGATCATCACCCGTATGACCGCCCGACTGCAGATCGAACCCGTTTGCCAGAAGCGTGAGAACGGTTTTTTCCGTGATGCCAGACAGCCCCAACTCCTTGGTGGGAATGAACAGCGTTGCACGTACGCCTGCAGCCGTCAGCGAGTCTGAAACCTCGCGTACATTCTGTGCGGTGATGTCGGATACGGCAATCACGACGGCCTTCGGGGGCAGGCGGATATCCTTCTCTTGCTGCTTCAAGAGCAAATCGGCAAACGCCGACAAAGTCATAAACGAAACGCCTTCTGCTTTCAACTGAGGAAGATGGCGCTGCAGAGCTGCCAACGCCCCCTGTTGCGCCATACGATAATGCAGGATGGGAAGCGTGAACGCATTCTGTCGTACGAGGAAAGTCGGCAGGAACGGTGAAAGGTACTGCATGGCGACATAGCCTTCTTTGCCCTCAAAGGAGATACGCGCCCAGTTGTCATCGTGGCTCACGGGTTTCACGAACGATTGGCCGGGTAATTCACCCAGTTTCTCGCTGTCGGTATCGGCTCCCTTACGAACGTTCACGAAGCCGAAGTTCACGTAATACTGACCGGCGAACGCTTCCTTCTCTTTCTTGAGCTGGTCTTCAGAGACGATCTTCGCGACGTAACGCTGCGAAACGTATCCCTCGCGATTGTCGACCATACGCACTTTCGCCCATGCCGCATCGGTGAACTCCAGTACCGTCACCGAGTCGCCGCGCACCAGACGATCCACCTGCGACGATGTCACATTCGGCGCGGAGCGCACGTTCAGAAACTCGTTGGTGACCTGGTAAGTGTCTTTGCCGGTGAGCCCCGGCCCGGAACGTACCGCATCGTACGTCTTGACCAGAGAGAGATCGAGAACCGGCGGCTCTGTGGGCAGCTTTTGCCCTGCCTCCAGCTGCATCGTAGCTCCCGAACCGACAATGAGCGTCGCACCGGAACCCTTCATGTCCGCCTGTTGTGCCAGATCACGAAACCGTGCAAGATCCTCGGCGGTGAAAGTAAACTCCTCTTCATTGCCCTGTGATGAAGGCCCGCACCCTGCAAAGAGGATGCCAAACGAGGCAACGAGCAGGAACGCGATGAACGAACGGGAGGTGACGGCAGCCATAGAACGGCGGGGTGGCTGATAATACCGGGACATGGGAAAGGAGGGAAGGAAGGGAATTACATGCGGTCTGGGACTCGCAGAGTGAGAAGTTCGGCACCGGTCTTGAGCACCCGGGCGGTCAGTGATGTGAGGAATAGGCGAAGCGTTCTCTGTGGCTCTTCCGCCTTGAGAATGGGCTCGCTGTTGTAGAAAGAATTGAATTCCTGACAGAGTCCGTAGAGATAATTGGCAAGTGTGTGGGGAAGACGCTGCACACATGCTTCTTCAAGCGCATCGGCAAACTGCAACAGTGATCCGATGAGTGATCGCTCATGGTCGGTGAATACATAGCCAGTAAACACATCTACATTCCGTAAAGACGATGTATCTTTGGGTCCCGCCTTGCGCAATATCGAACACGCGCGGGCATGTGTGTACTGCAGGTAGGGCGCGCTGTTGCCATCAAGCGCGAGGACGTTCTTCCAATCGAAAACGAGATCCATCTTGCGGTTTTGACTGAGAATGCCGTATACAAGAGCCCCCGTTCCCATCATCTCTGCCAATACCGACTCATCGTCGGTCTGAATAGAATCGCGGTGCTCCGCAATCACTGTCTTGGCCCGCTGCACCGCTTCGTCGAGCACATGTTCCAGCTTAAGAACGGTGCCTTTACGCGTGCTCATCGTTTGATCAGCGAAACGCATACGGCCGAACACAACATGTTCAAGCTGCGGAGGCTTCCAACCCAATCGCTCCACCGTTGCGAACAACTGCTGAAAGTACAGTTGTTGTGCCCGGTCCACCACGTAGAGAATCGCCTCAGGCTTGTACGTATCGCTGCGGTAACGAATCTGGGCAAGATCGCGCGTGGCATAGAGCGTGGCTCCGTCCCCTTTCTGAACGAGAAACGGCGGAAGCTTCTGTGTCTCGGAAAATTCCACGATCAGTGCTCCCCCCTCCCCCTGCACGAAGATGTTCTTCTTTTTTCCTTCTTCGAGAATCGGCTCCATTTTGTCTTCGTAGAAACTTTCACCGATATCAATATCAAAATGCACATGCAGCCGGTCATAAATCTCTTTTAGTGATGTTTTCGTGACCTGCACCACCCCTTCCCAAAAGACCCGAAGTGCGGAATCACCCTGTTCGAGCTTCAGAAACGCGGCGCGTGCCTCTTTCTCTAGGGCCGGAGTCTTCTCCGCCTCTGCATGAAACCGAACGTAGAGCTCCAGTAAATCATCGAGGGAGCACTGCCGAACGGGTTTGCTTTCTCCCCACTTCTGCCACGCCACAGCCAGTTTGCCGAATTGTGTGCCCCAGTCACCGATGTAGTTCCACGAAACGACCTGGTATCCCAAGTGCCGGTGCAGATTACACAGGCTCTGCCCGATGACCGTGGAAAGGATGTGATGCACACCCAGTGGCTTCGCAATATTCGGCTGAGAGTAATCCACGATAATGGAACCTTTCTTCTGTTTCTGCGGCGAACAAGCTGCCTCAGTCATATCCAGCTCCTTCAGCAGAGCCTCGGTGGTCAGCCACACATTCACATATCCCGCGCCCGCCACCTCGACACGAGCAACATCAGAGGCACTTTTTAGCTCCGTACAGAGAGCTTCGGCAATTTCTTGTGGTTTCTTTTTGGCCCTCTTCGCAATTTGCAATGCCACCGCCGTTGCGATATCGCCGTGTGCACTCTCTTGCGGTCGGCGCCATTCCACCACGAGATTCTCGAGAGAATACTTGGCTATAAGTGCTTTTCTGGCCTTTTCTGCTATCCCCTCAAACATGATAGGAAATCACGTGATGAACAAAAGTTATGATCAGAAATTACCGCAAATGTACCACCAAAAGCCCTACTTGCGAGTTGAAAACAAAATTTGATCTTGCATACAAAAAATCTTCATGTTTTGAACACAATATGTGTGCGAAGTGGGCTCTACGCTGATATGAAATAATTCTGTGTTCAGACGGAAGGAAACTTCCCTACATTGTGCAGAAGAACGAAGAGGGCTTACACTGTCGATCCGTGAAGCGAGCTCTCACGTTTCTGGCACTGTGTGCTGTCGTATTAGGCGGCTGCACCTCTTCTTCAGAGACTGCTTACCCTCCATCGGTAAGCGGCGGAAAGAGCGCGACCGTCGCCCTGGATGTCCTGGCGAAACGCGCACTCTCACCCAGGCCAAGCGGTTCGCTTGGAGTCTTCTCAACGCTCTTTCTGGCACAGCAGCTCTTTTTGCCGACTCAGTCGGCAACAGACGGCATTGAGCAAATTCTGCGCATGGTTCGATCGCAGGAACAGCCTTTAGGAGATGAAACATTTGCCCTGTTGCAGACACTGGGCGACACCCTCTCGGTCAATATTGTCGATATGCTTAATCGCAGCACTGATCGCATTGTCGCCCTCGACCAGTATGTGAGTGCGTTAACCAACATCATCGACAATGGCAAACGGCGCGATGAGGAGCTGACCACCGCTCTTGATACAATTGGCGACCAGAAGAAGGAGCAACGCGCACTGGTGCGCGATCTCGAACGCACCCAAAAAGATGCCATCAAAGCGAAAGATTTCGCGACGGCAGGCGCAAAGGAGGCCGAACTTTCCAAAGCCCAAACGACACTTTCTGAAACTGAACTGAAAGAGAGTCAGGCAAAGTCCTCGCAACGACAGCTGACAGATCTGCTCTCGCAAGCCGAAAAGCGCCTCTTGGCGATCGAGAAAAACCGCGAAATCCTGCTCGCAGGGCTAACGATCTCCGATCCGCAGGGTCTCAAGGATCTCGGCCTGATGCGCGAAACCTCGCGGTAAGCCGCTTACACCAGCCCGGTGCAAGGATTGCCTCAAAAGGCGTTTTTTGCTATAATTTAATGATTTCTATGTCTTCTTCTGTGGCCCCCACCCGGCCGGCTCATATCAACCTTTTGCTCACTGCCATTGATGAGCTCCTCGGCATCCAAAAAGCTGCCGAAGATGCCCTCATGAGTGCAAAAGACCTCGATCGTGAGTTCACCGCCGATGAGCGTGTTGCCCTGCGTCGTTACGACGAAGGGCTGCAGAAAACGCTCGATATCATCGCTCCATCGGGCATGGAGATTAAACGTGATGAACTTGTACTCAATGATCTCCATTCACGAACGCTCTTCGTCTACAACTGGCCCAACTACGCCTACCCCAACTGGCTGTCCGAGACGGTGAACTTCGATGCCCAACTCGAGATCTCGCACTTCATCTACCCCGCGAGCAACAAGACCATCATGAAGATGCTCCGAAAGAAAGTGGCAGAAATGCGGTCCAGTATCCGCATGTTGGAACAGCGAGGAATCGTACGTGATCCGGCTCTCGAAGCGGCACTGCAGGATGCCGAAGAACTGCGCGACCTGCTCGCGCGCGGACGAGAGAAACTCTTTCAGTTCGGGATGTACATCACCATCTACGCGGATGATTCTGTGAAGCTCAAGAAACTTCAGACCGATCTGGAATCCATTCTCGGTGGAAAGCTCATCCTCACGAAACCGGCCATGTTCCAGATGGAACACGGTTGGGTCTCGACCTTGCCGCTGTGCTTGGATGAGCTCGATATCAACCGCAACATGAACACCTCGCCGATCGCGACGAGCTTCCCCTTTTCCAGCCCCGACCTCACCGACGATCACGGCATTCTGTACGGCATCAATCGACATAACGATTCGCTCGTCATCTTCGACCGTTTTGACCTTCCCAATGCGAACGCAACCGTCTTCGCCACCTCGGGCGCCGGTAAATCTTTCACGGTGAAGCTCGAAATTCTCCGTTCGCTGATGTTCGGAACCGATGTCTTCGTGATCGACCCGGAAAATGAGTACGTGGAACTGTGTAAAACGGTCGGTGGCACGTTCATTCCCCTCTCGCTGCAGAGCTCATTCCGCATCAATCCGTTCGATCTTCCGAAAGCCGTGCGTGGCGATGAAGCTCTCATGGGCGAAACCCTGCGTTCGGCAGCCATCACGCTGCACGGACTCTTCAAGCTCATGCTCGGTACGCTCACGCCTTCCGAAGACGGTGTGCTCGACAAGGCGATCCTCGATACCTACGCCCTCAAAGGCATTACGCTCCAGACGCCCGATCCGGCACACATGGAGCCCCCAACACTCGGCGATCTCGTGGACGTGCTCAAGACCACCGAGGGTGGCGAGCACATGGCGCAGACGCTCAAGAAGTACACCGAAGGCAGCTTTGCCGGACTCTTCGATCAGCCCACAAACGTGGAACTCAACAATGCGATGATCGTTTTCCAGATTCGTGACCTCGAGGAGCAGTTGCGTCCGATCGCGATGTACGTCGTCTTGAACTTCTTGTGGAACCGTATTCGCGCCGATTTCAAGAAACGCTTCCTCGTCATCGACGAGGCATGGAACCTCATGCAACACGAAGATTCTGCACGCTTTCTCTACGGCCTTATCAAGCGCGCGCGCAAGTATTGGCTCGGTGTGACCACGATCACGCAGGACGTCGAAGACTTCGTAAACTCGCCGTTTGGCAAGCCGATCATCACCAACGCATCGTTACAGATTCTCCTCAAACAATCGGCCACGGCCGTCGATAATCTGCAGAAGCTCTTCTACCTGACGGATGGCGAGAAATATCTGCTGCTCAACTCTGACGTGGGACAGGGTCTCTTCTTTGCCGGAAACAAACACGTTGCCATTCAGGTGGTGGCCAGCCCCAAAGAGCAGAGCATCGTCACCACGAAGCCCGAAGAAGTGGCAGCCATGCTCAATCTCAAACGAGAAGAGAAGAATAAAGAAAAAAAGCCTCTCATCCCCGAAAGCGTCACATCCGTGGCTCCAACGACAGAGGGAACCATCGATATTTCTCAGACAACCGCTGACGCACCTGTTGCAAACGAAGATGCTGTGCCCGAACCAGAGAAGGCAGCAGAAACCCCGCCACCCACACCGGAGAAAATCGAAGAGACATCGACTGTCCCACCCGCATCGGAGAATACGGAGAAAACTGTAATCCCTTCTGTAGATACAAGCCCAGAAACACCAACGCCAGAAAATCCACCTGATCAGAACACGCCTGACCGCAAAGAATGAGATGAAATAATCGGCGAAGCGCGGGTCTCGCGGGCTCCCGCGCTGGAGCCGCACCATTTAGGGAAAAGAGGGCTCACGGGAGAGAAACCGTAGGTTGCTCTTCCGTGCCTTCCGTCGGCTCAATCACCTTCCACCTGACCTCCGGCTGCAGCTTGCCCTGAACAGAGAATCCCGCCGCTTTACGATGACCCCCTCCGCTGAATGTGCCCGCCATCGCCGACACATCGATGTCTTCACGAAGTGTTCGCAATGACCCTTTTACCGCACCGCCCCGCTCCGAGAGCACCATCGAGAAGCGCATGCCCGGCACGGCATTCACGTAGTCGATCGCACCGGTGAGCTGGCTGTAGTCCGCGCCTGTCGCACGAAAATCCGACTCGCGAACAGCGGAAATTGCACCCCCCCCTTCGGTGATCTGGATATTCTCGAGCACCCGCCCCCAGAGTCGCAACGTCGATGCCTGCGCCGTGCGAAAGACCGCCTGCACGATGGCCTGTCGTCTCGCCCCGGCCCGCAGCAGACGCGCGACTGTGCGGTAGACGGTCGATGTGGTGTTGCTGTGGAGCAAGCCGCCTGTGTCAGTGTAGACCCCTGTCAGAAGACAGGTCGCAATATCGGGAGTGAGTTCCCACTGCAGCTGATCGACAATATCCACGATGATTTCACATGAAGAAGCCGCCGAAGAATCGACGAGGTGCACCGACCCGAACATCGTATTGCTGGGATGGTGATCGACGACGACAGAGGGAATAGTGCCATCGAAGAGCTGCGGATGCGTGAGGTGCATATCGGTCAGCTTGGGCTCGGCACAATCAAAGAACACTGTGCAGTCCCCTTCACGCGTCTCAGGGGCGCCCTGCACTCGCACAGAACCCGGAAGAAACATGAGCATATCCGGCATGTCATCGATACAGTGAAACGAAACGGGAATGTCCGGCCAAAGATGCTCGAACAGCATTCCTGCCCCCAGCAGAGCTCCGGCAGCATCACCGTCGGGATTACGATGGCAGATGCAGAGAATCCTCTCGGCCTGAGAGAGAAGGGAGCGCATCTGCTCGGCGTCTTTACGGAGAATCGACATAAAGGATCGGAGTGTATCGCTCTTCGCACATTCGGCAACACGCTTCGAGTTGCGAGAGAAAAGCGAGTGTCACCTGACACTCTTTTGTTGATTGAGGCGAACGTCAGGAATCCTGCAGCAGCTGCTCGATGCGCGACCCGCGTTCCGTCCGCGGATCGATACGAAAACGGACTTTCGGAATACGATGAATCTGCAGTGCCTTGGCCAAATGAGCATGAATATCCTTGAGCCTGGATTTCAGAAACACAATCGCCTGATCGGGAACCTTCAGCGCACTGATAAAACACGTGGCATACGAAAGATCGCTCGATACCTCCACTTCCGTCAACGAGACCATATCGCACTCACGCGGGCACTCGCGCAGCAGCGGCGCAACAACCTCACGTACAACGGAGCCGATCATGGCGGGGCGTTTAGAAGAAGCCATGATGTGAGTGTACAGGAACAAGAGACCCGTAGGTGTACCGGATGAAGAAGAAATTTCAAAAAACAAGAATCAAGCATCAAACAAGTTCCAACGACCAAAGAATAAATCAGTTTGGAATTTGAATTTTGAGATTTGTTTGATCCTTGGACCTTGAAATTTGATCTTTCGTCCATCAATACACTTCCAGTGTACACTGACACTACCGTGTCCTCTCCTCTCTCCATCATTTTCTGCGGTACGCCGGCATTCGCTATTCCGTCCCTCAAGGCACTCCTCGAGCGACAACAGGATGTGAAGATATCGCTCATCATCACTCAACCCGACCAGCCCGTAGGCCGCAAGCAAGTGCTCACTCCGCCGCCGGCGAAAGTCTTCGCCCAGTCGCATCGCCTCCCCTGCCTCCAGCCCGAGAATATCAACGACGATGCAACGAGAACCGCGATTCAGGAATCACACTGCGACATGCTCATCACGGTCGCCTACGGACAGCTGCTCTCTCCCGCCCTGCTCGCCATTCCGAAGCTCGGCGCTGTGAATGTGCATCCATCACTCCTGCCACGTTGGCGGGGAGCCTCACCGATTCAGAACGCCATTCTCGCCGGTGATACCGAGACCGGTGTCACGGTGCAGCAGATGGTCGAAACGCTCGATGCGGGGCCGATTCTCGCGCAGCAACGCGTGGCTCTCCCGCCGGATGAAACCGCGGAACACCTCAGTGAAGTGCTTGCAGAGATAGGCGGCGAACTGTTGGCAGATACCATCACAAAGCCCCTCGCCCCTGTCGCTCAGGATGAGTCGCAGGTCACCCTCTGTCGCAAGCTCTCGCGCAAAGACGGCGAGGTGAATCCATCCGAAATGACGGCGGAAGAAATTCATCGTCGCGTACGCGCACTGCACCCGTGGCCCGGCGTTGCGGCTCCCTTCGGCGGCACACGCGTCAAAATCCTCAAGACATCGCTCGTCGCAGAACCCGAGGCGCTCGAAATCCCGTGCAAGGACGGCAACACGCTCTACGTCTTGAGTCTGCAACCTCCCGGCCGCAAGCCCATGAGCGGCAAAGCGTGGCTCAGAGGACACACGAAGTGAATCACATCGTAAAATACGTCATCGCGAAGCGGTGGGTGGCTCTGACGGGCCCCACCGCTGGAGCGATCCCTCTAAGGGAAAGGAGAGCTCGTGACCCATTCGACAAGCTCAGGGTCATCCCAAATCACCAAAGAAACATAATCAACCTGTCACCCCGAGCGCCCGCCCGGATGTTGTCCGGCCCGCCCGATCCGAACGGAATCGTTCGGGCGGGTAC
>MNWP01000014.1 GCA_001872575.1 Candidatus Peregrinibacteria bacterium CG1_02_54_53 | reverse complement strand
GCCATGAGTGAATTCTCTCCAGATTTCTTTCTTCTTCGACGGCGATTTCTGACGGAATTGTTTACCGCACTCCGTACATTTCCATAACTGCTTTCCATATCGAGATCCATTCTTCTTCACTGATCGTGAACTGCAATGAGAACATATTTTTCATGATGCATTGGGAAAAATCTGAGCATACTTTGGCTTCCAGAAAAGGAAAGATGCTCATTTCAGCCTGCAAAATTGTCCACTAGCCCTAATTTCGCTTTGTTGCTTCTCCTCATTAATTACAATAGTAGCCTTGGTATGATTGCTGGGTTCATTTAACGAAATAAATTCAAAGAGATTGTTACTCTTAAGATTAAGTATCTGCCTTCCCTTTAGAGATTTAAGTGACGCTGAATCCAGCAGTACCCGTATCAGGGACTGATTTTCATTTTTCATGAAGAAGATCAGAAGATACTGCATCAATCTCCTTCATCAATTTCCCCGTCTCCACCAACGCCACAATCATCTTCTGATAGTGCAGAATGTCATCACTATCGAGTTTTCGCCCTTTGCGATCCTTTAGCCACTTCTGCGCAGGCAGATAGCCGCCAATCGGGAACTCCCACGCTTCCTTAGGCACACCATCGAAGTACTGTTCCTTATTGATCCAAACTTTCCCATCCTCATACTTTACCTTTTCGACTTCATTACTCCCCGGAACGTTGTATTTAGTAAGGAGTTTACTGAGCAGAGGCGACTCCATCAGGTGCAATAATCGAATTTCGCGCCCAAGAGCAACCAGCTTCCAGAAAAGTTTCTTATCACTCGTAAACGGGACGCGTGGGAAATCGATTTTGAGGAATTCTTTGTACCGCTCACGGTAGGTTGGGCTGTGCAGTACTGCGTAGATGTAGTCGAAGATGTCTTCGGGTCCACAGATGTCTTTATTGTTACTGGTACTGTCCTCAATCCATGTAAGCTTCAGCTTATCGAGCACTGGCCGTAGAAGTTCCATATTTAAATTCGCCACGCGCCTATTGCCATCAAAATTATCGGATTCAGGATAGAGATAGAGAGGGAAAATAAAATTCTTGTCATAGGCACTTACCGATTTGTGGGCACCTACAGCCTTTGTAATGAATGCACTCGGTTTTTCTTTCCATAATCTTGGCAAAAGAAAAGCAATATTTGGACGCAGCATATGAATATTTACTTCATTTCTTGGATAAGCAATAAATCCTTTTGAATTACCTGTATATGCAGTCCACCTACAATCAAAAGGTTTAAACAAAACAGATGTGACCACAGGATCGCCTTCTAAATCTTCTTTTGCATCCCTAACAGTCCAATCACGACCATCTTGATCAAGATTAAGTATTGATCTGATTTCGCTGGGAGAATGTAATCGGAAAATATCTATTACTTTATCTAGTTCTTCTCTCGAAAACTGCAAAGTAACAGAATCCCTTTGAGATTCTAGACCACTGGATACCTTACTAAACAACTCTTTCAAATAAACACCCTCACCATATTCACTCTCTAAGCTAAAATCCTTCGGCACAAAGAAGAAATTTGGCTCAGGCGTATCCAGTGTTCTCCATTCAGTGTCTTGCATATTGTGCTGTTCCAACCAGTCGTACTTCTTCTCCCGTTTGCCGTAAAGATCAATGTGATGCACTTTTCCTAACTTTCCTTTTTTCTTCTCCCCGGACTTCACGAAGAGTGAAACCCCGACACCCTGCATTATATCGAAGACGTTTTCATCTTTGCTGCCATCGGGGGCAGCCTCTTTGCGCTTGCTGTTGCCGTGCAGATCAAGTACATAGATATGATCGAACGTCTCAAGCAATGACTGCCGCATCCTTCGGTGTGTGATGCCGTCGAGAAAGGAATTATTCGTAATCATCGCCACAATACCTTGTCTGTTCTTCTCGATCAGATAATGTGCGAAGCGAATGAACTTAATGTAATCGTCATCTAGATTCAACTTCTTTTCGTGCAGGTCTTTCTTGTAATCATCGATTAATTGGCCGATCCACGTTTTGTGCTTCTTGCCATCTGCACCGATTTCCACAGACGCATTCTGTGAACTCACACTGTAAGGAGGATTTCCCATGACAACCATAATCGGATAATCACGTTTCACTTCCTCTGCGTGCAAGGCCTCCTCAGTAATCGCACCATCAATTCCCAAACCCCTAAAGAGCGTATCATCCTTTTCTGGTGCTTCTTCCAAACTATTTGTAAGGAATACGCGCAAACGGCTCTTCAGTTCCTCCACGCCAGTCTCTTTGAGGGTCATGCTGAGTTTGAGGTGCGCAATCGTGTAGCTCGCCATCATCAGCTCAAAACCGTGCAGGCGGGGAAGAAGATGATCATTCACGTACTGGTTCCACACGCCTTCCTGTCCCTTAAACTTGTCATGCACTTCGCTAATCACTTCATGCAGGAATGTACCCGTACCAACGGCTGGATCGAGCACTTGTACGCGATCGATCTTCTTTTTTGATGTCTTTCCCTGCTCCGTGTACTTCCACTCGATCTGCGTTCTGTCCGCAAGCCCATCAGGTAGACCGAAATGCTCCTGCAGGATTTTATCCGTGCTGCGGACGATGTACTTCACAACAGGGAGGGGTGTGTAGAAGACGCCTCGCTCCGTACGCAGTTTTGGGTCGTATTCCCGCAGGAAGTCTTCATAGAAATGGATGATGGGATCGCGGCTATTCTCCTCTTCTTTCCTGTAGAGTCCGTGGACCAGTGCGTGAACATCCGAATGCACGAATACATCACAGAGCTCATCCACAATAAAGGATAAACGCTTCTCAAAATTCGCTCCCGCAATGTGATCGAAGAATTGCTGCAGGAGGTGGTTGCTTGCGGGAATGCGCTCGCGCGCCTCCGTGCGGGAGAAATTATCCGGTGATTTATCGTGATAACGCGCGACGAAAAGACCATACACAAGTGTTTGCGCATAAATATCGGCAAACTGTTTTTCTGTGAGATCGTGAATAAGACGGTCTTTGATTACTTCGTATATTTTCCGTATCTCCTCGGTGTTACCTGTGTAGCTTTCGCCGAACATCTCCACGATGTTGTCGCGCAGACGCCGCCCCTTCCCTCCCATGATCTTGGCAAGGTGCTCCGCTGAACGAATGGTGTCGATTGGCGCTTCGATGAAATCAGCAAGTGTGCGGGCAAACAAATCAAAGCTCTGTGTCTTTGGCTCGATTGATTCCCCTTTCTTTTCTGCAATGACAATGGCTTCTCCATATTTATCACCGTTCTTAAAAAACCGGAACTCGAGCCCGTTCGTAAGGATAAGATTGGGATAGCCGTAGTACCGTCCCATTTGTTCGCTTTTTTCCACCTTGTCCAGGTCGATGTGCAGGTCTTTCGCTTCTGCCCATGCAATGGGAATATTGCCCTTCACAAAAATGAAGTCCGGCCTGCCGTGCGAGCTCCCCTTCGGTTCGTTGTGAACGTTGAGTTTTGTGATGGCAGTGAACATGTCCTTCAAAGCAGGCCTGTAGGTGTGCTCCGTGGCGTGGCCTGAAGCGAACTCTTTAGTAAGAGCCTGAAGGTACGCCGATACGGTTTCGCTAGCGGTCATTCGATAACGTGCATCTGTAATAGTTGAACTATAGCGAATTTCTGATGTAAAACGAACGGTACTTTCCAGTCAAAAGCCAAGTTACTTAGCGATATTAACGAGCAATCGCCATATCTCCACCATCGCAAGCGTATCCAGATTGCAGTATTTAAGAAGGTTCCGGAAAATCTGCTCACGTTCATCAGCAGTCATATCGAACGATTTTTTCCATATCAGAGAAGCAGTCATGCCCTCCTGCACATCGAGCTCTTTGTAGGAGAGATGCGGCACAACAACAGGCAACACTTTCTTGAGCGAGTAGCTCCCGCGGAAGCGGTAATCGATGTAGTGCTGTTTGCTGAACACTTCCATCAGATCGAAGATCCGGCCATTAACCGATAGGAGGAATGCTGCATGTTCAGGCAGAATCCTTGCCATGCCTTCATTGCACCCAATCTCAAATCCTTTGTTCCATGCAATCACCGTTCCGCCATCTTCCCTGATGTCACGGCGTAGCGCGGATACGACTGCAGGCATGGTATTGCCGTACTCCTGTGCGAGGAACTCCCTGTGCTCTACTTCTGAATCCGGCGATGCGAGGATGTGCAGGGAATACTGGAAGGGCATCGTCTCATTCGGACGGAAGCCATCGAATGGCGGTACGATGGAAGAGAAGGTCTCGTAATCGAAGAAGTAGAGGGGATACGTGAATGAGCCTAGGATCTCCCGAATTGCAGGACGATCAATGATCGGTTCGTTGCGTTTGGCAGAGAGGACCTGATGCAGCTGCACATCGCTTAAAGGAAAATCGTCAGGCACATCACTGGCTGTGCACATACCGCCCTTTGCAAGTTCTGTCGCCTTCTTCATGGAAATTCCCCGCAGCTCGTACACGGGATACTCCGGCAATCCCGGGAAGCAGTGCGCGGGACACGGCGAGTTCTTGAACGTACAGCTGCAGGGGAATTCTTTGATCGTCGGCTCTCTGGTAAGTTCCAGAACACGTTTTGCTTTTGGTATGTGCGCTTCAACTTCATCTGTGAGTGCGAATGCCCCCTCTGTCACATCCTCAACGAGCAGGAGTCCCTTGGGATCGATACCTCCTTCGCGCACGTAGTCTCTGTTGATGTGCACGATGAAGAGAGTGCCGACAGGGTACCCCGCCTTCTCGTAGGCCAGCCTCTGGAAGCAGACATCGTAGAGATGCAGAGGTTTCACTTCCGTGCTCCCTTTCACTTCAAAGATGTCCCAGACGTTCTTCTCCGGGTTGAAAACGAGAATGTCTGCCATGGCGAGAAGGCCGTCTGCAATAGCTGTGGCTTGGTAGAGCACCTTGGTGCCTTTCTCTATCGCGTTCTTCGTATCCCGCGCTCCGGCTTCATGGAAGCTCACGATGCGCTCTCCTTTGGGGAAGAGCTTTCGCGCCCACACTTCCACTTCCTCGCCTTCCTCCGCCATGCGCTCCTGTTCCAGATCACTGGAAAGGTTCAGTTCTGCCTCGTTGTGATCCCCAAGCCAGAGGTAGCGCGGGCACTGGAGGTAACGCATAAATCGTGATTTTGTGAGGAGGGGCATAGTGGGGGTGATGATACCAGCAGGCAGCTATTCTCCTACTCAAACGCCTTTCTCCAGCCTCTTCAGAGCCTCCTTGGCAACAGTGAGGAGTGCCTCAAGATCGGCGCGGGAATAGACATGCATGTTGTACTGGCTCTTGCCCTCATGTGCTTCGAGTGAGCCGAAGAGCGCGGGATCTACCAGAGACTTGCGGCAGTACGCACGGACCCTCGGTTCGCGGGGGAAAGGGTAGGTGTCGATGAGCATGGAACCTTCCCACCAGAAGCTGATACCTGTGGGGTTGATTTTCTCCTGGATGGAGGGAGAGAGCTTGAGGATCGATTCCCGCAACTCCTCGAACATTGATCTCGATTCCTGATTCTCCACACGGGCGAGGAGATCGGGGAGTGTCACTGTTCCTCTGCGGGGACGGGAGACTGAAACATCCTTCTTCACCTCAGCACCGTAGAGTCGCGGGATGAGGATCTCATACTCCTTGTGTTTGTAGTACTCCATCTCTGCGATGAAAAAACTGAATTTGCTGTTCTGGTTGATGAAGAGGATCAGATCCTTGAGCGGGTCTCCGAGCGTGTCCATGAGGACGACGAACTTGAATCTTCCTTCGTCGAGATTTCCGCTCAGGTTATTTATGAGCGTCATGGACTCCTCCTCGGTGATACTGAAGAACTCCTGCAGTTTCTGCTGGAATCCGATCTGCCATTTCTTCTGTGACTGTTTCTCGAGCTCAGCGCGGAAACCATCCCAGTCCTCCGATGAGTGTTTCCAGAGAGATGCACCATAGTCGAGAACCTGGGCAACGACGTTGCGCTTATCGGTGTTCTTGTAGAGCTTGGTCTCGACAATGTAGAGTTCACCGTCCTTGTCCACGCCCATGGCATCGATGGGGCCGCTCTGGGTCGGGAATTCCCGTGCAACGACGAGGAGCCGGATATCCTCCCTGATGTCGTAGAGCGGAATGGACTCCGGATTCTCGTAGATGTAGCGCTGCAACTCGTCTTCGCTGTCGAAGCTGGTGCGGTCTACTTTGGTGGCGTCCTTACCGTTTCGGGAGATGATGACAGCCATAGTTGTGTGGGGATATGGGCAAAAAGCCAGGGCATTCCCAAAAGGGACAACCCAGGCAGGTCGCCCACATCCTGTACCTTACGGCACGATCAGTGGCTGCGCAGGGTTGCCCCTTGCGACACTGAAGTGCCGTGAAGAACTGTAAGGTAAACATTAGAAGGATATGAGCGACGTGCTCATGGTAGCAGAAACCGCCACAGGTGTACTCAAAAACGCCGCCAATGGGCGGCTTCTTAGACTTTCCTGACTTCGATGCTATTTCCGGTTTTGAGAGGGCACGTGGGTCGCTTTACACGCGCAGCTATTGGCTGGGCATCCTCACCATTATTAGAACCTTCGCGGTGCCTGCGCTGAAAGCATAGCTGGAGGTTCTTCCTGTTGACCCAATGCGGTCATTCAATTCCAGTCCTGTTGGTGCTCCCGCCCGGGCCATCAGAAGCATTGTACCATAATTCGGTCACATCGTATTTTCGGATTTAGCCAAATACTGCTTGGCATTTTCATCACCTTTCAAGGCATCTTCCTGCACTTGTTCGATAGTCGGATAGCGCACGATGGCGAGAATCTTGTCACAACCGGGGCAAGAGAAATCGAGCAGCGTGTCGTGGGTTTCCATGTCTTCATCTTTCATCGTTCCTTTCCACTCGCACGTCGGACACGTCAGTTCGGTTCCATCCCAATCATCGTAGATGTAAAACCAGAGACACTCATCACGCGGAGGGAACATGGAAATCGAATAGATGCACACTTTGAGAGGAAGCGCGTAACGACCGCCCAATTTCTCAGATAGGATTTGCTCAACCTGCACTATGAACCAAAGCTGTTGCTGCTTGGGCGCGTTGAGTTTTTTCCAAACGGCTTCTCCTTCTTTTTTCAGACTGGAAACAAGGCTTTCGCTGTTGTGGATTCGGTCTGCACAGGTAATAAGTAGAGATGACCTATCTGCCTTTTTCAAGTGTGCGAGATAGCGTTCCTTGCGCTCCCGCCATGGAAGGCTCTTGTCTTCCTCCGTAACGCTTTCGACGAGCGCAAGAACTCTTTGGCCAAATTGCTCCTTGATCTCCTTCCGATACTTCTCTTGCAGATTTCCGGGTGCATCTTCCAGCACATCATGGAGGAGGCCAGCGATCTGAGTGTCTTCGTCCGCTTCCCATTCTGAGAGCATCTGAAAGACGGCCATGGGATGCGTCATATAGGGTAGTCCATCAACCTTCCGCTTCATCGTTCCATGAACGGAAGTTGCCAGTTCCATGGCCTTGCGGATTCGCGGCGTGAGTGAAGTGGTTTCCATGCTTGATCCTATCATTCGGCCATCGGAATCTACAAACTTTTCGGTCTTCTCCTTCTTCGCCCCAATGTATTCCTCAGCTTCTTCTTCATTCATAACGTGAAGAAGGTCTTCTTTCCGGGTCTCGCGCACAGGCCGTTCCGTGGCTTTCAGGTCGTTCTTAAGGACGCGCAGAAGCAATTTCCCGTACTTTCCCTCTCCCACGTCCTCATCCGCGATCAGGGCGGACTCCACGTCCTTCCATGAGGTAAATGGGAAGCCAACATCGGCGAAGAGGCTCCGCATGTTCCTCAGGAAGACGGCGGCGCAGTTCTCGAACATCCCGTCGGGAATGTCCCTCTGCTCACGCAGAATCGTCCACGGATGCGCGTGTATGCCCGTAATGCCATACTCCACTTTCGGGAACCGAGTCACGGCACGGAAGTCCTCATAGTCCTTCGAGAAGTGTGTGTGCATGAGTTCATCCATGAGGATGCCGAGGGCACAGAAGCAGAGGAAGATGGAACGGTACGCCCCGTCCGTCGCGCCGGGGACGCGTTCCTGAAAGTCTTGGCTGTGGAAGTAGTCCTCTCTTCCGAACTTGTGAGAGAACTTTCGGACAGCCTCCTGCACATCGAGAGGGAAACGCCGCTGGAAGTACTGTTCGAGTTCCATAATGATTAGCCCACGTTCCTTATATTTTCTCGAATTGTCGCTTTTTGCTCCTGTGCTATTTCTGCTCCAAGGAAACCCATCTTTACGAGTTCATCTAATACTGCGTCGAACAGTTTCAGCAAATCTGTTCCCATGAAGTTCAATACTCCTCGGTAGACGTGGAATTCACCGCAGCTCACAAAATCACCTGAGATATTTGCCACGGAGACGTACACCCACTTCCGGGGTGGCGTTCCGTCCCTGATGATCTGTGCTAGCTCGTGGGGGCGTGAGTAAATCAAATGCTTGATGCAATCTTTCACCATCGGAAATGATATGTTCTCGCGGAAAATCAGACTGGCCTCATCAAGCACTCCGATTACAGCTTTGACTTCCTGCGGAGCGGATTGAGTGACCTTATACCAGTAAGTCCTTATCAACCGCGCCGCATCTGTCAGAAATAATCCCACATATTGAATGCCAGTATTTCTCCCATGACCTTCAAACGAAGAGATAACAGTTTGTTCCTCTTGGCTCTGTGGCATTTTTTTTGTTGGCGGCGGGGGAACCGCTGATGCTGATGATGCTTGTTTGTTTCCGAAGACCGCTCGGACTTTCTTCGATTGTGCAACGTAGGCAACCCAGATGCCCTGTATCACGATGAAGGCAAGAGTTTTCTGGGGATTTGTCGTCCCTAGTGGATAGACGAGGAAGAGAAACAATATCCCGATCCTCAGAGAGAAAATTATTTTGAATGCGATAGGGAAACGGAAATCCCTCCGCACAAAAAGCCAGAAGAGAATGATGACCGGGGCATCGAGAGCAACAAGTGGAAGCAAGGTGGAAGTGTCATCAAGCGCAAGTGCGGATAGAATCCACGTGATGACACTCAGAGAGCCCAAACCAAGGGAAATGCCAAGGAATAAGAGCCACCCCGTTATGCGTTTTTCTCCGGTCGCGTCTTTCTTTCGCCGCGTTGTTCTTTGGACGGGAAGAGGCTTACCTCGTCCTTGATGTTCTTCGGAGCTAGTTTTGGAATTGTCCTTTTGAGCATTGCCCATCTGTTCGATGGCTTGTGTTCCGAAGAGATCAAGAAACGACATAGAACATGGGGGAAATCCCGAGCGCTCCCATTTCAAGTGGGTACCCGCCCGGGGATCGAGTCGAGCTTGTGGTTGGTGAAGTCCGAGGTGGAGAAGTATCGCTCTTCGCCGTATTGGTGAGAATGGAGATGCATGGCCTCTTGCAGGTCGAGGGGAAAGCGCCGATGGTAGTAGGTTTCAAGGGTCATCTCATTGATTGGTGTGGGGGGTGTGTCTGAAGAGACTGATAAGGAATATGACGGCGGCAGCAACATCCAAGGTCATCCACGTCTCACGCTGAAAGTGAATTGGAGCAATGGGATTGAACAAGATTGCCACCACGCCAAATATCCATGTCCATACGATGGAACGATGCTCATGGGCATTGTAAGCTGAGTAGGCGGCAACGCCACAGACAACCCACCGGAGAATCTGGTAGTAGGCATAGGGAAAATCCGCGAGCGCCAAGAAGAGCATGAGAGCTGTGCCAACGATGATAATACGCATGTTCTTCATAATTCCCAAAGGCAGGCAGCCGCACTATTTACCGTTGTAGTCTTCATTTCTTCGATCAGCCATTTGCCACTCGATTCGACAAGGATGACTTTTGCAATTGTTTTGCATATCTCATCTTGGTCAGCTTTTTTGAATCGGTAAGCAACGTGAAAAACATTAGGGCTTTCTGTGGCAACTGTCATATACAGCGTTGTCGGTATTTCCAAGCCGAAATTTGGATTGAACATCCGCCTACCCCTTTCGGTCATATATTGAGCTGCCTCAATGAATTTTTCTCTTTTGAGTGCATCAAAATATCGCACGATTGTTTGTTCCATTTCCATAGCGTGGTCAGCATTATTTGCTTCGAAATTCTTTGTTGCTGTTGGAGATTGGATTCCCCCTTCGGTCTTTTGAGATTGTGGCAGTAGAGTGTTGTTTGAAGGTGTTTCCGATAAAGATGTTTTTGTGACGTACTCTTGGAGAGTTTTGTCTATCCATTCCTGACCAAGCCAGAAGTAGAAAACAGCGAATAGAATGGAAACTGCTAAAAATGTCGTTGAAAAAAGCATGTAGACAATGTCTTTCCTCCTACCTTTGTCATCCGTTCTCACCAAACATAGCCAGCCGACCCCGGCAATGAACACACCCGCGATTACAGCTGGCCACAGTAATGATATAGCAGTTACATGTTGGAAAACTGAGGCAACAAAGAAACTAATGACAAAACCGAAAATTAGAAACTTCCATGCCAATTTTTTCTTGTTGGGATATTCCTTTATGGGCATACGAATGAAAGTAAGAGGGAGGGATTTCACGTTGGAGTCGTCGGTTCCCGTCGCCACCAGAAGGCTATGAGAGCAGCAGCGATCAGTGATGCACCAAAGCCAACACCAGTGCTCTCTGCTGGATGGCACGAGCAGTAGTTGCAGTTGAGCATTTTTTTCATGGATGATATCTTCATAGTGAGCGGAAGTAAGAACTTAGAGGAAAGTGCGAAGCGCCCCGCAGCTAAGAGCACCCCGCGTCTCGGAGCATTTGCATACCCCTCCCGGAACCAAAACCTCCGTAGCGAGCACCTAGTTGAGTCCGCAATCTCTCGCACATTTCTTCGTGATTCTCCTGCGAAGGTGAATACGAAGGCGCGGGCGGTAAGACGTATATGTTAATATTGGCAGGAACCTCACGATTGTTATCAAGACGATCTCCGTCGTTCTTTGCCGCAAGGAAATCTTTGAACAGAGCATTGATCTTCTGCATCACCGAGGCCATTTCTTCATACTCACGGTCTGTGAGCGTTCGGTAATGTGCCTGAGCGACATACCCTGCGAAGTCCTGAATGTAACCACTGAATGATTCGAGGATGGTGAGCATCCTGTTCTTTATAACTGGATCGTATGACCGGGCAAGATCGAGAAGTTTATAAAAAGTCTCCTCATATTCATTTTTGTACATCAGAAACTCCAAATAGTGAGAATCGGATATATCATCGCACTCTCGTGAGTCACCCGGTTTGACTGTCTCGGGATTCAGGCAATTGGTATTGATGAGCTTGCAGGTGTATTCCTGTGACCCATTAATGCAGACTGAACCGTCTTGGGGTTCACATTGCCAATCGTCTGCCGTGCATCTGCTCCACGTCGTTTTGGAAATACTGGACGATGAAGAAGAAAACATTTTCCTCTGAGTTTTTGGTGCCGTTGGAAGCGAGTACGCCTGCCCCTCCGCAGCACAGTTGGGGTAGGTCATTTTTCGATGGAGCCTATCGAGCATCGTCACCATCTCTGCCCGGTTCATGTTCTCTGCCGGACGCACTCTGCCCGTTCCGCCGTCGCCGCGAAGGACGCAGTTCCCCGCCGCCAGACGAATGCTCTCGCTAAACCACTGGCCATTGGGGTTGTCCTTGAATGAGGGGGCTTCCCCTTGGAGGCTTACGCCGAAGGCTCGTTGAAGGATTGCAGAGGCCTCTGCGCGGTTTATGGGACTCTCAGGCTGCGCCAGACAGGGATGCGTCCCCAAACAGCTTCCTGCGCCCTTCATCCATCCTGAGGCTGCTGCTTGCTCGAAGGAGGCGTAGTAGGCGGCGTTCAGGCTCACATCGTCGAAGCTTTGCCCTGTGGGGGCTCCGGTGACTCCACCCTGTAGCTTCACGATGAGTTCTACAAACTCTGCTCTTGTGGCGTTGTCTCCCGGTCTGAAGGCTGTGTCACCGGGGAAGTATCCGGCATCCGTGAATGCGGAGACCGTAGAGGCATACCACGCGTCCTGAGACACATCAGGAGGGGCGGTGAGACCGATGACAGGAAAAAGAAGTAGGAAAAGGACGAATGCTTTCTTCATAGTGTCGTTCACACTAACACCCGATTAGTCGGGTATGCAAGGGCTGATTGGCAGCCGACAATGACTTGAATGCGCAAGAAACCCGACTACATCGCCATCCAGTTGAGCCGCAGGATCAGGAAAATGCGACAGGAACGAGGATTCACTCAGCGCGAATTGGCCATCCGTTCTGGGGTTGGGGATAAATATTTGCAGGACTTGGAAGGCAGGTATCCACGCAATGCAAATCTCCTCACATTACAGAAGTTGGCGAAAGGCTTGGGGGTTCATGTCTGGGAGCTGCTGAAATTTGATGAGTAGATCGTAATACGACTATACAGAGGACTTCCGCTGTGCTAGAGTTCTCAGTTCTTCGTCTCTCGATCCTCAAAGCCACCTTGGTTCGAAATCATTTGATAGATTCCCTATTGATTTCGACATAAGATTTGCGAGTGCCGAAGGAAACCAGCTGTGCAAAGGCCGACGATGTTCCCCATATTGATACGGAACTGTTGAATCGGAAGGGCTGTTTTCAACCATATGAAGCGAAGACCGGAATGGTAACCTGGGAAGGGTCGAGAAACGTGCGATTCGGGTTTACATTTGAAATGCATATCAGTCCGCATGGTGCGAGCTACATGTTCGTCTCATTCCCCCCCACCTCCCCCTTCCTACCGACAAAAGAATTGCTATCAAGAACAGTTTCTCTCCTTCCAACGAACTGCCGGTACGGAGGAGTGCGATGGTGGTTTCAGTGTCCCCATTGTCTGAAGAGAGCGCGTATCTTGTACTTTTATCGTGATAATATTTTGTGTCGCAAGTGCCATGGACTGTGGTACAGATCGCAGACGGTGGAACGATTGGCGTGTTTAGACAGGAAAGTTGAGAAACTGGGGGCTGAAGAAAGATGGAGATATTACAAAGGAAGATCTACACGCAGATACAAAAGTTATTTGAAATGGAAGGAACGCTTGGATCGTATCGAAAAATAACGATCTCACGCTAGTATGTGGAGTATGAATATGAGCAATGATGATGATGATCTCCTTCATAGGCTCGAAAGCTTTGTTGAAAAACTGCCATCCTCCGATGCATCGCTGATGGTGCGTGAGTTATTCGAGACCGAAGTGCGTCTGTTCTGTTCAATGCTCCAAGAGAACATGGGGATGCCCGATCATCTGAAGGAATTATTTGAAAAAGTGCTGAATCACAATTACCAACATCCGGGGATGGTAAGGGCTATACCTTTTGAAGCAAATCCTCTCGGTGGTGTTGACTACAACGAAAGTCTTGATCTTGCAGAAGCGTGGAAACATAAACGTGCCGGGCTCACCGAAAGAATATTTCCGTCGCTCAGACAGCACATAATCTACGCAAGAGATCAAAATGAAAGGCTACGATCCACTGCCGTTGCAACCGAAATGACACCTCGGAACACTCTCACCGTGAATGGCGTGACAGTTGATTTTGATTTTCAGAAAGTCTCGCATCCTGAATGCGGAACATTCATTTTTACAACAGGCAAGACCCCATGGAAGATTGTTCGCTTGTGTGCTCAGGACGAACCAGACGGAAAGGGTATAGCCTCTCTCGAATCTTTAGGGATCGCCAAGAGCGACATTTTCAAGAAACTCGAACTCGTGAATAAGCATTTCAGCAAGCCCATCGTCTACTACAAAGATGAGTTTGTGTATCTCAATCCGCAGTTCCGCGAGTAATCCGGTCTGCTCCCAGTGGACTGGGAGTTCACTGGGGCATCAGTGGAGTGCCTGACAACAGCTCGGAAAGCAACATGCTGGCATGATCAATGTCCATGCTTATTCCACCAGCGACTTCTACATTGCGGTTTGCCTCTGTTGCTTGGGTTTCTCCATCGAGCATTTAGACCGCACGAACCCAAACCGCATTGTATTCTGTTTCCGTGGCAATTCCGAAGAAATTGAAAATGCAGTGAAGGGATACTGGGATAACACCTTGAAACTCTCCCCAGCGGCGCTCTTCGCGCAACAGAAACTCCTCAAATCGCGTCTCCACAGTTCCCTATGAAGCAAGCCGATGCAACCATCGGCCAGTTTCAGGAAAGGTGGTTCCGATACTACGGGCAAAGGCTCACCGAGGACGAAGCGAAGGATTACAGCGACAAGATAGACAGACTTGTCGCCTTCGTCGTGCGTCACGAACTTCGACGTAGGGGAAGAGACCCGCCCTAGTCACCTACCTGCATGGAGGTGTTCTTGGAGAGGTCTTACTTCTTTCCCCTTTTGAACATGGCTTATTGTACGTTTTCGGCCACAGCGCCGCAAGAACCAAATGCACAAAATCGGCTCCTAATGAGCACAATTGAGCTTGCGCTGAAGTGGCAAGCGCGACTCTACGCCCGTTCTCGCCGCTCTTCTCTTCTGCTCGCGGCCGCCTATCGTGACCTCGATGCATTGAGGCGTATTCCCATTCTCCATGTAGCACACGTCCTCGGCATGAATCTCGTGAAGACGGGGGGCGGAACTTATGCAATGCGCGAGGAACGCGAGATCACATCTCTTGTTCTCTTCGAGAAGACCAACTCGTGGAAGCGATTTTCCGGGAAGGAGAACGGCGGCGTTTCGCAGGGATCGCCCATTGATTTGGTCATGCACATCCGCGACTGCTCGCTTCGGGAAGCTGCGGAGTTCCTTTCCTCACGCTTCCTATGAGCACCAAATCTCTTTCGCTGACGGCACTTCCATCCAAGGAACTAACCCATTGGGTCGATGCACGCGGTGTGAGCCGTGACACCCTCAAAGAGTTCCACATCGCGTGGACGGTGCATAAGGGCAGGGAGTGGGTCGTCATCCCAATCCCCGATGCGGAGGGCAAGACACTGTTCTACAAATTGAAGAGGCCACACGATGCGTCTCCTGAACAACCGAAGTACATAGTGTATCCCAAGGGAAGCGCAGCAGCGCTCTATCCGATTCCCTACCTCCACGCGAATCTTCAACACGTCTTCATCGTAGAGGGGGAGCCGGATGCGCTTCTACTTCTCTCGCACGGCATTGAGACCGTCTGCTCAACGGGAGGGGCTGGCACGTTCAAGGAGGAATGGCTATCACATTTCCCCAAGAACATTGAAGCGACTCTATGTTTTGATCTCGATCTCGCGGGTAGGAAAGGAGAAGAGAAGGTACAGCGTCTCTTGCGAGAACAACGTCCTGACATCAGGTTCTCTCATATTCGCCTGCCGGAAGACCTTGGTGAAGGTGGAGATGTTACGGACTTCTTCCGCCGTTGCAGGGAGACCGGAGCCGATCCTCTCGTCGCTTTTCAGGCGTTACGTTCCCCCTACGAAACCAGCCAAGAGAGAAAGAAAGGCGGCGGCGGGAATCCGTCTGAGTCCATGGCGGATAAATTGTTGCGACTTGTAACGAACGGAAATTGCATCCTGTTCCATGACCAATTCAAGGAAACCTATGCGCGGTTCCGCGTTGATGACCATTGGGAGGTTTGGAAAACCCGCAGCAAGCAATTCAAGCGTTGGCTTGGCCAACTCCTATGGGAGACGGAAGCTGCTGCCGCAACATCAGAAACACTCAGTACCGTGCTCAACGTCTTGGAGGCCAGAGCACTCTTCAAGGGAGAACTTATCACGCTGGAAAACCGCATTGCATGGCATGAGAAGGCAATCTGGTATGACTTGGGCGATAAGAAATGCCGTGCTGTCAGAATTACCTCCGAGGGATGGGAAATCATAGAAGAACCACCCACGCTTTTCCGTCGCTTTTCCCATCAGGAGGAACAGGTCGTGCCAGTGCGCGGCGGCTCCCTGCAAGGGCTGTTCCTGCCATTTGTGAACCTCGCTGATCCAACGCAGCGTCCATTGTTCCTCGTGTATCTCGTTTCCTGCTTCCTGCCCGGCATCCCGCACCCGATCCCAAACCTCCACGGCTCCCAAGGGGCTGCAAAGACCACTCAGGCGCGGATGCTCCGGCGCATTGTCGATCCCTCCAAGATGGAAGTCCTCTCCTTCTCGTCCAACGCGCGGGAGTTCGTGCAGCAGCTCGCTCATCATTACTTTGCGTTTTTCGACAACATCTCGGATATATCCGATTCCATTTCCGATCTCTTGTGCCGGGCAGTCACGGGCGAGGGAGTATCGAAGCGCGAACTCTACACAGATGACGAGGACATCATCTATACCTTCCGTCGTTGCATCGGTCTCAATGGTATCAATCCCGCCGCGAAGAAACCCGATCTCCTCGACCGTAGCATCCTGCTCAAATTGGAACGCATCCCTGAGGACAAGCGTCGGGAGGAAAGGGTTGTGCTGGAAGAGTTCAATACGGTACGTCCTGCGATTCTCGGCGCGGTCTTCGACGCGCTCTCGGCTGCAATGCGCCTGAGGGAATCCGTGCAACTTGCGCGATTGCCACGCATGGCGGACTTCGCCCGGTGGGGATGTGCCATCGCGCTGGCTCTTGGGTATACCCAAGACGAGTTTCTGAATGTCTACTACGCGAATATCGCAGAGCAGCACCAAGAGGCGATTCAGGATAATCCGGTGGCCGCTGCAATGAAGGCGTTCATGGATGGCCGCATGGAATGGGAAGGCAGCATGTCAGAACTCCATGAGCGGCTTGCGGAAGTTGCACAGTCTGAGAAAATTGATACCCACGCCAAGGAATGGCCGAAGGCTGCAAATGCTCTCAGCCGAAGACTCAATGAAGCCAAGACGAACCTCGTTGAAATTGGAATCACGTTTCAGAGCGAGAAGGGTACGCACGGCAAGCGTATGGTGCTCATCCTGAGAGCCGGAGAAAGTACCGCCGATACCGCCACATCGCCACAGAACACAGAAGAGAGCGATCCATTCGTGGACGATACCGGGGGCGATGCTCCCGCCCTACCAATTCAAACATCTCTCCCAGTAGCGCCACCCTCAGTTTCTCAAATACAAGCCGTGGAGGACGATGGTGGCGGTAGTGGCGATATTTCTTCCACCCCCCAAACCCTGCGGGAGATGGGGTTCTTCAAGAAGGAATAATTTCTATCTCCTTTCTTTACTTTTCCCATGAAGCTCATCAAAACTCTCCATTATCGGCCACAAGGTTGGGATAACGAAATGTCACCACCAGAGTTCAAACTAATCCAAGTGAAGATTTATGAGAACGACGATGGCCTGTTGAATCTGAACTTTGAGAACAATGGCGATACGTTTCTCATAATCTCCAAAGTCTGCCCACGCCACTTCCAGGAGCGCCATCTCGATTACTACTGGATGGGGCTTGAGTGTGGGTACGAAATCGCCTGCGAGCACTTCGCCCATTGACGCTTCACCTTTTATTTTCGCTTTGCTATGATGCCCCTGCGATCCACATCACCGACTTGCGTCAAAGGTTTGCTGTTGCCCGGGTGGGCGATCTCCTACCAACAGAGGCGCAAGCTGATGCTGGATCGCTAGGGGGTCGCCCATTCGGGCATTTCATTTTTTCCACCCTGCACCCATGACTACCAATACATCCGATCTCGTTCATCTCTGTTACTGCCGCAAATCATCGGAGCGCGAAGACCGTCAGACGCTCAGCAACCCTGCGCAGCGTAGACTTCTCTCTGCCAAGGCAGCCGACGAGGGATTGTGTGTGAAGAAGTATTTCAGCGAGAGCCAGAGTGCCTACAAAGCCGGACGACCGGATTTCAATGACATGATTGATCGTTTGGAACGCGGCGAGGCAAACGCGATTCTTGTTTATCATCTAACGCGTTTGGCGCGAAACAGCTTCGATGGTGGTCGCATCATCTATCTGATGGATCAAGGTATCCTCAAGGAAATCCGCACGCCGGAAAAAATTTACACCAACACGGCAGACGACAAGTTCATCATGCAGATTCACTTCGCCATGGCAAAGAAGAGTAGCGACGATACGAGCCAGTTTGTGAAGCGCGATGTTATTTCCAAGCTTCTTGCAGGTGAATATCCCGGCATGGTTCCTCCCGGATACCTCAACATCACGCGGGAAGGTAATATCTCCAAAGCGCAGAAGGATAATGAGAAGTACCTTCTACTCTTGCAACTTGGCCGACCTTTAAGGCGAGAAGAACTTGATCCTATTGATGCGTCGCTCGTGCGGCGACTCTTCGAGGAGGCGGAGAAAGGCGTGAAGGGAATGCCCGGATTACGCAAGTTCGCCTTCGAGATCGGGCTTCGTTCACGTCACACCGGAAAGATGCTCAGTAAACATGCGGTCATCAACATCCTCACGAATCCCTACTACTATGGTGTCATTGAGTACGGAGGACAGATTTACAGCGATGAGTACATTCAGGCGAAAACAGGTGATCCGAATCGGAAGATTCAACATGAAGCCCTCATTTCAGAAGAGATGTTTCAGCGCGTACAGTACGCGATCAACCGGAGAGGCAAAGGGCGCTACCGCCGCCATAACTTCGCATTCGGCGGGTGCGTCGTCCGCTGCGGCGAATGCGGCTGTCCTGTGACCGCAGAGTACAAGAAGGGACATATCTACTATCACTGCACCTATACCCACGGTTCGTGTTCACAACGAAAGTGGACGCGGGAAGAAGACATGGAGAAAGAATTTGCGCGTGTCCTTCTGAAGCTCTCGCTTCCGCAAGAGTTTATCGAGGATGCGTTCAAACGGACGCGCAAAGTGTTCTCCCAAGAAGTACAGTCGGGTGAGAGCATTCGCAGGAAACTCCAAGGCCAGTACAACGCCTGCAAGCAGCGACTGGATAGCCTCTTGAAGATGAAACTTTCCGCAAAGAATGTGAACAGTGAAATGCTTTCAGATGAGGAATATCTGGCGCAAAAGCAGGAAATCAAGAAAGAACTTGATACGGTTGAGGTGCAGCTCAAAACGCATAATCAGCATGACCTCACATGGGTTGATGATTGCGAACAATTCTTCGATTTCACGCAGATGCTCCGACGCAGTTTCACGGAGTCATCCATAGACGATAAGAAGTACCTGATGCTTCTGATCTGTCAGAACCTCAACCTCAAAGATCAAGAACTCGCTGCCACATACCGAGAACCCTATGCGACGCTGGCGAAATTCTCGCTGGCTGGCCGTGAACCAGATTCCCCCTTGGTACGTGAAAAACGGCTTCTACAAGCCGAGAAATCCGATATTTTTGATTCTTGGCTGGGGAGGAGGGATTCGAACCCCCGAATGCCTGCTCCAGAGGCAGGTGCCTTACCACTTGGCGACTCCCCAACGTGATGCAAACTATCTGGACCGGTGATGGTAGATGGAGCGCTTGCCCGCCGTAGTCCCGCAAGAGCGGGCGGAGGTGGGACTCCCCAACGTGAAACGATGATAGCAGGAATGGGCTCTCGCCCGCCGTAGACCCGCGAAGCGGGCGAAGGTGGGCTCCCCAACGTACGCCAGAGCATAGCAAATCCTCGCGGGGGTGAAAGTATTTAAACGCCCCGAAAAACGCCCCCGTCTATCCCAAGGCGCGTATACTCCGCTCCTTTATGTTCGAGATCCCCGCAGACCTTAAGGGCGTCGACGAGATCGAAGCGAAGATTCTTCATGTGGACACCGAGGAAGTCGAGCGCCGCCTCCTCGCAGCTGGGGCGCAGAGAGAAGGGCACTTCGCCGTGACGGAGCAGCGTTATCATTCCAATGAGGCCATGCGCGCCGCAGGATTCAGCGGGCCGCGGTTGCGGCTGCTCTCGAACGCGTGCCGCGATCAGATCGAGATCGCGTTCAAGCAAAAGCTCCCTTCGCTGCCCCTGCCAGGACGGGAGGATCTGGGGCTCCCCTGCAAGCGGCGCAACGAGATCGAATTCACGTCCACGGGCGCATGGAACAGCGAACAGGGATTTCAACTGATGCGTATGCTCCTCGATGATCTGTTTGCGCGGCGGGGATTCATGCTCTCGGGACGCACGCGTTTTCTGCAGGCTGGCATCAGCTATCAGATCGACAGCATCCGCTCCGCTGACGGAAGTACCGAACGCCTGCCGCCGCCGTTCCTCGAGATCGAGGGTCCCTCGCCGGCGGCGATTCTCGAGGCTGCACGCGCGATCGGGTTTAACGCCGAAGATCTGCAGCCCTCCACCAAGCAGGAGATGGTCGAGGCGCACCGGCAGCAGACGTCTGTTGACGGGGCGTAGTGAGGGGGGTCGTATAGCCATTGCCCGTGCTACGCTGGGATTTCTTTTTTCTTCGTCGCTCTATGACCAAATCACTCTCTTCAGCCGTTGTCGTTTCCTTTCTGCTCGCCGGGTGTATAACTGCACCGGATCCTGCCGGTCAATCGGATCTGCAGGGTGAAGGTATGGTCAGAACCGAAGTCGTGGATTACGGTCCGACACGCGGATACCTGGCTTTGCCCGAGGGAGACGGTCCACATCCGGCGCTTATCCTCATTCATGAGTTCTGGGGGCTCAACGACAACATCCGTTGGTACGCCGAAGAGTTTGCCAAGCAGGGGTATGCGGCGCTTGCCGTGGATCTGTACGAAGGAGAGAGCACGCAGGATGCCGCGCGTGCGCGGGAACTTGCGGGCGCTGTTCGCGCGAATGTGGATCCTGCATTCGCCAATCTGCGTGCCGCCGTGGATTATCTGCGGTCCCGCTCCGATGTTGACAGCAATCGTTTGGCCTCGGTGGGATGGTGCTTCGGTGGCGGGTGGAGCTACCAGATGGCGAAGAACGATCTTGGGGTGAGGACTTCGGTCATGTACTACGGACAATTTGCACCCGAAGATGACCTCTCGATGATGAAGGCGCTTATTATCGGGCACTTCGGCGAGGAGGATCAGGGTATTCCCGTGGATGATGTCAAAGCGTTCCGTGCCAGACTCAAGACACTCAATGGTGATCATCAGATCTTCATTTACGAGAACGTCGGTCACGGCTTTGCACGCGAGCTTGAGACCGAGAGTGCACGCACGGCATGGCAGCGCACGCTGGAGTTTCTTGGCACGTACCTCTGATACCCCGCAGCCTCCAAAGCGTTCTGTGTTGCGGATTGCGCGATCCTGATTCCCTATACCTCCCCTATAGGTATAGACTCTGTTCCCATTCTCCCTTCGATCATGATGTTCGCACTAGGTAGCACCGGCTGGAACTCCGGATTTCTCTTCTTTCTGATGCTGCACATGGCTGCCATGGTTGCCCTTGGCGTCGGTATCGCCTTTCTGCTCTTTTGGTCATTCAAGCATTTGTCGAAGCAGGCGCTCTGGACGTGGGGATGGGTCCTCGTCGCCGTGGGGATCGTCTTCTGCCTGCTCACCATTCCCATGGTGGTTTCGGGCATGTTCGGTTTCGGCGGGCGGACGTTCGGCAGCTACAACGGCACCGTGCCGATGATGTTTGGTGCCACCGCGCAGAATACGTCCGCTCAGGCCAAGCCCTCTTCGGACGAAGAGGCCCAGGGCAAAGCCATCTACGATAAGCTGCAGGCCAAGCAGGTGGCGTGCGCCGATCTCAGCGACGATGATTTCGACCTCCTTGGTGATTACTTCATGGGGCTGCGCACGGGGGCCTCTCACGAACAGATGGATACGTTCATGCTGCAGATGATGGGTGAAGAGGCCGATAAGCAGATGCACATCATCATGGGCCGGCGCTTGAGCGGATGCAGCGCGGGCGGCGAGTCGCTCCGGTTCCCGCAGGGGATGATGGGCGGGGGATACGGCGGCATGATGGGCGGCTACGCACGTTGATTTCTCTTCCATGATTTCCGCTGATTCCTATTCTTTTGCGGCCACACTCTCTCTTCCTCTCGCACAGGCGGAAGCGGCGGTGCGTGCGGCTCTGCAGAAAGAAAAATTCGGCGTCATCAGCGAGATTGACATCGCTGCAAAGCTGAAAGAAAAACTGGGCATCGAGCATCCGCCGCATGTGATTCTGGGTGCGTGCAATCCCGCACTCGCGCATCAGGCATTGCAGGAGAACGTGGATGTGGCGCTGGCACTGCCGTGTAACGTGGTGCTGCGGGAAGACAGCGGCAAAACGATTGTCACCGCATTGCTGCCGTCGGTCGCGCTCAAGCCGTTTGAGGGACTGAAAGTGCAGGAATCGGCATGCACGGCGGAGGAGGCGCTCAAGCGGGTGTTTGCATCACTGGTGGGGACATCCGTATAATGGGAAGTTGCATAGGTTTTATTCCTTTCTCCTTTCTCCTATGTCCTCCTCTCCTTACGTTCCCGGCGAGTGGGCACGCGCTTTTGGATTGGTTTCGGGCTTCTTCTTCATTCTCTGCGTAGTCTGGAGCTACCTGTTGCGCGATCCGGTCCTGCAGGATCTGCACATGCAGCTGCTGCGGCTCTTCACGCTCGACATCGGCGGCCCCGGTATGGGCGTCATTTCTTTCATTGCCGGCCTGGTCATCACCGCGGTCAGCGGCGGCGTGTTTGGATTGCTGGTGGCGATGTCGCTCAATTACTTCGCCCAGAAGCGAACCGGAGGAACTCCTGTTGTCTGATCACAGGTTGAGCACCGTCATCGGATCCACCCATGCGTCGAGAGTGCTCTGCTCGGGCACGTATCCTTTGAACTCCACGACGACTCCGTGATGAATGGCGAAGTGCAGGTGTGCTCGCTCGCCGTCAGTTTCCTGGCTATCAGCGGCTCCCAATACACCAATCGTGTCATCGGCATCGAGCGTCTGATGCAGCGAAACGGCAACGCGGTCCAGTGCGAGGTGACCGTAGAGCGCAGTCACGGTTTCGCCATTGAGTGAGCAGCGCTGTACAACAACACCGCCGTATCCGCTCACGCGCTGCACGGCGATGACGTCGCCCGTACACGCGGCGCGCACCGTCACATCGTGCGGCGTTTCGCCCGGTAGCAGCTCATAGTCTGTGCCCGTGTGATAGCCAGTAAAGCGTTCGGGCTGCACCGGTGAATTCTGCGGCGTGATGGAGATGCCGAAAGGTTTTTTGGTCACGCGTTCCGCGGCACGGTCGATCGGAGCGGTCCATGCATTCGTCTCCGTCAGATGCGCACGCAAGAACGCGGCTGTGCGCTGCATGAAGTCTTCCCATTTGGGGATGAATTCGTGTTTCTCCCCCTCGTATGAAACGTACGTAATGTCTCTGTTCAGCGCCATGAGCCGCGCATCGAGATCATCGGACCACTCGGCGGGAACATCGCTGTCGGCCGTTCCCTGAAAGAGCAGCACGGGCGCGGTGATGAAGCGAAGTATCGTCTGCGATGACAGCGCATTCCACGCGTCGGGGTTCTCGTCCCGCGTTCCTAAGACTTCGAGCGTGCGGTCCTTATCATCACGCTTCGAACGCCACCGTGCGAAGTTCTGCCACGCGTCGCTATTGACGGGTGCGTAGAGCACGTAGGCATCTGCCAGATCGGGCCGCGTGACGGCGATATTCAGGGCTACGCCGCCGCCGAGCGAATGGCCGAGTATTCCGACATGTTCCGCATCGACTTGTGAAAGTTTGGCAGTGCGCACAGCGTTGATTGCGTTGACCACGTCCATGCCGTATTCGATACTGGCATCGTAGACCTCGCGCGTGTCGGGGCTTAAGTCCGACCCTGCATGCCCGCGGTAATCGGTGTGCAGCACGGCAAAGCCCTGCCGCGCCAAGAAATCCTGTTCACGCTTCAGTCCGCGACCCTGCGTGTAGACCAAGGAGTCGATGTAGCCGTGTGCAAATACCACAAGCGGGAACGGGCCGTCGCCTTTGGGGATATTCATGATGCCGCTGATCAGTAATGCATTGCTCCGGTACGTGATGGCGTGGCGGGTGTAAGCATCGTTTTCGGCAAGTACACCGGTGAATGTGAGATCCGATCCTTCGAGACGCATCCGTGCAAAGTGCGCGAGTGAGAGCTTTGCGGGCACCTGCTCCAGCATTCCGGGAGGCGGCCAGGTCGACGATGGTTGCTTCAGCAACGATTCCGACGGAAACGGTGAGCACGCTCCGAGCAGAATGCAGAGGCCGATGGCGCGCAGGGCTTCGATCATGTGAACACTCTAGCGATGTACGACAGATCTTTCCTGAAAAAAGAGCCGACAGCGTCGGCTCTAATGCACGACAAGGTTTGTCACTCACTCTTTGACCATCCACTGATACAGGAACACCGCACACACGGCGCCGATGAAGGGGCCGATGAGGTACGAGAACGAGAGTGAGCGGATGCCGATGGCCACCGCGGGGTTGAGCAGACCGTTACTCATGAGCGAAGCCAGCAAAATACCGAGCAAGAGTGAACATCCAACCACCAGTCCGCTCGCGGCACGGTGCACCTTGTTGGTGACGACGGCCATGATACCGAGCAGAAAGAAGAACGCGCCGAGTGCTTCGGCGAAGGCGATTCCCCAACCGGCAGTTACCGTGACGACGGGCAATCCGCCCACGAGATATTGAAACAGAAACTGTGCGGTGACAGCGCCGACGAGTTGCGATGCGATGTAGGCGAGTGCCTCGGGTGTCTTGATCTTCTTGATACTCCAGAGCCCCACAGTTACTGCGGGGTTGATGTGCGCACCGCTCACTGGCCCGAGAATATATACCGCGAGCAAGAGAACGAGTGCCGCCACGAACGGCGTTGCCGTCTGCTGCTGAATCGAACCGAGAATGGCAAAGGTCAGTGTTGCGGTGCCGAGGAATTCCGCAGTGTACCGTCGCCAGTGAAGAGGGGAGAGGGCCATAGAGCAAAATGGGGAAATTACTTTCCAGCCTACGAAATATTGTATTGGCAACCAATTGCGTCTGCCCCAAGGATATGTCGCAACAGTCGCTGAGCTTTAAACGTCTGAGTCCTCGTTCGATTCGATGTCTTTCTCGATTTCTTCCAACTCCGTGAGCAGGGCAAATCTCGCTGCATCACCGGAGTTGATGCCCGCGACATCCTGTTCACGTTCGGTTGCGCATTTCACACAGGTGTCCGTCGTGGGAACTGCATTCAATCGTGCCACCGGAATCAAACATCCGCATTCGACGCACTCGCCGTACGTTCCTTCTTGTATCTTTACGATTGCGCGTTCGATCCGCTCCAAACTCGTGCCGGATACTTCCAATGCCATTAAACGTTCATCGGAACATTCGTGTTCCTGTGCACCGTCGACGATATTGTATGCGCCCGAAATCGATGGCCTGTTTCTTGCATTGATGGACTGTAAATCGCCGCGCTGAACTTCTCGCATTCTGAACAATCGGTCGAGAATAACACGGTAGGCCCCGCCCCTGTTCTTAGCGCGTGGAGTTTCTGCCGAACGTGGTTTGGTGAGGGATTTCATACAGGAGTGGAAAATGGGACCACGATTATTGTCTTTGCATTGCGCGTGTCAATGCAGAGCACGGTGATATTTTCCGTCCATTCTCCTTCATGCGAGACAAAGAGTCTGAAGGGTTTTCCTTCCTCTTTTCACGTTGAGCGGGGTAGCATGTCGTCACTGCACTTCCGCCGTATGAACGAGGAACTTCTCCGCAAAGTTGACGGCTTACTCGAGACGAAGAGCGATCAGGAACTCCGCAGGGTTCTCGTGCACGAAGATGCCCGCGCAATTGCCGATATCATTGATGATCTCGAGCACGGAAAACGCAAAACCTTCGCCATTCTGCCTCCCGAAGTGCAGGCGGATGTGATTGTTCTTCTTTCGGAGGCCAGTCTGCATTCGGCGATTCCGCGTCTGTCCGATTTCACAATCGCGCGATTCCTTCACTTTCTCGACGAAGACGAAGCGACGGACGTTCTGCAGCGTCTGCCGGCAAAGCGCCATCCGCACATTCTCGAGAAAATGCGCGAAGACCGTCGCAAGCCCATCGAAAAACTCCTCCTCTACGGCCCCGAGACGGCAGGCGGTCTCATGGATCTCAATTTTCTCGAAGTGGATTCACAGACCAAACTGCCTGTCATTCTCAACGCGGCACGCGAGTATGCACGTACGCATCACAAGCAGATTCCCGTGGCGCTGCTGCCGAGCGGCAAGGAAATTCTGTGGATTCCCGTACGGGCGCTCATGTCGGCAAACAACGATGCGGCTCCCGCACAGATGGCGCGGCCCATTCCGGTGTTCCATCACGCAACCGATCAGGAGGCGGTTCTCGATACGATGCATCGTGAAGCCGTGGATGTTGCCTGCGTTGTCGATGATCAGCAGAAAATCGTCGGTGTCATCCATTTGAATGATCTGCTGCGCGTTGCCGAGGCGGAGGCGAGCGAAGACGTGTACCGCTTGGGAGGTATGGATCCGCTGTCGGCCAGCTACCTCGAAAGTAATTTCGCCACCATCTGGCGCAAGCGTGTGGTGTGGCTTTCGGTTCTCTTCGTGGCGGAGCTCTTCACATTCACGGCGCTGGCGCAGTTCGAATCTTCCATTGCCGCAGTGACGGTACTCGCACTCTTCATTCCCCTTACCATTTCTACGGGAGGAAACAGTGGTTCGCAGGCAGCCACACTCATTACCCGTGCCATGGCGTTAGGCGATGTGGCGCCGCGTGATTGGTTAAGAGTGATACGTCGCGAGCTGCTCATGGGCCTGGCTCTAGGGCTCACGCTTGGCATCGTGGCATTCATCCGCGCTTCTCTCACGCCGCAGGGGGTGCTCGGCAACGTTGATCGCTGGATGCTGGGTCTCATCATCGCACAATCCGTTGCAGTCATCTGTCTCTGGGGCACGGTCGTCGGCGCCATGTTGCCGCTCCTCTTCAAGCGTTTCGGCGTCGATCCCGGATATGCATCCAGTCCTTTTGTTGCGACGTTCGTGGATGTGACGGGAATTGTGATCTACTTCTCGATCGCCAATGCATTCATAGGGCTAGTGGACAATTTTGCAGGCTGAAATGAGCATCTTTCCTTTTCTGGAAGCCAAAGTATGCTCAGATTTTTCCCAATGCATCATGAAAAATATGTTCTCATTGCAGTTCACGATCAGTGAAGAAGAATGGATCTCGATATGGAAAGCAGTTATGGAAATGTACGGAGTGCGGTAAACAATTCCGTCAGAAATCGCCGTCGAAGAAGAAAGAAATCTGGAGAGAATTCACTCATGGCAAACAGACCCATGCACA
>MNWP01000024.1 GCA_001872575.1 Candidatus Peregrinibacteria bacterium CG1_02_54_53 | reverse complement strand
TGTAGCGGTCATACACCAGAGGACGGTTCCGCTTCAGCTCCCGACTGATCGTGGACTGCGAGCAGCCAATGAGCTGAGCGATCTTGGATTGCCTTATGCCAAGCTGGTACAAGACCTCCAGTTTATCGCGCTGGGAACGCGTAATATGGGCCATACGGTAGGTGGGAAAGGGTTAAGCGCCTTCCCTCCTACCGTACCTACAGAATTCTTATGCGTTTCAGGTTACAGTTCGCCAGAGGGGTATGTTGACAGAACACTTAATATATTATAAATTGTCATAAGTCGGTTTTTCACATCGTCACGGGGCGACCATTGAAGCGAGCCCCACAACAGCCCATGAATGGGCAGGAGAATCTCATGATTCTTACGTTGACCGCAGTGTGTGTGACCAGCTTCGTCTGCTTCATTCGCGTCTTCTGGCGCGGTGAAGTCTTCAAGGCTGGGCTCTTCCTTGCTCTTGCAATGATTTGCGGAGTGTGGGCGAGCCATCTGCACGTCCCCGGCATGCGGGATTGGCTCCCTGGGCCTCTCATAGCTCTGGGAATCCTCACGTTCTGCATGTCGTGTGGACGCCACGAGACATTCGTCTGGAACTGGCTCATAAGTCCGTTCGGACAGGTGTTCGGTGGCTCCATGGCGATCGCCGGCTTTGCACTGAGTACCATGTGTATCACATGGTGACTCGGTACAGAGCGCCATAACCGACCATTGACGCAGGAGGCAGACCCCCTCCTGCGTTTCGTTTTACAAAGATTGATATTAACTTGTAGAAATATCATTGTATTAATACATTGACACGCTAATCAATGTCCTCTACTCTCAGGAAGTCATGGGCAAAAAGCGATACACCGAAGGCACCTGGCGCTCAGACCCGTTCTTCCGACGTCTTTGCGCCGCATTCCGTACCTGCCGCACGGAGCGGGATGTTGCGAACTTCCTGCGCGATGTTGCCACGCTTGCCGAGCTCAAAGCCATGAGTGAACGATGGGAGGTCGCGCGGCTCCTCAATGCCGGCGTGAGTTACCGTGGAGCGGCGGCACGCACGTCCGCAAGTACAACCACTGTCACGCGTGTTGCGGGATTTCTCAGGGGCGACATCGGCGGCTACCGTTCGGTTCTCAACCATCAGCACCATTGTTCCCCCGCGCGACGCGGGGAGAGGATGGTGTCGAAAGAGTATCCTGTTACCTGATCGACCTCATCTCCTCCTCGTGTACGCGGGGAGGGTGTTTGCCTTGTGGCAGACAAAATGTGGTCGGTCTTTCACAGAATCGGAAAGGAGCATGTATGAGACCGGATTTTGAGAGAAATGGCGGACTGATCCGGGTGATTGCCCAGGATGCCGTCACGTACGAAGTGCTCATGGATGCCTTCATGAGTGAGGAGGCGTTCGATGAGACGATGCGCACGGGGCGCGTGGTGTACTACTCCCGATCCCGGATGCGAATCTGGAGAAAAGGGGAGGAGAGTGGTCATGTGCAGCTGGTACGGTCCATTCGCATCAACTGCAACAGGGATGCACTTCTCATCCTCGTCGAGCAGGTGGGCTTGGCTGCGTGCCACGACGGTTATCGCAGCTGTTATTACCGCGAGATCACGGATGATGGATGGAAAGTGATCTCAGAGCGTGTTTTCGATCCACAAGTGGTCTATGGCAAGAAAGGAACGTAAGTCATGAAACGTTTACTGAGAGGTGGATGGCCTGCGGGGAGTTTGCAGGAGGCCAATGTGAATCTTTGGCGCAGTGCGGGGTACCGCGTAAGGATTCCGGAGCGCAACCTCTTCCCTGTTGTGGACGACGACGATCTCGATCTCGTTTTGCTGCGTTCGCAGGAGATTCCCCGATACGTTGCACGGGGCGATCTCGACTTCGGCATTGCAGGATGGGATTGGGTCGTCGAGAACGGTTGCGAGAAGCGCGTCAAAGAGATCGGCAAGCTTGTCTTCAGCAAGAAGACGCGCCGGCCTGTGCGGTGGGTGTTCCTTGTCCATGAGGATGCACCATTCCGTAACGCATGGGATCTGCGCGGCAAAACCGTAGCGACCGAACTTGTGCGCACGACGCGCAAGTGGTTCAGAGACCGCAAGGTCGATGCCCGTGTTGAGTTCAGTTGGGGTGCAACGGAAGTGAAACCCGGCCGTTTCTGTGATGCCGTCGTCGACGCGGTCGAGACAGGAGTCTCAGCAAAGGAGAACGGGCTCCGCATCATCGAGGAGCTGCTCACGAGTGCCCCGCTGTTTCTCGCGAACAAGCGTGCATTCGCAAATCCTCGGAAGCGTGAGAAGATGGAAGACATCTATTGCATGCTGAAGGGGGCACTCGATGCCGAAAGAGAGGAGATGCTCGCCCTGAACGTTCCGCGAATGAGTCTGCAAGCCGTTCTCGGTCTCATTCCCGCGCTGCGTGCGCCGACCGTAACCAATCTTTCTCAAGATGACTGGCTCTCGGTTTCGGCGGCCATCGACACTTCGGTGGTGCGGAGTATCGTTCCGCGACTCAAGCGCGCTGGTGCGCGTGACATCGTGGTCTACCCGATCACGAAGATCATTCGCTAGGTTCCTTTGGACCGGTCGACCACCATTGCCCCGATTCCACCGTTTGCTTTCCTTTGGGAAGCGGGCACGGAATCGGGGCTTTTTATGTCATACTTCCTCTGTGAGCGAATCAGTTTTTATGCACCGATGTCTGAAGCTTGCCGAACAGGGCCAGCGCAAAGTCGGCGCGAACCCTCTTGTGGGTGCGGTGCTCGTCCGTGATGGCACGATCATTGCCGAGGCATATCACGAGGGCTTCGGTAAGCGCCATGCGGAGCGTGCGATCCTTGAGGAGTATTCCGGTGCCATCGAATCCACAGACATTCTCTACGTGAATCTGGAGCCGTGTTGTCACACAGGAAAGACGCCTGCGTGTACCGATATCATCCGCGAGAGAGGAGTGAAGCACGTTGTCTTCGGCATGATCGACCCGGATTCAAAGGTCAAAGGGAAGGGAATTGCGTGTCTTCGTGAGGCAGGCATAGAGATCACTGGTCCGGTGGAGCGTGCGCGCTGTGAGTGGTTCAATCGTGGGTTCGTTTCCCTGCGTACTCGAAAGCGCCCGTGGGTGACTCTGCGCGAGGCACGGGCACGGAATGGTGCTATTGCCCGTCCCGACGGTTCCCCTATGAAGATCACCTCTCGCGCGCAGAATCGCTGGGTCCATGAGTGGCTGCGGGGCCGCCACGATGCCATTCTCGTGGGAGTGCAGACGATTGTGACGGATGATCCGCAACTCACTGTGCGTTTCGATCTTCCTCTTCCATCTCCACTGCGCGTCGTGCTCGATCCACGCCTCCGCATTCCACTCACGGCTCGTGTAATAAGTGGAGATCTGGCTGCTGGAACACTGATCGTTACCGGTCCAAAGCAGGATCCCAGTAGGACGAAGACATTGCACGAGAGAGGAGTGCGGATTGCAGAAGTGCCCCTCGAGAATGGCGGGTTTGATCTTGCTGCACTCTGGAGTGCGCTCATGACGCCCACAGACTCGTTCCATGGAATTGCCTCCGTTCTTATTGAAGGAGGGGCGGAGACATGGCGGAATTTTCGAAGCGCAGGAATGATCGATGCCGAGGTGGCGCTGGAGGGAGCGTGGCAGTAAGAGCGCTTTTACAATGAGAAGTTCTGCCCTACAGTGCTGTCTTGTGAAGCGCAGACGATTGAGAAATCTCCTCCGCATCCTCGGTCCCGGATTCATCACCGGAGCGGCAGATGACGATCCTTCAGGCATTGCCACCTACGCGCAGACAGGGGCCGCCTTCGGCTCTACACAGTTGTGGTTCGCCCTTTTTGCCACACCGTTCATGATTGCGATACAAGAGATGTGCGGCCGCATCGGACTGGTAACGGGCAAGGGGCTTTCGGGCCTTATTCGTCGCCATTACTCCCGTCCACTGTTGTTTGTGGCGATTCTGTTGCTCCTTGTGGCGAATATCTTCAACATCGGTGCGGATCTGGGAGCCATGGCTGCAGCAGCGGAACTTGTCTCGCCGATCTCACGATGGGTGTGGTTGTTCGCTTTTACCCTTTTTGTTATTGGTCTTGAAATATTCGTCAGCTATCGCACCTACGCAAAGTTTTTGAAGATTTTCGCCATTGCCCTTCTGGCATACGTCTTTGCGGCGTTTTCGGTTGATCAGCCGTGGGGTGAAATATTCCACGATCTCTTCATCCCCTCGTTTTCATTCGGAAAAGCAGAGCTGGTCAACATCGTGGCGCTGCTGGGTACCACGATTTCGCCGTATCTCTTCTTCTGGCAGACGGATGAGGAAGTCGAAGAGGAAGTTGTTCACCATCTTCTGCCTTCGATGGGTCGCGGCAAGCCTCGTTTGAGCAAGAAGCTCCTCGGAACGATGCGTACGGATACGGCCGTGGGCATGGTGTTCAGCAACCTCATTATGTTTTTTATCATCACCACATCCGCCTCCACGCTTGGCGCACACAACATTCGCACCGTGGCCACGGCCGCCGAAGCCGCGGCCATGCTTCAGCCTCTTGCCGGGCCGTTCGCCGCCGGTCTCTTCTCGCTCGGTGTCATCGGTACGGGGCTTCTGGCGGTTCCTATTCTTGCAGGTTCGGCCTCATACGCGTTCGTAGAAGCATTCGGATGGCACGAGGGCCTCTCTCGAACGTTTCGGCAGGCACCGGCTTTCTATATCATCATCGCGCTCTCTACAGGCATCGGGTTCCTGCTGAACTTCCTTCATCTGCCTTCGTTCGAGCTTCTGTACGCGGCGGCGATTCTCAATGGCGTGACCGCTCCGCCACTGCTCATTCTGATTCTGCTCATCGGCAGTAATCGTTCGATTATGGGCCGGAGGGTGAACTCCCGTCTATCAAATATCCTTGGCTGGTCTCTTGCCATCATCATGTCGCTTGCGGCAGCCGTGCTGCTTTTGACAATGGTGTTCTAGAGAAATCTGCCGAAGATTTTCTGCAACGCACTGCGCAGCGCGTTGGCCGAGGCGAGCTTCGGCGGCAGAGAACCGTTTTCGCCGAAATTGCGGAAGATACGGGAAAATCGTTTTCCCTTTTCCCGAATGTGTTGCAGGCTCTTTGGCCGTTCGTGGACCACGAGGCCGAAGCGGCCTCGTTCGGGAGTACAGCGGGCCTCAAAATGCGTCCCGGCGTGTGTTGCACCGAAGTATTGCAGGGCAAGCGCAATACCCGAGAGGGCTGATCGGAGGGTGGCTCTCCATGCAGGACTGGGTGCCCCTCCGGTGAAGATCATAAAGAGGGGGAGACCGTTGAGTTTTCCGCGACTCTGGCGGCGATCGAGGGCGAAACTGCCGCAGCGATCGATCAGATTTTTGAGGTGTGCCGGCACGCCGAAGTTCCAGATCGGGCTGGCGATGACGAGGCCCGCCGCTCCTTCCATGGCCTCGCGCACAAGACGGAAATCAGCCTCTTCCGGCACACCCGGTTCGTAGTGCCTGAGAGAGAAATGTTCGATGGCAAGGTCGGCGATACGCAGTTTTTGCGCAGAGAGAGCCTCTTCTCCCAGTCCTGCAATAAATGCATCGGCAAGCGTTTCACAATTACTGGGCTGATTCGTGCCGGCGACGAGAACGAGAACATGCACGCGTTCATCATACGCGCAGGAGAGGATCAGCGGGAGCGTGATCATTTGCTCTTTACTGCACATGCAAAATGATTCCCATTCACCATGACAAGATCTTTCGTCCTTCTCAATTCTGTGGGACAGAATCGCCCTTTTTCTCCCGATCTATCGCGTGGTGATTCCTGCAATGTTGAAATTTGACCACGACGATGCGTATCAATATCTTGTGTTATTGCACGGTGTGACACACAAGATGATGTGTCATCTTTTCTTTCCGCCACTCCTCATGCCCTCCACTTCTCCGTCTTCCTCCGCGTCGTCCGTATCCCGCCGAGCGGGCAAGGGCACGGCCATTCACCATGAAAAGGGGCTTGCGGTCCGACGCGTCTTCACGACACCCGGCAATGATCCTCTCGAAGAGGTGACCTACGAGCGCAGGACCAGCCGTATCAAGAATACTGACGGATCGGTGGTTTTCGAAATGGAAGGCGCAGAAATACCCGCCACCTGGAGTCAGATGGCGACGGATATCATGGTCAGCAAGTATTTTCGTCGTGCGGGCATTCCCCAAGTCGATGCGCAGGACAACCTGCTCCACGATGCGCAGGATAACGTGGTCACGGGGTCTGAGCGCAGCGTGAAGCAGGTGATTCGTCGTCTGGCGGGATGCTGGAGGCACTGGGGTCAGCAGGAGGGGTACTTCGAGACGGCACAAGATGCCCAGGCATTCGAAGACGAACTCTCGTACATGCTGGTGCACCAGATGGCGGCACCCAACAGTCCGCAGTGGTTCAATACGGGATTGTACTATGCCTACGGCATCACGGGGCCCGCTCAGGGGCACTACTACGCCGACCCCAAGACGGGTGAAGTGCGCGAGAGCACCGATTCCTACACGCACCCGCAGCCCCACGCGTGTTTCATCCTCTCGGTGAATGACGATATGGTGAATCCGGGGGGTATCATGGATCTATGGGTGCGCGAGGCACGTCTCTTCAAGTACGGATCCGGAACGGGATCGAATTTCTCGAAATTGCGCGCCGCCGGTGAGCCGCTCTCGGGCGGCGGTATGAGCTCGGGTCTCATGAGTTTTCTCAAAATCGGCGATCGCGCAGCCGGGGCCATTAAATCGGGCGGCACCACGCGTCGTGCCGCGAAGATGGTGTGTCTGGATCTCGATCATCCCGATATCGTCGAGTTCATCGAGTGGAAGTTGAAAGAAGAGAAGAAGGTCGCCGCACTGGCCGATGCCGGATACTCCACCGACTTCAACGACGAGGCCTACCAAACGGTTTCCGGTCAGAACTCCAATAATTCCGTTCGTATCCCGCACACGTTCTTCGAAGCGGTTGAGAACGATGCCGACTGGGATCTCGTTTGGCGCACCGAGAAACGCCGTGCGCAGGAGGAAGATCGTACGCCCGCGGCCTGCAGGGCCATTCGTGCGCGGGAACTGTGGGATAAAATCGGTTTCGCCGCGTGGGTCTGTGCCGATCCCGGCGTGCAGTACGACACGACCGTCAACGACTGGCATACCTGTCCTGCTGCCGGTCGCATCAATGCCAGTAATCCTTGCAGTGAATACATGTTTGTCGACAACACGGCCTGTAATCTTGCGTCGCTCAACGTGCTCAAGTTTTATGACGAAGAACACGGGACCTTCAACGCCGAGGCGTTTCAGCACGCAGTGCGGCTCTGGACCATCGTTCTCGAAATTTCGGTACTCATGGCACAGTTTCCGAGTCGTGAGATTGCCGAACTGAGCTACCGCTATCGCACGCTGGGCTTGGGCCACGCCAATCTTGGCGCCATGCTCATGCGTATGGGTATCGCCTACGATTCGCCCGAGGCGCGTGCCTGGGCGGGAGTCCTTACGGCAATCATGACCGGCGAATCCTACGCAGCTTCCGCCGAAATGGCGGAAAAACTCGGCACGTTTGAAGGATTCGAGGAGAACCGTGAGCAGATGCTGCGAGTGATTCGCAATCACCGTCGCGCCGTATATGATGCGCCGGCCCGCGAGTACGAAGATCTTCACGTGCTGCCTGTCGGTATCGACCAGCGCCTGGCCCCCCAGGATCTCCTTGTACGGGCGAAAGAGTGCTGGGATCGCGCACTCGCACATGGCGAGCGGCACGGCTATCGCAATGCGCAGGTGACGGTTATCGCCCCTACGGGAACCATCGGACTCCTGATGGATTGCGATACGACGGGCATCGAACCTGATTTCGCTCTCGTGAAGTTTAAGAAACTTGCGGGGGGCGGGTATATGAAGATTGTGAATCAGTCGATGCAATCGGCTCTGCGACTGCTCGGTTACAGTCAGAGCCAAATGGCCGATATCCTGCAACACATTCAGGGCACGTTGAGCCTGGAGGGAGCGCCCTTCATCAATCGCGATTCCCTTAATCGCAAGGGTTTCACCGATGAAGATATTGCGAAGATCGAGAAGAGCCTGCCCCAGGTCTTCGATTTCCGTTCGGTCTTCACCAAGTGGACGCTCTCGCAAGAGACACTCACGCGTCTGGGATTTTCGCCGGAACGCACCGACGATCCCTCGTTCGACCTCCTTTCCGCTCTCGGTTTTACAGAAGAGCAGATCGAAGCGGCGAATCTCGTTGTCTGCGGGCAGATGACCGTTGAGGGGGCCCCGCACCTCAAGCCCGAACATTTGTCGGTGTTCGACTGCGCAAGTCGCTGCGGCAAGCACGGCAAGCGCCTCATTTCGGTTGAGGGCCACATTCGCATGATGGCGGCCGTACAGCCCTTCATCACGGGAGCCATCAGCAAGACGATCAACCTGCCCAACGAGGCGACCGTCGAAGATATTCAGAACGCCTATCTGCTGTCGTGGAAACTCGGGCTCAAGGCAAATGCGCTCTATCGCGATGGATGCAAGCTGAGTCAGCCGCTGGCGGCACGTTCGCGCAAGCGTGCGAAGAAAGAAACGGAGAGCGAAAAAGCTCCTGTGCAGCGCGAAGTGGTCGAGAAGATCGTGGTCAAAGAAGTTCCGCGGCGTCGCAAGCTCCCCGATGAGCGCCCCTCTCTTACGCACAAATTCTCCGTGGCAGGACACGAAGGGTACCTGCATGTCGGTTTGTACGAAGACGGCAAACCCGGCGAGATTTTCATCAAGATGGCGAAAGAAGGTTCCACGCTCTCGGGCGTGATGGATACATTGGCCCTGAGCCTCTCGATGAATCTGCAGTACGGCGTCCCGCTCGAGGTTCTCTGTGAGAAGCTGGTACGCACACGCTTCGAGCCCATGGGTATGTCGACCAATAAAGAGATTCCCATGGTGCAGAGCCTCATGGATTACCTGGGGCGATGGCTGGCACTGAAGTTCTTGCCGAAAGAGACCGCCCTGCGCTTCCACAATCACGATTTGGTGGAGCAGGCCTATCGCGAGGGCAGCAAGAGCAAAGATGCCTTTGCCATGTCGTTGCCCATCGTCGATGAGGGGGCCACAGGAGGATATGTCCGTGTGGCGCAGACGGCATTGCCCGACGAAGATTCTGAGCAGACGACTGCACCGCGCATTTCTCATATTGAGACGGCCCGTCAGCAGGGCTTCACAGGATCCATCTGTTCCGGTTGCGGTGGCGTACGCGTGAAGCGCAATGGCTCCTGCGAGGTCTGTCTGGACTGTGGGGCGACCTCGGGGTGTAGCTGAGCACCAGGCATGCAGAGAATATTTCCTGAATACTTCATACGTACCCCTGTATACTGGGAACATGTCCGACTCCTGGCTTGACCGGATTCCCACAACCGAGCGTCGGCGTCTGCGCGAACGGTTTCGTTTGAGTGAGGCCGAGTATGAGCGCCTACGCGAGAAAGTGAAGGGCCCCGAAGATCTGGAGCGCGAAATGGAGCGCAACGAACTTCTTGCAGAGCTCAAATTCGCCATGGAGTCGGAGCCCAAGCTTGCGGAGGCGCTGCGCGCGCAGGTACAGGAAGACATTCGACAGCACGGCCTTCCATCGGTACTCCATACCCTCCATCTCTCCGGCAGTCTGATGCAGGCACTTGAGAAGGGGGATTTCACGCTCTCGGTGCAGCCCGACGCGAAAACCAGCATCGATCAACTGGTTGTCGTACCGGAGGGCAAAGTCGCCGAAGCGGTGCCTGTCTCTGCAGCGTTCAGCGAGCAGTACTTGGGACAGTTTAAAAAAGCGGATTGATAGTGATACACGTTGTCGTACGGAAGAGTGACCGCTCGATGCGATCACACGTTCTCAAGAAGCCATTCACATGGCGACGAAGAGCAAGCCGAAAGCACAGAGCATCCAGAACCAACGCATGAGGCTGCGCAGCCTAGAGGTTTGATGTATTGTTTTTCAAGTCAAAATCGAAAAGAGCCCTTGCTGAAGCCATAAAAATTGAACAAAATATTACTTCAAAAATCAGGGGTGCAGTTGGGCGAATTTGGCTTGGTTATCATCCGGAGCGCACTTGTTCGTGATGATTTTTCCGCATGTGTCGCACTGGTGGACGATCATCCAGCCCTTAGGTCCGCGAAAGTCGGCTCCGGCCGGTCGCATCAGACCTCCGCAGGTCGCCGCGCGGTCACCCGGTCCATGCTCATCCACGTGTTTGCTCCAGAGGCACCGCGGACAGTGATTGCGACACGTGCCGTGTTCGAGCGGGACGACGTCGGCACCGCAGTGCTCACAGGTGAACGGTTCCTGACGAGGGAGGAAGACCATAACCAAGGAAGCAGAGGAGGCAAAAGATGTAGAGGAGTTCTATGACAGGGTAGGACGGATTGCTGATCTTCGGATAGCGCAAAAAGCATGAACAAGAGATCGGAAAATCAGGATCATCACATTCTGCTTCATATGCATTAGTACGATGGGTGTATGCAACTACGACCCTATCAAAAACTCATTGCCTGGAAGGAAGCTCATGCATTGACTTTGGTTATTTATCGAATAACGGCAAAATTTCCTGATTCTGAACGATTTGGACTTATCAGTCAGATGAGACGTTCCGGTGCAAGTGCTCCGACAAATATCGCAGAAGGGAATGCGAAGCGTTCTCACAGGGATCGCTGGTGCTACTTCGAGAGGGCTTCTGCTTCTCTGGAGGAGTTGCATTATGAATGTTTGCTTTCTTTGGATCTCGGATACCTCTCCCCTCAGGAATTTGAGGATTGTAACAGTCGTATCCAGCGAACGAGCTATCTTCTCACAAAATTGCTTGCGAGTTTGAAGTAACTCTCCTTTGCATCCTCTGCTTCCTCTGCCTCCTTTGCATCCTCTGCTTCCTCTGCTTCTTAACTACTAAACCGGAAATGCATCACATCGCCATCCTGCACGATGTAGTCCTTGCCCTCAGCACGCATCTTGCCGGCTTCTTTGGCTTTCAATTCTCCGCCGTGCCCCACGTAGTCTTTGAAGGCGATGGTCTCGGCGCGAATGAAACCCTTCTCAAAATCCGAATGGATGACACTGGCGGCTTGCGGGGCGCTACTGCCCTTGGCAATCGTCCAGGCACGAACTTCTTGGGGTCCTGCCGTGAAGAACGTCTCATAGCCGAGTGCGCTGTAAGCGGCGGAAATGAGCTGATCCAATCCGGAAGACGTAACCGACAGCTCGCGCAGAAATGCCTGCGCCTCTTGCGGTGAGAGATCCTGCAGATCCTCTTCGATCTTCGCCGAGATGATGATCACCTGAGCCGTGTCGGGTAATCCCAGCAGGGCACGCGCACTATGCGCACTGGTTTTGTGAAGTTCCTGCTCCCCGACATTTGCGGCGTAGATGATCGGTTTGAGCGTGAGCAGTTGGAACGACTGAGCAAAGAATCGTTCCTCAGAAGTGAGATCCGTCAGTGACGCGAGTATGCCGGCCTTCAAAGATGCAAGCAGCTTCTCGATGAGTATGAGTTCGCGTTGTTTTTCTTTGTCGCCCGTGCGCGCGGCGCCACGTACCTTTTCGATTCTGCGCTCAAGAACGTCCAAATCCGCCAGACAGAGTTCCGTTTCGATTGTCTCACGGTCGCGCTTGCCGTCTACCGATCCTTCGACATGGATGATGTCGGAGCTGGGAAAGAGGCGCACGACTTCACAGATGGCGTCCGCCTCGCGGATTGCCGCGAGGAATTGGTTGCCGAGCCCTTCGCCCTTACTGGCACCTCGTACGAGTCCGGCGATATCGACGAATTCAATAGCGGCAGGAATGACTTTCTCAGGATGCACCATGTCCGCAAGGGTGATGAGTCGCGCATCGGGTACCTCCACAACACCCACATTGGGTTCGATGGTGCAGAACGGATAGTTCTGTGCCTGTGCACCGCGCGTGTGGGTGAGTGCGTTGAAGAGGGTGGATTTCCCCACATTGGGCAGGCCGACAATTCCGATATGTAGCGCCATGGGAATGCTGGATTATTGAGGTTCTACGGCCAAATGTCCAAGAATCGTGAGGGCGGGAAAAGATTGACAAATCTGCCAAAATACTTATCATATCCTACTCATGCATACCATATTGAACAGGCCTCTGCACATCGGCATTCTGCTGTCGCTCATTATGGTTCCCATGCCGTCTCTGGCGGCTTCGTTTCCCGATACGACGGGAACAGTCTACGAAGCATCATTCGGTGAACTTAAGGCGCAGGGAGTCATTCAGGGGTATGCCGATGGCCTGGCGCGTCCCGATAATCCACTCAACCGAGCCGAGGCACTGAAGGTCATTCTCAGTTTTGATGGCACAGGTAAAGATCGGGTCGTTTGGTATCAGGGTCACCTGCCGGCCATGCCACTTTTCTGGGATACCGATCAGGCGCAGTGGTATGCGCCCTACGTCGAAGCGGCATTTGAGAAGTCACTCATCACGGGATATCCGGATGGCTCTCTGCGTCCGGGGCAGTATCTTCGTGTGGAAGAGGCAGTTGCTCTGCTCATGCGTACGATGGGGGAGGGCAGTGGCGCCGGCGGTAATGCCGAGATGTCGCCCTACATCGAGAATCAGAGCCGGCAGTGGTACACACAGGCGATCAATGCGGCCATCCGTCGCAACCTTGTCATGCATCGCGGACGCCTGCGATTGGGAGCGGCCATTACGCGCGGACAGTTCTTTGACATGGCCTATCGTCTCTCCGTCGTGCGATCGTCACGTGCTGTGTCCTTCTCGGGCGCCGAACCGGAGCCGATCGTCACCATTGCCGCTCCGCTTCCGGTGTCGTACGGCAGCAGAACAACCACGCCTGTTGCACCCCGCACGGTTCCCACTGCAACTGCCTACGCATCTGAGAAATACTTCGCCATCGCCATTCCCTCGATCGGCATCGGCGATCTCACCGTGACGCATCCCCAAGATCCGTTCTCGAAGGACGGTATTTTGGAGCCCCTGAAGTACGGTGTCGGTCACCTCTTCGGATATCCCGGTGCCGGGGGCAAGATCATGGTCTACGGCCACTCGAGCGGTTATCCTTGGGATCTGTCGCAGTTCACCAAGATTTTCCGACAGATCAATCGTCTGACGGTCGGCGACCGCGTTTACGTAACATATTCCGGAAAGCTGCACACCTATGAAGTGACGCACAAGCAGGCGATCGATGCGGCGGATACTTCGCCCTTCAACGACAACGGCAACGGCGAGGAGCTCATTCTCTACACGTGCTGGCCGCCCGACTCCATTTCACAGCGTTTCCTTGTGCATGCTCTTCCGGTAGGAGCGGCAGTGGCGGTGCGATAATAATGCGTGAGGGACAAACCTACGGTTTTCTCCTCCATGCGTAAGAAAGAGCGAGCAGAGCTCGCCCTTTCTTTTTTCGTGAGGAATGAGGAGATTATTCTCCTTGTTCTGCGGCGTCCTTGAGGATCTGGTTTGCCGTATTCACGAGACATTGTGATCGGCGAACGGGGCTCTGCCCTTCGCAGTAGCGCAATCGATTGAGCGCCGCACCGCGCAGAGCAGTGGCCGGTGCCTTCTCGGTGCGTGTTTCCTCGTTGCTCCATTCGAGACGGCGGGCTCCGTCCAAACCATCGCTGCGGAAGATTTCTTCGTTGGCGAGGTTACGGTTGTACCGCTGACTTCGGTAGTTGAAGTCCGTTCGTGCGATGAGCAGATTGGCTGTCAGTTCCGCGTAATGCACGGCACCGGCACCCATGAGCACACCGACGAGAAGAGCGGTGAGAACGGCGACACGAGTTTGCTTGTGTTTTGCCATGAATGGGAAGAAAGGAAGTAAAACGGAAAGAACGGCACTTATCGGTTCGTCTCGTTTGTGAGACGTAATCCTGCATTACAGGCTGCACGGCGACGGGCGTTTTCCGTCTGTGCACAGTCTTCATTCAAGGGTTCGATCAAGGTCGGAGCTCCGTGCAATACATCCTCTGCCTCTTCTTTTACGACAGGGCAGGGACGTTGCTTCGAGAAGCCACTGAAGAGATTTTGCATAATGCTGCGTGGATTGACGCAGCTGGGAGCCTTCTTCGTAATGCCGCGCTCTTGCTGCATGGCGTTAGGATTTGCACCGCTGAAGGCGACGACTTGCGCGTATTGCGCCGTACCGATACTGGCAAGCGCGCCGACGAGCAGGCCACAGAGCGCAACGACTGCCGTATTTCTGCTGTACGTCATGATGGGTGGGGAATGGATATTGGTGTACGTTGAATATTATAACATATATTCAAAAATAATCAAACAACAATAAATGGCACTTTGATAAAGGATTCTGATAGCCACAGGCAGATTTGCATATTCAACTGATCCGATTAGCCGATTCTTCGTAAAATCTCGCGACTGACGAAATCCTTCTGCCGGCCGTAGGTGAGGCGTGAAAGTTGTTTGAATGCCTCGGCAGCCTGAGCATCTTTCGTAAAGGTCGTATCGAGCCACGGACGTGCGACCTCGATGGTGAACGGTCGAGAGGGCTTTCCGTCGATGCAGAGCTTCATGGCACCTTTAAAGGCATCCATGTTCACGAGATCCTGTTCCGAGAAGACCGGGGCCATCTCTTTGGCGCAGACCTCGGCATCTTGCGGACCGATTTTGTAGAACATCATGGTGCCGATATTGCCGAAGATGGCTCCTTTCAGGCTTACCTTTCCCGACAGACGATCCTCTTTTTCCAGCTGGTCGATGTACTGGTGAGCGAGAATAAGGCCGAGTCGGTATTTACGTGCTTCAGAGAGAATGGACTCGATCGACTCGGTGACGAAGTTCTGGAATTCATCGATGTACAGGAAGAAATCATTGCGCTTGTCGGCGTCCTCACGCTGTCGGCGCATGGCGGCCACTTGCATTTTGTTCACGAAAATCATACCGAGGAGCTGAGCGTTGATGTCTCCCACAAGACCCTTACTGAGGTTTGCGAGCAGGATCTTGCCCGAATTCATGACATCGGCGATGTCGAAGGCGCTCTTGGTCTGGCCCACGATGTTGCGCATGAGGGTATTCGTGTAGAACTGTCCGAACTTGGCTGCGAAGTAAGGGATCATCTCCTGCTTTTCGCGCTGACCGGTCATGGCCATTTGTTTCTCCCAGAAGCTTCGTACGATCGGGTTCTTCACCTTTGTCACTTTGTACTTCTGCCACTCCTCATCCGTGAACAGCTTCACGAGGTCGGTGATGGCGCCTCCCTCCTCCTCGTCTTCCATCAGCGTCAGACACCCGTTGCGGAAGTAGTCCTGAATGCGCGGACCGAAGACTTCATTGCCGAACATCTTTACCATCATGTTCATGGCATCGAGGGCGATGAGGTCTTTCTCTTCCTGTGTTTTGCCTTCGAGCAGGTTGAGGCCCATGGGACGCTCGGTATCGGCCGGATTGAAGTAGATCACGTCGTCGGCGCGCTCCCGCGGGATGTAGGGCAGCAGATCTTCGATGAGGGAACCGTGCGGGTCGATCACGCACACGCCTTTGCCGGAGTGAAAGTCCTGACGGGCCATGATCTGCAGAATCGAAGATTTACCCGTACCCGTTTGTCCGATGATGTAGAAGTGACGGAACCGGTCTTCATTTTTAATGAAAATTTTCTTCTTCTCACCGCGGTGGCTGTTCACGCCCAGCAGAACGCCCTCCTCAGGAATATCTTTGGGCGAAGGGGCGATTTTGAAATTCTGCCACTTGATTGTTTCCACCTTATTGTACTTGATATTGGGAAGATGGAAGAAGCTCGTAAGCTCAGCGGTGCCCAGAAGCAGCTTGGGGGAGGCGAGGGCCTGGAGCGGTGTGCGATGAGGTGATCGGCGAATGAAGCGCTCCACGATGGAACGTTGGCTCACGAAGTGCGGCTTGCGGAAGCTATTGCCGCGAACATCGTCGAATTGCGAGAATGATGCCAGAACCGTATCGAGCAATTGTGAGCTGCGATTGGTGGTGTCTGCTGACGTAATGACGCGAACGACGACGTTGAATCCGGGACTGCCGGCCTTCTCATCCACCGCTTTGCTGTACTCCTCGACCATTTGCGAGACACGCTCACCGGTTGCCTGCTGTTCCTGCTGAGGCGTGAGATCGCTGCCGGGAAGAAAGAGACTGACAGTGGCACTGATCCAGTGAAGGGGATTCCAGAACGAGAGGGTTTTCTTCTTCGGGTTGATCAGGCGCAGGGCCTCCTTTTGCAGTTTTTGCTGCCAGCCCGACCGCACCGGTCGCAGCACGAACTGGACCGCCGCGCCCTCTGAGATTTTGAATTTCGAAAACGCATTGGTGATGGTGTTCAGCGGGTCGCTCTTCAATTGTTCGTACGAACGGAATACCGAAGTGAAGGGCTTCTTCGGTAGCAGCACCTGAGCCGAGACCACGGAAGAATCGGTAAAGATGTTGTAGTCCTCGACTTCGTCAATGATCACATCGGGGTAAAACGCCGTCATCTGCTTTTCGACGAGATGTGCGACGGAACGTGGACACACGACAAAGAAAAGGATTTCGCCGCCGAGAGCGGCATACTCCATCGAAAAGAACGGCTGTCCGCGCCAGAATCGAGTGGGAGAGGTGGAGTAGAGACTGTGAAGTGACTGGTACAGGTGATCCATGACACCCAGAACCTGCTTGAAATCATGGCCGGTGGCGAACTTTTCCGATTCGATTTCGCGGTCTTCTTTACTCTCCTTCTTTGGTACGAGAATTTGCAGAAAGACCAAGTCCTGCTCCCGTCGAATATCCTGCCATCGGCGCATTACCCAGAGCACGACGGCAAGTGCTCCACACAGGGCGAGGAGGCCGAGAATGGCGAGGAGGATATTCACGTTGCGCGTATCCTACCATTTTATCACGTTTCAGCTCTCCCTTGTAGGGGAATGTTGTCTTCAAAAAAGGAGCCCGTCGCATCATAAAGCCACCTTGGCCCTATTTCTGCCACATGTCTTTTGCCTTGAGCAGCGTCATCACTTTTTCCAGCAGAGTTTTGATGGTCATTTCGCTCTTGATGAAGAAATCATCAGCCCCCAAACCCATGCCGCGTTCTTTGTTTTTGGTGTCACCGAAATTACTGAGGACGATGATCGGGAACGTCCTTTGGGCGCGAGGAAACCGCTCCAGAACGGCAAAACCGTCTAAGACCGGCATATTCAGATCGAGGATGGCGAGATCGGGCTTCTCCTTCTCGATTTCCGCAATCGCTTCCTGTCCGTCTTTCACTGCGCGAATCTTAAAGCCGCCGATGGTGAACTTTTTCATGTACACCTCGCGGAGTACGGCGTCATCTTCGGCGATGAGGATATTGGGTGTGGACATCAACTACCATTATACGCCTTTTATGAAAGGCTGTGAAGACGTGTTCTTGGCCCTACGAAAGGGTGGAAGACTGCTTCAGCCGATGGCCAGCCGTACGTAGGTGGTCACTTTGGCCTCCCCCAGGTACTGCTCCACGGTCTTCGTGGGATCCTTCACGAACGGCTGCTTCGTCAGTGCGCTCTCTTCGCGAAACTTTTTCTCTTTGCCGAGCATGATCTTGTCGAACATCGCCTCGGGCTTCCCTTCTTTCTTAAGTTGTGCGCGCCAGATTTCCTTTTCTTGTTCGATTTTCTCGGCCGGCACTTCTTCGGGACGTATCACCGTCGGATTCATGGCTGCTGCATGCATGGCCACATCTTTTGCGCCGTCGGCCGTTCCGCCATCGAGTGAGATGATGACACCGATCTTGCTGTTCGTATGCAGATAGGTGCCGATGGTGGTTCCCGAAACGAGGCGATACTCCTCGAGCGAAATATTCTCGCCGAGTTTCTGTACGAGTTCGGGTACCGTCTTCTCCGCCTGCGCTTTCATGGCCTCTTCGCCCTTCGCGAGGAACGTGTCGACGAGTTCCACACCGGTGGAGCGGAAGTTGTCGTCTCGTGCGACGAAATCCGTCTCGCACTTGAGCAGTACTATCGCGGCCTTGTCGGCATCTTGTGCGACGAAGACGAGGCCCTCGAACTGGTCACGGGCGGACTTCTTGGCGGCCTGTGCGATGCCTCGCTTGCGAAGAATCTCGATGGCTTTTTCTTCGTTACCCTGCGATTCCTCGAGTGCCTTCTTGCATTCCATCATCGAGACACCGGTACGTTGGCGCAGAGAGGCAACGGCCGAAGCGGAGACGGAGGACATGACAGTGAGGGGTAAGGATTAAGAAGAGAATCAGGCGGCAGTATTTTCAGCCGGGACGCGCTCTTTCGGGGAGCCGCCGAGAGCGTCGCGAATGGTCGAGAGAATAATGCCGATGGATTTCACGGCGTCGTCATTGGCGGGAATGAACTGCTGAAAGAGTTTCGGATCCACGTTGCTGTCGCAGATGCCGTAGACGGGGATCTTGAGCACATTGGCCTCAAGCACCGCAACGCGATCGCGCAGGGCGTCGATCACGAAAATCGCATCGGGGATCTTCGCCATTCCCGAGACGCCTCCGAGGGCCATTTCGAGCTTGGCGAGCTTCTTTCTCAACATCGTCTGTTCCTTCTTGGTGTACTTCTCAATTTCGCCCGAGCGGAAAGCCTCTTTGAGTTCGAGGAAGTACTTGATGCGACGCTTGAGCGTGTTCCAATTGGTGAGGAGCCCGGGAATCCATTTCTTCGTGACCGTCGGCTGGCGGAGTGTCTCGCCGATCTCTTCGATCAGCGGGATGCTTTGTTGCTTTGTGGAGGCAAAGAGGATGGTCTTGCCCTCTGTCTGCAGTTTTTTCATTTGCTCAACAACAAGTTCCAAATGCGTCTTTGTCTGCGTGAGATCGAAGATGTGAATGCCCTTGCGAACGCCGTAGAGGTACGGAGCCATGCGCGGGTTCCACTTGTTCTTGGGATGGCCGATGTGGCAGGCGGCCGCGAGCAGTTCCTTTTCCGTCGGGAGAGACATGGGCAAGGGGGTAGGGGTGATAGGAGACGGGGATACAGACTGAGAATATCTGTCGATTCCGTTGCGGTGGAAGAATCCTTGTCTTCCGTTCGACGTCTGCTCGCGTGAGTGCGGAGGAACGCGATGGTCACCCTTCGGCAAGCTCAGGGTGCCGCTTCGCGGCAGGACCGCAGCGATCAGTCGAACGTGCGCGATATGTATACAGAAAGCATCTTTGGGCTGCAACCGTTTCGTCGACGAATTCTTTCAGGATCGAAAGCTCTCACATCGTTTGTATTTCTGCCCGCAACCGCAGGGACAGGTCTTGTTGCGGCCGGTACGGGGCGTCGTACGGATTACTGTTCTTCCTTGTCCACGCCTGAGGCCGCATGTCATCAGTGCCATGACGTACTCCAGCGTGAGTCCCCGTGGAAGCTCCACTGCATTCGTGTGCTTGGTTTTCTCTGGCTGCTGGTGAATATGTTCGGGAGTACGAGGGCAGAATGACAGTTTTTTTGGCATGGCAATACGGGAAAAAAGAAAGGCCGCGATAGTAGATTCAACAGTCGTTACCGCACAAGCGAATTGATGAGCTCCTCAATATGCAGCCGTTCCTGCTTGAGGCTGTCGCGATCACGGATCGTGATCGTGTCTTTCTCGCCTTGTTTTGCATCTTCTCCAAGGGTGCCGAAATCGACCGTGATGCACTTGGGCGTGCCGATCTCATCCTGTCGACGGTAGCGCTTGCCGATCGACCCTGTGACGTCGAAATCCACGACGAGGTCCGTTCCTTGTACAACTTTTTTGTACAGTTCTTGGGCCTTGGCGACGAGGTGTTCCTTCTTACTGAGCGGCAAAATGGCGACGTCGATCGGCGCGAGGCGCGGGTCGAACTTCATGAGTGTGCGCGTCTCACCGTTCTCGAGCTTTTCTTCGGTGTAGGCCTCGAGCAGGAAGGTTAAGACCGTGCGATCACAACCGAAGCTCGGCTCCACCACGTGGGGGGTGAACTTCTTCGTCGCATCATCGGGGTCCGTGTACTTCATGTCTTCGCCGCTGGCCTTCTCATGCTGCGAGAGGTCGAAATCTCCGCGGTTTGCCAGCCCGAACAGTTCGCCCCATCCCCAGGGGAACCGGTATTCGATATCGACCGTGCGCGAGCTGTAGTGACTGAGCTCTTTCTTGTCATGTTCGCGAATTCGCAGATTCGCTTTCGTAATGCCCAATGACAGATACCAATCCCAGACCGTTTGCTTCCAGTCTTCGAAGGCCTGTTTATCTTCACCCGGTTCCACAAAGTACTCGATTTCCATCTGTTCGAATTCCCGTGTGCGGAAGGTGAAATTGCCCGGGGTGATTTCGTTACGAAAAGCCTTGCCGATCTGTCCCACGCCGAAGGGCAGGCGAGGCCGGATCGTGTTTATGACGTTTTTGAAATTGACGAAAATGCCCTGAGCGGTTTCGGGGCGCAGGTAGATATCGCTGCCTTCACCCTCGATCACACCTTGCTGTGTCTTAAACATAAGATTGAATTTTTTGGCTTCGGTCCACGCAATTTTTCCGCAGCCGGGGCACGGAATCTTCTCGGCCACGAGCATGGGTTGCACCTGATCGATCTTCAGAACGGCCGCCGCCTCGACATCCAATTTTTCTTCGAGCAGCTTATCGCCGCGAAAACGCTCTTTGCAATTTTTGCAGTCCACGAGAGGGTCGTTGAAGTTGCTGACGTGCCCGCTTGCTTCCCAGACCTTGGGATTCATGAGAATCGCGGCATCGAGACCCACCATGTCCTGACGCTTGTGGACGAAGGTCTGCCACCACTCTTTCTTTACACGGTTTTTCAGCTCCACACCCAGCGGACCGTAGTCCCACGTGTTCGCAAGGCCCCCGTAGATTTCGGATCCCGGAAAGATGAAGCCGCGGCGTTTGCTCAGTGAAACGAGTTGGTCGAGAGATGTGGCTGGCATAGATCGAATGGAAGCGTAGCGAATGCTCGCGCAAACTGCCACTCCGCAGCCTCTCCCGAGGGAATCGATATATTCTCAATTAGTAAGATTTATGTTATAATCTATTCAAACACATGTCTCTCTCGTTCCGCCGCGTGGCCACTGCCATGACAAGCATTGGGGCAACCCTTCTGCCGTCCGTTGCTCTGGCGGCCGAGCAGACTGCGGCGCAGGCAGGGAAGAGCGCGTTTGTGGTCATGGGGATGCTGCTGCTCTTTCTCGCACTCTCCGCACTGCTCACGCGTGTGTGGATCGGCATTGTGAACGTCTCGCTGCTCGATGTGGAACCGATCGCATCGATCGAGAAGCGCCATCCCTATCTGCCGTCGATCGGCGTCATCCTCGCCTCGGTGATTGGCACGGTGGCACTGTTCATCCTCACGATTCGTACGTTCGGAACCATCGCGCCCTTTGAGGGGCCCGAGGGCCTGAAGCGTGGCATTCTCTTTGCCTCAGTCGTCTGTGCGATTGCCGGCATGGGGCTCGTGCGCTGGAAGCACGCCAAGGAGTACATTTTTGCCATTGTCGTCGGGACAATCTTAAGTTTCGTGCTCATCGGTTTTGAGCGCACGCTTCTTGATCATACTCAGAGTATCGATGCGTTCTACTCGGCGCTGGGCGTGGTGGGTATCGCATTGGCATGGAGGTTCCTCTTCGGTCCGTGGATCGCGCACATCAAGGCGACGGTGCTCGGAACATTCATCTTCTGGTTGGTGTTCCACCTGCTCTGGCAGGAGGCGGGCGTGGAGCGCATGGCACACCTGCTCGCGATCGGCGTGGCGCTGATTCCAGCGGTGATCTGGTGCACGCTCTTCCTCAAGTATCATTGGGAGCGCATGAGCTTAGTCCTACTCATGTTCTTCTCGGGGATGCTGAGCACGGCGCCCATCCTCTTCTACGATGCCCTCGTGCGTCGGGGGATTGAATTGCAGTTCCTACTCTTTCGCATTGTTCCCGAGAACTTCACGCGATCGAGCAGTGCCCTGGTGACGGGGACCATCGTCGAAGCGCCCGAAGTGCAGACCACACTTCTCTCCACACTGCTGGCGTTCCTACTCGTCGGTGTCATCGAGGAGGGCAGTAAGTTCTGGGTGTTGCGCAAGAGCGGTAAAGCATTCTTTCGCAGTATCAACGACGTCGTCGAATTGGGCATCATCGTTGCCATCGGTTTTGCGTTTGCCGAGAACGTCATCAACCCCACGTACTTCGTCGGATTCGTGCGGGAGTACTTGCTGGCACCCTCCTCGGCTGATTGGAGCGGGTTTACAGGCAACGTGATCGGACGCTCGATTCTCACGACCATGGTGCACATCGTCTCGACGGGAGTACTGGGGTACTTCCTCGGGCTTGCCATCTTCGCGGGTCCGACACTGGATGAAGCGCGCCGCCACGGAAAAACATCGCTGTTGTCGGGAATCGCATGGACATTCCTCCGCTTGCCCGAAAAGGATGTTTTCCGTCGCCAGATGATTGTCACGGGATTCACGATCGCCGTCGTACTCCACGGGCTCTTCAATTTCATGGTGTCACTGCCCGATCTGTTGCCGGGTAATCCGCGCACGCTGGGGGAGTTGCTGGGATTTGAAAACGGATCGTTCCTCGATCTCATTTCGCTCATTCTCATTCCGTCGCTTTTCTATGTCTTGGGTGGGTTCTGGATTCTCAGCGCTCTGCTGTTTCGCAATGAAAATCGAAAAGAGCACGGGCACCTCGTTGTGACGGATACGTTCGTGCGTATGGGGTCGTAGATCATCGGTTGTGACGCAGGGTGGTGGTGGGTAGAATGTCCCCACTTTCGAGGCGTGATACGCACACCACGTTCTCACGATTTTCCCCCTGATGCATGCGCAATTTCTCCTCTGTGAAGTCTTTTCTGCTCTCGATCGGATTCCTGTTGCTCCCTCTGTCCGTGTTTGCGGCCCTTCCGGTATCGGATGTGCTGCGTACGGCCGATGAGGCTCCGGTCTCACGTGGAGAATTTGTTCGCGCCTGCGTGAAGGTGTTCGGCACGACGGGGGGCGAGAGGGCGGTGCTGCCCTACCGCCGTGTTCCGCGCGATCTTGAGGAGTACATCAAGGCGGCGTATGCGGCGAATGCTCTTCAGACGTTTGGCGGGGAGCTCTACGCTGCTCAGCCCATTACCCGCGGGCAGGCACTTGAAGTGGTGGTGGCACTGCGTCACCTGACGGCAGAGCCGACTACGCAGTATCGTGATGCGCGAACGAGCAATGCCCTGGCAAGCGCAGTGGCTGTGGCACTGGCACAAGGATGGATGGAACCACGGTCGAATGCACTCTTTGGTGTGGAAGAAATTCTTACGGGTAAAGAGGCGCGCCTCTTTCTGCGCAAAGTTCTGGGCGAAGGAGGGGAGCAGCCGAATGCGACAGATTCTATTCCTACGATCGAAATTCGCTTCACGCCCAAGAGCTCTCAGGCGACAACATCGAGTGAGCTGCCAAAGGCGCAGATCTTAGAAACACTCTGGAAGATCATTGCGCAGGATTACCTTCATGCAGATGTCATCAATCCCGAAGATGCCGCCTACAATGCAGCCGAGGCAATTGTTGAGAGTCTGGGCGATCCCTACTCCACGTTCTACCGGCCGGCCGGCTCCCGCGCTTTCCAGTCGCGCATTCAGGGCGAAGTATCGGGCATCGGCGCCCAGGTGGAGGATCGCGAGGGCGTATTGACCATTGTGACGCCTCTGTCGAATTCTCCTGCCGAAAAAGCAGGCCTCAAGCCCAATGATCAGATCATCGCCGTGGATGGCGAGAGTCTGCTGGATCTTTCGTATGAGGAGATGGTCGATCATGTGCGTGGCCCCAAGGGATCCGTGGCGAAACTGCGCATTCGTCGCAACGGCACGGAATTCGATGTGGAAGTGACGCGGGATACGATCAAAGTGCCAGAGATCGAGATTACGTGGCAGGGGGAAATTGCCATCGTGAAGCTCATGCAGTTCGGCAAACTCTCAGAGACCGATCTGCGACCCGAGATGAAGCACATTCAGGATCAAAGTCCCAAGGGGATCGTTCTCGATCTGCGCAACAATCCGGGAGGCCTGTTGCACGCCGCCACCGTCGTGACGAGCAATTTCCTGCCCAAGGGATCGGGTGTGGCAACGATTCGCTCACGTACAGGAGAACGTATGGAGCGCACGGAGGATGAGCCCACTATCAAGCCGACGATTCCCCTCGTGGTGCTGGTGAACGGCGGTTCCGCCTCCGCATCCGAGATCGTGGCGGCTGCTCTGCAGGATACGAAGCGTGCCACCATCGTCGGCGAAACGACGTTCGGTAAGGGGACAGTGCAGGAAGTGCTGGAGTTCAGTGACAAGTCGAGTCTGAAGTTGACGATTGCCGAATGGCTCTCGCCGCTGGGACACAAGATTGACGGCATCGGAGTCGAGCCGGATGTGATGGTGTCGTTATCGGAGCGCGATGAGCAGTTGACTCGCGCCCTTTCGATTCTCAACGCCGGCCGGCGTTGAGGCACGTTCAACCCGGCTCTTCATTCCAACTGCCCTGTTATTCATTACATGTTGGAGTAGAACTTCTGTTTGCGGTTGGTTGAGCGGTAACCTTCACGTTTAAGAGCGCGCTGTCGCAGGATGCGCTTATTCGGCGATCGCTTGAAACGGCCACGTTCTCGCATAAGCTTGAGAATGCCCGATTTTTGCACCTGCGACTTGAACCGCTGTTGAAGTCGGTCATTGGATTCGTCGCCGTTTCTGTGAGCATGAATGGCCATTGCGCCGGGAGAGGGTAAGGGAGAGGACAGGTGTTTGCAAGGAAAAAGCACACTCCGTGTGGGATAAATCAACGATTTTCCGTCATGTGAACACCTGAAAATCACTCTGACAAAAAAAGCGCAAAACCTGCTCACTGTGATGATCTCAGGCATTGCCACCGTCGTCGGTTCTCACTAGAATCCACCAAGATATGGCGACCGCAAAGCAGTACACCGCCGAGAACATCCAGGTTTTAGAAGGCCTGGAGCCCGTTCGTAAGCGTCCGGGCATGTATATCGGCTCCACCGATCAGCGCGGTCTGCACCACCTGGTATACGAGATTGTCGACAATGCAATTGACGAGGCGATGGGCGGTCATGCCTCGCTGATCACGGTCATCCTGCATGACGACGGCTCGGTGAGTGTGGAGGATAACGGCCGTGGTATTCCGGTGGATATTCATCCCAAACTCAAAAAGTCTGCGCTTGAGATCGTTCTGACGACGTTGCATGCGGGCGGCAAGTTCGGCGGTGATGACAGCGGCTACAAAGTCTCGGGAGGTTTGCACGGCGTGGGTTCTTCTGTCGTGAATGCCCTTAGCGCCAAGATGCATGCCGAGGTGTACCTCGACGGAAAGACGTGGATCCAGGATTACGAGCGCGGCAAGCCCTTGGCGACTGTAAAGGCGAAGGGCGAGTCGAAGAAGACAGGAACGCTCATCCGATTCTGGCCCGATAAGCAGATATTCGACACGCTGGAGTTTTCGCTCGTAACGATTATGAACCGTCTTCGGCAGCAGGCCTACCTGACGCGTGGCATCACGGTCGCGCTCTTAGACGAACGCGAGCAGCGTATCGAGGAGGATCAGAAGCAACCCCGTTTGTACCGGTTTCATTTCGAAGGGGGTATTGCCGCGTACGTGTCGCATCTCAATGAGTCACGCGATGTGATCGGCCAGCCCATTTGGTTCGAAAAAGAAACTGACGATGGGTACGTGGAGGTGGCATTGCAGTACACCCAATCCTTTCAGGAGATGGTGACGACCTTTGCCAACAACATCCATACCACTGAGGGCGGTCACCACCTCACCGGATTCAAGGCGGCCATCACACGCACTATTAACGCCTATGCGCGTTCGCAGAGCCTGCTGAAAGAGAAAGACGAAAATCTTTCGGCGGATGACGTGCGTGAGGGTCTTACGGCTATCGTCTCGGTACGTCTCAAGGAGCCCCAGTTCGAAGGTCAGACGAAGAGCAAACTCGGCAATGCCGAGATGAAGACCGCCGTCGAGACAGTGGTGAATGAGAAGCTGGCCGAATACTTCGAGGAGCACCCGGGTGAAGCCAAGAATGTCGTGGCCAAGTGTTTGCTCGCAGCCCGCGCACGCCTCGCCGCCCGCGCCGCCCGCGATTCCGTGATTCGTAAGGGCGCGCTCGAAGGCATGACGCTCCCCGGAAAACTGGCTGACTGCAGCAGTCGCGACCCCAGCGAATGCGAGCTGTTCATCGTCGAGGGCGACTCGGCAGGCGGCAGCGCCAAGCAGGGCCGCAATCGCGAGTTTCAGGCCATCCTGCCTTTGAGAGGAAAGATCCTCAATGTGGAGCAGGCGCGTCTCGACAGGATGTTGGGCAACAACGAAATCAAGGCGCTCATCATCGCGCTCGGCGTGGGAATCGGCGAAGTAAAAGACTTAAGCAAACTGCGGTACCACCGCGTGGTGATCATGACCGACGCCGACGTCGACGGCGCCCACATTCGCACGCTCCTTTTAACCCTCTTCTTCCGTTACTTCCCGGAACTCGTCGAAGGGGGATTTATCTACATCGCTCAGCCGCCCCTCTACAAGATTCAGCGCGGCAAGGAGATGGCGTATGCCTACACGGATGACGAGAAGAGCAAGACGCTCAAGCAGTGGGGGGTTGTTGAGAAGGATATGCAGGAGCAGGAGGAAACGGAGGAAGCAGAAGAAACGGACGAGATGAAAGCACTGACGAAAGGGTCGAAGAAGAAAGAAGAGCCCAAGAAGACGGCACGCGTGAACATCCAGCGCTACAAGGGCTTAGGCGAAATGAACCCTGAGCAGCTGTGGGATACGACCATGAATCCCGAGAGTCGCAGCATGATGCGTGTGACCATGGATGATGCCGAATTGGCCGATGCCACCTTCTCAACCCTGATGGGTTCGGAGGTCGCACCGCGCCGCAAATTTATTCAGAGCCGTGCAAAATCGGTGAAGAATCTGGATATTTAAGAGGTGAGACAGGTCATCTTTCATATTTCGTATGCTGTTCTCTTTCTTTGTCAGGGCGACAAAGAAAGAGAGAAAGAAAACGCTCCGCCGCCAATCCACACTCCGCCCGGCCCTGTGCCTCCTCGCCGACTCCTACAAGGATTCGGAGTCGTCTCGTCGGTCGTCCCCGCACGTGCGTGGCAGGGCCTTCCTCTTCACCCCCCGTGGCGGCGGACCCACATTTCAAGATCTAGTGAACTACCACCAGCTTACGCAGGTGGCTTACACGAGTTTCAGCTGATGCTGTCCGGCATCCTCCCTTCCCTGGTGCTCGATGTACCTCCGAATGAT
>MNWP01000034.1 GCA_001872575.1 Candidatus Peregrinibacteria bacterium CG1_02_54_53 | reverse complement strand
GGGGGATTGCTGTGGGGCTGCTATGAATGCCGCCAAGGGCGCGGCCGAGGCATAGAGGGGCAAAGTGTGGCTTGAGAGCGAATCAGGCAAGGGCACCACGTTCTATGTGGAGGTGCCGCTGGAGAAAGCAGAGAAGGGGCAACAGTAGTCACGCTTTTCATCATGGAGAGGATGGATTGTGCTAGACTGTTTTCGTCATGAGTCCGCACCGAAACACTGCGGCCAGGAAGAAACGCCTCTCTGTGGGAAGGGAGAGTGTCGTTCAGATGCGCCCCGTCATCCTGAAGATCGCGCGCGAGTACGGGGCGACGAATATTCGCGTGTTCGGCTCGTTTGCCCGCGGGACGCAGACGAAGCGGAGTGACATCGACTTGCTCGTGGACCTTCCGGATCACATGAGTCTGCTCGATCTCTCCGGCCTGAAGATTGATCTGGAGGATGCTCTGAAGCGGGAAGTCGACGTTGTTCCCGCGCGCTCCGTCAAGCCGGCCCTGCGCGAGGCCATTTTCTCCGAAGCACGTCCCCTATGACCGACAGGAAGAAAAATCCCCGGGTATACCTTCAGGACATTCTCGACGCGATCGCGAAAGTGGAGACGTATGCCAGCGAGGGCGAGCACGATTTCTTCAAGGACGGAAAGACGCAGGATGCCGTCATCCGCCAGATTTCCATCGTCGGGGAGGCTGCGGCGAAATTACCGGCTGCCCTGAGGGCGCAGCACAGGGAGATTCCGTGGAGGCAGATCATCGGCATGCGCAATATCGTGGTTCATGACTACTCCGAGACGGATCTTCCGATGGTGTGGAAGGTCGCAGAGCGCGATCTGCCCGCCCTCAAAAAGGCCATTGAGAAGATCGTCAAGACCGCGGAGGACTAGCGAGCGCCCAGGATCTTTTCTTTTGCTATTCCGACTTCCTTACGGTTTCGGCTGCATGATTCTGTAGATGAGTTCGGCCATCTCGCCCCGCGTGAGCAGATGCGCGGGATCCTGGGTGGAGGAGGGAAGGGCCCCGAGACTATTCAGCGCATCCATATGCGGCTGATACCACGGGCCGGTAGTGGATTTCTGGACCGGAAGCCCGAAAGCGCCCGCCACGATCTTGGCCGCCTCAGCGCTGTTCACGTCATGCTCCGGCTTGAAGCTTCCATCCGGATACCCGCCGATAATGCTCAGCTCCTTCGCGGTGCAGACAAAGGGGGCGAAACCAGTCCTCAACAACATCAGAGAAGCAGGAACTGCCGGTGAACATCGCTCCCGACTGGGTGGCATTGAGGATGATCTTGGTGAACTCGGCGCGGTTGATCGTCCGTTCCAGCTTGAATGACCCATCCGGGTAGCCCGAGGCGATCCCGTGGTCGCGTACCTAGGCAATGGCGTTGCCTTGCGTGTGTGATGCGTCGACATCGGCAAATGGCTGGACAGCGGTTGCAGACTGATCAGGTTCTTCCTCATGCTCGCTGGATGAGGATCCTTCTGCAATGCCCTCCTGTGTTTCGCGCTCATGGCCGATCACCTCCATCGTGGCGATATCATCATCTGCCTGCAGGGTCACATCGGCGGAGAGGCCGATACTGGTAAGACCTCTGAGCTCCCCCGTGAATTCACGCTGTACGGGGTCTGCTGCCGTACCCGTCTGCCCGACGTGGATGCGCACGGTGAACACTTCCGCGTGGCGGCCCTTCCGGCGGTTGGCATGGGAGTAGCGCATGGTCGTTCAGAGGGGAATGGTATCACGGGGCGGCGGGGCCGGTGCCGCGACCTTTTCCAGAATGGAGGGTGTTACCGTGCAAGTGGGGGAGGGAGAGTAGAGAGTGCAGCTTTATATTTTGCTCGAAGGATGCATGCCGTTTTGCCTGGCTCTTCAATTGAATCGCAGATAACAGGATTCCCCAACTTCAGCGCAAGTTCCGTAAGGCAGTCTTCGTAAATATTCTTTTCACCAGAGAGCGATGAGCAGTCGTTAAAATCTCGTAAATTCGCAATCTTCGAAACAATGCAGCACTTCTTTCCGATAGCAGAGGTGATATTGCCGTTTCTACATTCATCAATCGTTGCTCTCTGATGTGTCCCGTTCAAATAGGATCCCCACTCGACAATGCGGTTGAATGCAATGGTGCACGTTCGTTCCCTTGTCTCGGCGGCTCCGATGCATGAGAAGCCATACTCCCCCGGCATCAGAAGCTCACAGGCGGAGGGGTCTTGAGTGAGGGAGGCATATTCATACACACATGTATTTTGAACAGAGGCGACGGTTGGACCGAACACATTACTGAAGAAGCGGATATCAAAACATTCTTGTGGATCTTCCTGATTTTCAACAATGAGCGCCGCAATTTTTTGAGCATCGTTGGTCACTTCATATCCCAGGATCCACAGTGCTCCGTTCCCAAGGAGTACAAAGGGTATTGTAAGGATGAAGAAAATGGTGAAAATAAAGCTTTCCATTATGAAATGGTATCATTGCCAATGATCTGATCGACGGCATGGTTTCCCGTATTGGTATCGGTGTACTCCAATGTCTGTGGCATTGCTTTCCACCATGCTGATCCATCAGATTTCTGTGATTGCCATGTGTTTACGTGCAAAACGCTGTCCCATCCGTCGCGTGACTCAATCGTCGGTTCGGCATTACCCATCCACTGCTGCGGTGCAAACCACGCAGCGACGGAATAGGGATTTCGTGCGTCCTGTAAGAGCGATGAAAATGCCGTTACCGCGTATCCATGTTCGATACTTGGCCTGGCAGCCGCGTCATCGACAACTTGAATGGCATAGTCGGCAGTAAGTGCGCGTGTCTCATCGCCGTAGAAGCTACTGTGTAATGCAAAGGACTTTTGGGAATGATGCGCAAAATCTACTTGCGATTCATCGTAGCCGCTTAAGATGGTGTCTTTCGCAGGATCAAGTGCAACAAGAACGTTCACATCATTTCCCATATTCTTGGCTATTTCGTAGCTCACATAGCTTCCCCAGCTATGTCCAACGAGATTGATTTTCTCGGCAGTGAACCCCGCTGCTTTCAGCTGGCTCGAAGTCCATTTGCCAACTGCTTCGATCCAATCGGATCCCTGGAGTCCAATCAGTTCGGGGAAATTATCTTTTGCGCCTTGGCTCCAGTCCAGTGTCACCACTTGGACGTTGTTGCTAGTCAGACTCTGCGCAAGTTCTCTCATCGGATCGCTACTTTCGCTATCAATTCTCCCATGCACCACCACCCAGACGGGATTTTGGGGGTCGAGTGCTGGGATGTTGTTCAAGTTCGTCTCGCGGTCTCCGCTTGGCAGAAATTTGGCAACACTCATGCTTACCGGCATCGCCACCTCCCTGTTCTCAATACTGATCCGCCCTTCGATCTTCTGGGTGGTGTAGGGCTTGATCTCGAAGCGTACGGGCGTCGCAGGCGGCTCATAGTTGCCCGATTCGGGGAGGGAGGATGGCCTTTCGGGGCCGAACCTAAGCTCCATGCGCACGACGAATAGCGTTGCGGGATGGCCTGTGCGATGGCGGGTAAAGGAAAACATAAGCAGCTGTTACTTTGCGAAAGACCAACTATCAGAATACTGTTGCCATGCGGTGATTTCTATTTCGCAAAGTTTTCGCTTCTCCTCATTCGACATTTTGGTACAGAGGGATGGATCTTTCAATTTGAATGCGTACCGTCTTTCGCAGATTTCCTGTAAACCCAGAGGATCTTTGGAAATTTCGTTGCACTCATACACATTTGGCAGTGATGCAGAACGTTCCTCGTGGCACCAGTCGCGAAGAATTTTCTTGTCGTAGACATTACAGTCATTGATCCCCAGATTCGGAGAAGAAACTCCATATGTCCAACAATTGATTTTCTCTCTGGCACTCCCGCATCCGATTCCATTCCACAGCTCGCCCTTCACCGCCCCCAAACAATCCCACCCATACTCACTCGGCATCAGCAGTTCGCATGCGGAGGGGTCTTGGGTGAGCCGTGCGTAGTCGAAGATGCAGAGCGCCCTCTGATCCGCCGTTGAAGGACTGAGGAAATTCCATGGGGTCATGATTATTCTTCTACACGCACTGGCAGGTTTACCGTTCTCGACCGCGATTTTTGCCACGTACCATCCGGGTTCATCCACGTAGAATCCGAAGATGCGTAGGCCTGATGGCAGCCAGATCGGCATGAGAATAAGAATTGCCAGCACGAGGAGCGACCGCCGGATTGTCAGCACAGGAGCCCTCATGCGTATGCACCGTCGAAGCGGAAGATCGAATCGGTTTCTTCACCGGTCTTCCGGATGATCAGAGTGGAGGGGATCGCTCTGGGGTAGGTTCCGTCAGACTTCTGTTCGTACGTGATGCCGACGTCAATGATCCCTTCGAAGATGCCATTGTAAGTGTTGCGCTCAAGGGCAGTACCCCCGCCATCCGGCGCTGACATGATGTTCCGAAGCGAGAGGTAGTCTGAGAAGCTCCCCGGTTGCCCCCGTTCATGATTCAGGATCTCCGTGAATGCGGTGACGGCCAGTTTGTGGCGCATTTTTGGATCGAGCGTTTCCCCGTTCCTCACCATGAATGAAACATCCGCCGTGCCGGCGAGCGGATCCGATCCAGAAATGATGCTGCTGTCGAAGGCAATCGCGTGCCGCGAGACACTGGCGAAGTCGATGGGGCGGTGATCGTACCCGGAAATGGCTGGAATGTTGTTTGCAGCGTCCAATGCCACAAGCGTATTAATTTGTTTTCCCGGTTTCAAGCGTTGAATCTCACTGGCCATCTCATAGGTTACATAAGTGCCGTGACTCCATCCGGCGATGTTGATGCGCGAGGGGTCGAAACCCGCGGCGATCAGCTGCCGCCCCGCCCACCGACCCACCGCGACCGCCCACGGAGCGTCCTGCGTCATGACCGCCCCGTCCTTGGCGGCGTCCTCCCAGTTGATCGTGACCGCCTGGATGTTTTCAGTGTCAGCATAGCTATGGAGCGCTTTTGCAAGTTCCGCCATTTCACTCATACGCTCGGATCCGTTCATCCCATGCACCACCACCCAGACGGGCTTTTGGGGGTCGAGTTCCGACACTTTGTTGAAGTCCGTGATGCGTTGACCGTTTTCAAACTCCGCCACACTCATACTCACCTCTGTCGCCACGTCCCTGTTCTCAATACTGATCCGCCCTTCGATTTTCTGGGTGGTGTAGGGCTTGATCTCATACTGCACTGAGGCTTCAGAGTGCACACACTCATACGTTGAATCGTCCCGCACAGTGATCGTGTATGTTCCCGCGGGGAGCGCAAGACTGACGGACTCTGCGGAAGCCGTGCCCTTATTCGATGTATACGGACCGACCGCGCATCCTTCCGCCGTGGTGCCCGACAGAATGAGCGAATAATTGGGGGGCAGAGAAGAATGCAGTCCGCCGTAGTATGGCGGATTCCCTTTCATCCACAGGTTCACCATCATGGGGCCCGTGAGCTCGAAGGTGATCTCACGCTCGCCGCCCTGAGGCATCTGCAAAGTTTCCATACCGATCTTTTCGTTTGCGGCGGCAATCTCTCCAAGATTCCGCACGAGTCGTGCAATCACTTCGATCTCCGAGTTTGCCATCATCCCTTCGGCAACGAGGGTTGTATCACCGCCATTCTCTTGAGTGGATTTTTCGATTTCGCTGGCGATGAGATCGGCCTCGACCGGTGTGATGACGATCTCCGTCACTCCACCGGCAAGCTGGCGCCGTCGCTGGATGTTGGGCTCATTGCCTGCTGCGACGACAACCCGGACCCGCGAGTCGGTGCCGTAGCCGGCGGCCTGTGTGAAGAGCCGCGCCGCGCGGGCCAGCCTGCGCTGCTCGCTCGCATCCACCTCCTCGGGCGAGTACCCGTCGTTCGTGGTTTTGCGGAGTCCGAGGACGCTGACGTTCGACAGGCCGTCGTCACGCGCAGCCAGCCACTGTGCGTTCTGCTGACGAAGATCGAGGTTGGCGATGAGGCGCCGGTCTTCGGACTGCGTACGCAGCAGCTCCAGAATCTTGTCATCGACGATATGCTTGGCTTCCGCAATGACCTGCTGCCTCGTCGGCAGTTTCACGCCGATGCCGGCCAGACGTCCCACGGCTTCCCAGTATCCCCGACCGACGATGAGTTGATCAAGGTCAAAGAGGAGCGGGCTTTCGGGCTGCCCCTGCCGGACGGCAAGGCAGACCTCCACGCCCTTCTGCATAATATCGGCCATGGCCGCCGCGTACACATTCAGATCGCGGTCGTAACGTCCCATCATGTCCAGAATGACGCCGTTGAGCCAGTCGCGGGTATTGCCGCTGGGTCCGTTGCAACCGCCCTCCTCCCACATGCGCATGACCGTTGCCTGAAAGTTCTCGGGCCGCCAGTCGGGATGCACGGTGAAGAAGTACTCGTGCATCTGTTCCATAGAGACGAAGAGCCC
>MNWP01000019.1 GCA_001872575.1 Candidatus Peregrinibacteria bacterium CG1_02_54_53 | reverse complement strand
AACGGCAGGGAGATCTGCTGTCATCAGAACATCACCGAGGAATTGGGGATCACGGTATACTGCGCGCGTCCGTACCACGCCTGGGAACGAGGACTCAACGAGCATACGAACGGACTGTTGCGGGATTTCTTCCCGAAGGGGACGGATTTTCGTGCCATTTCTCAGGAAGAGCTTGATCGAGCCGTTGAGCTCATCAATACTCGTCCTCGCCGATCCCTCAACTACCGGACACCCGCAGAAGTGTTGAATAGTGTCATTTCAACACAATTATGCGTTTGAGATTACAGACTAGGTACAGTGATTCTTCTTATGAAGAACAGCTTTCTGGACGTTTCACCTCCGGAAGAATCTTCATGAAGATCGAATAATTATTGCTCGCATTCCAGATGGTGAATCCGCAGGATCCTGAGTCAAAGACTGCGTCGATTTGATCCTGCAGGTTCTTCTGGGTGATGCCGTACCCCTGAATCCACGGACGGAGCTTGTACGCCTGGTCTCCCAACAGTTCTGCGTACCCCGTAAGGGTGCGATACACCAGATAGTACATACGACTGCGGGGATGCTTGGCAGGGTTATAGTAGGAACCCGCCGCGAACGTAGCCGGGTACGCCATGGGCGAGATGACATCGACTAATGGAGCGAAGCGGGCGATATCCTGACCCAGCGGCTCGAAGTTGACGGGAAAGTTCCATCCGAGAATCGCGTAGGTCGAGATGCCGAGCTTCGTCTTTCCTCCCTCTTCATCGATCACACGACGTGCCATCTTGAGAAATGCTTCGATGTGATCGGCCTTTTCGTTGCCGGTCAGTCCGATGGATGTCTGCGCGTACTCGGTGGGGTACCGGATGTAGTCCAAATTGATCTCGTCGATACCGGCTTTGACAAGTTCACGCAGAATCTGTTCGTTATGCGTCAGCACTTGCGGATTACTGCCGTCGACCCACACGCTGCCGACACGTCGACCGGTCTTCGGATGCTGTATCTGCGTCTCGGGCAACGCCTGGGCAAGATTGGGATCTTTGAGCGCGACGAACCGGCCGATCGTGGTGATGCCGCGTTCACGTGCCTGGGCGATGACCTCGGGCAGATCGTACGCCGGACGAATCAGGTCGAGCTCCTCGGCGATTGGGGCAGCAGAATGAAAGTGAACGGTTCCCGCCTTCACATTGAAGATGAGAGCGGATCCGGTCATCGCACTGAGACGATCAAGCGTCTGAAGCAGATATGTGTTGTTCTTCACACTCGTCTGAGTAAAGAAGACACCAATCTCATCAGGAATGGATATGACTTCCTCTGCCGAAATCTCTGGAACAATCGGGGCGACCTCTTCCTGTTCGGGAACAGTGTCCTCCAACACATCCGTCGCTTCGGGAACCTCGACGAGAGGGGCTTCTTCGGCGGCCGGAATCGGAGTCACAATGTCAGGAGCAGGAATGACCTCCGGCGGCAGAGGAACGTCAAACATCGGCTGCTCGGGAACTTGAGGTGGAGAAATCAATGCGCCGGGAGATGCAGGAATACTTGATTGTTCAGGAGCGACAGGAATCACCTCCGGCATTGCTGCCGGAATCGGATCTGACGGGGCGGCATGCTGATTGCGCTCCTGCTCCCGAACTTCCACCTGCTGCTCAACGCGTCGCTGATTGAGTGCAGCCCAATCGATATCCTCTGGCACCTGTCGGGCAAATACCGAAAACTGATGACGATTCTGGTAGAGAGAGACTGACGCCCCCAACCCAAACATCAACAGCCCGACAACGGAAATAACTGCCAACGTTCCCGCTCCACCGGCAAAACGCAGCGGTTGCTGTATGGAACATCGATCCGGAAGCAAACAGACATTCGGGGATGGCGGGAAATCCGTCATAAGATGCGATGTGTGTTGTTATGGATATTATACTATTTTTTCAGAAAAAATCAATCTCACACACAAGCTCATTTCTTACCTCATACTCCCTACCCTAACCCTAATTCCTAACCCTAAATAATCGGCTCTTCAAACTTCTCCTCGGATCCCATTTCGTCCTCTTTCGGCGGCTCCGCTGCAGCTTCATCCCGGCCGTCGCTCTGCGATGGCCGCCCACCGTAGCTCCGGAGGCAGTGCCAGTATTGTCCATGCACATTGGCAGAGCTATGGCCGGCAAGCCACCCCGGAGCGAAGGCGGGCACAAACGAAAAAACGGCTGCGCAATGATGTTAGATAATGGGTTCCTCAAACTTTTCTTCCACACTGGAAATCTCATCCTCTTTCGGCGGTGCCGCAGCCGCCTCATCCCACTTTCTGAGCATCTCTTCCACCTGCTTCTTGGGCTGGCAGTACTTCTTGCGCGAAAGCTCGATGATCTCGCGTGAGTGATCGTCTTTGGGCTTGGGCACATCCACCGTGCGACCAGAGAACGCCTCGCGGATCTCTCCTTTCACCGACATCTTCACATAAAACTCGCGCACACCCAGGTTGATGATATCGCGCTCTTTGAAGATGGGCTCGTATTCCTTCTCCAGCACCACAGCATCTTCCGCTCCCACACGGAAGCTGATCATGGAACCCACGTTGCCAAAGACCGTCTGCCGAATTCTCGACGAAAGCTGCCCCATATACTGGTGAGCGATCGTGAGATCGAGATGATACTTGCGCGCCTCTGAAAGAATTTCATAGAACGTATCAGTCGCGAAGTTCTGAAACTCATCCACATAGAAGTAGAAATCCGATCGCTGCTCCTCTGCCATATCGGCGCGACTCATGGCCGCTTGATACATCTTGGTAATGATCATGGAACCGATGAGCGAGGAGTTTTCTTCGCCAAGCAATCCTTTCGAAACCTTCATGAGCAGAATTTTTTTCTTGTCCATCACATCCCGAATATCGAACCGGGCCGTGGGCTGTCCGATAATGTTGCGGATCATATTCGTCGCCACAAACTGGCCGACTTTATTGAGGAGTGGTGTAATGGCTTCGGAATCGAATTTCTCGCTCCACGCGGCGAACTCACTGACCCAGAAACTCTTCACCACGTTATCCTGAATGCGTGCCACGATCTTCTGACGGTAGTTCTTGTCATTGAGCATCTTGAGGATCGACAGCACCGTGGTATTAGGGCTATCGAGCAGCGCCAAAGTGGTATAGCGCAGCACGTGCTCCAGACGGTAGGTCCAGTTGTCGCCAAAGAGCTTCTTAAAGATATCGAGGAACCCGATGGTCAGCTGCATCTTATAGGCCTCATCCACCTTGGCGAGCGGATTAAAGGCAATAGGAAACTCTGTATCACCCGGATCAAACAGAATCACATCATCGATGCGACTCTTGGGCACGTGCTTCAACACGCTGTCGACCAAATCGCCGTGCGGATCGAGCACCGCCACTCCTCTACCACGCTCCAGATCCTCCTTTATAAGGAGCTCGAGAAGCTTCGATTTACCCACGCCGGATTTGCCCACGACGTACAAATGACGTCGGCGATCTTCGAGGCGCACACCGAATTTCACGAAGTTGTTGTGGTAGTTGGTGATGCCGAATGTGCTGACATCCTTTTCGCCGGCCCGCGGAAGATCCTGCGGAGGATCGGACTTGCGTGCCAGAACGTGAACAATGTGGTGGACGAAATCCGCATTCGGCAAATGGTACAGAGTGGCGACCTCTGCCGCACTTAAGATAAACGTGCGTGCGTGGCGCCGCTCGCGAAATTGCCTGACGAATGACGCCGACTCTGTTGCCTTCGATGAGGCAAACCCGTTGATATCGGAATCATTGAAGTGGTAGAAACTGTTCTTCACCGCCTCAAGCTTGCGACTGGCCTCCTCAAAACTCTTGCCCAGGTACGCGCAGCGAATAGAGACCTTGAAGGGTTTCGTCTCTTCCTTTTGCTTTGCTGCCCTGAAACGAACGGTTTGAATGCCTTTGCGACCTTCTTTGCGCAGACGATCACGTACCGAGAAAAACTTCTTCAGGTTTGCAAATTTGAAACGCCAACTGCGAAAGAAGTGGAAGAACGCGTCATCGTCGTGCGGCTCGACGATGATTTGCACCCACACTTGTTCGCCGCTGTCGATTTTGGAAATCACCGAGAAAAGGCGCGACATGCTGTCTTCCTCAAACTTTTCAAATGTCTTCACCGGGTACACATCTTTCTCTTCGAGAAAGAGCTCACATCCCGCAAGGTGCTGCTTCTGCGGATGCATGAGCTCCGTGAAGTCCTTGGTCTCGCGGATCTCGGCATCGGGAAACGTGGAGTAGATCAAGCCCTCAATCGTCTCCTTGAACTTTTCATTCACTGTGACGTAAAAGTAGGTGTACTGCTCGTAACCGAAGTACTCGAATGCGAATCGTTCCTCCGTGACGGTGTTGCGCAAACTCACGAGCAGATCCTGGAATTTGGGCTCCAGCTTTCTGTTTTCCTTCGTTCCCTGCGGAACGACGATGTGTAAATGGCGAAGATTAGACATGAACGGAAACGGAGATAAACAATGCCTGCCCTGAGCGAAGCCGAGCAGTGCGAGGCTGAGTCGAAGGGTGGAGGTGGCGAAGGAAAGCCATTTAGGCAGTATTCTTCAGTATTTTGGCGGTTTTGTAAATAACTTTCGGCGCTTCAGTAGACCTCTCTGAGGTAGCACCCTTCGACTTCGTCTCAGGGCAAGCTCTTCGCATCAGTACACTTCTTTAAGGTAGCAGGATTCGCAGTACACCGTCTCGGGACGATCTGGAGAATATGTCGTTTCGATCGATTTGCCGCACTTCATGCAGGAACGCGTCCAAAGCTTGCGGGGGTTGCGCCGTCGAATGCGTTCCAAGTGCCGTTCATCGAAACACACACGGGGAAGGGGCAGGCGATGCTGGCGGTAGAGCGCGAGCTCATGGGGAATGATTTTGTAGGGCTTGCCGGTCCGCTCACACACCAGAATCTTTTCTGTCATGTCATCGGGCACATCTTTGATATCCACGGAAAGAGAGACGCGGGGACCCTGATAATTCGAAGTCTGACTCTCGGTATCCGCGTGCCATTTCCATCCCCGCCTGGCCACTTCTCCCCCGGTCAGCGGAAAGTATTCCTGCGCCACTGTTTCGTTATATCCGAAGGGAGAGAGTTCCGGCGGAAGGAACTGGCCCCACTCACCCGTTTTTTTCATATGCTCCACAATTTTCGCTTTCAGGCGCATGTATTCTTCCTCGGAATATTGCTGATTGAAAATACAGAATCGTTTTTTCTTCAGTCCTGAGCAGGCAAAGCAATCCTCACAGTACTGACAATGATCAAGATACTGTGAATTCTTTGAATAGAAACTCACAAACGTGAACTGCGTATTGTACTGATTGATCGTACTGATCGTTCCGTAGGTCATCTCACAGTGATCGACGACCACATGACCGTCGAAACAGTCTTTGGACTTGAACTGAATATGAGATAACCGCAATTCTCCAAGTCGGCGCTGTCATAACACTCGATACAATCGCGGCAGTGCACGATATGGTCGCCAGTCACATTTTCATTGCCGTTTCCGTCATAGAACTGGTGAATCTGTTGTTCCCCCGACTTTCGGAGAAATACATCCCGCGCGGAAGAGAGTGTTCGAAAGTTACCCGTATTCAGCTCCTGCAGCTTTTTCTCGTATTCCTCTTTAGTGTGCTGCTCATTGAATATGCAGTGCTGCTTGTTGCGAAGTCCGAAACACCCAAAACAGTTCGCACATCCCTTACAATCAGAAAGGAAAAAGCTGTCGCGGCAATTGTGGGACCTTTCGGAATGAGCCAAATTGTACGATTCGGAGCAGTCCACACATTCGATGCACAGTACGCACTTAAAACAGTTCAGGCATTCAATGCAGCTGGAGCAACTGTCTATTCCGTAGGAGTAGTAACAGTCCTCATCATGATCGCTTACGAAAATCATGTAACAGTTCTTATCCTGCTGTGCGCCGTTCGTGTAATCACTGTTAAGATTGTTGGATGTGAAAACCGAGATCTTTGGGGTGGCTTTCATGAGCGCATCAAACTGGGGAAAGAATGGTTTGGAGAAATTGAAGTCTCTACCCTGCTGCATTGCATCCCACTTGTCCGTGTACCATTCGTGCTGATCGTAAACAGAATACGGACTATCCGGCGCATAAACGGAAATGATCTGCTTGCCCGTGAGGCCGCACTTGCGATGATAGAGCCTGCGCTCATTGCGCCATGCAAACCGTCCCTGCCGTCGGCAAGTGGGGCAGAGGGTCGGCTCCGGCAGAGATACTTTTTCAAGAAAGGACTTTTCTTGCGGATGAACAGTGAAGGCCGACTCACAGAGACGACAGGAACTCATGAGGGGATAGAATTCTTATAAAAATGTGTACTGATGCTAAATATCATCTGTTATGCAGTCAATACAATCAAACGCACCGATGTATTTATTTTAAGAATATTTACCTTATTAGGCTATTCTATGATATTCTATCTGTAGTAATTTTACTACAACAGTATGGTTATTTCGGAACTCCAATCACTCGGCCTGCCGCTCGAAGAAGCAAAGGTGTACTACGCACTTCTGCAGCTCGGCGGCTCCTATGTGAGCGCCATTGCCCGCAAGGCCGACGTGCACCGTGTTGTCTGTTATAAAATTTTGGATGAACTGGCGGCAAAAGGCCTTGTGAGTTCGTTTCTAAAAAATGGAATCAGACACTTCGCAATCGAGAGCCCGACCATCCTGGTGCGCAAGGAACAGGAGAAACTCGAGCGCGCAGAAAAGCTTTTGCCGGAGTTACTGTCGGTCACCAATGCCCTCGCCTACAAGCCGAAGATCCAGTACTACGAAGGATTGGAAGGCATGAAAAACATATTTGAAGAGACGCTTACGGCGAAAAGTGAACTGCTCGGCTACACGAATCTGGAAGACATTCCCAAAGTCATTCCGCCGGATTTCCTTCGTGACTATGCTGAGCGCAAGATCGCAAAGGGCATCAAAACCCGCATGCTGTCTCCGCATACGCAAAAATCACTGCGCTACCTCGAAACGTACTATCCAAAAGGATTCGATACGAATCTTGTCGAAATACTCTTTGTGAATCCGCGTGAGTTCCACTTTGAGTACGAAATCACCATTTACAACGAAAAGGTGGCGATCCTCTCCCTCAATCCGGAAGAGCGGATGGGGTTGATCATCGAGAGCCCTATCTACGCACGTACGCAACGCGCGGTGTTCCAGCTAGCATGGCTGGGAGCGACCTCATTTGTTGCGAAGTAGTTCAGTAGACCTCTTTCAGGTAGCACCCTTCGACTTCGTCTCAGGGCAAGCTCTTCGCATCAGTACACTTCTTTAAGGTAGCAGGATTCGCAGTACACCGTCTCGGGGCGATCGGGTGCATACGTCGTTTCCATTTCCTTCCTGCATTTCATGCACGGGCGTTTCCAGATTGTGCGAGGATTTTTCAATGCCATTCTCCTGCGGTGTCGCTCATTCGGATGAAAGTGGGGAATCGAAAGCCGCATCTTCCGGTAGAGATCCATTTCCTGCTTGATGATTCTGAAAGGGCGGCCCGTCGCCTCGCACTCAATGGCCCAGTTCACAATGTCGTCGGGGACTTCATCGATGGAATTCGGCAGCGTGGAAGCAGGAATCACCTTCGAAACCTTCGGCATCTCATCATTCTCCTCGCGCCACTTCCATTCCCTCTTTTCCGTTTCCAGCTTCGTGATCGGAAAGAAATCGTGGGCGACAGATTCGTTATAGGCGTAGAAGCTTTGCCCAACGGGAAAGAATTCCCCCCACTCTGTCGTTTTCCGCATGTGGGCGATGATTTTCGGTAAGAGCCGCTCGTACTCCTCTTTCGTATACTGCTTATTGAGAATGCGGTACTGGCCACATGTGTGTATTCCGTCACATCCGAAACTGTCGGATTGATAGAAACAGGAGCTTAGATACAGTGAGCGCGGGGAGGAGATGGTGCAGTAGCAAAATCGTGTCAGATAGCTCTTTTCGCCGCCGGAGGACATCTCGTAACAGAGCTCAATATCCTTGTCGTGCGAGGTCAAATCCATGGAATCCTTTATTCCTTCGCACTCGAAGATGTATTTGGAATCTTCGATGTTGAAACAGTCGAAGCAATTGACGGCATTGCGGCAATTGGCAAGATACGCACCCGTGGATCCTTCGCAATTGAGCTGGATTTGCGCCCGCTTGGGGACGGTCACATCGAAAGCGCTGAACTCCTTCAGCAAATCATTCGGGGAGGCGGACTGATAGTTTTGGAGGGTCTTTTCGTAGGCCTCTTTCGTGAGCTGCTCGTTCTTGAAGCAGTGCTGCCGATTGTGGATACCGCTGCACATGAAACAATCTTTCACGCCCGAGCAGTCCCTCAGGTAACTACTGGAGGAACACCGGCGGCAGTTCACGAGGTGATGTGCGGAAAAACACCCGTCGCAGTTGGTGCTTTCTGCAGTAAGCTCGCAACGGTTGAGGACATTGCTGTTGGCACAATCTTTGCAGTATTGGCTCTTGCGAAGGTAGTAGCAATCCTCGACAAAGTAGCTCCCCGGACACAGGTAGGCATTCTTGCTGAAGGCGAGCAGCAGATTGAATTCGCAGTTTTCATTGTTGAGCTGAAGGGCAGCAGCCTGTGGGACTCTGTGTTGCAGTTCCTCGAACTGATCGAAGAAGGGACGAGTGAAATCGAATTCCTGTCCATACTTCAAAGGATCCCAGCGATCGGACCACCAGCAGTTTGTGCAATACACGGTATAAAGACTCTCGGGAGCGAAGGAGGAGATGGTCGTCTTCTTGCAGAGATCACACACTCTGCGATGGAGACTGTGCTCGTTGCGCCATGACTGTCTGCGCTGCATCCGGCACTCCGGACACAGAGTCGGCGGCGGAATCCGCTCTTTTTTCTCTGCAAAAACAGGTGAGACACTGTCGAAGAACTTGAGATCACTGTCGGTAACCTCGAAGGGTTGCTTGCACCAAGGGTTATTGCAGGTCTTCTTCATCAAAGAAAGTGTAGCAACAATTGTCATGATGAGCGCTGTCGAATCATGACAATTCCCACATCATCTTTCGGCAGTGCTCAGGATAAGAAACACGCTAATACACCTCCTTCAGATAGCAATTTTCACAGTACACCGTCTCCGGTCGATCCGGCGCGCCCGCCCGACCAGAACGACTTTCAGAGTTCAGGATGCTGAGGATCAATAGACTTCGGAAAGATAACAAGCATCGCAGTAGACAATTTCCGGTCGTTCGGGCGGGTAGGTGGTTTCGATCGGCTTGCCGCATTTCATGCAGGTCCGTGTAAAGAGAGTGCAGGGGTTACGGAGCGCAAGCCGTCGATCATAGCGTTCGTCCGGATGCAGATGTGGGATAGGGAGCTTCTGGCGACGATAGAAATCGATTTCCTGTTTGAGAATCCTAAACGGTCGCTTCGTCTTCTCACAGACAATCGCCCAATCAACGACGTCATCTGGAATGTCATCAATGGAATCCGGCAGACGGGCTGCGGGAATGGTTTTGGAAACTACGGGCTTCTTTTCCTCTATCTTTCTCCAATAGTATCCCTGTACATGAGTCTCTTTCTCCGTAAGCGGATAGTACTCATGCGCAAGCGACTCGTTGTAACCGAATGGAGAGAGCGATGGGGGAAAGTACAGACCCCACTCCCCTGATTCTTTCATCTGCTCGATAATTTGCGGCACGAGTTTCTCATATTCCTCTTTGGTGTGCTGCTGGTTAAAAATACAGTACTGCTTACGTCGTAAACCCACGCAGCCGAAGCAATCTTTGCAGTTGAAACAGTATTCGCAGTAGAGAAGATTCTGGCTATGAAAAACAAAGAGCGAATATGCGCAGTTATACGCCTCGATCGTGCCGAGAGTGTCGTAACAGAGCTCCGGCTTGATATACATATTCGAGCAGTCGTAGTTATCCTTCACCTGTACTCCCACAGCCACATACCGACAATCCTGGCTCTCGTTCACGTCATAGCAATCGAGGCAGTTCTTGGAATTTTCAATGAAATCTCCCGTGCAATTCTCGCTGTTCACGATATTGGCATACCGGTGAATCATTGTCTTATTAAGCTCCTCCCACTTTCGACGCATTTCCTCCATCTTTATGTACGAACCGCGGAATTCCTGCACGCGCCGCTCATACTCCTCCTTCGTGAGCGGCTCATTGAGAAAGTGATACTGCTTCTGGCGCAGATTCGAGCACAGGCAACAGTTGCTGCAGCCGCTTAAGTTCCATGAATAGAAGCAGTCGCGACAGTTTGAAGAGAAGGCAACGGAAACGCAGTTATAAGACTTGAACACACTGAAACAGTCATAGCAGAGCTCGGAATTGTAGAGATAGGAACAATCGACACTGTCCTTACAACTTTGCATGAGCTTTCCGTAATAACAATCTTCGCAATACTCGGAGGAATTGATGAGGTAGCAGTTCCTGCAGTAGCCCGTACCGGCCGTGTAGTCGCAATTTTCGTTACCGATCACCATCGAGCCGAGGCGCGGCACGGCTTTGTGAAGTTCTCCAAATTGGACAAAGAATGAACGAGAAAAATCGTAAGGGCGCCCGTGCTCAATGAAATCCTGTTGATCATCGTTCCATTCGTCATGCATATAGACCATATCCGGCGGACCCCAAAGCGGATCTTCATGGTAGATGGAAACCATTTCCTTGCCGGTAAGATTGGCTTTTCTCCGGTAAAAATTCCGTTCGTTGCGGTGACACGTGCGAATTTTTAAACGACATTCTGGGCAGAAAACGGGCAAGGGAGGATGTACCTCCGTTGACCCGAACTTCCAGCCGATCTTCTGTAAAAACGCCTCTTCATCGGCATGAATTTCAAAGACGGCTTTGCACCAAGGATTGCGGCAAGTCTGCCCTGTGGTGAGCGGAGTCGCCTGTCCTGAGCGGAGTCGAAGGGAACCATGCATACGTTCAGTATACCTCCTTCAGGTAGCACCCTTCGACTTTGTCTCAGGGCAAGCTCCTTGCCTATTCGATTCGTCGCTCCTCGCTCAGAGCGAATCCTGCTTTTCAGTAAACTTCTTTTAGGTAGCAGGATTCGCAGTAGACAATTTCTGGTCGATCCGGCGCGTAGGTGGTTTCCATTTCTTTCCTGCACTTCATGCACGAGCGTTTCCAGATTGTACGAGGATTTTTCAGTGCCATTCTCCTGCGGTGTCGCTCATCGGGATGAAAGTGGGGAATCGAAAGCCTCATATTTCGGTAGAGATCCAGTTCCTGCTTGATGATCCTGAAAGGACGGCCCGTAGCCTCGCATGTGATTGCCCAATTGAGGATGTCATCGGGAATTTTGTCGATCGCTGCGGGCAACTTTGATGCCGGAATAGTCTTCGTCACGTTGAGCGCCTCATCCTTCAGTTCGCGCCACGGAAATCCCCTCTTCTTGGCTTCGGCTGGGGTAAGGGGAAAGTACACCTGCGTCGTCGTCTCGTTGTAAGCAAAGGGAGAAATGCCTGCAGGAAAGAACTCGCCCCACTCGCCATGCTCCTGCATAAGTTCGATGACCCTAGACACGAGTGCCTCGTACTCCTCTTTGGTGTACTGCTTATTGAGCACGCAGTACTTGCCGGGCTTCATACACACGCACCCGCACATGTCCGATCCCGTCTGGACGATATCACAGTAGAGCAGATTCTTGCTGCCCCAGGATCCGTGAGTGAACAGTGCGTTATACGAGCCGTAACCAAGACTCAGAGAGTCGTAACCCAGCTGTGCATCGGTGGTATGGCACACATCCATCAGATCTTTGATCTGGAATCCGGTAAAGATATATGCACAGTCCTCGGCATACGAGACATCGAAGCAGTAACGGATATTCTTCGAATTTTTGAGGTAATCTCCCGTGACGTTCTCGCAGCTCACGACCTCAAGCGCACGATGAATCCCTTTTTCCTTGATCGTCACAAACTCCTGCAGAACTTCAAAAAGTTTTCCGCGGGCAATCGTTTCCATGATTTCCTTCTTTATACGCAGATATTCCTCTTTGGAATACTGCTGATTGCGGATGACGTAGTGTTTGTTGCGCAGATTCGTCGAAAGCAGACAGTCCGTACATCCTTTGCAATCAAAGAGGAAAGCGGAGGAGGAGCAATTGGTGCAATTCTGCGAAAAGAGGAGCGAATGGCATTTATCGACATCGATCACTTCGTAACAGTAGTGTGACTCGGTGCAGTCGCACGTATCGGTACAGCCGGTGGATTTGATCACCTGATACCCAAAGAGACAGTCTTCATTGAACTCCGCTGCAAAAATCAGGTAGCAGTTCTTGTTTGAACCGGAATGATTGATGAAATCCGAGTTTTCGTTATTGATGACATTGAGCGCCAAACGCGGAACAACATTCTGGAGCTCCTTCACTTGCTGCAGAAATGGCCGACCAAAATCAACCTCCCGCCCGAAGCCGCTGGGATGCCACTGATCGCTCCACCAGCACTCCGTACAGTACACGGGAAAGGCCGCGTCAGCGGGATACATGGAAACGACGGACTTCTTGCAAAGATCACATGTGCGACGGTACAGGCTGCGCTCGTTGCGCCACAGAAGCCGGCGCTGCTGACGACAATCGGGGCAGAGTGTTGGAGGAGGGATCGCATATTTCTTACCTTTCAAAACGGGTGAAAGCTTATCGAGAAAAGCGAGATCCTCGGAGGTGACTTCGAACGATGCCGGGCAATGAGTACATTTGGATGACATGGCACAATCAGTCTACGGATGTGAAACCACATGCGACAACATGAAACAACAATACGTGAGCATTTGCCCGTCCAGGTGCGATTTTGCTACAGCTAATCTTCACAGCCAACTGTGAAAATTCACGAGCCGTCGCGAGCCCCGCACTTGGTACGGGGTGCCCGCCCGGCCGATGGCCGGATCGGACGGGGAGCGATACCTATAAAGGGAAAGGAGAGTCCGTGAGAGGAAAACCGGCCTGTCGGCCGTAGCCCCGAAGGGCAAAGGCTGAAGGTTTGCCTTTCACGATTCATTATGCTCCAACTCCCGCGTTCCACATGCGCTCAAATTGATCACGATAGAGTGACACAAGCTCGGGATGGCGAATGATGATCACACGAGGGTGATCTTTATCGCAGATGAAATGTCTCACGTGATCCAGGGCGTACCCGAGGTAATCCTTTGAAACCGGAATGGAGTCCACGAGACGCGTAGTACGCAGCTCTCTACTGTCGCGCTTCGCAAAAGCCTCGGCCTCGGGGGAGTGCGTATTGAAAACACGGCAGAACATGTTTCGACTGAAGCGTTTATGACGAAACGCCAACTCCTCAGGTGCCTCGTCGGACATGCCGGCAACGTCCCAGTAGTTCTGCATGGAGCCCATGCAGATAAACTCATCTTCACAAAGATCGGGGATCTTCAAGTATTCTTCGCGGAACGCATCAAGACCCTGACGAATCACAATAGGCTCCTGTTCATCGGTCCGGTCCTCCGCTTCTTCCTTAGAACCAATAAAGGAAAGGAAACGATCAAGGTCTTTGAGGGCAAGCTGCAGTCGACGAATCGACCGCTCTTCGGCACCCAAAGTCTGGATCAGTGCCCCGAGTGAAAGCGGTGCATATACCGACTGCTTCTGATTGATAGTGAACGCCTGTACCAGCCCGCGCTCCTGAAGGCGCTTCATCGTGCGATAGGCGGTCATGACATTGAGACCCGTCGACGTAATCAACTCTGGCATCGAGGCGCGTTTGAGTCTGAGAAGTTGAATATACATCATCACCTCTTCCTCACGCAGCCCAGCCAGTCGAAGGGTATGTTCGATCTTTTGTCGCATGAAAAGAGTATAGAGGATAGAGAAGGAATGTTAAGTATAATTGTCAATACACCTCTTTGAGGTAACACTCCTCGCATAAAATCCTGCCGTCGTATTCCGTGGGCCAGCTCGTCAAAGTCTGCTTCGCGCACTTGCCACAGGCGACTTCGCGCATCGTGCCATCGAAGGGAATGAGGCGAAAATTTTCCTGCAACCGGCGCATATAGTAGGTGTAGGGCAGCGGCACCCCAAGATCTTGTGCAAACGCCACGTCCTCTTTCAGGATCTGGAATGGACGCCTGGCGGTCGCATCCCAAAATGGCGTCCTCGTTACGGATTCACCCGCCCGACCGTCGGTCGGAACGGGCGGGTCGGCCTGATCACTTCGATCGGGGACATTGGAAGAATCGAGTGCGCCCGACTCGCGCTCTTCCTCCCGTTCCCGCATCCGAAATCCCCTGCGCTTGCCCTCCTCCGTCGCCATCGGCCAGTAGAAGCCGGCCAGACTCTCTTCGTAAGGATTCGCGGCAAAGTGTGGCGGAAAGAACAGCCCGTATTCCCCGGTCTTCTTCATGACGGCAATGGTCTCGGCTTTCTTTTTCTCATACTCTTCAGGCTCGTAGGGCTTGTTGAAAATGTGGTACTTCTTTTTGACGAGCCCACAGCAGCCGAAACAGTGCTGACACTGAAAACAGTGTGCGCAGTACTCCATGAATTTGGATTGCATGATGTTGTAGCCGAATTTCACGTCGTAACATTTGTCCTGTGGCGTCGTAGAGCAGTACACCAATTCCGCCCCAACAGCCACGCACACACTATCGAGTGAGTCTTTTCCGCCAAAGCCGCGGAGCACATTCATGCAATCCTCCAATTCGTCGACGAAGAAGCAATTCTTACATTCCTTGCTCGCGTACACGTAGTTGGAATCACTGCACTCCTGACACTGATCGATGAACGTCGCACGGTGCCAGCTCTGTGTACGGAGCATCTCCCTAAACGCCTTCTTCGCCTTCTCGTAGGTCTGCCTGGAACGGAGATCCCACTCCTGTACACGCTTCTCGTATAGCTCTTTTGTGAGTTGCTGATTGCCGAAACAGTACTGCTTATTGCGCAGGTTGCTGCAGAACATGCAATACTGACAGTTGCGACAGTCGTAGAGAAACATGCTCTCGGAGCAGTTCCAGCAGTTGAAGAGATGTACGGAGCGGAAGCAGTTGTGAGAGTTGAGAAGATCAACACAGAGTTCACTGTCGTACGAGAATACACAGCACTGACTGTTTTTCATTTGAAAAACCCGGTAGCAGTAGCGCAGATCTTCATCGTTCAATCCCGAATGGCAAAGGTGACAATTTTTGGAGTACCACCAATCATCGGTGTACTCGCAGTTTTGATTTCCCGCTCCGATATTGTGCGCGATGGGGCATTGCCGAAAGAGCTCCCACATCTGGGGAAAAAGCAGCTTGGTGAGATCGATCTCGGCCGAAGGCGGATCGGCATGCTTGATCCACTCATCCTTATGCCAAACGGGATAAGGACAGTCTTGCGAGAAGACGGAGATGATCTGCTTACCGGTCTTATCACATTTCCGTTTGTGGAGCGCCCAGTGCTGCCAGAAGGCGCCCAGGATCTGCCAACGCGCGATGGGGTGGAGCAAAGGCTCGCCCTCAATGCCGAGCTTCTTGCGCAATTCCATCTCCGCAGGAGTCACATCGAATTTCTGGCCGGTGACGGGGCAGGTGGGCATCGGATAGTCAGTATAATGAAATTTGTCATGGTGAGCACTGTCGAACCATGACAAAGAGCTCGTCATCCTTCGACAGAGCTCAGGATGACAATCAGCTAATAGACTTCCTTCAAATAACACTCCTCGCCCGTTCGACTTCGCTCATCCCTCGACTCCGCTCGGGATGACCCTGAGCTTGCCGAAGGGTCAGGGCGAATCCTGCTCTTTAATAAACTTCTCGAAGGTAACAGGATTCGCACAGCACCCGCTCTTTCCGCTCCGGAGCGCTTGCCGGCCGTAGCGGCCACAAAGACTCAATAAACCTCTGCCAAATAACATTCCTCGCAGTACACAATTTCTGGCCGCGAAGGCTGGAATGTGGATTCAATCTTCCTCCCGTACGCGGAGCACGGCCTCTTCCAGAGCCTGCGGGGAGGACGCAATGCTGTTCTTCGGTCCTGCCTCTCCTCCGGATGGAGATGGGGAATAGGAAGATTGTGTGTGCGGTAGAACGCGAGCTCCTGCTTCACAATGCGGAAGGGGCGGCCCGATCCCTCCGAAGTCACGGCCCATTGGAGGATGTCATCGGGAACCTCTGCGATGGACTCGGGAAGTTTTGCTGCGGCAATAACTTTCTTCACATCCGGCTTCTCATCGCGCTCATCCCGCCAAGGGTAACCCCGCTTCAGCGCTTCATTCTTCGTGAGCGGAAAGTACTCCATGGCGATCGACTCGTTGTAGCTAAACGAGCACATGCTCTTCGGGAAAAACTCCCCATACTCTCCTGCATTCTTCATGTGAAGAATGAGCCGTGCGCGCAGATCCTCATATTCCTTCTTGGAATATTCCCGATTGAGGATGCAGTACTGCTTCTTCTTTAAACCCACACAGCCAAAACAATTCTTGCATCCCGTACAGCTGTCCAAGTACTCACAATCGCTCAGATTCGTCGTGCACATGGTGCTGAATTTCAGGTTGTAGACGTTATTGCCACACGCGCCGCACTGGTATGCGCGCTCGACGTTATCGCCCCAGAAGGTGTAATCCATGCTCGACTTCACGCCCATCGAAACACGCTGGCAGTAGCGGCAATCCTCCAGATCCTTGCAGTCCATACAGAAGTACGCATTCCGCGTATTGGAGATATGGTCGCCCGTGGAGTTCTCATTGTGCTCTCCCTGCACGTAGCGCACAGGCTGCGTACGGATGAACTCCACCGTGCGTTTCCTCAGATCCTCGATGCCGGACGATGTTGCTAGCCGGAGCCCTTTCTTCCTCCGTTCATACTCCTCCTGAGTGAACTGTTCATTGAAAATCATGTATTTCTTCTGCCGCTGATTCACGCACCCGATGCAGGAGCTGCAGCCGATGCAGCTCTTGAGAAAGAAACTATTCGAGCAATTCTGGCAATCCTGCGAAAAGAAAAGACTGTGGCACTCGATGCAATCAAGGCATTCATAGATGATTTCGCTTTGATGGCAGTTGAAACAGTCCACGGCATCCTTGCAGTGATAGACGCGGTTTGAGTAGAGGCAATCCTCATCATAATCAGCTTCCGCAATGAGATAGCAGTTCTTGGAATACCCCGCATTATTCACATAATCACTGTTGGACATAGTCCCCTGGATCACGAACCGCGCCTGATGGGGCACTTTGTTGCGAAGCTCAGCAAACTGTGCAAAGAACGGACGCGAAAAATCGACGTCCTGCCCGTACTGCAGAGCATCCCACTCATCGCTCCACCATGCCTCGGGGCTAAAGACCGGGAAGGGATGATCGGTATGAAACTGTGACAGAATGCGTTCGCCGGTGAGGTCGCACGTGCGCCAGTAGAGCTTGCGGGAATTGCGCTCAAGTAAGCGGCGCCTAAGCCTGCACTCGGGACAGGACGTGGGATCCGGCACACCGAAATCCTTCAAGAACGCGCGGTCGTCGTCCGTGATCTCGAAGGAGGCCGAACATTGGCGGCAAGTCTTTTGCGTCATACGAGTGATTCCTGATAACAATTTTCGCAGTAGATCTTCTCTGGGCGATTTGGTGCGTAGGTAGTCTGAATCGGAACATTACATGCATCGCATGTGCGTTCGTGAAGAATGCGCTTATTGCGCATCTTGAGCTGTTTACGGTACCGAGTGAAAAAGCTGGTCCGAGGCAGTGGCACATGCAGTTGCTTGTGGAATTTGAGTTCCTGCGGAATAATTTTGTACTGTCTGCCGCTCTCGGAACATATCAGTATTTTCTTGCAGATGTCATCGGTTGCATCATCGATGTTGTCCGGAATCTCAATCTTCGGACCAGAGTATTGGTCCTTTTTCTCCATTTCATCAAACCACCGCCAACCGCGCGCTATCGCTTCTTTTTTCGTGAGCGGGAAATAGTCCTGAGCCAGCGACTCGTTATAGGCAAAGCACGATGTCTCTGTGGGAAAGAACTCGCCCCACTCGCCGGTCTTTCTCATGTGCGCAATGACCTTCGGCACCAGCTCCTCGTATTCCTCCTTGGTATAGCGCTTGTTCAGAATGCAGTACTCCTTTCTGCGAAGTCCGACGCAGGCGAAACAATGCTTTGAATGGTGACATAGCTGGCAGTAAATCATATCGCTCATGCTGGCGAGCGTATGGTTGCAGAAATAGCAGCTATGCAGTTCATATCCCGCGACGGAGCACTCGTAGAGCCGCTCCGCTTCGCCACATTCATGAATGTCCATGCAGTTTTTCAGCGGCATGAATCCCTGAAAGACGTACCTGCAATCCCACAGATCTTCGCTGTCAAAGCAGTAATAAGCGTTTTTGCAGTTCACCAGATAGTCACCGACGACGTCTTCATTCTGTACGCCGTGCATGAATTTTTGCGGAAACTCCAGCTTGAGCGTATCGAAGCGCTGGCGTGCGGATTCCACGACCGAGTGGCTTCCGAGCATGGTGCGAAACTTTTCAAATTCCTCCTTCGATACTTTTTTGTTCTCCACGTAGTACTCCTTGTTTTTCAGATTGCTGCACATCAGGCATTTTTTGCATCCCGTACAGTTTTTGAGGAACATCGATTCAGAGCAATTGTCGCAATCCTGCAGGTACGATGAGCCGTAGCATTTCACACAATCAATGCACTCGTAGCAGAGTTCCGATTTTCTCGTGCGGAAGCATCCGACACAGTTCACGCACTGGTTCAGGCTGTAGCTGTAGTAGCAGTCCCGGTCTTCGTCTGAGTCAAAAATCAGATAGCAATCCTTATTCTTCCCCGCATAGTTCGTGTAGTCGCAGTTTTCGTCAAATTCGTAGCCCGTCATCAAGTTCGGCCTCGGTACGACATCGAACAGCTCTTTCCACTGCTCAAAGAAGGCCCTCGAGAAATCGAAATCTCTCTGGTATTGATGCGGGTCCCACTGCTCGCTGTACCAGTCCTCCTGGGTATAAACTTTGTAAGGGGAAGAGGGGTGGATGTTGGAGATGATCTGCGCTCCGGTGAGGTCGCACTTTCTCTCGTAGAGATTGACGTGATTCACGTGCGTTTGTCTGCGCCGCAGTCTGCAATTGGGGCAGAGTGTGGGAGGCGGAATGAGTTCTTTCTTGCCATTGCCTGCCCCGAGCGCAGTCGAGGGGAAGACCGGCGAAATTTCCTCAAGGAACTCCAGATCGTCCTGCGTCACTTCGAAGAGAGCCGAGCATTGCTTGCACGTTCTATTCATTGATGGAACGGGGAACATGGCTCCATGAAGAGGAGATGAGGCTTGTCCATCCCAAATATTTTTGGAGCGTTGCCTTGGGACAAAAATCGCTGCTACGATGGCCGCCCATACTTCGAATACCCTCAGTATAAATGCTCAAGAAACCTGCCCGCATCACATTGGCCACCGTTCTCGACCACATCCAGGCAATGCGCGGCGACTTCGCAACGCGGATGGACCGTATGGAGCAAAGGATGGACCGTATGGAATCCCGCTTGGACCGGATGGAAGGGAACATGGACCACCTCAAGGAAAACATGCGACGGATGGATCGGAAAGTTGATCTGATTTCAACGCAAGTTACAAACCTCGATGCTCGCCTCGACGATTTGGAGGTCGTACAAGTGCCGAAGCTGAAGAAGGCAGTCGGCATGCGTTAGTACACGGAGGCGAGGTAACACTCTTCGCCCATTCGACTCCGCTGCGCTCCGCTCAGGGCGAATCTTGTCGTGCCAGTAAAGGATAAGGGATGCTGCATCTCAATACACCGAAGCCAGATAACAAGATTCGCAATAGACGATTTCGGGCCGGTCGGGTGCATACGTCGTCTCAATCTCCTTTCCGCACTTGGCACACGTACGCTTCCAGAGCGTGCGGGGATTTAAGAGCGCCATGCGACGGCGATGCCGCTCGTCCGGATGATAGCGGGGAAGCGGCAGGTGCATCCTCCGGTAGAAATCCAGTTCGCACTTGTTAATGAGGAACGGTCGCTGTGTTGCCTTGCACCGGACTGCCCACTGGAGCACATCATCGGGGATCTCATGAATGCCATCCGGCAGTCGCTCAGCCGGAATGATCTTCTTTACGTGCGGGGTCTCTTCCTCCCGTTCCCTCCATCGAAACCCCCTCGCGAGCGCATCCTTTTTGGAAAGCGGATAATAATCTTGGGCCACAGTCTCGTTGTAACCGAATGGGGCATTACCTTGGGGAAGGAACTTTCCCCATTCGCCCGTTCTCTGCATATGCTCACATAACTTCAGGGCAAGTTTGTCATAAGCCTCGGGTGTGTATTGCTTATTGAGAATGCAGTACTGTGCCTTTTTGAGACCGGCACACCCGAAAAGATACTTGGATGCAAAACATTCAAAGGAATACAACACATCATTCGAGCCGCCCCAGACGAGCTTAGAGAAGAGCACGCGGAACACTCCGTGCCCCACCCCTTCACAGTCATAGCAGAGCTCGTTTAATTGTGTCGCCCCGTAGTTGCTGATGTCTTGGCAATCTTTCATGTGCAGACAACGGGAACAATATTTGCAGTCCTCCAGATAATCACAGTCGTAGCACTCGAATGCATTCTTCGAATGCAGGATGTAATTGCCGGTTACGTTTTCGTTCTGCACACCCTCGTAGAAGCGATGGGGCAGAGTGAGGGAGAGCGCCACCGCCCGTTCCCTCATGTCTTCCATGACGGTATAGCTCCCCTCCTCCATGGGTTTCGTGCGATCTTCGTACTCCTGCTTCGTAAGCGGTTGATTGAAGAAGTGGTACTCCTTGGAGTGAAGATTGGTGCAGCCGAAACACTTCCGGCACCCGATGCAGCTTCGGCAGAAGGCGATGTCGGAGCAGTTGCTGCAGTTGGTGGAGGAAATCGCGCTATAGCAATGGACGCAGTTGATGCAGTGAGCGCAGAGCTCGCAACGATCCAGATGGAAGTTATCCGTGCAATCCTTGCAGAAATTAATGAGTGTCCCATACTGGCAATCCTCGTTGCTGTTCGCGGAAAAGAGCAGATAGCAGTTCTTGTTGTCCGAGGCACAATTCGTGTAGTCCGAATTCACGACTTCCCCCTGCTGAACGCGCGCCATCTTGGGAACGCGGTTCACCAGTTCGAAGAACTGCTCAAAAAACGGACGGGAAAAATCCACATCCTGCGCATAGTCCCTCCCATCCCAGCTGTCCCCCCACCACACGGGATTATCGAAAACCGGAAACGGCTCATCCAGTGAGTACATCGAGATGATCGTCGCACCCGTCTTGCTGCACGGTCGGCGATATAGATTCCATTCATTCCGATACACATAACGCTGCATATGCCGGCACGTCGGGCATTGGCCGGACGGAGCAATGCTGTATTTTTTCCCCGCGAAAACAGGGGATACTTCGTCATAGAACTTCAGATCATCCTGAGTGATCTCGAAGGATTGGTTGCACCATTGATTATGGCAGGAAGGCATGGAGTGACAGCATAGCAGAGAAAGCTCTTATCCCATCACGCCCCCGTCGTGTTCTTGATCACCTGATTCGCCGTAAGCGTCATCGAGAGATAGGGCTTGGCGGCATCGGTGTACTGCGCGTGCTGGTGCAAACTCTGCTGTTGCCACAGCCTCGTCACCTCGGAACAATCCATGGCACCGTCGTAGCCGTTCGTCTTGTTCTGGACCGCGCCATTCTTCATGATCTTGAATGTCCAGTGCAGATGTGCGCCGGTGGAACTGCCCGTATTCCCGCTCAATGCAATCGGATCGCCCTGCGAAATACTCTGCCCGTTTTGCACGAGTATCTGTGAGCAGTGCGCAAGAAAACTGCGACGCGTGGGTGCATCGATCGTTACGTACTTTCCGTAACCATTTGCCCCGTCATCCTTCACCGTGCACAAGCCATCGTGCGGCGCAAAAACTTTCGTGCCTTCGGGTACGCCAAAGTCGAACCCGTTGTGCCCCAGATACCCGTACTGCTGATAAATTTCTGGATTCTGGCCGAAACCCTGCGTGACCGTGGGCGTACCGGGGAGCGGAGAGAAGATCATAAAGAGAGCATAGCACAGCCTCCTACTGAATCATCTGCTGGAAGAACGCGATGATCTCCTTTTCTCCACTCAGACACTGTGCACCTGTCCACATGAATGGCACACCAATGGCTGTCGTCGAGAAACCACATTGCTTGGCCACGCGACCCATCTCGCGCGCATTGGCCTTGTTCAGGTACACCTCTTTACGCGTGAACGATACCGTCGATTCGACATCATTCTCCTGTATGAACGCTTCGACATTGGCACAGTGTGGACACCCTTCTCCCCAGTACAGCACAATCCCCTGCGGTAGTGCGGACCCGCTCGCTCGTGCTATGAAGAACACCACGGCAAGAAACACCGCAACAGAGATACCGATCCCGATAGTTTTGAACCTTCCTTTTGATGGAACAGAAGAAGAAGCGTCGAAAGAATTCATAGCCCCCACAGGGTAGCGGGAAATCTGATCTTGTCTACAAGGAAGGGCGTTTTTAGGAATCATCTGACAGAGAAAAGGATCATCAAAACTGCCGTGCAACTCAAAATATCCCATATGCCATAATCGAATGGACAGGACGTATACCTCCTCCTCAGGTAGAGGATAGTATCCTCTCAGCAAAGAAGGGAACCGTGCCCGTTCAAGTGAAGCTCCCCGGGCTTACGCCCGCGGCCTCCTGGTGCGTGGGTGAAATCGGAGAGCGTGCATTCTCTACGCTGCAATGAAACCGCCTGCCTGCAGTTCGAAGAGATGACGATAGACTCCACCCTTCTTGTTAATAAGAGAGGTATGTGTGCCCTCCTCGAGGATTTTGCCCTGATCAATAACGAGAATGCGATCGGCCTGTTTGATCGTCGAGAGACGATGAGCAATGACAATGCTCGTCCGATTCTGCATCAGACGGGCAAGTGCCTCTTGAATGTACTGCTCGGAAAGGGAATCGAGGCTACTCGTTGCTTCATCGAGTACGAGGATCGGCTTGTCGGCAAGGAGTGCACGCGCAATGGCCACACGCTGGCGCTCTCCCCCCGAAAGCTTCACACCACGCTCCCCCACCAGTGTCTCGTACCCTTTAGGAAGGACAGAGATGAATTCATGTGCATGCGCAAGAGTGGCGGCATGCTCAATCTGCTCACGCGTAGCCCCGGGGCTGCCATACGCAATGTTCTCGGCAATCGACCGATGAAAGAGCACGGGGTCCTGCGGAACGAGGGCAATGGCGCTACGAAGGCTTTGCTGCGTGACTTCGGCAATATGCTGACCATCAATCAGAATGTTGCCTTCCTGCACGTCGTAGAGACGAAGAAGAAGTTTAACGAACGTGCTCTTTCCGCCACCGGAATGCCCGACGAGCGCAATGCGCTCTCCCGCACGAACGCGCACCGAGAACTGCCGGAACACAGGCTGCGTCACCTGCTCGTAGCGGAACGTGACACCCTCAAACGCGACCTCACCCTCACGGACAACGAGCGGACGTGCATGCGGCGCATCACAGACAGAGAAAGGTCTGAGGGCAATCTCCACCATCTCCTCTCCGCGCGAAACCGCACGAATATATTCACGCACATTTCGCCCAAAATCCCAAAGACGTCCCCATAGCTGCCCCATGTAAAAAATGAGAATGATAAATCCTCCGGGAGTGAACTCTCCATGGTACCAAAGCCAAACAGCAAGAGTGAAGACGACGAGCTCAATCAACAGAAGCAGGATGTACTGAACCAATGTGACACCCGTCGAAGCCAGCCATGCAAACCACTGACGTCGTTCCCACTCACGAAGCAGGGATCCGTGACGGTGATCCTCGCGCGGCTCCGCGGCGAAAGATTTCACCAGCGTATTGGCGGAAATGGCATCGACGAGGTTGCCCGTTACACGCGTGTCCTGGGAATCCACCCAGTTGTACATTCGTGTGAGTGACATATTCATCCCAACGGAAAATGCCGCGTAGACTATCATCCCCAAAAACATTGCCAGCGCGATAGGCGGCGCGAGAAGCGAGAGCACCACCATGAATCCGATCATCAGAATGATCGTGGGCAGAAAGTTTAAGAATATCTTGTCGAGAATCCCCTCAATGGCATCGGTGCCTCTCGTGATCTTACGCGATGTCGAACCGGCGAACTGACTCACGTGAAATCCCATTGCATGTCGCTGCACAATGGCAAAAACATCCGCGTGGGCACGTCGCATCACTTTCACTTCGGCCTTACCGAGCAACAGTCCGCCTCCCTGTTCTATGACGAATGCCGCCATAGCCACTCCGACGCCGATGATAAATTGCCAGAGCGCAAAACGAAACGTAGCGGTGTCGGGCTGAGAAGCAGAAGCAATTGCATCGATCGCCTCACGGTAGAAAAACGGCTGGAGGAGGAAAAACGCAGTCGAAACCACCGAAAGTGCCACCACCAACGCGAGGGCCCACGCATGGGAGCGGGCGTAGCGCGTCACGAACGCGAGCACGTCACGATGTCGAATCTTCTGCATACGTAAGCTATAAACGGGAACCGACGGTTGTTCGTTACTAATTTGAACGGGATTTTTTGGCATCGAGCTCAGGGAAAGAAACAGAACAGGTACTGTATTGAATCGCTCTCGCGGCCTCTGTACTATGAAGTTTGTCCGCGGACGATTAGCTCAGCCCTTCGGCGAAGCTCAGGGCTTCGCGGTATACTCCGTCTCACCATTGTTCATTGCATTCCTCACCCGGACGATTAGCTCAGCTGGTTAGAGCGTGCGGTTCACATCCGCAAGGTCACTGGTTCGAATCCAGTATCGTCCACCATTCGTCGCTTCGCACTTCATTCTTCAGCGCAAGCTCCTCATGGCAAGCCATCGAGTTCGAACTTGTCCTGAGCGCAAGCGAAGGATCCAGTATCGTCCACCATTCGACTCGCCGCCTATGGCGAGCTTCGTCGTGGTGAACCACCATCACGCTTTCGATGTGAATTCGGGATCCATCGCGAGCCGGCTCTCCTCCGGGAGCGACTGCCCCTGATACTTACTGAACGGCTTCACGTTATACGGCTGCTCGGCCGCACTCGTCATGGTCTCGAACGCCAGCTGGCACACGCGCATGCCCGGATACAATGCAACCGGCAGGCGGTTTAGATTGCTGATCTCGAGAGTGATCGTGCCCGAGAAACCCGGGTCGACGAAGCCCGCCGTGGAATGGACGATAATGCCAAGCCTGCCTAAGGAACTTCTTCCCTCCACCCGCACCACCAGATCGTCGGGAACCGTAATGGTCTCTTCGGTTACGCCAAGGATGAACTCTCCCGGTTGAACAATGAAGGGCTCCCCTTCCTTCACGTCAATGGTCCGAGTATTGCCATGAAAGCTCTCAGGTTTCTTGGGATCCAGAACAGCGAATCGGCTGTGCTCGTAGATCTTGAAAACGGACCCCAGGTGCATATCCATCGAACTGGCATGGATGTGCTCGGCGACAGAGCGCTTGGGCGAGGTGACCCGCACGCGGCCGGATGCGATCACCAGCCGGATATCTTTATCGGACAAAATCATAGAGAAGGAGAGATCACTTGCCCGGCGAAGTCCTGTCCCGTGAGAGGACGAAGACGGGTGGGGTGACATCCTAACACACAACGATGGAAAAATCGCGCCAATTTGCACGCATGAAACCCGCCTCAGGTAGAATGACAGTCCATGGCTACTTCGAAGGACACGCTTCTGGATCTGCAGGAACAAGAAACCGACAACGCGGATGTTTGGCAGTCTCCGGAGAAAGAAGCATTGGCCAGAAGGCGCGAAAACCTCATCCAGTACTTTCGGGGATTCATTGCCGAGACATTCGACAAATTACGCGTGGCCTCGGCAGAAGAAACCGACCAGCTTCGACTGGGGATACAGCACATCGGCCTTACTGAGCAAGAAATCGGCGATTGGGAGCGCTACCGCGACCAGGTGGCGGAACGACAGAGACAATCCGCACGTGAGCTTTCGCAGAAACTGCATGCCATGCTTGACCGCGCCAACGGCGAGCACTTCATCACGCGTGAATCGAAAAAACGATGGCTCGATCGTTTCACGGATCCTTCACTCAACTACAAAACAAAGGAATACTTCGTCAACAACCAGATGCCTTCCTACCTCACTGCATGGGAACAGGTGGCAGAGAAGAGGAAGAAGCTCCTCAATGATCCGCACTTTAAAATGCTTACGAAAGAGGACGAGCCGCAGCTCGAAACGTTCCGTAAGGGCAAAGACTTTTTGGATCTGCATTTCGAGAAACGCACCGATCTCAATGCACGCATCGAGGGCGCGATGATCGCCAAAGCACGCAAAATTGAGCATCTGCACTCCAAAGCCAAGTCCTCTCTTGAAACGGCTGCATCCGCCGGAGCCATCAACCGAGATAGACTGGGTCGCTGGTTGCTCAATAAGTTGCAGAAGTTCCCCACCGCAATGGCACTGCGAGACTTTGTGGATCATCAGCTTCCCGAGTACATCAAAATTTGGATGAAGCTTCGTACGGAATATGACTGGGTCGAGGCAAAGATGAAGGAAAAATCGGTCCCGCAGGGATTCAACCAGCTTTCGCCTGAGAAGTTCCTCCTCTTGCACTACCCGCAGCGACGGAGTTACGTGGAACAGGCAAAGCAACGCCTCAATCTCACCGAGGCCCCCTCTCCGCGCGAAATGGAAAACCTCAAACTGGGAATCCGCCATGCACTCGACGCCAAGGAGTGGGATGACGCCGAGGAGCTGCTCAGAAAGGCGCGTGCGCTCTTCGCACAGGGAAAGGGTGTGGACCGCGACCGTTTCGAACTCGATTCCATGGAACGCTACCTGAAGGGATTCCGCACCAAGGAGCAGCAAGAGCAACAGCCCATGAAGGATGCCGGTGAAACACTCGAACAGATGCGCATGGCCTACGATCAGATTCCCGCTCCTTTACAACCTCTCTATCTCGCCGCAATGAATGATCCCGATAAGTTGGGGGCAATTGCCTCGTGCACCTATAACCGCGTGTGGTGCCGGGAATACGGATACCTGACGGATGATCGAGAGAAGGAATTAGAGCGGGAGGCAACGAGCGAAACGCAAAACCTCGCCAGAGCGGGAAAGCACCGCAAAAAGGGGCTGGATAATGTGAAACTAGGCGTGGTGACGGATAAGCAGCACGATCCTGCTGTGCGTCGGTACGACGAAGGAGAGTGGGCTCCGACGATCATTCACATGCCGCCCAATACGCATCAGCACTTTCTGTCGATCTTAGAAACCCGCAAGAATAACCATGCCTTCCGCTATTGGACGACACTCGTTCCCACCGGCGTGACCTACGAGGAGCAATTGCACCTCGTGCGTAACGTCAACTGGGTACTCAAGCGCGGGACGAGAAAACTCAAGGAACAGGGCCTGATGTTCACGCTGACAGGCCATCCTCCATCACGGAATTGAAGAAATAGATGAAATAAAGGAAACGAAGGAAATTTTGCGCTCTACTCGCATTTCTACCATTTCTTGGCGTAGTGGACAATTTTGCAGGCTGAAATACTGCTCACTTCGCTCGTAGGAACTCCTCAATCATGGGTAGTTTCTGATCGATGCGGAGTCCGCCATGGAGACGAATATTCTTCTTGATGTGTGTGAATATTCCTTCCAGAGAATTGCTCGTGTTGGGAATGTTCAACTCTGGATGTCGCAGGTAGGTGAACAGGTATGGAAGATTCCTTTTCACACTGTAGTAGGCACTCCGAATTCTGCGATGGGTGTAGTGCCAGTGTCTCGTATTC
>MNWP01000042.1 GCA_001872575.1 Candidatus Peregrinibacteria bacterium CG1_02_54_53 | reverse complement strand
AGGCGAAAGCGATACGGCGGCGGAAACACTGCGATCCCCATGAGCTTTTCTTATGTCAAGATTTATGACATTTTATATTGGTCTGGCTATAATGTGTCTTAACGTTCTTTCCCAATCCCTAATGCCACTGATGATTCCAAGCCGTGTAGGCTCAAGCAACTCATGCGGATGAAGTTCGAAAAAACGCTCCAGTCTCTTAATACCGCTTGATTGGCTCATCACTTCTTTCATCTCTTCCGAATTTTCATCGGACAGCCAGTTCTTTTTTCCAAGATTGCATTCCGCACAAAGCGTCCACAAATTATCATCCACTGTTTCGCCGCCCCATTCAACAGGTATCTTATGATCCACCATTAATTTCACTTTCTCTTTCACTCCTCTGCCACAACGCTGACAGCATGAAGCATCTCTCTGTAAGATTCTATATCTGATTCTCTGATCGATGCCGCCGCGAGGTTTGGCAGGATTCATTTTCAAAGATCGCATCACATAGCATCCCTTATGGGGACCCTTGGCGATGTGCTCGATATCATATCCGTCATTCAACCGCATTGCTCTGATAACCCTGGGCCAATCGCTAACCTGAGCGACCTTTGCCAATTCAGACAAAGGAAAATACTTGCCAACGTTATTCTGAAAGAATTCCAATAGACGGCTCTTCGCTCCAGACATGGCAACAGATTACCAATCATTGAAGCAAAGATACAAGAAACAGATATATACTGTGTGCAATGGACATTTTCACCAAGAAGAAACGAAGCGAGATCATGTCGAAAATAAGGGGAAAGAAAACCGGTGTGGAGGAAAGGGGATGGGCGATGCTCAGAGAGGCGGGCATACGATTTCGCAAACATCCCAAGGGTATCTTCGGCAATCCGGATGCCGCAAATAAATCGAAGAAGATCGCCATTTTTTTTGACAGTGAGTTTTGGCACGGTTACGACTGGGAGGAGAGAAGGAAGGACATCAAGTCGAACCGGAAGTTCTGGATCAAGAAGATCGAAAGAAACATTGTGCGGGACAGGGAGGTGAATGCATTTCTGAAGAAGAGAGGCTGGAAGGTCTTAAGAATTTGGTGTCACCAAATGAATAGCGTCAATATGGAAAAGACGCTTGGCAAAATCAGATCTGTTTATGAAGCACAAAGATAGAAAAACGATTACTTCCAATGAAACTCATTATGCGCACTTTTTTCTACGGCAAATCCTCACACGCACTGCCATCATCATCCCCATCGAGGCCGTGTACGTCTTTTCCGGTCTCCTGCAGGCATGTTTCGTACACACTCTGCGCCTCGGCATGAGTTGAGAAGTCCGAGCAATTGTAGGTATTCGCACCGCAGAAAATGCTCGCCGTGCCCCGCGCGTCCGTACGGGCAGAAGTTTTCGCCTCAATCTTTGCGGATTTCGCTGTGCCCGATCCCTCGTGGCAGTGGTACTCACCGGTCTTCTTTACTGTATGACAACCATTGGCATCCGTTTTGCCGGAATGAGCGTAGGCAAGAGGGGACCTAAGAAGCAGCGTTGCTGCTATGCCAAATATGATGCGAGAGAGAGTTTTCATTACGACATGAGTGTGAGGCCGATCACGAGCGCGGTGCCTATGATTACGGCCGCCAAGATGATCGCCACGCACACGTTCCCTTTCTCGATTTCCTTCCACTCATCGATGGGTGTAATCCACGTGAAGACCTTGAGCAGGATACTGAGCGAGAGCGCCATAGAGACTGCTCCGGTCAGCGCCCAGCCGAAGGTGATGAGGTATTGGAGGAGGAGGTGTGAGTAATCCATAAGGAAGATGCTATGCGCAGAGAGGGGGATTGTCTATTTATGATTATACGTACCCCTTTAAGCTGCGGGGTGGGGGAGTGAGCGGTGATGATAGGGTATTAAAAAATAATTTATCTCCATAAACTCTCAATTTAATAACCTCCAAACTCTTCTTCAAATCCTGCGATTTTTAAATCATAAACAAATCCATACTTTGGCACCCTTAACGTGGCCAAATATTGCTTGAGATATTCAGGAACATAAAAACCGGAATTTTGAACTACATCCTGATTTAATTCCTGGAGAGCTACTGCTTTTGGGCGACATAAATCTCCATCACCAATGGGCATCTCTAATATTTCTTCTCTATCCTTAATATCACCACTCATGCCAGCTATAAGCATAAACTGCGCTACGCAAAGCTCATTCTTTCTGGAATAGAATTTTTTGAGTCTATCCAAATCAGCACGTTAAATTTTGCCGATTTGTCTAATCGTATCCAAAGCCCACATTTCTTGCCATTCATAAATATTGCGATTCTCATCACAAATAAAATTAATCAGCCACTTCTGCACCTCTGCTTTGAGAGAATCAATATATAAGGATGCTGCAACTAGGAACCAAGATATAAGAGATGACTCATGATGCTCACTTTCAAATCTGATCAATAACTTTTCAGTTAAAGAAATAACATACTCTTTATCTAGCTTATTCATCTTCATCAAATCCGCTATCCTACGCACAAAAAAATGGAAATGTCTTCCAGAAAATGTGCCTTCTTCTTTCATAGAAATTTCACCCAATTCAATAAGATCCTGTTTAATGTTATCAATTTCCTCGTCCTTCTCGCTCCTAATTATGTTATCAATTTTACTCAACAAATCACGTTTTGGATCAACAACACCCTTTAATTTTGCATAATCCTCAATTTCATATATCGAGGTTTTCTTAGCATTTAAATTAAGCTTCAGCTCTCTTAATGCTCTCACAAGAGTAATCATATTTCTCTTGAGGCCAGGTCTATCAAAGGCAAAAATCCTAACATCGTCCATATATCTAAAGTACTGAATTCCCGCCTTTTCCATAGCTCTATCAACAGAATATAAGTAGACATCGGCCAGAACAATCGAAGCATTTGGGCCTTGAGGTAGACCAAAACTTTTAACTTTTCCAATACATGACCACTTAATTAAGAGTTCATTAATTAGGAAATCAACAGCATGTGAATAACAGTCGTCATTTGAAAGCATCTTTAGTCTATCCTTTAGCACACCAAGGGAGACATGCTCAAAAAAGAGACGATATCTGTCGTCAGAAGGAATTTGTATTTACCACTTGATCCATGCCTGAAAGCTTCATTTTCAAAATCCTTCCAATAACCAATTGAGCTTGGTCTCCTTTTTCCTTCAACCAGATCAATAAATCTCGGAAAGCTGAAACTACGATCGGGGATGTTTTTATAGATTTGAGAGACAATAAAATGAACGAGAGCATCATAAAGGATCCAATCTTTAATGAGGGGTCTCGCTGCAGGTCGCAATACATAGTTTTGCTTAGGAACATCTGCACAAATTAACTCTCCAGCAAAAAATAGGGAATTTAATTCATTCAGGATCTTCTTAATAAGTTTGTCTGCAACACTTGTGTCCGATAAGTCTTCGAATCTCATTGGATCTAAACAAAAATCCTTGCCTTGTCTAGACTCTTTTTGAATTCGCCTGAGAGCAGCACGCAAATCTAATTTGCCAATCCATGTAACGCTCATTGTGGTATGCGGGACAGGTACATCATACTCTACGAAACCAACTATGTTCTGTTCAACTCACCCTACTTTAAGAGGATTACCTGCTACTTTCCATAAAACTTCTTATGCATCCGCCTGCGCCAGGCTTCGGCGGACAGGCCTCCTTAAGCCAATAGGAGGAGTAGTGTCATTTTCCGTGTAACTTACTCTATCCCCAGAACATCCCGGTGCGTTCCTGTCCGCAGCAGAATGAGCAGCAACTCTTTGTCTTCCTTCTTGTACTTAAGCAGCCAATCGGAACCGATATGGCACTCGCGCGTTCCGCGCAATTTGCCTTTAAGCGTATGATCACGATGCCTCACTTGTAGCTCTTTCCCTGCAGCCAGAGTGTCGATGACATGATCGAGTTTCCGTAGATCATGTCCTGTTCTACACAAAATCTTGTAGTCCTTTTTGTACTGCTTTGTCGCCACGACTGCGTATCTCTTCATTCCTTGAGTATAGCATCATGCAATGCTTTTGCGGATGCGTATCTCTTTCCATGCCTCTTCGCCCATACGATCTCTTTGAGTATTTTCTTCTCTTCGGCAGGAGTCATGCCGTTTTCCGTCACCACCTCAAAAGGGATTCCTTGCTTTTCAATAATCTGGACCAGATAGATATTAATCGCGGTGCTCAAATCCAAGCCCAGTTTTTCCAGAATCAGCTGAGCAGTCTTTTTCGTAGCCTGATTGGTGCGCACCTGAATAGTGGTTGTCATGGATTCATTGTACTCTTTGTACATACAATGTCAATATGTTGTCTATACAGCATCAATAGGGCTATTTTCCATGAAACTTCTTATGCATCCGTCTCCGCTTCGCTACGCCGGACAGGCCTCCCTAAGCCAGCAGGGGATTATGGCTATTTACCGTGGAATTTTTTATGAACTTCTTTTAATTGGGGATTGGTGACATGTGTATAAATCTGCGTTGTACTCAGGTCCTTATGACCCAACATCTCCTGCACGCTCCTCAAATCCGCCCCATTACGCAGTAGATCGGTCGCAAAGGAGTGACGAAGGGTATGCGGAGAGGGGTCAGAGACGATTCCGGCCTTGAGGGCGTATTTTTTGACGATGTTGTAGATCGAAATACGCGACAGGCGATATTCCTCACCCGGAGGCATGACTTCGAGAGCCTGCTCGTGATTGCGAATGAAGAGAGGGGAGAGGTGATCCATGCGGCTTTCCAAATAGGCTTTGAGGGCATCGACTGCGCGATCAGTAAGAAAGACCACCCGCACTTTGCCACGCTTACCCTTAACCGAGGTCTCACGCGTCGTGAAATTGAGGTCCTTACGGTTAAGGCTCTTGAGCTCCGTTAAACGAAGACCGGTAGAGAAGAAGAGCTCCAGGATCGCCTTATCGCGCTTGCCATTGCGGGTATCGGTATCAGGTGCAGCAAGCAGGCGCTCCAGCTCGTCATGAAAGAGGACTTTCACCTTGCGCTGGTCTTCTTTGAACCGTGTGACGCGATCGGGCGGGTAGCAATCCATCTCCTCCTCGGAAATAAGATAACGCAAGAAAGCACGCAGTACCGTCAAGTGGTGGTTCTTGGTACGAACCATAACTTCTTGTTCGTGCGCAGTGCGATACATGTGCAAATTACTCTTAAAAATGCGGATGGTGGCTTTGTTAATTTCAGCAGGGGATTCAAGCTTCGATAATTTCTGAAACAGGGCCAAAGACTGCCGGTACGAGTCTATCGTCAGTGGTGACTTGTTCTGTTCGCTCCGGAGGAAGACTAAATAGCGCTCTACGGCACTCGCGAGGGGGGTTACAGCCGGTGCAGGGGACTTAACGGGCATGGAGGCGGGAAGTTGTCATGGTGAGCTCTGTCGAACCATGACTGGGGATGATGTCGCCCTTCGACAGAGCTCAGGGTGACATCTCTATTGAGCAGGAGAAGAAGCAGGGGAATAAGTTATCCACATATCTCCAGATTAACATAATGCATTTTATGTTAATAAATCAATTGACAGACCAAATGATCTTATTTTGTGATCATAGAGCCAAGAACTTCCTGCTCAATCGAGTCGCGAATGTCATGTTGTGAAATATCATCGATGGGATACACGTGCGTAATGACCATGTAGTAGAGAAGGGCGGCGACTTCCCTGCTGATGCTCTTCATTTCGAAGGGCCAGGAGGGCTCTATGTCACTCGGGAGGGTACGAATGTCCGGAAAGCCCTGCCGGCGGGCAAGGTAAGCGATGCGCGCGAGGTGATAACGGTCCGAAATCCCAATGACAGAGGTACAGGAGCCTGTGAGGGGTCGGCTCAAAAGCAGATTTTCCCACGTGGATCGTGACTGATCTTCCAGCGTTAAATCCCCTGTTGGAATATCATTTTCCAAAGCAACATCACGCATCACCTCTGCCTCACTCGCCATACCCTCCTCTCCCTTGCCACCGCTCAAGATTATGTGTTGTAACACTCCTTCGTGATACAGACGTGCGGCCGTACCGACTCGGCGTGAAATTCCCGGCCCCGGCAAAGCACCGCGATGCACCGCCGCACCGAACACGAGGCCGCAGACCTCTCCCCCACCCTGTTGCGTGGGCATGTCATTTTCCCGCCCGACCTGCACATCGATCAGCGATGCGCGCAGCGCGGTGGGGCCGTTCTCTTCTTGCAGGCGCGCCGTCCCGTTAAATCCCAGCACCACCATTGATGTCAGCACCAGAAGCAGCATCGCGCCACCCGACGCAAGAGTCAGGAGTGACATAATGAGCAGCCGGAATCCGCGGGCGAGCTTCATGAGGAGAACGAGGATACAGGTTTTACGTAAATATGTGCAGGAATAGGAGGGAGTTTTGGGCTCCACGGAGGCCAAACTGAGATCTCGACCTGATCGACTTCGGGCAGGTTTTTGACGATGCGCAGTGCCTCATCGACCGGCAGACCAGCCACTTTATTGCGGACTTTTCTGGCGAACTGCGCACCGGTGGGACTTAAGGGATCGAGAGTGAACTGCTCGGTACCCGAAAGGTCGACGGTAATCTTGATCCACGACAGATCGTCGGCGTAATCGATGACGTGCGCAACGAGACGATTGTACGTCAGGCTTTCTTCGAGCAGAAGTTTTTCGGATCGTACGTGCGCTTTGAGTTCGGCAATCAAGAGATCCAATACCGCCTTCGTGTCGTATCCGTACGTTGTGTAGACGATGGTGCCTTCGATCGGTACCGAGGTGATCTGTTGCCCGATGAATTCTGTGGGCATGACGAAGTCTTCGTACGTAATCTGTGTCAGCTCGTCGTAGTAGAGCATCTCGAGTTGCTCATCGGGATGTTGTGCGTTGAAGAGGGTCCTTTCCTCATCCACCATCTGCTTTGCCATCAGCAAAAGCTCGTTCTCCAGCTGTTTTTCGGCCAATTTCAGATCTTCTTTCGTAAGGACGGACCGTGCCGAAGTAATACCGCCGCTGGCGGTCAGTTGATTCTCGCCGTACACGAGTGAGCGTTCGGCGGCAGGAAGTCCGACGAACTCCCATTTGCGTCCGGCAGGCACGTTACCGCGTTCGCCCACAATCTGGCCGTAGAGATCCAGAGGATCCGCCTCGGCGATGACCGACGTGCGTCCTTCGGGTTCCAGAAAGACCTGCTCAGAGATGCGGAAGACGATGCCTGCCTGATTCGAGAGACGTGTGCCCTTGCGAAACGAATACGGCTCCTTGGTCGTATTGATGATCATCATGGGCACCTTGGCACTCGTACCGCTGAACTCCTGACTGATACGATCGAAGGTGATCGTTCGGGTGATGTTCACGCGGACGGGCTTAAGAGGCATCGTGCGCACGCGGTCGGGAATTTGCGCCAGCGCCCCCGTCTGCACGAGAAAGATATTGACGGTATGCGTGACGGTATCCTCCCGCGGTTTCACCTGAATTTCTGCGGAGGGCAGCAGGCGAAAGAGCACGAATAGAAAGAGGCCCGTGCTGACGAGAATCAATATCCAAATACGCAGCTTCGGCAGAGAGAGAATGCCCATGCTCTGCAACTGCGATCGCAGTTTCTGACGCCACAAATTCGGTGCAAATACGCGCAGAGCTTCTTCGCGGGCGGGATGGCCGTCGAGCACGAATCGCACCTCCTGCGTCGAGGTCAACACGCGAAATCCGTGCACGCGGGCGGCAGAAATGAGGCCCGAGCGCTTGGTGGCGACGCGTATGCGGCTGCGGATTGCCTGCAGTGCCTCGAAGAATCGTCGCTGTTCCGTCCGATCCTTAAGGAACGGGGTCTCGAGCGCAGAGAGCAGGAGCAGCAGTTCGCCGGTCGTTTCCGTCGCACGACGGACAAAGGCGTTCCACGACTCCCCTTCTGTGGGGATAAGAACGATGAGCGGTTCCATGAAGAAAGAAGAGGCGCCCTATTGTGCCATTGCGGGGCCTATTTGGGAAATCGCGGCCTGTGCCTCATCCCCCATCCCCCTTTCCCTGCCAACTCCATTCGCCAACGGGAGAGGGGGCGTACATTCTCAGTTCTCGAGCCTACCGAAATAAAAAGGGCATTCCCCTCTCCGGCTGGAAACGGGTGGGTACGGAGAGGGGTAAGGGGTGAGGAAAACAACACTTGCCTCACTTCTTCTCTAAGGCCTTCAGCGCAGGAAGTTCCTTGCCCGTAATGAAGTCGAGCATGGCGCCGCCACCCGTACTCACGAACGTGTAGACATCCATCGGGTACCGGTACTTCGTGTGAAAGTCGAGCGTATCCCCTCCTCCGATAATCGATACGGCACCCTTGGCCGTCGCATCGCGCACGGCCTCGGCGATGCGCTTGGTTCCGTGCGAGAAACGATTCATCTCGTACAGGCCCAGCGGGCCGTTCCAGATGATGGTTCCCGATTTCTCGATGATCTTGCGGTACCGTTCGATCGTCACCTTGCCGATATCGAGAATCATCATGTCACCCATCACATTCTCAAGAGGCAGATCCAGTTTTTCGGCATCTTCGGTGGCCCGTGTCGCCACGACCACATCACGCGGCACGTGCACATCGGCGAGATCGACCTTCTCTCCTTCGAGCATGATGTCCTGCGCCTGCTCCACCTGTGCTTCTTCGTACTTCGAAGCACCAACTTCGAATCCGCGCGCGGCGATGAACGTGTTGGCGATGCAACCGCCCAGCAACACGTCGTCACCCTTGCTGAGAAAGTACTCGATGACGGGAACTTTCGTCTCCATCTTCGCCCCGCTGACGATCAGCGCGAAAGGATGTCGTGGATCATCGACGACTTTCGAGAGGTGCGTCACCTCCTGCTCAAGCTGCAAACCCATGAACGATGGCAGCAGCTTAGGCACACTCGTCATGCTCGCGTGATCGCGGTGGCAGTTGGTAAACGCGTCATTTACGTAGAGATCGGCCAGCGCGGCCAGCTCTTTGCCGAAGGTACCACGTTGAGCGGGATCTTTGCTGTTCTCGGCTTTCTCGTAGCGCAGATTCTCGAGCAACAGCACGTCACCCGACTTGAGTGCCCCGGCCATCTTTTGCGTGTTCGGTCCGCGGCAGGAATCCGCAAACTGCACCGTGACCTTCAATAACTTCTCGAGCACGGGCACGAGCGGCTTCTGGCTCATCGCAGGAACACGCTCCCCCTTGGGCCGGCCCTGATGCGCCATGATGATCAACGACGCCCCTTCTTTCAGAATCTTCTTGATCGTGGGAACGATCGCCTCGATGCGCGAGGTGTCGGTAACCACGCCGTTTTCTACGGGCACATCGAACCCGGCACGGAGCAGAACTCTCTTGCCGTTAAGCTTTGCCTCATTCAGGAGTGGGTACTGCATACACGAAGCATAAATGGAAACGGATAAATGCAAAATAACGGGGAATAATCAGGCGTTGACTTCTTGCCTAAAGCACGAAAAACCGCATACTGATGTCAGCGAATCTTTTCTGCATTTCCACTCCAACGGAGGACTTGCTCCATGAAGAAGTTCGCGTTCACCTTCGCATAAGCTCTGGGCTTTGAGCTTCGTGACATGCCACCTTCTGCGCCTATTCCCTGCAGTGTATGGCGAGTCACAGCGAAGGAGGGATCTCAGGCGAGCGTACCTCGCTCTGGGATCCCTTTTTTTCCGTGCAGAGCTCCTCCTGCATTTGACACATACTTCACTCCCCTCCTCCGCGCCGCCGGCTCGACAAAATCCAAGAGCGGAATGATCACTTTTTGAAGAGACGTACCCACGATGTACCCGCGCCGGTCGAAGTGGAACATTTCGCTCAGGCGCTCGGGCAGGTTGGTTACGGTTGTGGGATAGAAGTCGAGCGAGGCATCGATGCCCTGCGCGCGAAACGCGGCATTCCATTCACGAAGAATCTTCGAAACCCCGGGCATCTGCCCGATGATGCCGAAGAGCTCGCGATGGGTGGAAGAGCGGGGCTTGGTCACTCTGGTAGTATGCCAGAATCACATAAAGTAGTTCGGTACAATGCTGTCATCCCGAGCGTAGTCGAGGGAGGGCATTGTGATCCGTGCCATGGTTCGACTACGCTCACCATGACACTTGTATGAGTACTGCCACACAAATCATCGTCTGGACAAGTCTCTCTCTGTTCCTCCTCACGGTGCTCCTGCATCTGCTTGCGCTGAAACTCTTTCCCCGGCTTGGCCTGATGGATTTTCCCGAACGCTACGGTCTTACGCGCTCCCGCATTCCGTACCCGACCGGCATTATTGCTGCGCTGGTGTTTCTCGTGTTCTTCGCGATATTCGAATCGACCATCGCTCTCAAGCCGTGGTCACTGCAGGCATGCGGACTCATGGCCGGTATTGCGATTCTGGCGATCGTGACGTTCCGTGATGACCGTCATCCCCTCCCCTCCTCGCTGCGACTTCTGACACAGTGCGTCGTCGCACTGGTGATCTTTCTCACGGGAACGCGCATCTACACCCTCACCAACCCGCTCGCAGCACTCACGGGCCTCGACGTGCTTCCGCTCCATACGCTGCAGTTGCCCATCGCCGCACTCAACTATCCTTCCCTCCTGGGGATGCTCTTTACGGTGTTGTGGCTGGCACTCACCATGAACGCCCTCAACTGGTTCGACGGTGTGCGCGGACAAGTGAGCGTGGTCTCGGTACTGGGATTCGTCACCATCGGCCTGCTTTCGTTGAGTGACCGCGTGGGCGATTTCTCACTCGGGGTGATTTCATTCGCACTGGCCGCCATTGCACTGGGCTGTCTGCTCTTCGACCGGCCCGGTCCGCTCGCGCTCCTCGGCGACACGGGTTCCATGTTCTTCGGGCTGATGCTGGGCGTACTTACGATCTTCACCGGCGGCAAAGTGGCGACGGGGTTTCTGGTGCTGGGTGTGCCGCTCATCGATTCCGGCATCGTCATCGTACGGCGGGTTCTGAAGGGCAAATCCATCTTCGTGGGTGACACCCAGTCGGAACATCTGCACCATCGACTGCTGCGGCGCGGCTGGACCGAGTGGCAGATCATCGGTCTCACGACGATTCTCGGTGCTTCGTTCGGCATTACGGCGCTCTTTCTCTCCACACTTGAAAAGTTCCTCGCCGCTCTCGCACTACTGCTCATCATGCTGCTTCTCTCGATCTACTCGGGTCGACGTTAGGACTAGGGTTAGGGTGAGGGTGAGGGTTTGACGATGAAGCATGTTGAAATATTTCCTAACCCTATAACCTAACCCTAAATTCCATCCCTACTTCGTGTATTTCATCGGTTGGCTCTGCACGTTGAACGGGATTGCCTGAATGACCAACGTGCGTCGACCGTGCGGCAGCACGCCGACCTCGACGCGACCGTCATGGAAATCAAGAACCGAGAGCGTATCAGGCTGAAAGTCCGCGCTGCCGTACGATGCACGCAGTACGATGTCGCGATCCAGCATGGGCGAGGTCACCACGTTGTTCTTGGCATCGAGTAACGTGATGCGTACACGTTCCCAGTTTCGCTCAGAGTAGGTGCCATCGTGGCTGATCGATACGGAAATCACGGGAGTTCCCGAAGCCGGTGGCAGAGTGTCTTCGCGACTCACCACCACCTCACGACGCTGCACCACTTCGCCCGCTGAAATCGGGAGCTCGGAAGTTGTCAGGCCCTGAGATGACGAGGAAGCCGACGATGCAGCAGGTGCACCGACCGTCGCCTGACGTTGTGCCAATCGCACAGCAACCGCTTCTGCCAGTCGTACTGCACGTTCCGACCTGCGCTCCGCTACACGCGCCTGAATGCGCGCCAGCCACGTCTGACTGGCAACGCTTGAAGAAGCCGCCGAATGAACAGTCGCCGATTCATCGACCACGGTCATCACGGGTGCGTAGTCAGCCTGTACGTAGAGCAAAGGATTCACGGTAAAGGACGTGCCGCGATCACTGTGGAAACCGCGATCAATCGCCTGGGTCGTGGAGTATCCGGCCGCACGCAGTTCCTCGGTCGTAAACGGCCAGTACGGATGCCAGGGTGCATCGCTGCGATCAATTTGAAAGTGCAGATGCGGTCCTGTCGTATCGCCTGTTTGTCCTGATAGGGCAATTTGCTCGCCCTTCTCAATGATATCTCCGGGGTTCACGAAGGCGACACTCAAGTGGGCGTAGTTCGAGTAGAGCTCGGTGGTCCTTGCGGGGTTCGAAGGATCGGGAACATTGGGATGCCGAATGACGACTGTTTTTCCGAATCCTGTCGCATCTTTCACCTCACTCACGATACCGCTCGCAATGGAGCGCACGGGTGTTCCGGTCGGTACGCGAATGTCGACAGCCGGATGACTGCCGGAGTTTTCAAATCCGCTCGCATAGGAACCCATGTAGCTGACGGAGTAAATCACACGCGTCGTTTCATCCCCGAGCGACGACGAATAGGTCGGCAGCGGAATGAGCAGATCCTGCGGTACCTCGCGGAAGGTGTGCTCCTGGGGATTGCCTCCGTAGCGATACCAACGCACGTAATCGGGAACGAGAGCAACCGGTGTGACTGTGCCGGTGTAGACGATCAGGCTATCATTGTCTCGTCCCAATACGGATTTCCAGAACACCTGCCACCCATGCTGACCGATCATATTGCCCGTGACAAAGGCCAACAGCGAAAGCACGGCCACCCAGAACGAGGTGCGCTGCGCCAGATAGTGAAAAGCATGCGGTTCCACCTGACGGTGCAACGGAGAAGCGTTGAAGCCCAGCGTTCTGCGGGAGACAAGTTGACTCATAGTGGTGTTCGTTTTTATCTGTAACTATAATATCATTTTGCTATTATTTCGTCAATGAGCAATTCGTCCACAATTTGGCTTCCTGATGCCAAGAGAACGCAATCTGCCGGGGCATCTATCGTTGAATCGCTCTATGGCATTCCCGTAACGATCTGGCTGACGGGAACACTGGGTGCAGGCAAGACCACACTGCTGCAAGGACTCGGTACGGCACTGAATATTCCCGAGCGCCTGACGAGCCCCACGTATGCCCTCGAACAGCGTTATCACACTGAACACTTCGGTGAACTGCTGCACATCGATCTCTATCGGCTTACGCCGCATGAGGCCGAAGATCTGGTGCAATCTTCACATCAGCATCATGGCATCCGTTGCATCGAATGGGCGGATCGTCTTCCGGAATCATGGGGTGAAGAGGGCATCATTCTGGCCCTCAATGAGCGGCCCGATGCAAAGGGCAGAGACCTCACCGTAACCTTTCGCGACATGCCTCTGCCGACGCGGAAGCAGGTTCTTGCCTGGCGCGAGGAATTCTGTCTCTCGCACCTTATCGGACGACACTGTGACGCTGTAGCCGATACAGCCGTGCGGCTGGGAGAGGCTCTCATGCAGCACACACACAGCATCATAAGACTCGATGCTCTGCAAGCGGCAGGATGGGTTCATGATCTGATGCGTTTCGTCGACTTTCATCGGGGAACATCACACGTTGAACGCGAAATTAACCCTGAACACGCCAACGTGTGGGAAAACGTGAAGGCGCGCTATCCCGGCCTGCATCACGAAGCCGCAGTCGCTCAGTTTCTCGCGGGTCAGGGATTCGCCGGGCTTGCCGAAATCGTGCGCGTGCACGGACTCACTCTTGCCGATTCCACCCGCATTACCATTGAACAACGCCTGCTCTACTATGCCGATAAGCGCGTGAAGATGGACGATGTCGTAAGTTTGGATGAGCGCCTGCTCGATTTCACCGAGCGCTACAGTCGCACGGGCAAGCTGACGGAATCCGATGCCTGGTACGATGAAGCCAGACGAACAGAGCACGATTTATTTCCCGATGGGCCCCCTTTCTGACACACTGCACGTATGACAATTTCCCACCCGTTTCTGCTGACCATGTTGAGCGTGCTGCTCGTCAGTCTTATCTCGCTCGTAGGAGTAACGCTTTTCGCGTTGCATGAACGATTCATTCGCCGATCGCTGCTGTTGCTGGTGGGCTTTTCGGCGGGTGCGCTGCTGGGTGATGTCTTTCTGCATATTTTCCCCGAAATGCTCGAGTCAGACACGTTGATTATTTCGCCATTTCTACTGGTGCTCGCCGGCATGCTGCTCTCATTTGTTATCGAGAAAGGCATTCACTGGCGACACTGTCACTGCTCCGCACTGCCGCGTGAATCGATGCACGTGCATCCCGTGGGAATCATGAATCTGGTCGGTGATGCCATGCACAACTTCATTGACGGCATGCTGATTGCAAGCAGCTATCTCATCAGTCCTTCGATTGGTATCGCGACGACCCTTGCGGTCGCACTTCACGAGATTCCGCAGGAAATCGGCGACTTTGCCGTTCTACTCTTCAGCGGATTTACGGTGCGACGAGCGGCCCTGCTCAATCTGATCTCGGCACTCGTGGCGTTTCTCGGCGCGTTCGTCGTTTTTTCGGCCTCCAGCACACTCCCGAATGTAGCAGGGTTTCTGCTGCCGGTTGCTGCGGGAAATTTTCTCTACATCGCCGGTGCGGACCTTATGCCCGAACTCCATAAAGAAACGCGTCTCTCGCGTGCATTCTTACAGCTCATCGCCATTCTTTCAGGTCTCGGCATCATGCAGCTGCTGACTCTCCTCGAGGTCTAATGGCCTAGAGGTTCCACGGAATCATTTCATGCGAGACGGTTTGTGCGAACACAGAGGTGGGAATACCCAGAATTACCGGTGCAGAGAGCAACATAATCAGAGTCGCAACCAGTAGAAAAAGAGTCAGGCGTTCGCCGGCTGCCAGCGTTTTACCCAGACGTGCGTGGAGAGTGCGCATGTGCTCACCGATGTGCATGAGCATTTCGAGGAACCGATGCAAGATTTCAAACTTTGGCAGGAACACACCAAATAATCGAGCCAGCGAAAGATCAGCGCGTACCACGCCGCTCATCGCGATCAGCCCAATAGTGTGATGAAGGTAGACCGAAAACGTGAGCGCCATGGTGAGCAGAAAGACATCGATCAAGCTCTCGCGCAGACTGCCCTCAATCGTGCGGCCCCAGCTCAGATGATGCACATCCCGATACTTCACCATATCAAGCCCGATGTGTGCGACAATAAGCATGGCGAAAGCACCCAGATTGAGAATCGCTGCCACGACAATCGTAAGCACAAGGTACCCTGCATGAAATGCGGGCAAGTCATCGTGCTCGTGAGCGAAATGACGGAGCGTGAGCATGGTTGTTGAAGTGTGTGTATGAAACATTTCTATCATTATACAATATAATGCAGATTCTGTGAACCGACGAAATATCTGCTGCTATACACCAATCATTGGCTGTTCGCGCACAATCTGTCGTACACGTTCCAGTCGTTGACGCACCTCACTCTCGAACCCACGGTCGGTCGGTGCATAGAACGATTGCGGAGCAATGCCCATCGGAAAGTACTGCTCGCGTACGATACCCTGTGCGGCATCGTGAGGATATTGATAGCCCTGACCGTACCCTTGTTCGGCCATGCCTTTGATCGGTGCATTGCGTAGGTGCAGAGGCACCTCGAGTGTGGAGGAAGTGCGAATGAGTTGCCGTGCAGCGCGCATCGCCCGCGTGATGGCATTACTCTTGGGGGCCTGACTGAGATAGATGCACGCATGAGCGAGAAAGAACTCTCCTTCGGGTAACCCTACGAATTCAAACGCCTGCCACGCGCTTATCACGATCTGAAGAGCACGCGGATCGGCATTGCCGATATCTTCGCTGGCAAAGATGGCCATACGGCGAAAGAGAAATCGCGGCTCTTCTCCTCCCGCAAGCATCTTGAACATCCACAGCAGCGCGGCATCGCAATCACTGCCACGCATGCTCTTAATGAACGCTGAAACAGTGTTGTAGTGCTCCTCGCCCGTACGATCATAGCGCTTGCCACGATCGCGGAAGAGCGCATCAATCTGTGCAAGGGAGAGCTTCTTTCCGGCCGTCAACACAGCTACTTCAAGCAAATTCAATGCAATACGCGCATCACCATTGGCGAGAAGCGCAATGCGTTCGAGGGCCTTCTGTTCGACGGCGATCTTGCCTCCCAGGCCCCGTTCGTCTGCGAGGGCGCGTCGCAGAATAATCAGCAAATGCTCGTCCGAAAGAGGCGTGAGCAGAATAACCTGTGAGCGCGAGACCAAGGCGGAGTTCACTTCGAAGTACGGGTTCTCGGTCGTCGCGCCGATGAGAATCACCACGCCGCTCTCGACGTACGGCAACAGGGCATCCTGCTGGGATTTATTGAAGCGGTGAATTTCATCAATGAACAGCACCGTGCGTTGTTTGAGACCCGTAAAAAGTCTCTCAGCTTCTGCGCAGACCTCGCGAAGCTCTTTTACGCCGCTCAATACGGCATTGATCTGAACGAAGTTTGCCTGCGTGTGCTCGGCGATGATTTTGGCAAGAGTTGTTTTTCCCGTACCGGGAGGTCCGGCGAGGATCACCGATGAGAGTGCGTCCTCTTCAATCGCCGTGCGCAGTGCAGTCCCCTCCCCGACCACGTGCGTCTGCCCGACAAACTCCTCAAGACAACGGGGGCGCAGCCGGAATGCCAGTGGTGCGTCATGGGCTGGAGGCATGGGCGACTATCGTAACAGGTGTCCCTTCGCCGTGCATGCGACTACTTCGATACTGCAACAGTGGTTTCTTCTTCCAATCCCCAGTCCTTAAGAATCTCTGACTGACAGGCCATCTTGGGCGTCGCGCGTCGGAATGCACTGAGAAACCGGTGCCTGCCAAAGAGAACCTCATCACGAAACTGTGGGGATCCAGAAACGGCCGCACGTCGCTCTGGGTTAATGATTCTGAACCGGCGGCAAATGTCATCCGGCAGGCGACGCTGGTGGAGCTCAAAGAGGCTGGGAATATCCTCCGGCGTCTGCCCGCTAGGCGCAGAAGACACAATGATCGGCTTAAGCATCCCTGCTCTGGCTCGGATACGTTCATCGTCACTCGACGAGCCATGGTCTCCCCCTTTCACCATGAGAAAGAGCCCTGTCCGCTCCCCCCACTCTTCCATATCCGGCAGGCCGGTCTGATACTGAATATCATGTCGCATCCCGTGATATGCCATGAGCAGGAGTGTGCCGATTGCAGGGTCGTACTCTTCATCTTTCTGCGCTTCGGGCAGTGTGGATAATCTATCGAGTGCCGACAGTAAGACAGAGGCGCAATTTTTATGAAAATGCGTTCGCATTTCGCGGTCATCGATACGCGGGCCGCGTGCGTTCATAAAAGAGCGAGGAACAGAATCCACACCTATAGCGGCCTTGTATACATCGAAGAAGAATTTTGAGAACACGTGCTCATCCTTGAATGGCGTCTTTGTCGGTATTGACCCGTACGCAATGACATCCATTGGCGTGAGCCCGAGCTTTTTCACTTCGTGCATCACAGTTTCGAACTGCTTTTCAGGCACCATCCTCTCGGCAACCTCGTATCCGATTTCCTGTCGCTCTTCGGGCGTGGCCGGCACCGTTAACAGATAGCGCAACGTTTCAAGGTACGGCTTTTCAAGTCTTTCCTGCTGCCACCGGCGAAAAGCCTGGGCCTCTTCACTCGTCAGGCTTCGCTCGTTCGGGAGCGTATCAGGAAAGTGCGAGGCAAACCATTGGCGCAGGAGCCGCCACGACTGCATCAGATCTCCACGCTGCGCAGGGTCCTGCAATTCCATAATGTCCTGCTGCTGTTCCATTGATTGCATGACAGGTGGCAACACCTTACGAATCACCCGCGTTGCGACGGCATTGTCACGGGCTGGGACTGCCTGGAGCTTATGGACAGAGCGTAAGAGTGTTTCAGGTTTCTCCTCGGGGAAAAACCCGTTGCAGAAATGTGTCGCCGCAGAATCCCAGACATCGGTCATGCCGTTGTAGCAGTTGTACCAGTGCATATCGTGACCCAGACGTTCCTGGAGTGCACGGTATCCAGATCGATCCTTATCACCACGCTGCATCGCATTCATCTTCTGCACGAGCGCCCCCTCAAGATCGAGTGTCGCAAATGGCAGATCGGATGCTCCTGCTTCCATCGCGTCACGAACCTGCGCCGAGGAGTAGTACAGCTTCATAATGGCCAGATCTGTGGCAACAGAGAGTTCCTGCATCGTTGGCTGATAATCCGCCGACGATAGAATCGCAATACTCCGGCGAATGACAGGTGCAATGGCAATCCCCTGTTCCGGCTTTGTAAGTGCAGCGGAATTCGAAAGTGTCTTCAGTTGCTCGAGAAGTTCAGTGAGCGATTCTGTCTCTTCTGCTTTCTCCTGTGCAGAGAGAGATGATCCGGTCATCGAAAACAGGGCTGCCAAACCCGCACGGGCAAGAAAATGGCGCCGGTCTATTCCGCTTTCCACCGGAAAAGGTGATTCGTGATGCCGTTCTCTCAGAGATTCATGCGCGAGTTCGGCTTTTTGCATGGCCGACAGGTTTATTCCCGCGATCTTTTTGAGTCAAGATACTTTCTCTGTGAGAAGTCTACGCGAGTGTCCGCAAACCGCCTGGCTAGCTGCAAACACAGGGCACAGAAAAGCCATCGTGGCTCAGAGAGCCGAATCATGATACAATGGAAGGAGCGTTATGACAGATTACGTTTCGACCATGCAAGGGCAAAATGACCTCCCCGAGGAACAACAGAAAAAGGTGGGGAAGGCACAGGCTGCAAAAATGGGCGATGAGCACGAAGTATTCATGAAGACGATTTTGCGCATGCTCGACGAGAAAGCCATTGATGTGACGAAGCCCGAAACGTTTCTGAAGATGGAGGTCTACAACCGCCTTGATGACGCCTGGAAAGGCAAAGTGGATCTCGCCATCGTGAACATTGCCGACCTGCTCAGTCACATCGTGGAGTTTCGTCTCTCAAAGCAAACGCCCGATGAGTCACCCGAGTTGCAGTCGATGATCGAGCACCTGTGGCAAATGAAACAACGCATCGAAGAGACGCACGATGTCTTTAAGTTTTGATTCCCATTGCACGATGATTACACCCATGAAAATCCCCGAAAATCCTCGTGAGAATCCTGCCGATCGCCCACAGGAGACTCCTGCAAAGCAGCAACCGGAGCAACATGAGCAGCAGTCACAACCGACGAAACCTCCTGAACAGGAAGTGGTGACGCAGCGCGCCGATATTATCGATCACACGAGACAGAGTCTCGAACAGCTTGCACGATCACTGCCGAAGCCCGAAGGCCGTCCCGAGCGCTTCGTCGCCTAGGGTATCCAATGAATGCGCGCATCGTTCCGCCACCAGGTGCGTTGCCGTTTGGCATATTGGCGTGTTCTTGTCGAAATGGCTTCCTGCAGCGACGCATCCCGGCGCACGACATCAGCCGGATGACTGCCGAGATATTCGGCAATCTCACGATAGCCGTGGCTCTGCATTCCGGGATCCTGAACCGTGTATCCGTGATGCAACAGGCCTGCGACCTCCTCCACCCATCCCGATGCGAACATGAGCCGTGTCCGTTCATCAATTTTGCGATGGAGTTCGGCGGCAGCGCACTCTGTGCCGAGCATCTCTATCGTGTACGGGGAGGACTTCTTTTGCTTGGCATCCTTCAGTGACATGCCGGTGGAAAGGCAAACCTCAAGTGCACGCAGCAGGTAGACGGCATTACTCGAATCAACGGACAGCGCCCCTTCGGGGTCCAGCTCCTGCAAACGCGCATGGAGTGCTGCCGGCCCATCGCGATCGAGATCGGCTCGCAGCTGCTTGCGAAGTGATGCATCCGGAACCGATACGAACGAAAGATTGTCGACAACGGCACTCACGTACAGCATTGATCCGCCGACAAGAAACGCCATGTTTCCCCGTGCGTGAATGTCGTCAATCACCTGCTCGGCCTCATGCTTGTACCATGGAGCCGTTACTTCTTCTTTCGGGTCTTTCACGCTGAGCAGGTGGTGAGGAATGCCTTGCATTTCCTCTGATCGAATCTTCGCCGTACCGATATCGAGCATGCGATAGAGCTGTCTGGAATCCGCATTGACGATCTCCACTTCCCTGCCCTGTCGCATCAGCATTTGCGCGATGGCAATGGAATGTGCGGTTTTTCCGCTCGCGGTCGGCCCCACAAGTACGAGAAGCGGTCGTGTTGCACTCTGCAAAAAATCGACGATGTCCGGAAGCCCTGACAGTTTCATTGTCGCCATCATAGGCCTGTTGATGCCGTTTCTCCGAATTGTTTAGTGAACTTTACATTCCCTCTCACCACATTCCCTGCGGTGCGCCAACTGCCGGAAAACCTCAAAAAACTCTATAATACACATGACGTAAGACTTCAAAACCTACGCCCTACCCCTATTCCTAACCCTATCCACATGCACCCCCAACTCTCTTCGATCGCCGACAAAATCGCACGCGGTAACCTTACGCCGCAGAACTTCATCATCCCCACGGTGATCGAAAAAACGCAGTTCGGCGAACGTGTCTATGATATCTACTCGCGCCTGCTCGAAGATCGCGTGGTGTTTCTCGGCACCGCGATCAATGACGAAGTGGCGAATTCGATCATTGCGCAGCTGCTCTTTCTTGAGAAAGAGAACTCCAAGAAAGACATCATCCTCTACGTGAATTCCCCCGGCGGTCAGGTCACTTCGACGCTGGCGATGTACGATACCATGCAGTACGTGCAGGCCGACATCTCGACCGTATGCTTGGGTATGGCGGCAAGCGGAGGAGCCATCATTCTCATGGGCGGCGCAAAGGGTAAACGGTTTGCCCTTGAGCACTCCGAGATCATGATTCACCAACCACTGGGTGGAACCGAAGGTCAGGCAACGGATATTGCCATTCATGCAGATCACATCCTTCAGACGAAGAAGATCTTAAATCAAATGATTGCCAATCATACGGGAAAAACCCTCGAGCAGGTTTCGACCGATACCGAGCGCGACAAGTTTCTCTCGGCAGAGGAGGCATTGAAATACGGCATCATTGATCGCATTCTCACGAAGAAGCCCTGACATTCCTTTGAACACGTAAACAGCCGAGGCGTACCGCCCCGGCTGTTTTTTTAGCAACGATCATTTCTTCACACAGACTCCTTCTTCGCAGCAGCAGTGCGACAACTTCGTACAGATCATGAGCGCAATGAGCCAAATGAGTGCATTGATGGCTGGCTGCATGGTCTGCGAAAGCGGTAAGCCGGAGAGCACGGATTTCAACAACATCCCGGCGGAGATCGATCCGATGGCGATGCTCGAGGCCCACAGGGCAATATCCATAAACATTGCAAGAACGAGGAGTGCGCCGCCGATGATCATGAGTGCCGGCAGTACGTATGCCCACAGCACACCGAGCATTGTCAGAGCGCCAAGATCTTCACTGACCATGCCCGTAAAAGACTCGAATGACATGTAGTGCACGAGACCGACGAAGAGCAGCGAGAGCCCCAGACTGACGCGGGCGACGGCGCCGACGATGCAGGTGGGACACTGCGGAAGTTTGAGATGCATAGCAGAAATGGGTAAAAGAAACATTGCGCAGTATGCAGAGAGCGATCTTGTTGTACAAGATATTTGTTCACAATGGAGGAATTGCGCAAGACAAAATCCAGTACTCTATGCCGCGTGTTTGAACTTCTTTGCACAACAGACGACGGCCGCAGAGGCCGCCTCACCACAAGACACGGCATCATTGAGACGCCGTTCTTTCTGCCGGTCGCAACAGCGGGCGCCATGCGCGGACTGTCATTGGGTGACCTTCACGATTTACAGGCGCAGGCGTTGCTGAGCAATACGTATCATCTGCATCTGCATCCCGGCGAAGACGTTATCGCTGCGGCAGGCGGGTTGCACGGCTTTATCAACTGGCAGAAGCCGATTCTTACGGATTCGGGAGGCTACCAGATATTTTCGCTGCGGGGCTTAAGAAAGATTACGGACCGTAGTGTGGAGTTTCGATCGCATACCGATGGAAAGAAGCACATTCTCGGACCGCAGGAGGCAACGCAGATTCAGCATCAATTGGGCTCTGACATCGTGATGTGCTTTGACGAATGTCCTCCGTCGACGGCATCGCGCAGAGAGATTGAGAAGGCAGTCGATCGCACGCTGCAGTGGGCCAAAATTTGTAAAGAGACCCACGAGAAACTGTCAGCGCCATCACTGCTCTTCGGCATCATTCAGGGTGGATTACATGCCGACCTGCGCAAAAAATGTGCCGAGGAACTCATTGCCCTCGATTTCGACGGGTATGCCATCGGCGGCCTGGCCGTGGGGGAGAACGAGGACGAGATGCTCGGCGTCCTTCGTGAAGTCACCCCCCTTCTTCCCGTAGAAAAGCCCCGTTACCTCATGGGGGTGGGCGTTCGGCACCAACTGCAGGCATGTGTCGCACTGGGCATCGATATGTTCGATTGTGTGCTGCCCATGCGAATCGCGCGACACGGGACTATCCTTCTCTCTAATGGCTCGGAAATGCGTATCACGAATGCGGAGTTCAAACATGCGCACGAACCCATTGATGAACACTCCCCTTCTGATCTCAGTCGCACACATCTCAAAAGCTACCTTCATCACCTCTTCAGGGTGCACGAGCGCTATGCAGAAGCCATCGCCTGCAAACAGAATCTCGGCGTAACGCTGAAGACGATGCAGAATCTTCGTGCGAGTATAGAAATGCGTAAATAATCTCGGCGAAGCGCGGGTCTCGCGGGTTCCCGCGCTGGAGCCGAACCTTTGAAGGGAAATGAGAGTCCATGACCCATTCGACAAGCTCAGGGTCACCCCAAATCACCAAAGAAACATAATCAACCTGTCACCCCGAGCGTAGTCGAGGGGTGAGAGAAAAACCGGCCTGTCGGCCGTAGCCCCGAAGGGCAAAGGCTGAAGGTTTCTCTCTCATGAATAATCGCCTGCAAACAGAATCTCGGTGTAACGCTGAAGACGATGCAGGATTTGCGAAAAACGATCGAGGCTGAATTCTTGTAGCTACGGATCACCTGCGTAATTGCAGTATATGTATGAATATGCTATAATGAACTACGAACATGCAACAGAAATATCTCATCCTGAAAAGCGTTGTGGCGCTCGCAGCTCTGTGCGTCATGACAAATACAAAGGCAGCCGAAAGTACATCATACCGTTTTGAGAGCGATCCAATAACAGTGACGCAGGGTGCGACGGGGGTATCGAACACCTACCGATGGCTCGAGGGCAATCTGACCCTGCCCGCGATCAGCAGTGATCCTTCACCGGACGATGAAGCAGAGCAACAGGAATTGGATAGTCCCGACAATGACACGAATGCAAGTCATGCGGAAGGTGGTGGCGGCGGAAGGCCCGGTAATTCCCCGACAACGGTATCGAACGAGGCAACGGTTGCATCTACCCAGAATACGACAATCGTTGCATCAAAGACCCATGCAGACATCTCCCCTTCTCCTGCTATTGAAAATGGACAGATTATTCCTGCAGAAGAACAGAAACATCCTGCAATGCAACGTCCTGCCGCTGCGCAGATCGCGGATTCTGAATCAGAAGTTTCTGCTGCGACTGATCAAGCGGAACACATCTCATTCACGCAGCCACAGGTGTCGGCAACGGCTGAGCAAAAGTGGCCTTCACTCACAGCCCAGCTGCTCAATGCCGTGATGCCTGGTTCCACGACAACGGGGGCGACGATAATACTTTTGGAATTAATTGGAGTCGGATTCATCTTCAAAGCCATACTGCTGCGACGCCGGAGAAAACATCCTGGCATGCAACGAACACAGCGCAAGCGAGCCCGTGCACCAAGACGCAAAACACATGCCTCGAAAGTCATCGCACTCACCATCCTGCTCCTTGGATCAATATTGCCATCCATCGTTGCCGCACAAACCACCGTCCCGCGGCGGCTGCACTACAGCGGCCGACTGTACGATGCGCAGGGATCGCCCATCACCACGACTCATCAGATGCGATTCAGTCTCTGGACGAGCCGTGATTTCGCCGACGGCGATACGACGGCAAGTGGAGCAATCCACGTCACTGCCGATCAGTTCACCGGTTGGCAGGAGGTGCAGAGTGTCACTCCTCAGACAACGGGACAGATCACCGTGGAGCTTGGAGCCGAAAGTGCTCTTCCGGATTTCGGCACTCTTTCGGCAGAGGCACTTCTCTCGCTTTCACTTCAAGTGGAGGTCAAAGCTGCAGATGCGCAAGATTCGACCTATGAACTGCTTGATGCTGACAGTAACGACGCTGCCATTGATCGTTTTTCATTACTTTCCGTTCCCTTCGCGCTCAACGCAGACATGCTCGACCAGCACGATATCGGAACGGGCAGTGGTTCGATTCCCCTTCTAGGCAGCGGCGGCATGATCTCGCTGCAAAATATGGGCCGCGGAACGAATCAAAGCACGTTCACGATCAATGCACAGAACACTGCAGCAGATGCCGTACTGACATTCGGCAACGATCTTCTGCCCGCAACGATCGCCTTCTCTGCACAATTGCAGCGATTTGAGTTCAGCGATGCCGTTCACGTACAGGGAGACCTGACAGCATCCGGCACGCTCACCGTGCAAGATGATGCCCGATTCAATTCAACATTGACGATCAATGGTGTGAGGTACGCCTTTCCGTCAACGGATGCGACATCGGGCTCTGTACTGAAAACAGATGGCAGCGGCAATCTCAGCTGGTCCGATGATCACAACGCGCCGCAATCGGCGGCATTCGTTGATGCTGAAACCGAGTCTCTCGCCGATGCGAACGTCGATCTCTGGGATGGAATGTATCCGAACATCACGCTGTCGGAATCGTCACATGTCGTTCTTGTCAATGTCACATTGAACGGGACGGCGGATGCTGGCGACAAAGAAAGCGATGCCTTCACGATTCATCGCGCCATCGATGCGGATCCCACGTGTACAGACACAATTATCGGAGGCGTATTCAGTGGCACACCCACTACAAGAAAATATGACACCTGGTCGGCGACTGCTTCATTCCTCGATATTCCTTCAACTACGGGGAACGCTCGCTACACCATTTGCTCCAGCGATGCCGCGACAACAGGTGGAACAATCAGTAACGACGCAGCAGAAATTCACTTCTCGCTCATCAAGCTGGGAAACTGAGAAAACACATCACGCCTTGATCTTCGTCACCTCGATCTCGGTGAATCCTTGACGATGGCCGTGTGTGCGGCGATAGCGCTTGCGACGGTGCATTTTGTAAACACGAATCTTGTCGTCTCTGCCGTGCGCGAGCACCCTGGCCTCAACAGAGGCCCCCGCCACCGTCGGAACACCGACCGTAATGTCGTCCTCCCCCTTTGCCATGAGCAGAACATCCGAAAAGGTCACCGTACTGCCCGGTTCTGCCGGGAGCGACGGTACACTCAGTTTCATCCCCTCCTCCACTTTCTCCTGAAAGCCGGCGATTTTCACAATCGCAAACATGACCGCGCGAGTGTAGAGAAGGCCCCCAAAGGGGGCAAGAAGAATCTTCAGTCAGTTTGGATGAATTCCTGCTCACGTCGTTGACGTACTTTGGCCAATGCAGGCGGATAGAGTTCGTTTATGGTTCGAACGGCATCCAGCGGATTTTCCGTTTTACAGATAAAGCCATCGGCTCCCGCACGCGTGAAGTATTCATTAAAATCAGGATTCGATGAATATCCGATAGCCGGAACTCCGGCGCGCCGCAGAGAATCTTTCAAGCTATCGATAACGCGATATCCGCGGATGGATCTTCCGGCATCTTCCATGGAAGGGAGCAATTCAAGACATCCGTCGGCAATGAGCAAATGAACACGAGGGCACCTCGACAACCGCGAACGGAGCATCTTTACCAATTCGACGGTTGATTCGCCGTGGTAGAAAATTCTCTCCACACGCCTGCGCGTTGCAAGAGTAAGATTTGAAACAAACTCGAGATGAAACTGCGACGTATCATCGAGGTAGAGCACCTTGACGCCCTGAAGCGCATCCAGATTCTCCATTTCCGAGAGTTTGATACGCACTTCCTTGTGTCTGGGCGGCCGCTGAGGAGGCAGAAATTTCCTCCACGTCGGTCGCTGACGGTAGGGCTCTTTCAGAAGACTTTGCAGTCTCTTGACGATGTCCGGACTGATCACACCCTCCTGTTCATTTTCCTCCGTGACCGGGCGCCCCCTGTGTGGGAGCTGTTCCATATTTGCGGGCATTCTCCTCTCATCGTTCGCCTCGTCAAGAATTTTTTGGCCCGTGAATCGGCGTTTGTGCCACATTCATCCCTGAGCCTGTCATTCAGAGAGAATCGGCGTTTTCAGGCGCACCACGAAAGGAGATTACGAATATTGCCGTTCCATTCCGTCGTAAACAGACGACTCAATTCTTCTGCAAAACTCTCTTCCTTTATGAATATCTGCTCCTTGAGCGGCTGAAGGTAAATGCGCTCATCTGCATTCTCCGCATTCATTCTGCTGAAACCTCGAAGCTTCTCATTGGCGAGCAGAAGCGCTTCTTGAGCGTACATGCGTAAACTCACCCCTCGCACATCCGTCGACAGGCCCCCTGTCCAGGATCGTCTGTCCATATCGATGATCTCCTCATACGTCCAATCCTCTGTCAGTTCCGCCACTGTCCTCCAGCTGTCAGAGTCGAACAGCAGCCCCTTCATCAGGGCAGGCAGCGCGAGGACGGAACGGAACGGAACGCTGTCTGCAACGCGATACTCAAGATACGCAGGACGCAATCTCATATCTGACCACGTTGTTTTGATGTGCTGATCAAAATCTTTTAATGTCGGAAAGCGATCACGATAGCCGTTTTCCATCCACTGCTGGAACGAAAAATCCCCGTCAGGACGCACCTGCTTGCTGTTCTCCGATACCAAAATCACCGGGAGGTCGGCATAGTATTTCAACCAATCCTTCAGGCAGAAACCATCATCCAGTATGTTTGGGGGAATGCCTGTGCGCTCGGGACAATGATTCTGAATCACCTTGCGACGCAGATCCAAATTGGAGGTCAGTGCGCCCTGATCAAACGGGCTGCAGGCAAACATCGCACTCACGATAGGAAGAACGCGAAACGCCGTCTGGGCCTTTTTAATGGCATTCTCTTCATTGGTGAAACTGAGATTGGCCGTAAGTCCGTTCGTGCGTCGGGTCATTGTCGCCATGAGATCGGGGTCGCCGACATCCTTAAAAATTGAGTAGCGCGCTTTGCCGACCAAAGAAATCTGTTCATTGGAATGCAGAGGCTGCAAACCCATCGGCATCCACGTAATGCCCAGTGCCTTTCCTATTTCTTCAACCTCATGACTGTGAATGCGAAACTCGCGGGCAAGGTCGTGCACGATCTCCTGCGGAGAACCCGCAAGCTCCAGTCTGCCATCTCCCTCAATGGTAATGCGTGTCTGACCGCGCTGAAGCTCGTAGATATCCTCTCCTTCATGTTGCACAATTTCCCAGCCGACTTCATCGACAAGCTTATGTAATACGGCGTTGTATCCTTGCGGACCTGCGTACTGTACGGGTTCAAGCGTTTTTGCGAAAACGCCGGAACGCTCCCACTCAATACCGACGAACAGATTACGGGCGGGATTGATGGAACGGTAATATTGAACGATTTCATCGAGAGAGCGAATCGTGACAGAGTCAGGGGCAACCATATCGATAGAGTAACACTCTGCTAGAATTGCACCAATGCAACGCAATGAAATTGTCATTTCCATCCCTCATGCAGGCACATTCATTCCCCCTGCAATACGGAGCATGATCCCCCTCAGCGATGAGACGCTGCTGCATGAGCCCGATCTCTTCACGGATCGCATCTATGCCGTTCCCGAAGCTCGGGTGGTGCTGGCGGAATTTTCACGAGTCATTTCCGATCCGAACCGCGCCCCGGACGAAATCTATACCGAAGGACACATGCGTGCACAAGGAGTCGTCATGCTCAGCCAATCGCACGGATTAGATACATTTGAGAACGATCCTGATCTCGCCACGATGGAAGAGTGGGTGAAGCGTTTTCATAAGCCTTTTCATGACAAGCTCCATCGGCAATTGAATGGCGCATCATTCCTTATCGATGGACATTCGATGTGGTCATCGGGGGCCCCTTCCAGCCGGTCACCGGGTATTTCTCGGGCGGATATCGTTTTAGGAAATCGGGAGTATTCCGCATGCTCCGCAGAAACCACGAAGTTCTTTCGCACGTATTTCGAACAGTGCGGATACCGAGTTGCCGTGAACAACCCCTTTGCGGGACGATACATTATCGGATCGTATGCCAATCGCTTTCGAATTCCCGGCATACAGATCGAGATCAAACGCTCATTGTATTTAGACGAGCAATCTCTGGAAGCCAAAGAGGATACAATCCTCACCCTCCATCGCCAGATCGACGAATTGCTTGATGCCTTCTGCTCATGGAGCAATTTGCACATCGTCAAACACGTCACGGATCTGTCTTAAGGGCAATGCCGAGGATGGACAAGGATAACGGGTATTTCACAATCTGCCATTGAAGAAAAAAACGGTATATACTGCGTTCCATGACACTCCATGAAATCCAGGAGTACGTTCGACCTTTGGTCACGAACTCCATGCAGCAGATTTTCGGCGACACCTCGATCAACTTGTCTCAGGCGCTGCTGGCAATAGCAGTACTGGTTGTCGGATGGATAATTGCCGTACTCGTGTACGCCATCTGCGTGCGCGTGATGCGCTTCTTTGCGATTGACAAACTCATTGCAAAAACGCCGTTGCACGATTTGCTTCGTATGCTGGGAATGCATCGCAACCCGGTGGAAATTCTCGCCCTGCTTCTTGCAGCCTTCATTGGTGTTTACACGCTCAAGTTATCATCCGATGTCATCGGCTTGATCTGGTTATCGACATTCTTCAGCACCATTGCCGGCTATTTGCCCAATCTCGTCACCGCATTTATCATTCTTATCATTGGCGGATTAGGTGCCAGATTTCTGCATGCGACCACCGTGCAAGTGATTCAACGCGTGGGAACAGGACACGAAAACACCCTTGGAAACATCGTACACTGGATCATTTTTGTTCTGGTTTCCCTCTTCGCCTTGGGGCAACTGGGATTGGATCTCTCTTTTCTCGCGACGAACCTGTCCATCATGGTGGCGGTGCTCATTGGGCTCATGGGCCTTGGATGCATTATCGGCGCACGGCCATTCCTCGAAAACTTCTTTCTGTGCCGCCAACTCAAAGGGACCTTCGGCATCGGAACCACTGTCGAGATAGATGAAAAGCGAGGAGTTGTTCGCGAATTCACCGCGACCTCTGTTGTGCTGGAACACGACGGAAAACGAACTGTTCTCTCTGCATCACACTTCTTCCGGCATTCCTATGTCATCTGTTCCTGATGCTGCTCCGTCCACCACCGCTCCTCGTCCCGTTCTCGTCTCTATCCCCCATGCGGGGTCAAAGGTTCCGGATGAAGTGAAGGATGATGTTGCTCTCACTCCAAAAGAGCTCCTCTACTACACAGATCTCTTCACGGAAGAAATATTCACTATTGACGACGTGCACACCGTCGTCAGCGACGTTTCGCGGGTCATCGTTGATGTCAATCGTGCCCCCGATGATATTTCGAGTGAGTATAAAGAAGCAGCCGAAGGCGTTATCGTACACACGACATGGGACGGCAAAAAGGTATACAAGCGCAATCCTTCCAGCGCAATTGCCGGAAAGATGATCCGTACCTATCACGACCCCTATCACAGTAAAATCGACGCCATCATTCCCCATGTACAGTTTCTCTTCGATTGTCATTCCTATCTTCCCGTAGGGCCGAAATTGAAAGCGGACAGCGGGATGCTGCGGCCGGATATCAATATCGGCAACGTGAACTACTCGACGTGCACGAGGGAACACACGATTTTTGCACGAAACTTCTTTCAAGACCGCGGATATTCGGTTTCCGTCAATTTTCCCTATGCAGGAAAATACGTTCTCGGTCACCACTGTCACCGTCGTCGCATGCCGCCTTTTCTCGTTCCCGGAATGCAGATTGAAATTAATGAAAGTCTCTATGCCAATCTGGATACTCTGCAGCCCATCCCCAATAGAATTGAAGAATTTCACCACCTGTTTGAAGAGCTCGTTAAAGCTTTTCTACAGCAGTTCTGTCCGGAGTGAACTTTAACCGGGCTTGTAGGTTTCAAGCGAGCTCAACATATTTATGAAGCCCTTCTCAGCCAATCGGGTAACAGCAAGGGTGGTCGCAAGTCGGGAATCCGTTCAATGAACGACAAATCTTCAATACTCACTTTTCCCCAATAGAGTCGCTTAAGATCGCCATCGTTCTTCACAAAGCTCTCAATGGCGCGATGGCCAAGAAAATATACCGCACCCTTAATAAAAGCTCCGGGTTGCGACGTATCTGAGATACCTCGTTTGACATCAATAGCCTTGTTCAGCGCTTTGAGCACCGGATATCCCAACTTCTCTTCGAGGTAAAGACGCGTATCTTTGAAGCTGTGCGTTTGCGCGTAGGAGACTGCAAGCAGGGATTGGGCAGGTCGATACCGCTTGATATGCCATGCGGGCAGTACGCGGTTTTGATTCCAGATGGCAAGTCCTTCCTGAGTTGTAAGATAGTTCGCCGTGCCTTTTCGAAGCAGGTGCCACGACTGATGCGTTCCGTTCTCGGCTGTAATCGCATGCGTCTCAATTTCATGGGCAATGAGAGCATCCACATGAGACTTCGTAAATTTTGCCCGGCTACGGAGAGCAATTGTCCGACCTCCTACTGTGCAATCGGCCACGATCGAATCGCGAAGAACACAATGCCAATCGTGCAACCCATAATGATCAATGGCATCCTGTAACAGCTGTTGCGCCTGTGCGGCGCTCAAAGCAGATTCATCAGCCTTTGGAGGCTTAGACGGTCGAGGAAGAAAATTCGCCATTGCCTCCTGCACATCCGACTCTCGTATCTCGCCAAACAAGGAAAGGGAGGCATCGGTAAATTGTTTTGCGTCCTTTCCTCTGGCATCGAGCATTGTCAGACGCAGAAGCAGCTCTTTGCGCTTTTTTTCAAGCAATTGCCCAAGATCAGATGAGTCCTGAATGACAGTCGAAAGAGACATTTGCAAATCTTCAAGATCATCAGGTAGAGGTGCATACTGAAAAAGTGGTTGGTACAGAGGATCGGCCTCGGCTCGTGAGCGTTCCTCTTCCAGATTGACCGGCTTGACCAGACGAAGAACCGGTAATGTCGAATCGATCTTCGCGAGTAGCCGATCAACGGCGTGCAAATCCTGGCGGATGCATAACTTGCTCTGAGCCGCTCTTGTGCGAAGAGGATCGATCAAAAATCCAGTCAAGTCTCTCCGTCCGATTACCGCGCGTTCCGGCCCGAGCAATGTGTCAACATCCACTGCGGTCTGCACTTTTTTTCCTCCCAAGAGAAACTTCACGCGATATCGATCATTTCCGGCACTTTCGATGGCTTCCTGACGAAGCAATTCAACAATAAGTTCAGGGTGAAAAGTGGTCCTTTCGCGTTCGGGATCGATGCGAACGGCGATTTCAACGGTATTGCCTTCACCGGCGATTTCAATTGTTTCACGTGTGCCCAAAGTGACGAGATTTTTCTCAGGAGCAATGCGTGAGGTCTTTAAGCCGAACAACTCTTTGCCGATACGAACGCCTTTTTCGGGAGAGCTGACTTTAAGACCGGCCACACGTTCAAGTCGGCTGCGCAACGGAGCAAGGTTGGCAACCTGAACCATCAATCCTGCACGGGCATTCACCTCAAGAAGCGTGGGGCCCAGGTCGGCATCAATGGTGATGTCAACGGCGAGGTATCCAATATTCGTGAGCTGCTGGATGCGAGAGCAGATCAAGAGAATATCGTCCCAAAAAGGAATCTCTATTCCGGCTGACGGCACCCCGTGCGGAAGGTTGTGGATAATATGGTTGTATTGAGCTGCGTGTGTCGTGGTGCCTTTATCAATATCAAGACCAATACCGATACCCCCTAAGTGCACGTTTGCCTTGCCTCTGCTCTCAGCCGTCGGAATGCGCAGCATCGCCATGACCGGAACAAGATTGAATGTAATGACACGAATGTCCGGCAGGCCTACGGGACGAAAACGGGCAAAGCACTTATCGGGAGTGAGAATTTGCTCAAAGAACGCAATATCTCGCACTCCGGATACGGAATACTTTCCATCAAGAATATCTTCAATGTGATCACGAAGATCGCGCTCAGAAACGGGAATTTTCCCGTTCTCTAAAAAGATTTTTCCCCGTCTGCCTCGCAGCACAAGAATGCCGTCGCCGCCGTATCCTTCGTTCGGCTTGAGAACGCACTCATCGGGAAGGCTGTCGAAGTTAAAGGAACGTAACTGCCGTCGATTTTCAATGCGTGCAAAAACTCTCGCCACAGGAATGCCCCGTGAGCCCAGAAACATCTTCGTCCGCATCTTGTCATCGGCAAACGCCATCGCCTTCTTCGGATTAAACGGCTTAATATAGAGCAAACTACGCGCATTGAGTCCGAGAATGCCGTGGTCTGACAAGGGGAGAAGCATAGTGCATGATCAGAGTACAACCTGATTCATTTCGCCGAGTAACATTGCAGAGCTGGGAACAATCTTGAGCATCACTCTTCCTGCATATGTCGAAACACTTCCCGAAAACGGACATACTCAATGAGTCGCAGACCTGTCCATCGACCAAGGGCAACATTGATCGCGATCGTGAAGAAGATCAGTTCCGGATACGCAAGAATCAACGATAACAACGTGGACCATTGCATGATCGCCACACAGAGTAATGAAGCGAGAATGGTCTCTCCAATGCCGATAACCGCCCCCTTCCATCCCGCTTCTGATTTTGCATTCAGGAAATTCTCCGAAAGAGTCGACATGATCAGAAGAACGAAAATCGTATCACGGGCAAACGTGATACCCACATCCGAGGCCAGCCCTACGAGAATGAGCAAGGTAATACTGACGACGGTGATGATGATGGCAACCTTCGGGATGTAGAGGAGCCGCCAACGTCGCATGATACTTCTTGTCGTGTATCCGGCAACGAGAATGGCAATGAGAAATACCAATCCGATCTTCCAGCCGAGAGCCAAAAAGCTCAGAGCGACAATGGATGGCGTGTAGAGACCGAACGTCGTTAAGCCGATGACCTGCTTGAAGAATGCAAGAATCGTTGCAATAACGGGCAACATGAGCAGGAGGGTGATCGTCTGACTGGGCACTCCCCGCATCAACATCGCATTCACGAACCAGGACAGCAGATTCCACGGGCGGATGGCTGTGGTAGTGGCATCGACAATCGCAAGATCAATATCGCGTTGCTGCAGTTCTCTGAGGCCGCTTTCCAGATCCAGCGCAGCGGCAAGCGGATTGATGGCCTCGGGGCGGGTGACGATGATTTTTTGCGGACGCAGTAATGTAAAGTAGCCACGCAGGGTTCGTGCCAATCGATGAATGCTGCTTTTCGTAATAAGAATGATCGTCTGATTACCGATTGCAGAACGACGATTCGGTGCGTTTTCGGTGGCCGTGCTCAGCGCCTGTACGCCCGTAAGACCGTCGGCCCACAGAATCGTGGATTCTGCTCCGACGATTCCGTCACCAAGATCGGTAATCGCCGCCACAAGCGCCTGTTCACTGTCGAGCGGAATAGAGGCCTGAGGCTGAACGATTTGCAAAAATACTCCGGATGAGGCGGCAATCTGGGAGTGGATTTTAAGTTTTTCTCGAGAGACGGAACTGTCGGCAATGAGAACGATTTTCCGGCGATAGACCGTTACGGATTTTTCCGCGGTGATCTCGATTTCTTTTCCATCGATGGTGGTGACGATTACCAATCGGAATACGACCTTGCCCGAGCGCTCGGGGGTATAGACGGCCTCAACAGATCGGCTGATCGGTGCCGCCAAAGCATCACGATACCAGCGATAGGTCGTATTCTCTCCAAGGCCGTTACTGACCGACGCATCGAGAACGAGCGTGCGTCCCACAGCAATATCCGACGGACCGGAGATGATGGCAACCGGCTCCGTTCGTTCCGGAAGATCGCCTTCTGCGGCGAAGGCCGGAATTGCGAGGAGTAAAGGGATCAGGAGTGCAAAAAACCCACGACGCATGGACGCCATTATACCCTCCCTGCGTATCATTTACAGGTGGAAAACTCGATATGTTACCTATGCGCAAAAGCATCCTCTGCCGGCCTGCAATGAAGCGAGCACCCGAATGCACCGCAACAAGAAAACTGTCGGACATCACTTTGCAAGGCACTCGGCATTCAGATTATGGCTGGGGAGGAAGGAACGACTACGCCTCGCTTTGCACTTTGTGCTCAGCGAGGTCTTCGTCGTTTAAAATTCGTTTCTTTAATATAGTTCTTCCTGAGCCTGTTTTAAAGTACTTCTCAAGCATTCGTGCGTGCTTCTCATCAGGAAAAGAGATCGATGTTCGCACTATATACGGCTTATAGGGAGCCGTAGACATATTGAGTCCTTCATTGTGTTCTTTCAAGCGTCTATCAAGATTGTTTGTCGAACCAATATAAAGGAAAGAGTGATCGATACTTTGCAGAACGTAGACATGCCACATAGCAGATCATAGTATCTTTAGGGCTAGTGGACAATTTTGCAGGCTGAAATGAGCATCTTTCCTTTTCTGGAAGCCAAAGTATGCTCAGATTTTTCCCAATGCATCATGAAAAATATGTTCTCATTGCAGTTCACGATCAGTGAAGAAGAATGGATCTCGATATGGAAAGCAGTTATGGAAATGTACGGAGTGCGGTAAACAATTCCGTCAGAAATCGCCGTCGAAGAAGAAAGAAATCTGGAGAGAATTCACTCATGGC
>MNWP01000015.1 GCA_001872575.1 Candidatus Peregrinibacteria bacterium CG1_02_54_53 | reverse complement strand
AACGGCAGGGAGATCTGCTGTCATCAGAACATCACCGAGGAATTGGGGATCACGGTATACTGCGCGCGTCCGTACCACGCCTGGGAACGAGGACTCAACGAGCATACGAACGGACTGTTGCGGGATTTCTTCCCGAAGGGGACGGATTTTCGTGCCATTTCTCAGGAAGAGCTTGATCGAGCCGTTGAGCTCATCAATACTCGTCCTCGCCGATCCCTCAACTACCGGACACCCGCAGAAGTGTTGAATAGTGTCATTTCAACACAATTATGCGTTTGAGATTACAGACTAGGCTGTGTTTTCCATACCACTCCACCGACTTCTTCACTCCTTCTTCAAAAGGAACTTCGGGGTCGAAGCCCAGAACCCTCCTTGCCTTCGTAATATCTGCCGTGTAGTTCGTCACCTCGCCGGTACGTGACGACTGGAGGTCGATCGACGACGAGCTCTTCATAAGCTTTTTAACGAGTTCAGCGAGCTCCACGATGGAATGCGCCTCGCCGAAGGCAAAGTTGAAGGTCTGGCCGTTGGCTTTTTCAAATGTCTTGAGAATAAGCAGAAGTCCGTCGACGGCATCATCAATGTAAGTGAAATCCAGTTTCTTCTCTTTGCCGAAGATCACGAGAGGCTCGTTCTTCTTCGTTTGGCGGATGAAGAGGGGCACGACACGCTCCGAGTCATCGTACATACCGTAGACATTTGAGAAACGCACGATGGAGGTCTCTATTCCGTAGCAGCGTCGATACGATTCCACCAATGCCTCACCGGCGATTTTGCTTGCCGTGTAGGGGCTTTCACAGTTTTCGACCCGCACCATGTCTTCGCTGTATTTGTCCGCTCCGCTGTTGCCGTACGTCTCGCGTGAGGAAGCAAATACGAATTGTTTTACAGTGTTCTTTCTGGCCCATTCAAGCACATTGAATGTGCTGAGCATGTTATCCCGGGCACGATCAGGATTCTCGACAAGCTCATACACACGGGCATTGGCGGCGAGGTGAATCACGCAATCGATGTCTTTCGGAAGTTTCGTCATCTCTTCTTCGTGTCTGAGATCGATGCGAATCGTGAGATTTTCCACTGCAGGCTGCCATTTATTCGGTTCCCAATCTGCTCCTACAACTTCATTACCCTGCTCAAGAAGCTTTTCGGAGAGCCGTGTTCCGATGGTACCCGATGATCCTGTGACCAGAATTTTCATAGCAGATAATCCGGGGGAATATACGGTGGAGAAGACACAGGTCACCCTGAGTTTATCGAATGGGTGACCAGAATTTTCATCATTGGGATAGTAGCGTTTCTTACAGTCTTTCCATAGTCTATTCGGCGATGTTGTCACTCGTCATTCCGACGTACAACGAGGCGGAAAGTCTGCCGATTCTGTTGCCACGCCTCCATGAGGCGCTCAATGGCATTCCGCACGAAATTATCATTGTGGATGATGATTCGCCGGATGGTACCTGGCGTAAGGCAGAAGAACTCCAGGTATCCCATCCGACGATCCAAGTGATACGACGACGCGGCGAGCGAGGGCTTTCTTCTGCCGTCGTTGCGGGCTTCAAGATGGCGCGTGGCGAGATTCTTGCCGTAATGGATGCCGATGGGCAGCATGATGCCTCACTTCTCAAAAAATTGGTCGAAACGGTACAAGTGCGCCGTGGTGTAGCCATTGCCTCGCGGTACATTTCCGGTGGCAGCACGGGGCAGTGGAATCGGCGACGCACATTTCTCAGTCGTGCCGGAACCCGGATGACGACTTTTCTGTGTCGTCTTTCTGTGCATGATCCCATGAGCGGTTTTTTTGCCATCGATCGCTCTCTTTTCGAACGCATTGCGCCGCGATTTCATCCTCGGGGGTTTAAAATTCTCTTCGATCTGCTCATGCGACTTCCGCGTGGAACGCCGGTGACGGAAATTCCCTACACCTTTGCGCCGCGCACCGTGGGAACGAGCAAGCTTTCGCTCAAGGTGCAGTGGGATTTTGGCTGTTCATTACTCTCGGTTTTTTTCGGGCGCTGGGCACGCATGGCATGGGTGATTTTTTTGGTGCTCTTCTTCAGTTTTGGAACAGTATTCTCATTACGAGCCTGGAATTTGCGCTTACTTGTGCTCGATTCGGGCGTGCGCGAACGCACGAAAATGGCGTTTCAGTCCCTCTCCGATACCGAAGGATGGCTTATCTCGGATCTATCACTGCGTCGTGTCGATGCCACGCGCATTGAATTGCTTTATTCCCCGCACGGACGCCTGAATACTGAAACAAAATGCGTCCGCGTGCGACTCGATTACTTCGGCTGGACCCCATGCGACGCTTCATAAATCCCTTCTTCGGCCTCGTGCTCCTGGGCCTTTCGCTGGCTGCCATCCATGCATGGCAGGGCATAACGACGGATGAGGCCAAGTATTTACTGAACATTCCGTATCCCCATCCTCCATTTATTCGATCAATCTTTGGATTTACCTCTGCTCTCATCGGGCAGGAGCTGTTCTGGCGCTGCATTCTCGCTGTTTCGCTTCTGCAGGGCACGTGGCTTGCATCAGCTTGTGCTCAATCGCGCGAACATGGGGCGAAGCTTCTTCTCGCCGGGTTGTGGATTCTTTCTTCTGCAGTGCTTGTTTGGTCGGGATCGGTGCTTCTCGCGCCTGTGACAGCACTTCAGATGTTGGTCTTCTGTTACTGGCTCCTCAGGAATGAGGATCTCGAACGGATCATCGGATGGATGGCGCTCTTTTGGTTGGCCTCGCTCTTTACGGCGTACCAGGCTCTCCTCTTTATTCCGATCGTCGCATCGGTGTTCTGGCGAATGCAACTGCCCAAATGGCAACGTTTGCTTGCGCTCTGCGGGCCTATACTGCTTCTTGCGCTCTACACCGCTACAAATCCTCTTGCGGTTGCGAGTATGGTCACAGCGGGCGGGCAAAATCTCGGTGCCGGCTCACTTCTTTCCGCATTACGCGGAGCGTTATGGCTATGGATTCTTGGCGGCAGTCTTGCCGCCAGTGTTCTCGGAACGATTGGCATGCTCGCTTCACGCCGATGGCCACTCATCTTCAGCATGCTTCTGGTTGCAGCGTTCATCTCAGTCTCATTCCGTCCATACTATGCCATCCTCTTCGCGCCACTATTCATCGCCGGCGTTGCTTCTGCCCCCATGTTTATGCGAAGGGCAGGCGGCACACTACTCTGCACGCTTGCGTGTGCATTGGTGCTGGTTCCCATGGCGTTTCCGAAGATGAATCCATCCCCCGTTTCTGTCGTCTATGCCGCCGCACAGCAGGCTAAAATTCCCGCAGGGGCCACGGCAATTATTGCCGGGGATTTCGGTCATGAGTGGCAGTACGGTCCTTACGTCGTGCATCGAATGATTTCAAACCCTCACCTTCTCGATTCGGCACGTGTGGCTGTTTGTCGGGCAGAGTGCCACGACATCCGCGGACGAGCGGGCTGGCAACAGCTCACCGGTGTTTCCGTGGAAACATGGGTGAGGCCGATACGCTGAAGCGATGTACGGGAACAGTATTATGGGATAAGGGTGTTTGAAAAGAGATTCCTTATCCCTTCATACACATCCCATATCCCTACAAGTTGTAGTATTCCCGGTACCATTCCACAAACTTCGGCACGCCGTCCTTGATCTGTGTCTTGGGTGAAAATCCCAACATTTTCTTCGCCTTGGTAATATCTGCCTCAGTACGCACCACGTCGCCCGGTTGCATCGGTAGAAATGCTTTTTTCGCGGTCTTGCCGCAAGCCTTCTCAATAGCGGCAACGTAATCCATAAGCTCCTCGGTCTTTCCGCAGCCAAGGTTAAACACTTCTTCCGGGTAGTTCTTGTCGATTGATGCGATTATGCCATCGACGATATCGTCGATGTACGTGAAGTCACGTTGCATTTTTCCATTTCCGAAGATATCCATGGATCGGTCATGCAGAATTTCATCCGTGAATTCAAAGAGGGCCATATCCGGACGGCCCCAAGGCCCATAAACAGTGAAAAACCGCAGGCCCGTCACCGATGTTCCATAGAGCGAGTGATACACATGAGCCATAAGCTCGTTATCTTTCTTATTCATGCCATAGAGCGAGAGTTGGTCATCGGTGCGATCCGTTTCGGCGAGTGGCATTTTGGTATTGCCGCCGTACACGGAGCTGCTTGAGGCATAGATGAGTCCGGCAACCTTCTGCAGGCGCACTTCTTCCAGCACATTAAAGAATCCACGGATGTTGATATCGATGTACTCATCGGGATGGTCGAAGGCATATCGCACACCGGCTAATGCCGCCAAATGGCATACGCGATCACAGCCTTTCATGGCCCTGGCCACCGTTTCGCGATCCATAATGTCACCGCGAATGAGGATGAATTTTTTGTTCCCGACAAGCTGCGCGGTGCGGTCCTCTTTGAGTTTGGGATCATAATAGGGATTGAAGTTATCGAGCCCTACAACCTCATCACCGCGCGCAAGCAGCACCTTGGCCACGTGGAATCCGATGAAGCCGGCAGAGCCAGTCAGAAGAACCCTCATTGCCCAAAGTGTAGCGCTTGCTGCGCTTGATTGTCATCCGCTGGGAGGTTCTTTTCTGATTATTTCAAGCCGATTCCGTGATAGCTGAATCCGGCCTCACGTACCTCTTCAGGATCGTACACACTACGTCCGTCGAAGAGATTGCGTCCGCGCATGGTCGCTTTGAGATCTTTCAGATCGACGCCACGAAACACATCCCACTCGGTGAGCAGGATGACGGCATCGGCATCTTTGGCCGCCTCTAACGGGGAGGACGCGTACACCACCTCCTTCGGAAGAATTTTTTGAGCATTTTCCATGGCGACGGGATCGAAGACGCGAACAATGTGATTCATTTTAAGGAGCGTAGGGATCAGGTCGAGGCTCGGAGCCTCGCGCATATCGTCGGTGTTAGGCTTGAACGAGAGCCCCCAAATGCCCACGGAGGCTTTTTCGGGAATAACGTTGAGCAGCTTCTGAAAAAAGCGTTCGCGTTGGTGGGCGTTTACATCCTGCGTGGCTTTGATGATGGGAAGAGACAAATCAAGCTTCTTTCCGATGGCAAGCAACGCTTTTACGTCTTTAGGAAAGCAACTTCCCCCGTAACCGATTCCGGCATGCAGAAAGCGCGGGCCAATGCGTTCATCCAGTCCGATGCCTTTGGCGATATCGCGGATGTTCCCGCCACTCGCCTCGCAGAGTTCCGAGAGCATGTTGATGAAGCTGATTTTCGTTGCGAGAAATGCATTGCTGGCGTACTTCACAATTTCGGCACTCTCGCGACTCATAAAGACCAAAGGCCGCTCGGTCCGCACGAGCGGTTGGTAAAGTTCTTCCATCATCTCACGAGCCCGTTCATCACCGTTGATTCCGACGATGATGCGGTCAGGACGGAGCGTGTCGCCCACGGCCGATCCCTCACGCAGGAATTCGGGATTCGAGATCACGGGGAGGTGGTACTTCTTCTTACGCTTGGTGATGACGGAGGCAATGCGCGTCTCGCACTCGTGCCCCGTTCCCACGGGAACCGTGGACTTGTTGACGAAGACCAAATCATGATCGATGTGTTCTGCGACGGCATCGCAGACGCTGAAAACTGCCCGCAGATCGGCGGTATGATCCTCATTTGGAGGAGTGGCCACGGCACAGAAGAGCACCTGGCACTCGGGCAGCGCTTCAGTGAGCTGCGTCGTAAACGAGAGGCGACCGCTTTCCAAATTTCGCACGAGGAGCTCCCCGAGGCCCGGTTCGAAAATGGGGCTTTCGCCCGCCTTGAGCTTCTTTACCTTCGCCTCGTCGATGTCCACGCCGATCACTTCGTGCCCCAGCTCCGCAAAGCAGGCAGCAGAGACAAGGCCGACGTAGCCGGTACCGACAATCGTGATTTTCACGTGTGGGAAGTGTAGCGGCAGGCCCCTATTCTGTCAGGTTTTTCCTTGTTGAATTCGGGGTATTTTTTGCAGTTTCCTCTACACTGTCATCCGATGCAGAAACGCCGTGTGCTCATCACCGGCTCGATTGCCTACGACATCCTTCTTGGCTATGAGGGGTCCTTTGCCGATGCCATCGATTCAAAGTCTCTGCAGAGTCTTTCACTCTCGTTCTTTTCACCGCGCTATACACGCCACCACGGGGGCACAGCGGCGAACATCGCATGGAACCTGCGACTTCTCGGCGGCGATCCGCTGCTTGTGGGCACGGTGGGTTCCGACGGCGGAACGTATAAGGCGCTGCTCGCAGAACGGGGAATCGATGTCACGTTCGTCGAGGAACAGAAACAGCACGTCACGGCGACGGCCATTATCGGCACGGATCAGAACGAGTGTCAGATCACATTCTTCCATCCCGGCGCGGATGCCGTGGGCTCCTGGCCGGAACTGTCTGATGAGCGCGATGATGTGGCGTACGGAATTGTGAGTCCGCGTGATACGCGACAGATGACATCGGGAATGCTCTGGTGTGAGCAACAAAAAATTCCGGTGTTCTTCGATCCCGGTCAGCAGATCATCGCGTTCAGTGACGATGAACTTCTGCGGCTTACAAAAATGAGTGCCGGCGTGATTGTGAATGATTACGAATGGGGCTTGCTGAAGGATGCGCTCAAAGTGAATGAAGAAACGATTCTCGGCCTGACGTCGCTTGTGATCGTTACGCATGGAGAGAAGGGGGTCACTCTCTATGAAAAGAAAGGTTTCAAAGCCCTGCCATCCTGTTCCCCCGATCAGGTGGTGAATCCCACCGGTGCAGGTGATGCATTTCGTGGAGGATTCCTCTTTGGTCTATCACATGGATGGGATGCAGAAACCGCATGCAAGCTTGGTGCGGCCATGGGATCGAAAGTGGTGGAGCAGGAGGGAACACTTCTCGATCGATTGGACCGGGAGGAGATATGGATGCGGGCGGAAAGGGCATACGGCAGTCCGTTGCCGAAGTAGGCGCATGTCGATTTTGGCTCGAAGACTGTAACAAACATCCAGTAGTTCCGTTTGAATGGTTGTCATGCTCAGCACTGCGATGTTTCTGGCCGTTCTCTATGTCGTCGTCCGTAAGACGATGCGGAGGCCGCTGAGCTGATGTGTTTCTCTTGAAGCTCTTCGCCTCCCTGATCAGGAGGCGTTTTTTGTTCATTCACATTTTCTCTTCACAAAAGGGCGGTCTGCGGATTCTTCATCCTCAGTCCCCTCTGTTGGAGCATCCCACTACTCTCACCAAAAGAAAGGAGGCGTTTATGGTGTACTTCGATCCTATCGACCGTAAGGCAAAGTGGGGGCACGAGTCGTACCCGCCTTTGCCACTTGAGGAGCGCCTGGAACTCTGGCGCTGCAGAGTCGATGCGAACACGCAGCGGTTCCCTCGCCCTCGAACCCTGCTGCTCAAGCAGAAACTCGTGGAGGCTTGCGGCCTTCCTGATAACGTTGTTACGCTTGATGCGTCCGGTAACGTATGGCATGTATCGCGTGGTCAGCCGGTTGCCAGTACGAACGGACACTCGTAACGGGGGGATATGCTCCAACCGGGGATTTGTTGGGCTGCATATCACGGTATGCAGCCCTTTTTTCTTCGCGCGGGGGTATTTCTTCGGTACGCTAGAGCCATGTCACACGTCAAAGACCCCTCTTTGGCCCCGCAGGGGCGCATGAACCTCGAAATTGCCGAGCGCAATATGGGTGCACTCCTCACGGTGCGCGAGCGATTCAAGCAGTCGCAGCCCTTCAAGGGGCTCACCATCGGTATGGCACTGCACGTCACAAAAGAGACGGGCGTGCTTGTGCGTACGTTCATTGCGGGTGGTGCCAAGGTCGCCATTACGGGGTGTAATCCTCTCAGTACGCAGGACGATATTGCCGCCGCCCTTGCAGAAGAAGGCGTGCTTGTGTGGGCGTACAAGGGCGAGAGCAATGAAGACTACTACAAATTTCTCAATGCGGTGCTCGAGGCCGAGCCCGATCTTACGATCGACGACGGATGTGATCTGATTTCTCTCATTCATAAGGAGTATCCACATTTGCTTGAAAAGGTTATTGGTGGCTGTGAAGAGACGACGACGGGCGTAAATCGTCTGCGTGCCATGACGAATGCCGGTGCCCTGAAGATGCCGGTGATTGCGGTAAACGATAATAAGACCAAGCACCTCTTCGATAACTACTACGGTACGGGGCAATCGACACTCGATGGCATTTTGCGCTCTACAAATCTCCTGTTTGCCGGCAAGACGGTGGTTGTTGTTGGATACGGCAGCTGCGGCAAGGGTGTCGCGCTTCGTGCACGCGCTCTTGGGGCGAAGGTGATCGTTACCGAGGTGGCAACTGTACCGGCTTTGCAGGCGGCTATGGATGGATTTCAGGTGATGCCCATGCAAGAGGCCGCGCCTCTTGGCGATATTTTTATCACCGTGACGGGAGATATCCACGTCATTCGTATGGAGCATATCGATCGCATGAAGGACGGAGCAGTGCTGGCCAATTCCGGGCACTTCGATAATGAGATCGATGTTGCTGCTCTAGAGAAGGCAGCCAAACGCAAGCGTCGCGTACGTCACTACCTCGATGAGTACCTGCTTAAGTCTGGCAGGGTAATCTTGGTGGCCGGTGAGGGACGACTGGTGAATCTGGCCTCTGCCGAGGGGCACCCGAGTGAGGTGATGAGCCTGAGTTTCTGCGGGCAGGCGCTGGCGTGCGAATTCCTCGTGAAGAACAGAGGCAAGCTGCCGAAAAAAGTGATTACCTTGCCGGATGAAATTGATCAGGAGATTGCCTCCCTGCAACTCACGGCGATGGGGCTCACTATCGATACGCTTACGCCTGAGCAGGTGAAGTATCTGGCAAGCTGGGAAGAAGGCACATAGCGCATAAGAGTGAGTCTTAATGGCTTATTCAGACCAATATTGACATTGTGTAATGTAATGTTTACATTACTTGTCGTCATGTTGCAACAGTACGTCCTCCGTTCGTGTTCCATTCTCTTTCCGAAGCAGGAAGGGTAGGGCGTGCGTGAGGATCATTCGCACAGTGTCGCACCCTTCCCCCCCAAAAGAGCGAAGGGCTGTTCGTCCGTTCATTCACACCACCGATAACGTGATGAGAAATCCGCTTCTCTTACATCTTTGTCTAGGATTATTAGATGGTTGGAACCATCTGAGGCATAGACTGTGGAGTCGTGGAATCTCCCGGAGGATCTTTCGATGATCATGTTAGGACCACAGGGTGGCTGGAGTGGAAGGCGCAAAGGAGCGCCAAAATCGCGCGTTAACCGCGCAGCTGATGGAGAAGACGATGCCGGTGACTCAGCTCTTTGGCTTGCCGATGTAGGTGAGAACGGCGGCGACCTTTCCGTCGGTCGTGCGGTGCTCCCGCGCGATTATCTGCCTGATGCACCCGACGCGTTCCTGGAACACGAAGAGGCCTCGGGAGAACTGATCGGGGTGTAGCCCAAACTGCACCTCTCCCGCACACTCGTGCGGAACAGACCGGAGGCGTGGGTTCCCCACCTGCGCTTCCGGTCACCGTTTACAATTTGAAGCAGATTTCTCGTCATTGATCTTTTACAGCATTTTTTTTAAGAAGGTGATCTGCCTTTCTTCCTCATTGCAATGGGGACGTTCCTCGCTCCCGCATGGGAGTGCATGTTCACTGGAGTGAACGTGTAAACGATGGAAGGCTGTCAGGTTTTGATGGAGTAGCTGACATGTTAAGCGAGTTGCACTGTGGCGGTGTTGTGGAAACGGCCGAAGGCCAAGAGCCCGTGCTCGTGGTGGCCGTCAAACCGGATGGACGCCGGCGGCGCCGTATGTCTACCCGCAAGGCACACCGTGCCCGTACGGATGTCACGAGGCTACTCGAGAGCCGTGCCAATGCGCACGGCGATCGAGCCAAGAAGGCCCACAGGTGCGGAAATTCGCCGTCCGTGCTCAATGCTATCGCAGGTAGCCTGAGCCTCAAGGCTCTGAGCAATTCGAGACGGTTCCACGTTCCGGTGACGATCTCCGCGAATGCCGCCCCTCGCCACGAAATGGAGTAGAGCCCTGACAAATCGGCTTAAGCTAGCGCTTGAGCCTTCACTTTTTCCCGAGGGCGTGCTTGCCACGCCCTCGGGATCCCTAAAATCGGGGAGGCGGATCACTTTCTCAGTTGGATTATTTTGTTGTTCTGTTCCCATTGTCGGGGATTCATTTTGATGTACCGGCGAATGCGGTGCCCTTCGGTGTCAGAACGAATAATCCGGTCGTAATAATTCGATTGCCAGGCGAAATTCGCATGCCCCATCGCGCGGATGCGTTTGGTGCACATGAATTTCCATTGCGCAATGATGGATCCCAATGTGTGCGGACGACGTCGGAATAACGGGATACATTGACCGACGGAGGTAGAGACGCACCGCTGGTGCGTCTCTACGGGATGTGCGTTACGCGCGTCTGGGTTCGATTGCCGGATCGTCACAATCATGTGCACGTGGTCCGGCATGACGATCCAATTATCAATCGCAACGTACGGCCGCACCATTGGGGTGCGTTCAATTTCATCGGCCACGACGCACCCGGCATCATTCAATCCCATAATCCCATTGCGAATTTCGCCGAATGCCGTGTCACGGTTTGCCGTGCAAATCGTCACGAAATATCGTCCGGATGATGCGTAATCAATGTTGGATTTTCGATGGGATGCGACGCGGTAGGTTTCCCTGAAGAGATCCATATTCCAAATGGTGGCGTCTTGACGGGATGGATGGGAGGCATCTGTGATTCCATGATAGACACAGGGGTCGGATTTTTGGCTCATCCTTGCGGGATTCTTGGTTCTATCATCACATGGAACAGCAATGCGGGTATTATGTTTCCCGTGGAGAACAACAAGCGCATTGCCATGCTCCTGCGACAAATAGCCGCCCTTCTCGAAGAGCAGGGAGTGGCGTTTAAGCCCGCGGCGTACCGCCGCGCCGCCAAAGTGCTCGACGAACTTGAGTGTGATGTTTCGACGTACAAGGATCCCAAAGAACTGGAGGCGTTTCCGGGCATCGGCGAAAGCATTGCCAAAAAGATTCAGGAGTACCTTTTGACCAAGCGCATCGCCACGCTCGATAAACTCCTTGGCATGCAGGGGGGTATTCCTCCCGCACTCATGGAAGTCGAGGGCATGGGACCCAAACGTGCACGGCAATTACAGATGGCCCTCGGCATTCAGACGGTTGCTGATCTCATCAAGGCGGCCAAGGGCGGCAAGCTCGACGGATTACCCGGTTTTTCCAAAACGATGCAGAAGAAGCTCCTCGTCAATGCCCGGCGCGTGTCGGAACGCACGCGGCGCTTTCCGCGCTCGGAGGTAAAGGCCGATGTCGAAGCACTTCTCAAGAAGATAGAAGGGGTGAAAGGCGTGGAGCGCTGTGCCGTTGCCGGATCGTTCCGCCGCGAAAGCGAAACAGTCGGGGATATCGATGTGCTGGTGGCGACCGGTCATGCTCAATCCGTGAGCGATGCCGTTGCCGAACTTCCCCTTGTTCGCAACGTCGTGGCGCATGGCGATAAGAAACTCTCCTTCGATCTGAAGTCCCCCCTTCGCTCCGGAGGAGCTTCGGAGGGGCAGGCCGGTATCCGTGTGGATATCCGTTTCGTACGTCGCGACCAGTGGGGGGCAGCGCTGCTCTATTTTACCGGCTCCAAAGAGCACAACATCGCCCTGCGCAAACGTGCCATTCAACGCGGATGGAAGCTCAATGAATACGGGCTGTTTGCCGGCCAGAAGGTCATAGCTTCGCGTGAAGAGGAGGACATCTACAAAGCACTGGCGCTGACGTTCATCGAACCGTCGCATCGCACAGAGAGTCTTTCGTAAAAACTTGCTACTCCACTTTCACGCTTTTCACGGTGGCGGCAATTACCGGTTTGCATGAGGTATCGAAGGCATCCTTTTGACCTGCAAACACGATAGAGTAGAACTGGTTCTTGCTTGTGACGTAGCCGTACTGGTCGGTGTGGAGTGTTCGGTATTCCACCTGGAATTCCCCCTCGATGTGGCTGGCCTTGTCGGTGATATTTTTCTGAATGATCCGCGTATTCGCCTGCGAAACCTGTTCGCTCAACAATTGCTCCATCGACGTCTTGAAACTCTGAGTCGGCGGAAGCAGGCGAGCGGTGAGGACCATTGCACATCCCTCATTGCTGATGGCGACCTTGGTTCTCTCGGGCTCCAGCACTGCCTCCTGGTTCATGACGGGCCAGTCGGGATACGAGAAGGAGAAGTGCGCATCGGAAAATGATGCGGTCGGTTCGTCCGCCGGAGCCAATGGGGCAGAGTCCGGACGCTTGGACGTAGGCACATTCGCACGAGTGCAGGGAGTGGTTGGCTGAGATGCAGAAGGATTGCCGTGCTTGATCCATTGGCCGTTAACGCACAGCCAGGTGTCTTCACCTGAGGCGGCCTTGAGCCACAGGGCAAGGCCGATGATGCCTGCGACGATGATCGCCAGAAAGATAATACGGACGCTGAGGATGATTTTCATGGAAGTCATAGTATCGTAGGTCAGTCGCAAAACCCAACAAGCATTTCAGCAGGGAATGCCTCGGCCCTCAAGCCCGGACAATCTACGGATCCATTTCCCTCATACACAATACGCCAAATGCCGTTATCTTGTACGGCAAGAATCATCCCTCCAGGAGAGCCTTCCGGGCCGAAGCGCACACTTGCCCGGGCATGATTTTCAGTTTGTTGTTCCATCGTAAGTGAGATTTGCTCCTGCGTGTCTCCGTGACGCTGTGCCAGCTCCCATGCGATAGCTTCGAATGCCGAAGCAAAACAGGGCTCTTCCCACATACGCAGGCACTTTTGTTTCGGTTCGCACCACTGGTATCCGGCGGAGAAAATGCAGCCGTGTGCATCGCGGTCACCTCCCACCAGATTCTCGTCTGCAGGAGTCGGCGTATCGACACTGCCACAGGCGGTGAGGAGCGAGACAGTGATGAGCAGAAGCGTGAGGTGTTTCATGGAAGAGGGAGAGAAAGAGGGGTGTGCCCCGCACCACTCGCTGCGCTCGTGTGCGGGACAAAGTATCTTCGGCCTCAGACTTCGCGCTTCACGCTCGTCTTCGGCTCGAATTCAACAATGGCGGTGGGACAGGGATTCGAACCCTGGAATCTCTTGCGAGATTACACGCTTTCCAAGCGTGCGCCATAGACCACTCGGCCATCCCACCAGCGCGTGTACTCTAGCAATGGAAAATAGGCTGAGAAAGACGGTTTGGCGATGAACTTCTTCGATTATTCTTTCGTGCACAAACATCGGCACATCCATTTGGACCACATCGTGAGTGACACCACGAAGGCCAGAAGAGCCAGAGAGCTATTTGTACTGCCGAATGTCATGCCGTTGAGGCCGAAGTGCGTGCGATACACACCCACGAGAGACGAAATGGTCGTGAGGAACAACAGCAGACAGATGACCCAGTTCACTGCGGTGCAGGCGCCGGAACAGGAGCAGCTTTTCATAGAGCAGGGGGGAAACATCACAAGTCTAGCAATGTTGCGTTCCATTGACAATTCATGCCTGTTGGCCTCCGTGTTTCCATTGAGGGTTTCCCTTACGACGTGCGTATGTCTTGCGGTATGCTGGGCCCATGAAGGTTTCCCTTGAATGGCTTTCGGATTTCATCACCTGGAGAGAGAAAGATCCGCGCGTGATCGCGGAATGTCTTACGGCCTCCACGGGAGAAGTGGAAGAAATCGAGGAGCAGGGGGCACAGCTGAAAGATTGTTGCGTCGGAACAGTCCTGACACTTGCCAAGCACCCGAATGCTGATCGCCTTTCCCTCTGCGATGTGCAGACTGATCGAGGCAAGAAGCGTGTGGTGTGCGGAGGGACGAATTTGCGACAAGGGATGCGCGTGGCATTCGCGCATGTTGGAGCCCGTGTAAAGTGGCATGGTGAGGGAATGATGACGCTCGAGAAGACGAAGATTCGCGGAGAAGAGAGCGAAGGAATGATTTGTGCCGCCGAAGAGCTTCAGCTCGAACAACTCTTTCCCGAGGCAACGGGCCACGAGATCGTCGATCTGGGCGACGGTGATGATGATGTCGGCAAGCCTCTTCGGGAATACCTGGGCCTGACGACTGTCGTTTTACATATCGATAATCATGCCATCACACATCGACCAGATCTCTTTTCACAACTGGGGTTCGCCCGGGAGTGCGTGGCACTGGGCCTGGCGGTCTGGCAAAAAACGCAAAAAAAGAAAGAGCCGCTTTTTCCAAAAACATCTCTTCCTTTTGCGGTGATCGTTGAGCAGAAGAAACTCATTCCCCGATATTGCGGGTGCACACTTCGTCTTTCCGGTCTCGGTGAGACGCCCGCATGGATGAAGCAGCGACTTCTCGCAACCGGATTCAGGCCGATCAATTTGCCTATCGATATTACGAACTACGTCACGATGGAGCTTGGCATGCCGCTCCACAGCTTTGACAATGCAGATTTGAAAGACACGGTGCATATTCGGTCTGCAAAAGAAGGCGAGAAGATTACGACGCTCGACGATAAGGAGCGCGTGTTGCCTGCGGGCGCCGTGGTCATGAGTGATGACAAAGGTATTTTCGATCTGATGGGGATCATGGGGGGCCTGCGCAGCTCCACGACCGACAAGACGCGCGAAATTTATCTGCACAGCCCCGTGGTGGATGCCGTTGCCATCCGCAATGCGGTCATTGCAACCGGCCATCGTACCGAAGCCGCAACGATTTACGAGAAGGGCGTACCGCCCGTCGTTGCACGCGCCGGTCTCATGCGTGCCCTGGAGCTGTTTCTTTCATTGGCGCCCGGAGCTGTTATCACATCCAAGTTGCAGTCATGGGGCACAGACGGCTCACCCAAACCCATTCGCTTCTCCGCCAGGGATGCTTCGCGCCTTTTGGGCACGGAAATCACCGAAAAGACAACGAAGAAAGTACTGTCGGATCTCGGTTTTACGGTCGGACGCGGCACGGTTACGCCTCCGCTCTGGCGTATCAAAGATATTACGGGTCCGCATGATCTTGCAGAGGAAGTCGGACGCATTGTCGGTTATGACCGCATCGCTCCCAAGCTTCCGCTGGCATTCGTTTGTCTTCCTGCGCGCGATCAACGCGTGCACGAGCTGCGTGAATACCTGAAGGAAGAGCACTTCACCGAAATCGTACCTCTGTCACTCGTCGGTCCGGTGCTTCTCAAGAAAGCCGGCTTGGAACCTTCTGAGGCCATTCCCGTACTCAACGCTCTCGGCGAGGAATTGAGCGTGCTCCAGACATCCACGCTGCCACGTTTACTGGAGCATGCCTCTCAGAACCTTCTTCTTGTCGGGGACGCCGTGCGCACGTTCACATGCTCCCATGTGTTCCATGCACGTGAAGGCGAGTGGCTGGAGTGCGGCATTCTCGTTGCAGAGCGCAGAGAATTACCACTGGCAGAAACTCCGTTCCTTGCCCTTAAGCAGTTGGTAATGGATGCATTCACGGGTGGCGGAATTGCAGCGGAAATTCGCGAAGCAAAGAAAACTCCGCGATTCGGTCATCCGGGCCGCAGTGCAGATCTTCTCATCGACGGAAAAACCGTCGGCATTGTCTGCGAGCTGCATCCGTCCGTTTCTGCAACATTCGATCTGCCCGGTCGTGCAGCAACTGCCCTCCTCAACCTGACGAATCTTCTCGGACTATCGACAAAGCCCGCCGTGTACCGGGCACTCTCTCAGTATCCCTCCATCACCTACGATTTGACGGTGACACTCGATGCCTCGAAGAAGAGTGCGGATTTCATCACACGTGTACGAAAGAGCTCTTCACTTCTTGTGGATGTTTCGGTAGTGGATCTCTTCGCAGGATCCAAACTGGCAAGAGGACAGTACAACCTGACTGTGCGTTGTACTTACCGTGCCTCCGATCGCACCCTTACCGAGGAGGAGGTAAAGCAGGAGCATGCGAAAATTGAAAAAGTGATGCAGGCCGCTGCGGTTTGAGCAGATCCCGATAATGAGAGGCGCAAGCGAATGAGGTACACTGATAGTCCGCCATGGAAAAGCCGACGATTTCCACCGGCACAGGTGACGATGGTTCGACGGGGCTGCTTCGAGGTCAACGCATACCGAAGTCTGACATGCGAATTCATGCTCTTGGCACAGTTGATGAACTCAATGCCATTCTCGGCGTAACGCTCTCGTATGAAGATATACCTCGGGCGCTTCGGTTACCACTTGAACGTGTGCAACGTGCACTGTTTCTTGTGGGAGCCGATATTGCCACAACAGGAGGCGCCTCAGGCGCGCATCGTCTCTCTGCGATGTTCATCGGTGAGCTGGAACAATGGGGAGCGGCCATGGAACAGGCGCTGCCGTCGCTCGGGAATTTCATCCTTCCCGGAGGATCCAAAATCGCAGCACTTCTTCACCAGGCGCGTGCAGTGTGCCGTCGGGCGGAACGGTGGGTGGTGGGAATGAATCATGAGGGACAAACCTACGGTTTTCCCCTCATGGGCACCCCTTTCCCTCAACGGTTGCGCTCCAGCGTTGGGGCCCGCGAGACCCAACGCTTCGCGCGCTCATTCACGGATTCTTCACGGTCCTCCATTCCGGATGCGGTTTCGGAGGGTCAAATGGTCGATACGAATGTGCTGGTGTATTTAAACCGTCTGAGCGACTGTCTCTTCCTTGCAGCACGCAGCGCGAATCGCGAGGAGCAGCGGAAAGAAGTTAAGGTTTAAATTGCGGGTCCCTGCGGCAGCCCGAGCGCGTTCCAGAAATTCAGTGCAACGATGAAAGTGAAGAGGGCCAACAGAGGGGTGCCGATGAGGATGAGTAAGGGCCACGAAGTACCTTCGTGACGCTTGATACTCCGGTAGAGGCTGCTTCCTCCATACAGCACGGCAACAAGCGCGAGTGGAACATCTGCGACCCTCAACCACCATTGCGACCAAGGAAAGAGCAGATTGTTTCTCAGGAGCAGGTAACTCACAAAGAAACTGCCCGCGAACAGATAGAAGAATACGGCCGCAATACGATGAACGAAGGGGGACACCACACCATCCTACTTCTTTCCTTTTCGCTGCACCACCAGACGCGCACGGCCCCTGCGCCTGCGACTGGCCAGGACTTTGCGTCCATTACGCTTCAGTTTCCGTTTGAGGAAACCGTGTTTACGCATACGCCGTCGCCATTTGAGTTTCGCGAGCATCGAGGGGTTTTATAGCCACGGAAGCCTAGCGGCAGGGCTTTATACGGTCAAGAAAATACAACACTCTTCCTTCGTCGCTTTTCTTCATCGTCGTTCCTCCCTAGACTCCCTTTCGATGTATTCCGTCGATCGTCTCTCTTCCGGCCTCCCTGTCCTCACCGCCCCCAGCGAAGGGGTAGAGTCGGCGACGGTCATTGTGTTTGCCGGAGCCGGCTCGCGCTACGAGATACAGGGCAATCGTGGTATCAGTCACTTTCTGGAGCACATGTTCTTCAAAGGTGGGAGAAAATACAAAACCACGAAGGATGTGAGTGCAGCGATCGAGGGTGTGGGTGGAGATTTCAATGCTTTCACGGGCAAAGAGTATGCCGGTTACTACGTCAAAGCTGCCGTGAAGAATATCGATCTGTCGTGTGATGTGCTCAGTGACATGCTTGTTCATGCCAATTTCCCTCAAGAGGAGATCGAGAAGGAGCGCGGCGTGATCATGGAGGAGGAGCGCATGTACCAAGACACTCCCATGTACCGTGCCGGATGGGATTTTGAGCAACTTCTCTACGGTGACCATCCGCTGGGTTGGGACACGATTGGAACAGAGGCGGTGATTCAGTCCGTCATGCAGAAGGATTTTCTTGATCATAAGGCGGCGCTCTATACAGCCGATAATCTCGTACTTGCTTTTGCCGGCAAGGTGAACAAAACACAGACACAAGGCTTGGCCGAAAAATACTTCGGTGTCATCGGGGGGACAAAAAAGAATACATTCGATGCCTTTACCACCTTCGGTTCCGATCGGGTGTTCCTGCGCACCAAGAAGACGGAGCAGGCGCACCTGGTTCTCGGTGTACCCGGCGTGAGCGCACTTGACCCCGATCATTTTGCTCACAAATTGCTCGCCATCATTCTCGGCGGCAATATGAGCTCGCGGATGTTCCTGAATATTCGTGAGGCCAAAGGGCTCTGTTACTACATCTCGACGGAAGTCGACAGTTACCTCGATGCAGGGTCGCTCTCGACGCGGGCGGGGGTGGATCAGTCGCGTATGCACGAGGCAATCGGGCTCATCATCCACGAATATGATCAGTGTGCGCAGTCCGGTGTGACTGATGAAGAGCTCACCCGCGCCAAAGAGTTCTTCATGGGGCGTGTGACGCTTTCTCTCGAAGACACCGAGGAACGCGCGCATTTCTACGGCAAACAGCAGCTGCTCTATCCTGCGGTGCGTGATCTGCCGCAGTATTTCAAAGAGATTCAGTCCGTGACCAAGGATCAGGTAAATGCCCTTGCTAAGCGGCTTCTCGTGCACGGACAGTTGCGCCTTGTAGTGATAGGGCAGGAGGAGAATACGGCCAAACTGGAATCGTTGATTGCGTAACCTTCCCACTCCGGCATCCGTCACTTCAAACAATTCTCTCTTTTCTGATTGGCGATTGACAAAAGAGTTCCCTACGATGTGGCCAACCTATGACGCAACGCACCCTTATCCTCCTCAAGCCTGACGCCGTGTCACAGAAGATCTGTGGCAAAGTGATTTCGCGTTTCGAAGAAGCCGGTCTCACGATTCGGGGCATGAAGATGATCCATCTCAAGCCTGAGCTCCTGCGCGAACACTATGCACACATCGCCGACAAGCCCTTCTATCCCGACGTGGAGGCGTTTATGGGTTCCGTGCCGGTGATTGCCATAGTGCTGGAGGGAGATGACGCCGTTGCGAAAGTGCGCGATATGCTCGGAGTGACTGACAGTCGCAAGGCGGCCCCCGGTACCATCCGCGCGCAGTACGGCAAAGATCAGATGGTCAATGTCGCCCATGCGTCAGACAGCCCCGAGGCAGCCGAAAAAGAGGTGCGGAGGTTTTTTGCAGAGAGCGAATTGTATAGCTACTGAGTCTTACTGTTCGCTTTCAATTTCCTTGCCGACCTTTTGCATGAGTGGGGGCTGCGTGGCCGGTTTTATCGCCTGCATCCCGGATTGTTCATGATCGAAAAGCCATTTGATTGCAGCATCCATCTGGGGATCTTCTTTGGCCGAGATTTGCTCCGAAGTTCGATCCACGACAATATCCGGGACGATACCTTCCTTACTCAGGTCTATGCCGTTCGGCGTGAGCCACCGAGCCACAGTAACGCGCACGCTCGATCCTCCCGGCAGGTCGAAGACTTCCTGCACCGTCCCTTTGCCGAAGCTCGTCATGCCGATGATGATGCCTCGTTCGTAATCCTGAATTGCACCGGCGAAGATTTCTGATGCCGATGCCGAACCTTCGTTAATGATGACCGCAAGCGGGATATCGGCGTCGAGAGGCCGGCCATTGACGTAATGCGGTGTGGGTTCCCCCTGCCGTCGCTGCACCGTTACGACCTTTCCTTGTTTCAGGAAGAGTGAAGCGAGTTCCACGGCGCCATCGAGATAACCTCCGCCGTTGTAGCGCAGATCGATGACGATGCCGCGTACGACTTCCTTGTTTCTTTGAAAATTGCGGAGTGCCTGCTCCACTTCTTGAATAGTGTCGTTGCCGAACTGATTGAGGGCGATCACGCCAATGGCCCCGCTGGCCGTCTCCCGAATCTCCGCTTCGACACTGGGAATTGTGATGTCATCGCGTCTGATGGTCAGGTCCATTGGCTCCTCCGCGCCGGCGCGTTCAATCGTGAGAGTGACGTCCGTTCCCTTGGGTCCGCGAATGCGCTGAACAACGCTTGTGAGCGTTTCATTGCCGATATCCTCCCCATTGACCTTCAGGATGATGTCTTCGGGCAGTAGACCCGCTTTTTGTGCCGGAGATCCCTTAAGCGGTGCCACCACGACCACGTGTGCGTCTTTCATCGTAAGTTCGGCGCCGATTCCATGCAGTTTTCCGCCCAGTCCTTCTTTGAAATCGGTGTTTTCGCGGGGTGTCATGAAAGTGGTATAAGGATCATCGAGCGCACGCACGAGTCCCGAAGTCGCGCCGAAGAGCATGTTTGTCACGTTGAGCTTTTCGGGAGCGATGTAGTGCTGCTGCAGTAGGCGCCACACTCCCCAAAGCAGAGCCAGATTCACCTCCTTCTCCGGATCATGTACCAGAGTGCCGCTGGCAGTTTTGCCCTGATACAGGAATTCCAGCTGGCTCATGGTTTCGGCCACTTGCTGCTTTGCATAACGCACGCCCAGCCCCCATCCCAACGAAAGAGTAATGAGCGGCAGGAGAACGACGATGCCGACGCGAAAGGCGCGCTTCATATGCGGCAGCATGATACACAAGTTTGCCCCGAAAAGGAGAGTGTAATAATGCAGAATGAAGAATGTAGAATGAAAAATTGGCGAATGAGGTATGATTGAGCCGTGACGCGTATTCCTGCCGCTCTCGAGCGCAGACTTCAGCAACTTTTCCCTCGCGTTCGTGAGCGGGAACAGTTCGTGGCCGATTTGATCAAGCGTGAGCTCGATGGGCCGCTTACGTCGCCGGATGAAGATCGTCCTGAGTCCGTTGGCGGCACGCTCCATCTTTTCACTGATGGCGGTTCACGCGGCAATCCCGGACAGGCTGCCATAGGTTGTGTGCTCGAGGATCCTGCACGCGGCGCCACTCTGCGTGAGCACATGGAACGCATTGGCATCGAAACGAATAATGTGGCCGAATATCGCGCCCTTATTGAGGGACTCAAGATCGCGAAACGTTATCAGCCCAATCGTTTGATCTGTCATCTTGATTCTGAGCTCATCGTTCGACAACTGAATGGTGATTATCAGGTTCGTATGGCGCACTTGCGACCGTTTGTCGAAGAGATTCAAGATCTCGCGAAGGCGTTTCCCGCCGTTGTATTCAAACACATTCCTCGTGCCGATAATTACCGGGCGGACGCTTTGGTGAATAAAGCATTGGATGAGCATCCTTCGCCGAAATTTGAGGGATTGGGCAATGTCCAGTGAGGATTATTGCCCTGCTTCTTCCTTTCCATCTCTTGCTTTACGATACGCCTGTGCGCATGTGGACACTTTCTCTCATCGGCCTGCTCGTCGCGGTAATGCCTTTCGGAGTCAGCGCAGCATCATTGACCTATCGTTACCAACACCACCTCTTCACGATTGTCGTGGGAAATGAATGGCAGGAACCGCGTGAAGTGTGGACATTTGAGGGTCGGCCGGCGAAGGTACCTGCGACATTTCGTGTGGATGGTGATCATGTTCCCGCATTTCCGGTGGGATTTCAGCGTTCGGAAGTTACGGCCTGGAATCGCGATGCCATTCGTGCGGCGCTTAAACGTCAGATTGCATCCGTATTCGATCGACCTGCGGGCTCGGTAGAGATTCAGGGTTCAGGCACGGGAGCGATTACATTTGAGGGCGTAGGAATGACGGGGCGACGTATGGATCTGGAGCGCGCAGTCATCCTGACTATTGCCGCTCTTGATCGGGATATTGCCGATATCACACTTCCGGTTATCGAAACGCAACCGTCGATTACCGTAAGAGATTCTCTGCTCGCCGCGCAGGGCATTCAGGAAGTGCTGAGCATCGGGGAGTCTGATTTCAGCGGGTCCCCCAGGGCACGGAAGCACAACATCAACGTCGGTCTCGAAAAATTCAACGGCACCCTCATTCCGCAGGGAGCAACATTCTCGTTCAACGAAATTCTCGGTCCGGTGACTGCGGCAACGGGCTACCTGCGAGAGCTGGTGATCATGGGGGACAAAACGTTACCGGATTACGGCGGAGGGCTCTGTCAGGTCGGCACGACGGCATACCGTGGCGTGTGGGAGTACGGATTTCCCATCATCGCGCGCAGAAACCACAGTTTCGCCGTGCACTATTACAGCCCGCAGGGGACGGATGCCACCATCTATCCGCCATATACCGACATCCAGTTTCTCAATGACTCATCGGGCGCCTTGCTCATTCAGACATTCACTGAGAATGATCATGCCTACTTCATCTACTATGGAACCCCCGATGGTCGTCAGACCGAGGTCATCGGTCCATATACATGGGGCTCTGCTGCGCCGCCTCCCGACAAGATCGAGTACACGACGGATATCCCTGCCGGCACCACGCGTAAAGTGGGTGAACGTGTTCCGGGAATCAAAGCTCTGTGGTGGCGCCTGATCACCAATGACGACAAAGAGACAGAAGAATCTGTCTATTCCGTTTACGAGGCGCGTCCGCGATTCGACCAAATCGGCGTGGAACCGACATCATCCCTGCTCCTTCCCGATCAGATCGTACCGACGGCTTCATCCGCATCTTCACTGAGTTCGCGCTGAGTTATTGAGAACATGCAGCAACGACATCCGGTGCGCGCAGGGCACGCGTGGCGTGCTCCTGTACAAGTTGGGTACAGAGCGCGCTCAGGCGCGCATATGCCTTCGGGCATTCCATCGGCTGACCATGGGCACTTGCATCCACAAATGCACGTTCTTCTTTCGAAAGCGCTGCGAATGTACGGTCACTGCTCTCGGGAAGTACACCAAGAAGCGAGAGGACACGGAACGAAAATGCGAGGATATCGATTGCAGTGCAATGATCTTTTTCGAGAAGCAGGCACAGTGCGTCGAAAATTTCGGGGGTAGGTTCGCCATCGGATAGCAGGGCAAGCAGCAGCTCGCTACATTGTGTCCGTATCAGAAAATTTTGCAGATGCGCATGATCGGATGATCGATCTCGTGCACTGATACCGGTGACGAGGTAACCGCTCTGTGTTTCTTTCAGTTCGACGGAGAGATGCGTGAGTGGCAAGAGCGCAGCCAGCCTGCTCTTCGGTTTCCTTGCCCCCGGAACCCGTGCGGCCAGTCTTCCTGCCTCATGCGTGAGGAGCACGACGAAGCGGTCTGCCTCTCCGACGTCGTAAGAGGCGAGCACCAAACAATTGAACGTACGAGCGTGAGGCATGCAGATAGTTTAGCGTGTTTAGAGACGATGAAGCGGCATTCCTCTTACAGAGGGTCGTACACCCATCCAGGCGCCGACCATTGCCAATAAAGGAGCGCAGAGCATCTCGAGGGCAATCGTCAACGGAAGTGTGACGGCCACGATGGGGGTTGCGGCAGTAAACAGAGGAGACAGTGCTCCGCCACTGCTTAGGGCAGGGACGAGTGTGGGAAGAATGAACAGAAAGGCTGTCAGCAGAACGGCACTGACGGCGATGCTTCCCCACAACAGAATGGCTGCTTCCCAGATGAATGGAAGCGTAATAGTAAACCCGTCAGCCCCTACCAGCAGTTCGACGCGCACCTCTTCAGAGCGACTTAACGCGCTTCGTCGGGTGAATTCAATAATCGTGAAGAGGAGAATGGCACAGGCAAGCAGCAACAAGATGACTGCCAGATTTTGTCCGCCACTCGCAACGCGCAGAAGCTCGTGCACACGTTCTTCCTGATGCGTGATCGTGGAAAGAAGTGCGGGATCAACAAGTTGTTGCCATCGGGCATCCGAGAGGAACGCAGAAAACGTCGGATAGTTGCCGAGGGACTTCAGCGTGACGCCGATGGTGTCGGGAAACGGGTTATCCACTTGGAATTTCTCAAAAAATGCCGCAAGAGACGGATCTTGGGTTTTGATCTGAGCGAGAGCCTGTTCACGGGTAATGAAGATGCCTCGTTCAACGTACGGGAGTTCCAGTATTGCCGAAAGGAGTTGCTGCACCTCTCCGCGGGGTGCTCCGGCACGAATCTCAAGTTTAAGATCAGAGTGTGACAGTAGTAGCGATTGCACGGCTGCGGCGGCGAGGAGTCCGAGCAGCAGGAACTGGAAGAGCGTACAGATACCCAGAAGGGATCCAAAGCTCATGCGCCACTCTCCCTCGCGCCAGAGGGTGGAGAGTGCGCGGCGAAGACTGCGGCGCAGTACGGTTGAAACCATTGCAGAGTACGGAGAATCTGCAGAGGAGTATACGGGCCCATTCACTATTTCTCCACCACCTTTAGCAGACGCTCCGCCATGAGCACACATTCTTTGGCGCGGTCATTTTCCGGATCGATCTCGAGTGCGCGCTGGAACAACGAACGTGACTTGCGCAGGTTCTGCAGTTGCAGGTAGGCAGAACCCAAATCACACAGCGTGAGAGAGTTTTCCTGATCCAAATTGAGTGCTCGCTCCAGTGTCACGATGCCCTGTGCGCGCTGGCCGGCATTGAAAAGAGCCCAACCCAGGCAGCGCAGAATTTCGGCATTATTGGGGCTAAGGCTGTTCGCCACTTTCAATTCCTTCAGAGCGATATCCCACTTCTCTTCCTGAGATCGGACAAAACCAAGAATGTAATGGCCGGTGTAACTCTTCTTGCCGATGTTCACCGCTCGCTTTGCCGCGCGCTCGGCGCGAGAAAAGTGCCCCAAACTCAGTTCATTATCCGCCACCTCTTCCAGAGCAGGAACGTTTTCGGGATCTTCGATCAGCAACTCCTCCAGAATATTCAGCGCATCCTCGTGCTTGCCCGAGAGCTTCAACTGCTCTGCGCACTCGAGTCGTTCCAGGGTGTTGGAAGAATGGGGTGCGTGCATATACAAAGCTCATTGTACATGTCAGTTCGTCGCGCTCAATTTTTCCAAAGATTTTTTTTCTTCACGATCTTATCCCCATACGAAGTAGGATACGGTGCGCAGAATGGCTTGGGCACCCAGAACAATGCCCAGTGCCCAGAGGGATCCAATCATCATGTTCTTACCGTTTGATTTACGTTTCTCGTCTCCTGCCGAAATGGTGAACATGAAGGCCCCTGTTACGAATACGGCAACGGCTGCCACGGTGATCGTGCTTTTGAGCATGTTCACGATGCTTCCCAGGATATCCTGCCATGTTCGGTCCCCATAACCCCATGTTGTCACGGTAAAGGAGTCGAATACCGCGTGAGCGGATGGTACAACGGCCTGCCAGAGGGCGTGAAGCATTGAAGAAAGGGACATCGAAGTATTATAGCACAGAATGCATTCCTCTGCAGAGACATTTGCGATACGTATTCCAGAGCCGTACACTTCATCTCTCTATGGATCCTGAGTTTGAACTCCGGCCCCTTTCGAGAGGAAGGGCTCATTCGCGCCGATCGGCACTTTCCCGCACGGGGCGCGGTGCCGTGCGCGGAGGCGCCTCTTTTTTCGTTCGCCTTCTTCGCCGTATTGCGACGTTCATTTTGCCATCGCGGGGGGCGGAGAGGTATCTCAGAAGATTTGTCTTTCGCGCCGTAATAATTGTGATGCTTCTCGGGGGAGCCTACACAGGTTTTCTATGGATAACTCTGCCGGATATCAGTGATCCTCGCAGTTTGTTTGCACCGCAGAGTACGGTGATCACCGATCGAAACGGCATAGAGCTTTACAGGCTTTTCAATGAGCAGGATCGCACATTTGTTGCGGGTTCGCAGATGCCGGAAGTCATGAAACAGGCGATCATCGCCATCGAAGATCAGCGATTCTACGATCGCGGCTGCCTCGATGTGCGGGCCATTGCCCGTGCAGTGGTTCTGTTGGGGCAAGCCGGGGGAGGATCCACGCTCACACGTCAACTTGCGCGGAATGCGCTCGATCTCAAACGCGAGAATATTGTCAGTCGAAAATTCAAAGAGATCATTCTGGGATGCCAAATGGAGTCGAAGTTCAGCAAAGACGAGCTCCTCGAACTCTATTTGAACTGGATTCCTTTCGGGCAGAATGCCTATGGCATCGAGCAAGCCAGCCGCACCTATTTCGCACATTCTGCATCGGGTCTTACATTGGCCGAGGCTTCGGTGCTTGCATCACTTCCGCAGCGGCCGTCGTATTTCAATCCCTATGGGTCACATGTACATACCAAAGTGAGTGATGATGTCACCCGGCAGATTTTGCAGGGCAGAATACAATCTGTTTCGGATATTCCCGAAGAAGACGTTACTATCGGTCTTCTTGGAGCCCATGTTGGAACTGGCGCAACTACGATCTACGTCGGTGGCCGTGCAGACTCCGTTCTCAGGCGCATGGAAGATCAGGGGATGATTTCGGAGCAACAAAAACTTCAGGCACTCGATACACTGGAGCAGCTGACGTTCCAGCCATCACGGGAAAGCATTCGCGCCGCACACTTCGTTCTGTGGGTACGAAATCAAATTGAAGAGATGCTCGGCGGACAATCCGAGAAGGACATTCTGGAACGCGGCGGCCTGAAAGTGACCACCACACTTGACTGGCGATTGCAGGAGATCGCCGAGAAAGTCGTAGCCAATCATCGCGAAGACGTACTCAATCGTTTCGGGGCGCACAATATTGCTCTCGTTGCCCTCGATCCCGCGACGCGTGATGTACTCGCATACGTTGGCAACAGTGATTACGGTGATGAAGAACACGGTGGCAAGATCGACATGGTGCAGGTTCCGCGTCAGCCCGGCTCGAGCTTCAAGCCGATCGTCTATGCAGCGGCTTTTCAAAAAGGCTACACACCCGCCACGGTTCTCTATGATGTGACCACGAAAATCGGTAACGATCAACCGCAGGATTTCGATGGTAAGACAATGGGACTCATGACTATTCGTCAGGCGCTGGGTGCTTCGCGCAACATACCGGCTGCCAAAGCCTTTTTCCTTGCAGGAGGGGAGCAACCTATTCTCGAGCTTGCACGTGATCTCGGAGCGTCAACGCCGTTGGCACAGCGACGGACGTTGCAGACATCAACGGCATCGGGCAGCTTTGAATATGGATGGCCGCTTGCGTTGGGCGCCGCTGAAACACCGCTTATTGAGATGGTTCAGGCATATGCGGCATTTGCCGATGGTGGCATGTACAAGCCTGTTGTCAGTATTCTCAAGGTGGAAGATCGCAAAGGGGCGCTTCTATATGCGGCGGAACCGAAGAAAGATGATCGTCAGGTTCTCGATCCGCGTATCGCGTTTCAAATCACATCGATTCTCAGCGACGTCTCTGTGCGCCCATCGGATTATTGGAAGACGCAGCTGACAGTTTCGGGTTACGAGGCTGCGGCGAAGACAGGTACGAGTAATAAGTGTCTCGAGTGGCAGGATGCCAATACGTGCAAACTCCGCAAGCCGGACAATGCATGGGTGCTTGGCTATACCCCGAATCTCGTCGCGGGGGTGTGGTCCGGTAACGCCGACAGTTCTTCGATGTACGACAAGGGAGACGGACTCAATACCTCGAGCCCGCTCTGGAAGGAGTTTATGGATCGCGCGCATCGTGTGCTTACCGATACGAAACAGGCATTCGTTCCGCCACCAGGCATCATTCAACCACAGATCTCCACTCTCTCGGGAGAATTCCCGACCGAGTGCACCCCCATTCAGTTCAGGCGACCGGATATTTTCCTCGAAGAGCGGCCTCCCACACAACAGGATCCCGCCTGCGCTCAGCTGATGATCGATAAGGTTACGCATCTTCTCGCATCGGATGCGTGTCCGCAGGAGGCGCAGGAATCCGGAAGTTTTCTCGTGGCGAAGAGCATTCTTCCCGATCGTTGGCCGACATGGGAAGAGGGCGTGCAACAGTGGGTGAAAGAACAGATGGATCTGTGGTATGCGACCCCCGATCATTCCGGTTCCATTCTTCCTCTGCCCGTTGCGCCGAACGACAAATGCGACCCTTCACTCACGCCCGGTCGCCTCGATCAGCCCACACTGCACGTTCTCTCTCCCGAAGAGAATGGATCTGTCACGTATCCGGCATTCCGTCCGAAGCTCAGTTACAAAGTGGGATCAAAAATTCGCGAAATCCGTTTTGCGATCGACGGTAAACGTATTGCCATTCGCACGATCGAGCCTTTTGATGATCCTCTGCGTATTCCTCGCTCCATTGATCGTGACGGGCTTCATCGACTGGAGGTGACGCTGATTGACGAGTATTACAACACTGTGACGGAGACGGTTCGATTCCATTTCGGCGAGGGGGGTTCCGGGCTCTCTGTTTCTTTCAGTGAGCCAATGGGGGATAGTTCGATTGTACAGGGCGAAACGCTCACGATGCGTGCGGATGTGCGAGATGACGATGGTGCACTCAAGTATGTGCAGTTCTACCTTGATGACGTCTTGCTCACGACAAAACCCAAAGAACCGTTCGCACTGAGTTATGGTGTCACCGTGAGCCCCGGCACGTATCGCTTGCGTGTCGCGGCAGTGGATCTCGCCGGGAAAACAACAGAAGACGCCCTATCACTGACTGTTCTTGCGCGAGAATGATACATGCATCAACGGTCGTAATACGCCTGTGGCCCTAGTCTGTAATCTCAAACGCATAATTGTGTTGAAATGACACTATTCAACACTTCTGCGGGTGTCCGGTAGTTGAGGGATCGGCGAGGACGAGTATTGATGAGCTCAACGGCTCGATCAAGCTCTTCCTGAGAAATGGCACGAAAATCCGTCCCCTTCGGGAAGAAATCCCGCAACAGTCCGTTCGTATGCTCGTTGAGTCCTCGTTCCCAGGCGTGGTACGGACGCGCGCAGTATACCGTGATCCCCAATTCCTCGGTGATGTTCTGATGACAGCAGATCTCCCTGCCGTTGTC
>MNWP01000030.1 GCA_001872575.1 Candidatus Peregrinibacteria bacterium CG1_02_54_53 | reverse complement strand
GCATGGGTCTGTTTGCCATGAGTGAATTCTCTCCAGATTTCTTTCTTCTTCGACGGCGATTTCTGACGGAATTGTTTACCGCACTCCGTACATTTCCATAACTGCTTTCCATATCGAGATCCATTCTTCTTCACTGATCGTGAACTGCAATGAGAACATATTTTTCATGATGCATTGGGAAAAATCTGAGCATACTTTGGCTTCCAGAAAAGGAAAGATGCTCATTTCAGCCTGCAAAATTGTCCACTAGCCCGGTTCTGATGTTTCAAGATCCAGTGAATATGCGGTTTCAGTAGTATGTGCCGAAGATAATGAACCATTGGCAGCGCAATTGCTGCACAATGCGGATGATCCACTACAGGTTATGACTTGGAAACGGAGCCGTCATGAATTTGGTAGGAGAGTGCTTGAACAGATGTATACCACGTCCAAAGGAACAAAATTGGACGTTCAAAAGGTATTTGCATGTCTTCATGGTCAATTGCCTGCTCAACTTTGCAAAAAAGAGCAAAAACCACTCGTAAGACCTAATTTTGAGTTACCCAACGGTGCCCATAATGTTGCGTACTGGAGTGATTACCGTGAACTACTGCCTTGGCGTTTCCGTATTTCTTGCCTACTGCAAAAACTGCCTGATCAAGAGGGAGTAGCGGTCGTGGCGCATACTGCAGATGATAAGAATTTACTGCCGGAACAGTCATTAAACGTTACTTACGTGCGGCATCACCCGTTTCAGGAATTACCCGTACTTCAAAGTGCCTCACATGGCATATTGAAGAGTAAAGGGCCCGAGCATTTTGAAAGGTTTCGAACTGCGTGCCTCATAGATCCCACTTCCTTACTCGTGGCAAGAAAGAATGCAGACCCCTATCGAGTTTTTCGCAGAGAAATACGCCGAAGTGTCAATGATTTGCTTTCAGATACCTATATTCAACGAGCAGTCGCTGGAATTTAATCCGAAAAATACTTTACTGCTCTAAAGAGTTATGTCTTTACTATGTATGTGTACCCGTGTTAGGTTGCACCACTATGGTGCACGTAGCTCAATTGGTTAGAGTGCTGGATTGTGGATCCAGTGGTTGCGGGTTCGAAGCCCGTCGTGCACCCCATTACGACCGTCAGACTCTCACGAGTCTGGCGGTCACTTTTTCCTCTTTCTCTTCGTTGTCATGATGACTCTTTCTCATCAACCGGGTGTGTGCACAGATGTCTTTGACAGAATTCAAGATCTAAATCCACGTTTAGCCTTGGAGATTCACCGGTGGGGGCGTGAGCTTATGCAAGAGGATTTTAGGGAAAGAATTTTTGATACCATGGAAGGTTTGAGGGATCGTCGAGATTGGTGCGGTCGCGAAGGTGATGTAGCTTCTGAACAATATGAAGCTCTGAAGCATCTGTTGGAGAGCTGCCATCAAGAGTGTTGATTCGACACTGAGCAGACATTGATCCGTAGATATATGGTTTAGTTCAATTTGTTTGCGAGTGCTTTATTACGATAAAACATTGACACAATATTTTGGAGGAGTTATATTCCGGACATGTCCCGTAAAAGTTTTACTGAAAACAATTGGCGCGATGATCCATGGTTTAAGAACCTCTGCAAAGCGGTAATTGCCTGTCAAACTGAGCGACAAGCTGCCGATTTTCTTAGAGATGTCGGCACTCTTACAGAGTTAAAGGATTGGAGTGAACGATTGGAAATTGCACGACGCATCATCAGTGGAAAAACATACAGGAAAATTACCGAGGAGATGGGGGTCAGTACTACAACCATTACACGCGTGGCCCGTTTTCTTCAGAGTGGATCGGGGTACAACCGTTTCTTGCACAAGAATCAGCGACATCATCATGGAACAAGGGTGACGTCGAGTGTTGCATAAGCAATGAGCAGCACTTGCGCACTCTCCTCCATCCAGATGGTTTTTTATAACTATTCTCTCACTCTCTATGCAATCCAATGGGACAATCCGTATCGCAGTTCAGCGCTCTGGTCGCCTGTCCGAAGGATCGCTCAGTCTCCTCAAGAGTGTTGGGCTGCAGTTTGAAACTTATCACAACAGCTTATTCACGAGTTGCAGGAACATGCCCATCGATATTCTTTTCTTGCGAGATGATGACATACCGGAATACGTGCAGGATGGCGTCGCGGACCTTGGTATTGTGGGAAGCAATCTGCTCAACGAAAATGATGTGAGAGTGGAGAGCCTGCTCCCTTTAGATTTTGGATATTGTTCTCTTGCGATAGCGGTGCCGGAGCAAAGTACTTACAAGAACATAGCTGAGTTGTCCGGTAAGAAAATCGCAACTTCCTACCCAAAAACACTTGAACGATATTTGGCGGCCAATAGTATTGATGCGGAAATCATCATCCTAAAAGGATGTGTTGAAATTGCACCTGCATTGCAAGTTGCTGATGCTATCTGTGATCTGGTTTCAACAGGGAGCACATTGAGAACCAATCGTCTGAGGACACTGGAAACCATCTCAAAGAACCAGGCAATTTTAATTTCTACACCAAACCCTATGCCGAAGAAGCAGGAGTTGATAGAGAAACTTCTTTTAAGAGCAACAGGTGTCAGAGAAGCACGCGCATTCAAGTACATCATGTTCAATCTTCCGGAAAAGAGACTAGAAGATGCCAAAGCACTTGTCCCGGGCTGTAAGAGCCCCACTGTGATGCGTCTCGCGGATCCGGAGATGATTGCTGTACACTCAGTAGTGGAAGAAGAACGATTCTGGGAGGTAGTGGAGAAGATAAAGGAATGCGGGGGCTCAGGCATTCTCGTATCTCCTATTGAAAAATTTATACGATGATGAAGATTCTCTCACTCTCATCGGCAGGTAAGTCAGCGGTGCTTCAGGTGCTCCAGCGCCCAACACTGAACCTCTCAATGTACATGGAAAAAGTTCGACCGATCATTGCCAGTGTACGGAAAGAAGGAGACAGAGCACTGAAACGATTCACCAAACAGTTTGATGGTGTAGACCTCAACCAGATTAAGGTTGAAAAAGATATGATCGAACAAGCCAAAATAGATATTCCTTCCGAGCTTCTTGCAAGCATTGAATTTGCTAGAGAGAACATAGAGAAGTTTCAGCGTGAAAAAGCATCTTCTAAGAAAGTGAAAACACACAAAGGAGTTGAATGCTGGCACCAGATACTTCCGGTAGAAAACGTTGGTTTATATGTTCCGGGTGGCACAGCGCCTCTTGTATCCACAGTACTCATGCTGGCAGTTCCAGCGAAGCTTGCATGCGTAGGCCGCATCGTGCTTTGTACACCACCACAGAAAGATGGAAGTGTTAATCCAGCAATTCTTGCAGCATGTGCATTAACAGGAGTTGACGAAGTATATGCAGTCGGAGGTGCGCAAGCGATTGCAGCACTTGCATACGGCACTGAAAGTATCCCTAAGGTGGAGAAGATTGCTGGCCCCGGTAATGCATATGTGACTGCTGCCAAAGCACTGGTCAGCATTGATCCGGATGGAGCAGCCATAGATATGCTTGCAGGGCCATCTGAACTTCTGGTTATTGCAGATGAAACCGCAAACCCAAAGTTCGTAGCCTCTGATCTATTATCGCAAGCCGAACACGACACGTTATCTCAGGTTATCTTGCTCACGACATCGGAAATGCTAGCGAAGGCTGTGCAACGTGAGCTACAAGAACAACTTGCTATATTGCCACGTCGAGAAATTGCAGGATCATCTCTCCAGGGAAGCTGCTGCATCATGGTGAATAAGCTTGAAGAAGCAGTAGAACTCAGCAATCTCTATGCACCGGAACACTTGAGTATTCAGACACAAAATCCTGAGATACTGGTAAACAGTATTCAAAATGCAGGTTCAGTATTCCTTGGCTTTTATGCCCCCGAATCAGTCGGAGATTACTGCTCCGGCACAAATCATGTTTTACCGACATCAGGTCTTGCGCGAACGCAGAGCGGCGTATCCGTGCGCACATTCCAGAAGACAATGAGCATACAGAATCTCACTCAGGCAGGTCTTCGTGAGCTCAGAGATGCCACAACTCTCCTTGCACGAACAGAAGGATTGGAAGCGCACGCGCGTGCTGTAGATATCCGTTTTCAAAAGAAACGATGAGTACGTCCTCACTACCAATACCGGCACGAATTCAAAGGCTACAACCATACGTATGCGCAAGAAACACCTGCAAAGGTGAGAAGTGGACATACATGGATGCCAATGAATCTCCTGTTGCATTGAATGCTATGCAAAGCCCATTTTCGGACATTAACATTAACCGTTATCCTGACCCAACAGCAGATGAATTACGTAATACCATTGGTGATTTCTATGGTGTATCAATAGATCATGTGTTTATTGGAAATGGATGTGATGAATTGATTTCACTTTGTGTGCAGGCGTTTGTTCGTCCTGCACATGGGGTCCTCAGCATCGAGCCAACGTATGGGATGTACAGAGTATGCGCAGACACGTTCGGAACTTCGTACTGGACAGTACCTCTTGCAACAGATTTTTCGCTTGATATTCAAAAGCTACAGAAGCACTTCGAGCGAAGCGACGTGATCTTCCTCTGCACCCCGAACAATCCGACTGGTACGCTCATCCCTCAGTCCGTACTGGAGTGGGTAATCGAGGAATTTTCTGGTCTCATTGTCATTGATGAAGCCTACGGTGAGTTTGCAGATGCCAATAGATCACCGTCATCTATTGAGTACGTGAAGCGAGGAACAAAGAACATTATTGTACTGCGTACTTTCAGCAAAGCATTCGGAGCTGCGGGTATTCGTTTGGGCTATGGGATTGCTGATGAACAGATCATTACGCAACTCATGAAGGTTAAGATGCCCTACAACGTGGGCGTTCTCACACAGCAAATCGGAGCTACTTTGTGGCAGGAGAGAGCAAAAATGGAGGAAAATGTGCGTTGTCTCCAATCAGAGCGCATATATCTGGAAGAAAAGATCAACGCACTAGGATGCACAGTATTTCCGAGTGTTACAAACTTCTTCCTGATGAAACCGCCAACGGACATTCAGAGTGACCTTCTCTACACACAACTGCGTGACACATTTGGCATCGTTTTGCGGAATTTCGGTTCCAAACCACTGCTTCAAAATATGCTCCGCATCACGGTTGGTACCCGTGAGCAGAATGACAATCTTGTATCCGCACTTTCTTCCTTGCTATGAAAATCGCTTTTCTCGATCGTGACGGCACATTGATCTGGGAGCCACCGGAGACAAAACAGGTGGATTCCATTGAAAAACTACGGATCCTTCCCGGAGTCGTTGAAGGATTGCGATCTTTACAGTCAGATGGCTTCGATCTCGTTTTGGTGAGCAACCAAGATGGCATAGGCAGTTCCTCATTCCCAACAGAATCGTTTGAAGCACCGCAGAAGGAGTTTCTCTCTCAACTGGAGAAGGAGGACGTCACCTTCCGTTCCGTCTTTATCTGCCCGCACAAGGAAGCAGAGAAATGCTCATGTCGGAAGCCGAAGACGGGTCTTGTAGATGCTTTTCTACAAGAAGAGAAGGTTGATCTCGCAGCTTCGCTGATGATTGGTGACCGTGAAACAGATCGTGCGTTTGCTGAGAGTATCGGAGTGCGGTTCGTTTCCATGGAAACCAATGGAAGATTTTCTCGTTTTGCGGCGGAAAAACGGAAGACAAACGAAACGGATATAGAAGCCTTTGTGAATCTTGATGGCAGTGGGAATGCAGAAATTGTCACGGGAATTGGTTTCTTCGACCACATGCTTGAGCTCCTTGCGAAGCATGCATTGATTGATCTAACATTGAAAGCGAATGGTGATCTACAAGTCGACGAACACCACACAGTGGAAGATACAGGACTCGTGCTCGGTTCTCTGTTTTCAAAAGCACTCGGAGATAAGCGGTGCATCGAACGCTACGGATTTTGGGTGCCGATGGACGAAGCTCTTGCATACGTTGTTGTCGATCTCTCCGGCCGTCCGTCCTTTGTGTTCGAGGGCCAGTGGAAACGAGAGTATGTCGGTAAACTGCCAACGGAGCTTGTCGCGCACTTCTTCGAGTCACTGGCGCAGACGCTCAAATGCAATCTGCACATGAAGATCGAACGAGGCAAAAACGAGCACCACAAGCTCGAAGCACTGTTTAAAGGCCTCGGTCGTGCGCTCAGGCAAGCGTTTCGGCAAAGCCCATACGAACGGGGCATTCCTTCTACCAAAGGCTCCCTATGATTGGAATCCTCCGCTACAACGCAGGCAATACCGGAAGTGTGCAGCGGGCGCTTGCTCGACTGAACATTACTTCAAAAATTATCGAGAACCCAATGGAGTTAGAGAGTATTTCCGGCATGATCTTTCCAGGTGCAGGTGCGGCGGGATCGGCAATGGCGCGGCTCTCTGAGCTCGGTTGGACAGATGCAATCCGATCCTACACAAAACCGTTCCTCGGTCTCTGCCTCGGGATGCAGCTTCTGTTTGAATTCTCCGAAGAAAATGACACCGAGTGTCTTGGTATCATCAAAGGCAACGTGCGGGAACTGCCGGATAACGTGACAAAACCGCACATGGGTTGGAACAAGTTGAGTACGGGTGAGTACGCCTACTTCGTACACAGTTACGCTTGCAAACCAAGTAATCAAATCACGAGTACTATGACTGTGCAGTATGGAGAATCTATCTGTGCAGGAGTGCAGCAGGACAACTTCTTCGGTGTCCAGTGGCACCCAGAGAAATCCGGCGATGCCGGTGATCGTTATCTTCTTTCCTTCGCAAGTCTATGCAGGTAATTCCTGCCATTGATGTGCTTGATAGAAGAGTTGTGCGCCTGCAGCAAGGTGACTTTGAGCGTTCTGAGGACTTTGGAGATGATCCGGTAGCTCTTGCACAATCTTTTGTATTGCAGGGTGCTTCGACCCTACACCTCGTAAACCTCTCTGGGGCAAAAAGTGGAAAGCTGGAACAGCCATTCTTAAAGGTTGTAAGAAGCATCTCAGAATGTACCACTCTTGCTTTACAAGTTGGTGGTGGTGTTCGCACTCTGCAAGATATCTACTCTCTGATCTCCTGCGGTTCGACCCGCATCGTCCTTGGAACTGTTCTCTTTACCGATCCTGAACTTGTACGGAGCGCTGTACTCCTGTTTGGAAGTAACCGCTTCATCGCGGCTCTTGATGTGCAGAACAATAAAATTCGCATCAAAGGATGGCAAGAGAATTCAGACATACCACTGTATGACGGCATTAAAATAATCAAATCGCTTGGTATAGCCAACATTCTCGTCACAGATATCAGCAAAGACGGGATGGAACAGGGGCCTAATGTTGCTTTGTATAAGAAAATTAAAAAGAACTACCCCGAACTGAGCATTGCTGCCAGCGGAGGAGTACGAAATCCAAAAGACATACGCGATCTCCGCAGAGCCGGTTGCAGTTTCGCTGTGGTAGGCAAAGTTCTTCTCAGTAAACAGGTACGCCTCTCGCAATTGCTTCGCGCGGAGAATGATCTTGCCATCCGCATTATCCCGTGTTTGGACATTGCCGGTGGGCGAACCGTAAAGGGAACGAAATTTCAAAACCTGCGTGATGCCGGTGATCCAGTGGAGCTTGCTGCGCGATATTGTGAGGAAGGAGCAGATGAGTTAGTTTTTCTTGATATCAGTGCGAGTAAACAGGAACGAGAAACTGTCTTCGAACTCGCCGCACACGTTGCAGAAGCAGTGAATATCCCATTTACCATCGGAGGCGGCATCCGCTGCGTTGAGGACGCAAAACGGCTACTGGAGGCAGGTGCTGATAAAGTCTCCATCAACTCAGCAGCAGTTATAAAACCGGAATTACTCTCTGAAATAGCAGAGCAACTTGGCAGAGCAAATACTGTCTGTGCCATCGATGCCCGTCGTAAAGGCAATAGTTGGGTGGTACTGACGAAGGGTGGATCTGAGGAAACCGAGAAAGACGCAATTGCATGGGCTGTAGAAGCAGCACAACGAGGTGCTGGAGAGTTACTCGTTACGTCATTTGATAGAGATGGCACAGGAGAAGGTTTTGATACGGCACTCCTCGCTTGCATTAAAGAACGTGTGAATGTTCCTGTCATTGCCTCCGGTGGTGCCGGTAGATTGCGTGATTTTGTCGATGCAGCTGCCTTGGGAAGAGCAGACGCCCTTCTCGCTGCAAGTGTGTTTCACTTCCAGACATTTTCTATCGCTGACGTAAAACATGTCTTACGTGATGCATCCTTCCCCGTGCGCTCATGATGGATATTTCCACACTTGACTGGCAAAAAAATCCCGATGGCCTTATTCCCGTTATTGTACAGGACTGCGATACGTCACAGGTTCTCATGCTTGGCTATATGAACCGAGAAGCACTCGGAGAAACGTTGAAAACAAGGCTTGTGACGTTCTACAGCCGTTCAAAGGAACGACTATGGCAGAAAGGAGAAACTTCAGGTAACGCGCTCCAATTCGTCTCCTGTACTCCCGACTGTGACCAAGATTGCCTCTTGATTCGAGCGAGACCCAAGGGGCCGACATGTCACACTGGTACGCAATCCTGCTTTGGTAATGAAGAATTGGCAGTGGAAACCATTGGCATCCTCACCCGTACAATTGCAAAGAGGGCATCGAGCGGTGACAGTAATTCATACACCAGGAAACTCCTCGATGGTGGTATTGAGGCATGTGGTGCAAAAGTATTCGAAGAGGCGGAAGAGGTAGTGAGAGCTGCGAGGGAAGAGGGGGAACAGAGAACAGTGGAGGAAGCAGCTGATCTGCTTTATCATTTGCTAGTTCTTCTTAAACAGCAGGAAATTCGATTCTCCGCTGTCGCGGAAGAATTGATACGACGACGCTCTGGAGGCAACGCGGCAGAGTAGCGGGTGTAAATGGTCTCTTTCTATATCTTCCTCGCCACTACGCCATTTCTGCCTCTTTGCTATTAGAAACTATTTATCTATATTGCAAAGTGGTATGAAAGCCCGGTATTATATCTCGCTTATGGATCTCAAATTCGAGAGTCTCAGCGTCGGGATTTGGAGTCATCTTCTGCGTAAAGGAAGAATCAATCCGCGCAATTTGGAACAATGTGCTGCACTTGCGATGCGCGGAAGCGCGACTCATCGGACGGCAAGTCATTTTCGAAATGAGATGGTGCGTGTGATGTCTGCTTCTGCTCCTGAGCTTGACAGCACATTTAAAGCCATACATCACACAACCCCTTCTCTGGGAAACGACACTTCCCAGGAGCAAATCGGAGATCTTGCCGACATGCTAATCGAGGATCTCCAGGAGGGCGGTGATAGTGCTGTTGTACTTCAGGAATCTTTTCAGAAATGCAATGAATGGGTAACTGCTATTTCTCAAGCTATTTGGAATCTCCTCTCACGAACATATGATTTTGAGAAAAATGATTGTACTGAAGTTTCCTATCGTATGTTTGAAATCGCATTGGCAAGCAATGCACTCCTGAGCAGTCGTGCACAGGAGACCACGGGGCATGCTTCTGGTGAAAGAATGATCGGATTGAATGCCGGGCTCATCAATAAGTTGACCTCTTCTATTGAGGCATGGATTTTTCGAGCCCTCTCCACTTCAGGAGAACTAGCATTACGTGGTGCCGTGAGCGACGTTACTGGGAAAACTATTCGAGGTAATCCTCAGGATCAGATACTCACCCCAGGTCGCCGCGTTTCGATATTCCATGCCCAGAACAGTATGAGGAAAGGATATGAGGATGCAGAGAGTTACTCACTGCTTCTTCACAACCCTCTTCCTGCTGTAGAACTCGACCTGCCGGAAATTGGCGCACCTGAAGAAGTGGGCTCGGCGAATCTCATTTTACCTCTGGGGAGCCGAGATTTTTTGTATTCTTTCGTTCGTTCAACCCATCAACATTCGGTGGTACAGGAACGATTGCATTATGCTCCCGTAGCACAAGACGACCCTTCCTTATTTGCAGATCGCATTCATTCTTTCCACATCCAAGCAAATGCGCTTTCTCTGTCCAATGAGTGCGCTTATGCCACCCTGGATTCAGATCCTTTGCTCAGGGATACATTACCGGCAATACGTAAAATCCTCCTTGCGACACGGCACACTATACGCAGCTTTCTTACATCACAGCCTCTAATTGCCACATCCCTCCCATATATTGACACATTCGTTGTTCATGCTTCCGAAGAGAGGAAACCAATTACCCTCACGATTCCTGCAAACAGCGTGCCTCTATTCCGGCAGTTGTTGCGAGACGGTTCAATTCTTAATGTGTCTGCCACTCCGGAAGCCGCTATCCTGACGCTCGCTCCGGACGACATTGAACGTGCAGAGGAAAATGTAGTGCCGTCAGGCGATTCCCAGAAAGGTGCACCACGTTCCGCACGCGAGTTTCAGAAAGGAAACGCTAGAAAACACATGCAGTTCGGGGAACTGGACAACCTCCTATGCAGAATAGGAATTGAAAAAGTTGTTGGAGAAGGAAAGGGAAGCCATACCAAGTACAGCAACCCCCATTCCGGAAAATCTTGTGTATTATCCCGTCGTTATACCAGTGGTCACACTATCACTGTTCCTTTTGGGATCATCGTCGACCTGCTGAAGGGTCTTGCATTGTCTGCTACACAACTCGAAACATATTTACGAGAGATGTCCGGTTGAATTTCTGACTGATTTTTCGTCCGCATTCCAGTTCCGGATAGAGCCCACGATGGCGATAGTTGCGGCTTTCATGGTGCGCTATTCACGCCAAATCGTATCAAGTTCAGAGCGTCTTGAGCATCCCGATAGTACAATCGCTCGCAGGTTCCATAGAATGCGTGTATGTCGGTATTCGGAGCAACGCAACCTACATGCATTGTCGAGAATTACTAACGTTCTTGATGATAAGATGTCGGCATGTTTGGACTCCCAAGAAGCGTTGTTCGGCTGGCTGCGCATCACACGGAATGGCATACGTTGTTTCAGGACGAAAAAGACCGTTTGGTGGAAAAGTTAAAAGACTTCGATATCACAATTGAACACATCGGGAGTACTGCAATTCCTTTCGTGCCAGCAAAGCCCATCATTGATATTGCCCTTGCTATTGATCAGGAAATTGAGTTCAGCACTCTGAGGAATGTTCTGAACGATTTGGGATACGAAGAGCGGGGACCGCAGGGTGTGGATGACAGAATTCTCTGGATACTTGGAACCGAGAACGACCGCAAGTTTTATCTGCACCTCACCCATAAAGGCAGCAAGACATGGAATGATTGCCTCGCTTTTCGCGCTGCGCTCAGGAGCACGACATCTTTGCGTGAAGAATATGCGAAGCTCAAGAAAGAGCTAGCCGTGAAGTATCCAGAAAACAGAAAATCGTACACAAAAGGAAAACACGAATTCATCGAACGTGTCGTACACCAGTACCAGTCCTCGCAAATGCAATTCAGCAATGAATCCGTAACCAATCAGATTGTATCCGATCTCAGAAGGCATCAAAACATTCTTTTGGTCGGGAGAAGAGACGCCGGCAAGACGCACTTCGTCACACATACACTCATCCCTTTGCTTCAGAAGAAGGGGTTGGATGTTCGGTACTTCAAGGACATGGACGAAGAGATCCAGACGCCACCGGAGGATGCTGTTGTCATTTTTGACGAGTTTGAAATCCTCGACGACAAAGAATTTTTGGAACGCATGCATCCCGAGGAACAGCCATACTATTCGGATTCATATCTCAGGAAGGTTCATTTCTGGCTACAGAAGGCAGAAAATGTTCCGAACCGTCGCATATATGTTCTTTCGCGGAACGAGGAAGACATTGGCAACATCGCGAATCGAACTTTGTTTGATTTCGATCCGAATGTTATGCCAATACATATTGCCCCCTGGAAGACTGGTAATCTTCCCGGGGAGAAGAAATCGAACTAATCCAGCGTTTTGATCATCTCGATGGTTCGGTCATCGAACCCGCACCTCTCGTAAAACGCATGCGCTCCCGTGTTCGGCGCAAAGCATTCGACGCGGATGTGCGTACAGTTCTTCTCTTTGAAGAATTCCTCAATCGTCTTCATCAATTCCGTCCCAACGTTCTTTCCACGATGTGTAGGATCCACCACTAATTCCAAGATTCTCCCGCTCGTTGTCACAACTACTTCATACTCGTCAGCCGGGGATGTCTTCTCAACGACTCCTGCAACGCACCCGAGCATGCCGCTGTTTTGTTCCGCGACAAAGACTCTGCCATTGTCTTGATCGACACGCCTCAGAAGACGCTCAACGTATGCTGCGGCATCGAATTCCTCGCCCGACTTATTGAGACGCAGTGCATCAAGCCCAGCGACATAATCCTGCAAAGTCTGAATAAGAGCCGTAAGGTCTTTCCGATCTTTGCCTGTGTACGCGCGTATTTTCACGATGGAATTGTAGCCGAAACCCTTATAGTTCTCCCATCGTATTCGCATTGCAAATCGTTGAAGTTCCGAATCACTAAGTCTGCCTCTGTCAATTCTTCAGGCATGTTGCCTTCATGATGAATGCCTACACAGAACATACCAGCAGCTTTCGCAGATGTGATACCGATCGCGGTGTCTTCGAACGCACAGCAATCCGTTGGGGATACTCCGATGCGTTCGGCTGCAAGCAGATACGGATGCGGGTCGGGTTTTCGAAACTCGGTATCTTCTTGTGTGATGATAGCTGCAAAATATTTTTTGATGTCCAGCAGGTCAAGAGAAACATCGGCAGAGTGCCGTTGCGCACCGGTTACAATTGCACACGGAATTCCATGCTTTGTCGCTTCTTCAAGCAGGTTTACAAGTCCCTCTGTCGCTTTGAGTTTCTCTGCCGCGAGTGAGGCATAGAGAGGCGCTTTCCGTGCCCGGAAGTCCGCAGTAACGCAGGGGATACCTTGTTCCCGCAGCACCTGCGTCGGTTGTTTGTACTTCTCGATACACTCTCGTCTGAACAGTTCCGGTGTGAAGTCGAAGCCATATAGTTCACGACTTGTCCGCCGATATGCTTGATAGTGCAGTGGTGTACTGTTGTATAGTGTGCCGTCGGCATCGAAGAGAAGTGCCTTGAATGCGTATACGCGTTTCATGGCGTCATTGTAGCCGCAATTGCTGTTGACGGCACAATAAGTTCTGATACCATTTTCACCGTGCAAGCCACATATCACGAATTTCTTCTTCCCCCGCGCCACACCTCTGCAGAGGTGACGGCATAGCACACTGAGTCGAACAGTTTCTCCGGTCACCCTCTGTAGAGGTAATGCAAGATCCCATTGGGATCTTTTTTTCTTGCGATGCATATACTTCAACCCTCTGTCGGCAACCAGAAAACTCTCCGCGAGGGAGATGCGGTGCTTCTCAAAGTCAGTGGAGAAGAGCTTGAGGGTAAGGGATTGAATGGGATACTCAGGTATATTTCTTATCTTCAGAGAGAGAGGCTAAGGACGGTGCTGGTATACGGAGGGGGGATGCAGATTGATAGGCTGCACTACAAGAAGTATCAAGAAGAGAGAAAACGGCCACAAGGCACAGTTCCCATCGACAACATTACACTGGATGCATACTCCTTCATCCAGAAACACCTGAAATTATGGTTCCCTCCAATGCAGTTTGCTGATTCGTTGTCTATTCGCGTACACGGAGAGAACATTGATGTTTCCGAAGCGTCGCTATGTCACGAAGCCGGATCGGTCACCGCATTTGGGTTTATCGGAACCAACGGAATCCAGAACTACAATCTCAATGCAGATAGTGTCGCCTCGGCACTTATCCGGCAATTCCAAGAAATCCGAAGGGCAATATTCTGCACGGAGGTGGGTGGAGTTCATGACAAACACCGGCGAAGGGTTCCCTTACTGCATACCAGGAACATTCAATCGGATGGTTCCCACGAATTCATCGATACCTTTCATGGCATGCGCCCCAAACTGCTCGCAATCAGAGATTGCGGAATTCCGGAGGTGCTGATCACAAGTGCCTCAAAGCTCTATGAAACCCTGAATATGAGAGATCTGCACAGAAGATCTGGAGGGACCATTGTGTATAGGAGTGAAAATGATTTTTCCCCTTAGAAAAGGTCACAGATTGAGCAAATAATTTGAACAAGAATCCCCCTGAGACACCTTTTTATGGACTGTCTCATTTTGTCTCATTTTTGCCTAAAATGACCCCGACCCACGTACCTTCCACTACCTTATGAAAGGATTCCCAAAGGTCCCCAAAGAACTCTTAGGATTTGGTTCCGGATGTCCCGTGCCCAGCCAAACCTACAATCCCCCGAAAAACTTCACCATCGCCTGCGCAGTCCCATCCGGCCACACGTGCGGATGGGGAAACCACGGAAAGTCGCAGCCTGGGTTCGCGGATAGAAACCGCAGCCGCGTGGTTCGACTCTGCTCACCATAAAAAGGGCTGCTGCTTGGTTCGGGGGGCTTACAACCCCCCGAAAAACTTCACCATCGCCTGCGCAGTCCCATCCGGCCACACGTGCGGGTAGTAGTTGCCCTTGTAATCCACATTGATGGTATGCGGGCAGAAGACCACGGGGTTTTGGGGGCAACCGGCGTACTGCATGCACGAGAGTGCCGAAGGCTCGGTCTTTTCACTTACGGACGAACACGTGTTCGCCGTGATGCGGATATCGCGCATGCTTTCCGCTGTTTTCTGCGAGGAATATGGATCTTTGGGATTATTGATGATCATGGCCGCGGTGGGACCCGTGCAGTTCTGCATGATGGTGGAACCGCCCACCGTTGCCGAAGCGCGCACAATGCCGCCCCGCGCGCACGCCACGGAATTGGCAAACCACGCACCCAGCGAATGCCCGACGACGAAGATGCGATCCATGTCGATACACACGCTCGCGCTGATTTCGCGCACAATGGCATCAAAGAAGACGTAGTCGCGCAGCACATGCGCTTTGTCACCCGGGTTCGACCACGAGTAACTGCCGTTGCCGGTGGGAATACCGGATGGGTACGCAATGAAATAATCGGATGCGGCTTTGTCCAGGCCAAAGTACGCGCGCACCTGATCATTGCTGTTGGTGCGGCCGTGGAATGCCACGATGAGCGGCGCAGGGGTAGAGGCGTCGGTACGGGAGAGTTGCGTGAGCAGATACGTTCTCTCCTGCCCCCCGACCGTGAGCGTGAGTGAAGGGTTGCGCGGCGATTTTCCGCAACCGGGCGAGAGGTTCGGAATGACGCGATCCTCATCGTGGCGCACGTAGCGGGCGATCAGATCGGCCGCGCGCTCGCGCGTGATGGGCGCCCACGGAATGTACGAGGAGCTGGGCAAAATCTTCTGCCGATCAAGCTCCTCCACGTACGGTTGGTACCAGTGCTCTCCGCTGCCCTCGGCGATTTCGCTGCCGTACGACAGCACCGCCATTTTGACGGCCTCGGCGAAGATGATCGGCTGATCGGGTTTGAAGATAAAGCGCGATCCCACTTTGTAGCCCTGAATGATTCCGCGCCGCTTGGCCGCACACACGAACGGCGCAAACCACGCATCGGCCGGCACGTCGGCAAAGCAGTCTTCCGTCACAGGTTCGGCGGCGCCCTTGGAGCGAAAAACGAGCTTTAAGAATTCCGCGCGGTTGATCGTGTCTGCGGGATGAAATAATCCGTCGGGGTAACCGCTGATGGCTCCACGGGCCTTGAGGTACGCAACGCTTTCCTGATACCCGAACCACGACTGCTCCATATCGGGGAACGGTGCGACGGCGGCACCCAGAGCGGCAGGTTGCAGAAGCAACGCAATCGCACTGATCAGCGAAAGAAACTTCGGTCCGGTTGTTTGTGAAATCCGCATCAGGCATTCATTGTAGTCCGCCGTGAAAGATTGGGGAATCTTCTCATCCCCTCCTCTTCTTCTCGCTCAATTCCGGAGTGAACCACTTTTGCCCTTGAGGATACAGTTCATGTGCGCCGGCGATGAATTCCTTCCACAGCGGTGCAATCACATTCATGCCGTCGGCATTGGCGGTAAGCGGTGAGTAGTCGGCATTGCCCGCCCAGATGCCCAAAACGAATTCGGGGCTGTAGCCCATCGTCCACACGTCACCGGGCAGCAGTGTGCAGCGTCCCGTCGCAGGATCCACATTCACACAGCGGCTGCTGGTACCCGTCTTAATGGCGGTTTGAATGCCGGACACGGTGAGTGCCTCGTTCCACGCGGGAGTGGGACGGATGGAAGTATCACTCAAAATGGAGGTGAGCCAGCGTGCATGCTGCGGGGCGATGGCCTGCACAGGGGGAGCAGGCGGAGGGCTTAAGAGTGTTCCATCCACCGCGCGCACGCTCGCAATGGCTGTGAGGGGACGGCGAATTCCCGCATTGGCCAGCGTGAGATAGCCCTGCACCATCTCGATCAGGGGCACTTCGGCCGAACCGATGGCAAGCGGATAACCGAAAGTGAATTCCGGCATCCAGCGGCGCTTGATGTTGCGCGTATCCAGAGGAGCCACGACACCCATGCGCGCGGCTGTCAGCAGTACGGCATCCTCGCCCCCCGCGTAGAGCAGCGCCAGAATCGCGGGAATATTGCGCGAAGCTGCCAGCGCATGACTGATTTGCGTCCAGCTGCGGTATCCGCCCTCATAGTTGCGCGGATGATCCGGCCCCAATGTCAGCGGTGCATCGAGGAGGAACGTCGTGGGTTCGAGGCCCGCGGCGAACGCCGTGGCGTACACGAAGGGCTTGAAACTGCTTCCCGGCTGGCGTGCGACGCGCGCCATGTCGATCATGGCTCCCGGTTCATTCACGCTGTAACGCACGTTACCGACGTAGGCGAGAATGTGTCCCGTCGCACGGTCCGCAGCCACCAAGGCGATGTGCGCGGCTCCGTACCGCGTGCGGATTTCGTCGGCGTGCTCCTGAACGATGCGCTCGGCGAGCGATTGCAGCGCGTGATCAAGCGTGGTCTGCACGATGCAGCCGCCGGCTTTCGTATCGCACGGATAGTCCGTCTGCACCGCGCCATCCTTGAGCTGCCGCTGCACCTCGAGTGCGAAGTACGGCATGGCATTGACTGTCGTTCTCTCTGCAAACCGCATGCTCTTCAGCTCTTCGCGCGCCAGTGCCAGCCGCGCCTCGCCGATGAATCCGTTTTCAAGCATGGCATTCAGCACCAAATCGGTGCGACCCCGCACATACACCGAGCCCGTCGCAGTGAGAAAATGTGTTCCCAAAAGTCCGATGTCGATAGCAGCGGACGGAATCTGCTCCACTTTCCAAATTGTTCCTTTGCGGATCGCGCGCGCCGCTTCGCGCGAAACTGCTGTGTGCAAATGGATACCATAGGGGCTGAAGTACGTGGGACGTTGCAACATGGCAGCCAGAACGGCGGATTGCGCGAGCGTGAGATCGCGGGCACTCACGCCGAAGTACGTGCGACTCGCCTCCTCCGCTCCGTAGATCATGCCGCCGAACGCCATGTGATTGAGGTACAGACCCAAAATCGTCTCGCGCGAGGCGGCCTGCTCCAATCGGCAGGCGAGCAACGACTCCACTGTCTTGCGCGCAATGCTCTTGTCACTGCGATCGAGAAAAAGATTGCCTGTGAGCTGCTGGGTGATGGTCGACGCACCCTGAATGTCACCATCCGAGAGGTTGGCCATCACCGCTCGGACAATGGCCTTGAGATCGATACACCCGCGATTGAAGAAGCGCTCGTCTTCGATGGCAATCACCGCCTGCCGCAGAAAAGGCGAAAACGCATCATCGGGCAGATCAAGGCGGTCCTTATCTAGATACACCCGCCGCAGTTCATCACCATTGGCATCGGTCAGAATCACGCTCTGCGGACGCACGAAACTCCCCACATCGATGGTGCGGAGCCACGACCACACACCCGAGAGTTGTATCGCTAAAATCGCACCCAGAATGAAGAAATTTGCGAGCAGGCTGTGCCGAAGGATCTTGCGCTTCATCGTTTTGGAATGCATGTGACCGGTGGATGGTGACGCAGAAGCCATAAAGTGTTCCATGATAGAAGCATTCTCCTGCGCCCACTAGTCGCACGCAGAGGGTCATTTTTAGGAGGAAAATACCCCCCTGACCATTCCCTCAAGTGCCAAATTCCGGTAAAGTACATGGGATTCACCTCATTATGAGCATCCGCAACATCGCCATCATTGCCCATGTGGACCACGGCAAAACCACACTCGTGGATGCACTCCTCACACAGGGTGGTGCATTTAAGGAGTACGAAGAGGTGGGCGAATTGATGATGGACTCAAACGTGCAGGAGAAAGAGCGCGGCATCACCATCTACGCCAAGAACACGTCCATCCACTACAAGGATTGCAAGATCAACATCGTCGATACCCCCGGGCACGCCGACTTCGGCTCTGAAGTGGAGCGTATTCTGCGCACAGTCGACTGCGTGTTGCTGGTGGTGGACGCGCAGGAGGGCCCCATGCCGCAGACCAAGTTCGTCTTAAAGAAATCGCTGGAACTGGGCTTAAAACCCATCGTCATCATCAACAAAATCGACAAGCCCGCCGCCCGCCCGATGCAGGTGGTCGATGAGGTCTTCGACCTCTTCGTGGCCCTGAAGGCCAACGAACAGCAGCTCGATTTTCCCTACCTCTTCGCCGTTGCCCGTGAAGGCATCGCCAAACGTACGATCGAAGATCGCTCCGAGGATCTGACTCCCCTCTTCGAGGTACTCATGTCACACGTGCCCGAGGCGGAACAGAACCTCGATGCGCCCTTCCGCATGCAACCCAGCAGCTTGGCATACGACAACTATTTGGGGCGCCTCGCCGTGGGAAGAGTCTACGAGGGCATCGCGCGACCGGGCGACTCGGTCTTTATCAAGACGCAGGACGGAGCCGTACGTAAAGCCAAAGTTTCGAAAGTGATGGTGGCCGACGGACTCAAGCGGTCCGAAGTTTCCGAGGCGCACGCAGGTGACATCGTGACGATCGCCGGTATTCCCGATATCAACGTGGGCGAAACCATCACCACGAATGAAGATGCCGACCTTCTGCCCGCGATTCAGATCGATCCTCCCACGATCTCGATGAATTTTCTCGTCAACAGCTCCCCCTTCGCCGGCAAAGAGGGCAAGCTCGTGACGACACGCCACATCAAAGCGCGACTGGAGAAAGAGAAAGAAACGAACGTTGGCCTGCAGGTCGAAGAGATCCCCAATTCCGACACGTACAAAGTCTCGGGGCGCGGAGAACTGCATTTGGCCGTGCTCATCGAGGCCATGCGTCGCGAAGGCTTCGAGCTGCAAATCTCACGACCTGAGGTGATCTTCAAAGAAGAGAACGGTAAAAAACTGGAGCCCATTGAGCAAGCGGTCGTCGACGTGCCCGAAGAATTCACCGGCACCGTCATCGACATGCTGGCGCGCCGCAAGGGCGAGATGGTCGATATGAAAACACATGAGGGCCACACGCGCCTCGAGTACCGCATCCCCACGCGCGGACTTTTGGGATTTCGCGGCGACTTCATCATCGAAACACGTGGCGAAGGGATTCTGACACACTCCTTCATCGCCTACGAACCCTTCAAGGGTGAACTGGGAGGTCAATCGCACGGCTCGATGATTTCGATGGAGAACGGTATCGCCATGGCTTTTGCGCTGTGGGGCTTGCAGGAACGCGGTCAGCTCTTCATCACACCGCAGACGAAAGTCTACGTGGGCATGATCGTGGGCGAGAATGCCAAAGATGACGATATGACGGTGAATCCCACCAAAGAAAAGAAGCTCTCAAACATGCGTGCCTCGGGGGCCGACGAGGCCATCAATCTCGTGCCCGTGCAGCCCATGACCTTAGAGCAGGCGCTGGAGTACATCGCAGAAGATGAACTCGTCGAGGTGACGCCCACAAGCATCCGACTGCGCAAGAAACTGCTGACAGACAACGACCGTCGTCGCGCGCGACGGTGATCGGCACTAACTTCCGAACGTGAAAGCATAGCCGGCAACGCCTGCCCCGTTCAGCGTGAGCGTGAGCGAGTGCTCACCGTACGGCCCTTTGAAGAGCTGAAAGAGATCGTGGCGATCAACCGTGAAAGATGTCGAAGGTTTTCCATCCACCGAAACGGTTGCACTGACCGGCGCCGCATCACCTTCCAACCCCAACACGAGGTTGGCCTCGCCACCGAGAAAATTCAGCCTGATCTCGCCTTCTTTTCCGATTAACTGCTGCCGTTCGCCGTCCACAAGTTGCCACTGACCCACCAGCGCATACGAGTGCAGAGGCAGACGATCGGGGGCGACATAGTTGGTGACAGCGGACGAGGGCCGGCCCTGCGCATTGGCGAGTGCATCCCAACTGCGGTCTCCGAGATATGTTTCGGGTGATTGCCGACGTGCCGTGCCGACGGGTTCTTGTACCACGGGCATGCCGGATGCATCGACGCCGATCTCGCCGAGCAGACTCTGGATCGCGCGATCGGTTTCGTCGTACGCGCCCTCGCCGAAGTGCGTGAAGCGGATATACCCTTCGGCATCGATGAGATACTTCGCCGGCCAGTAGTGATTATTGAAGGCGTTCCACGTACCGAAGTTGTTATCCTGCACAACGGGGTATTTGAGCCCGTGGCGCCTGATTGCATCACGAACATTCGTTTCGCTCTTCTCGAATACGAATTCCGGCGTGTGCACGCCGATAATCACGAAGGGCTTGCCTTCGTATTTCTCCCAGTACCCTTTGATATACGGCAGAGTACGGATGCAGTTGATGCAGCTGTAGGTCCAGAAATCGATGAGCACCACCTTGCCTTTGAGATCTGCAAGCGTGAGAGGCTCGCTGTTATGCCAAGGCCCCGTACTGCTGAGTTCCGGCTCACGACCCAATCGCGGCAGCAATGACGGCACGACCTTGGCCTGCGCCGAAGAATCCGATACTGCGGCGGCCGCATCGGCGGAAGACGCGGATGAGGATGACTCCGTTCCTTTTTCAAAAAGCCGCTCTTCAAGCTCCGTGCCCGTGATGCCGTAATCCGTGTTCTGCACGAGAAGCGTTTGCAGTGATGTAAACCAGTTGAACTGCAATCCCAGCGCCGTGATGATGAGAATCGCACCGGCTCCGCGTTCAATAATTCCCGTAAACCGCGTGAGCGCACGCACCGTGTGTACGGCCCACTGTCCGCCATAACCCACGAACAACAGAGGCACTGCCGTGCCGGCTCCGTATGTCGCGAGCAGCGCGAGAGCTTTCAATCCCGGTTGCTCACGTACGAGTGCGAAGGCAAATCCCAACGCGGGCCCCGCACACGGAACCCAAACAAGCCCCATCGTGAGCCCGATGATCAGCGCCGTCAGATGTGACTCTGCGCCGAATTCCGTTCGCGCATCACCCTGCAAGCGAAAACCGAAACCCTGCAGTGCCGATGCCACGCGACCGCCGATCTCCATGGCAATGACCCCTGCCACCGCGGCGACCGAGACGACAATCCATCCCTTCGCAACGAAAAAGAAGCCGCTCAAGAATGCTCCAAGCAAACGCAGCCATCGCCATTCAATGAGAAAACCAATTCCGAAGAGTAACAGCACCGCAAACGTGGCGATGCGCAGAATATCGGCTGCTTCGAAAAACTGGCTTAAGAAGACCTCAAGCAAAAAAGTGAACCCCACGAAGCTGATGAGCATTCCAAAGACTGTGATGAGCGGGCGCCACCGGCTGCGGCCGGAGATGCTCACGCCCACTACAATCGGAATGAGCGGCAGAATGCACGGAAGCAAAATCGTAATAAGGCCGGCGATGAACATCGTGACGAAGAGCGTCATAGAAACGTACGGAGAGAAATAGAATGACAATGTGCCTCAGGGTTGCAGAAATGCGAGCAGGTCTGCATCGTTCGGGCCTTCGAGCCTGCCAATGGCATTGCCCTGGCCGTCAATCTTGATGAACGTGTGCTGATATGTGATGCCATAACGCTTCTTAAGTTCTTTCTGTGTGTCATAATCGACCTTGTAGGTCGTAAGAAACGCATCATCACCCGCATACCATCCGCGCAGAGAAGTATCGGCACGCTTGCAAACGGGGCACCATGTTGCATGAAAGAAAAGAACCGATGTCTGACCGTCGCCAATGACTCCTTCGTGGTAGGCCACGTACTCACCTTTGGCCATCGCTGCCGTATCCGGCTGCATGGCATCGGCAGGCACACTCGACGTTTGTATCATGGCCTGCGAAGAAACCATGACATCTTCTTCTCTTCCGGACTCCGGCGGTGACACAAAGGAACCGGGAATCGAACAGGCGGTGAATAATAGGCCGATGATGCCGAGAAGAACATAAATGGAAGATTGTCGCAAAACATTCATAAATAGAGAGAAAATGAGCGGAGATCATAACACAATAAAGTGTTACGGTAACCGATAGAGCGTGGAGCGCACGTCCGTTTCAATGAAATCCACCCACGTAAATGTCGATGTTCCGTCATTCCACTCCACACTGGAGGATGATGCGCGATCATTGACGGATGTCAGACTCACCTGCAACAAACTGGTGCCGCCGGAAACATTTTGCGTACTGTCGATGAATCCTTTCAATCCCAGATCAACGTAATCGCCGAACGGAATGATGGCGTTCACACCGTAATTGCCAAAATTGGAACAGGTCACGCGAATCGATCCCGTACGCGCCGTCTCGATACAGGGTGCGGCAACAGAAGGAGCCACCATGTTCATCAACACAAAACTCCCCGTCGAGAGGAACACATTCGTGGCTGTGACATCAAATGTAAGCGTGGTGAGCGTAAGGTTGCGAGATGCTCGGGCAATTGCGGGTTTATCATGCGCCGAGAACCGAAAAACGCCGATGGTGCGCAGGCCGACGGGGATCGCACTTCCGTCCAAATCCGACGAGACATCTTCGATACTCCGAAGAGACGTATGCACAACATCGTGCGTGGGACCCGTAATCGCACTATTGGCTCCCGCTGCCGACCGACCGATAAACACCTCGCCCTCTGCGCTGAAATCACCGTCGTTCTGTACAAGATCCTGCTGTGACGCAACGCCCGTAGCCTCGATCGCAACATCGGTGAGCGCGGTATCGGCCGAGAGCGTGAGTGCCACCGCATCGCCGCTGGCCGCTCCATCATCAGCGGACTTCAAGGAGGCACGCACGATAACATCGCGCAGAATATCTTTTTGAACGGTAAAGTTCACCACGGCGCAGAGTTTGCCGGTCGCAGGAGTTCTGCAACCGGATGTCGATGCAGATGCAAATGGCGTTGTCTCGCCCGGCATGAAGAACAATAGCTCAGCAATGGCATCCGTTGCGCCTGTGATGGCAATGCGCCGTACGACAATATCTTCATCAGTCGCGCGGAAGCTCAAGCGCAACAAATCGGTCGTGCCACCCCCCGAAAGCAACTGGTGACTGCGAATGGATTGTGATGACTGTGTCACGAATAAGTTTCCTCGCGTGGTCAGTGTCACCGGGGCGGAATCTTTCGTGTACACGGCAATCCAGCAGTTGTCGAGACGAGGACACGCATTCTGATTCACGCGAATGCCCACGAGCTCGCGACCGTCAAAGGCACCGACAGACTCAACGAACGCGCTGTCACTGGTACGGAACCCCAATGCCAGATTGCCCGACGTCTGCACCAAATCCGCTCGCACTTCAAAACGTTTTCCACGACTCACAAAGATACGAGCATCCAATCCTGAAAAGCTCAAAATACTGTCACGCACCAGACCGGACCCCACCAACGTTTCCGGTTTGCCGTCTCCATCACCGTCCTCGTAGAGACGATAATTGACCGCAGCGGTAAACGCGCCTTCCTCGGCATCGAACTTCAGACCCGTAAGAATGGCATCCTGCCAACGTGCATTGGCATCGAATGAGAACAGAATGGTCTGGCTGGTTCCACCGGCGTACGTATCTGTTCCCAAAGCTCGCTGATCCAAACGAATCGCGGCATGCTGAATCGGTTCAGGCACGATGATGCACAGAGAGCTGCAACCGTCGCCGTCCTCTTTGTTACCGTCATCACACTGCTCCGTCCCCTCCTTTATGCCATCTCCGCACACGCTGTGAATGGAAGGGAAGGAAGAAAAGGAAGTAGAAGAAATAGAAGAAGCAGAGGACATCGAGGATGCGGGAATAGGTGACTCGACCACGGCGAGAGGCTGACCCAGTTCCACGAGCAACCATGCAGCGTCACCGCGCGTGAGGCGATGGTCGGGATTGTTCAAAAAATATTCCGGAATTCCGCGGGCGGCGACTGCGTCAAAATACTGGTCGTACCAGTGCGACGTTTCGTGAAAATAGTTCGGTGCCGCAATGTTCCAGGCCCGCTCCGCCATTGCCAAAGCCTCGGCCAGATTAACCGCCTGCGTTCCGCGAAACGTTCCATCGGGATACCCCGTAAGGATGCCGAATGTCTTGCCGGCACATGCCGCACTCCAGAACCATTGCGGTGCACCCGAGAAATCCGTGAAACACTGCGATGAATTTCCGTCAATCTGCCGACCGTATGCCGCCAGCATGAGCACTTTCAAAAACTCCGCACGATTGATGGGAATGTCGGGGCGGTACAGACCGTGTCCGTAGCCCTCGATAATGCCATGGATACGCAGAGTTTCTATCTGCAGTTGCTGCGGATGATTTATCGCGTCGAGAAACGGTTCCGATTGCGCGGAGGCCGTTGAGACGAGTAGCCCGAGGAGAAAGAGAACCCATGTCCGACGCACGGTACGAGAGTATAGCAAATACACTGATATCTGGTAGCTGTGAACTGATAGAAAAACCGCAGTCAGCTAACAGCACGATGCTATCATCCCGCCTGCTGTTGATACTCCGGTCCCGCCTGCGCCTGTTCATCGCGATGCAGTTCCTCTTTCTTCATAAGCCGCTCAGAGGTCGGCTTGGTCTTCGCCGTGTCGACCGCTTCTTCTTCCTGTTCCTTAATGGTTTCGGTGTGGAAAGTTTGATGTTTCTGCGCATCTTCCTCCTGACGACTGCGTTGCGCCTCTTCTTCTTTTGTACCGGCCACCTGCGACTGGAGCTCTTTTAAATTGATCTGGGTCTTGAGCTCTTTGAGTTTGTGTTCCTCGTTTTCGTCGAGTTTCTTTCCTCTGTCTTCTTCAATCTCACGCTTGAGAGCATCCTTCGGATCAGCCCGCGTCAAACGTTCTTGCTTGGAATAGCTCGCCCACACGTCTTCGTCATCGCGAGTGCCCATGTGACCAGTATACAGGGATCCGTATCCAGTATGCAGCCCGAAAGACCATTCCCGCTCCCCTGTATACCGCACGTGCACGCCGATCCTCCGTGGGAACGATCATGGCGTTGAGTGGCTTGCCATGAGCGAGCCCCGCGGATGCGGGGCGAGTCGAATGGTGCCCGCGGCAGGATTCAAACCCACGACCTCCTGGTCCGAAGCCAGGCGCTCTATTCAGCTGAGCTACGCGGGCGGGCAAACGGCAGTATAACTCGGTCTGACCTCCGCGCAGGCGCTTTTTTCTCAACGCCCCGCATACGCGGGTCTGGGTCAGCTGAGCTACGCGGGCGGGCAAACGGCAGTATAACTCGGTCTGACCTCCGCGCAGGCGCTTTTTTCTCAACGCCCCGCATACGCGGGTCTGGGCCAACTGAGCTCTACGGGCAGCTCAGCGAAAGCCTATCACGATTCCTCATCCGCTGAAATTCGGTTCAGCCTGGCTGTATGGCAAATATTGAATTATTTGTAATATATAGTATAATATACTTATATGGGCGAAATGCTCAGCGAAATCGGCCGCGATGTCGGCAAAGCCATTGAAAGTCCTGCCACCCTCCCGGTGAAGATTGCCGAAAACGCCGTACGAAAACTGGAAGGCAAACCCTTCATTGCTTCGACGAAGCACGACATCGTTGACGCGACATGGAATGTTTTGGCCGCGCCGCACCGCGTACTCTGGAGTGTTATCAAAGGAATGACGAAAGGAACACTTCGATTAACGTGGAACGCGATCAAGTTGCTGCCATTACCTCTGCCGATGCTCGATAGTTGGAAAGCTGAACGAACGCAGCAAGGTATGAACACGCACACATCACTGAACACTCTTCGCGAACAACTCACACACACGTCGAACAAAAAATTCTCGGCACCGTCGAACGCGCAGTATCAACAGTCCGCATAAGAAAGCGCCCCACATCCCACAGGTGCGGGACAGGGACGCTTGCCAGGAACAGAGTACGCACTAGCGCCTCTTCTTCTTAGTGGCCTTCTTCTTCTTTGTCTTCCTGGCCTTTTTCTTCTTAACCATAGAATGGGGAGAAGAAATAAAACGTATATCACGATAGTGTATGCATCGCGCATGAAATGGGAAATACTTTCTGCGGCGCATTCGACAAAATGTGCCCTCGCAAACGTGCCAAAAATAAAAAATTACAGAGCGTGAATCGTGTGTCCGAGTTTTTTCTTCTTCGTCATGAGATACGAGCGTTGGTCCAAAGTGGCTTGCGTCAGCTCAATCGGCACACGCTTTATCATCTCGAGGCCATAGCCTTCGAGCCCGATAATTTTGCGCGGATTATTCGTGAGCAGACGAAACTTTTTTACGCCAAGATTTTTTAAAATCTGCGCGCCGATTCCATACTCGCGCAAGTCGGCGGCGAATCCGAGACGTTCATTCGCCTCGACGGTATCGAGACCGTCCGATTGTTGCAATGCGTACGCACGTATTTTATTCGCGAGTCCGATTCCGCGTCCTTCTTGTTTCAGGTACAACAGCACTCCGCTCCCTTCGCTCTCCATCATATGCATCGCCGTTTGAAGCTGATGCCCGCAATCGCAGCGCAATGAGCCCAATGTGTCGCCTGTAAAACATTCGGAATGTACGCGTACGAGAACCGGAACATCCGCACTGATATTTCCTTTTACCAATGCCACGTGCTCTTCATCGTGAAGCAAATCGCGAAAGATGCAGATCAACCATAAACCGGTTTCCGTCTGCAGCGGCGATTCCGCTTCTTTGCGCACGAATGATTCTGCATTTCGCCGATATTCGATGAGGTCGGCAATACGCAGAACAGGAAGATCGTGATCGGCGGAAAATTGTTGAAGTGCGGGCAGTCGCATCATCGTGCCGTCGTCGTGCATGAGCTCACTCAACACCGCAGCCTCGCGCAGTCCCGCAAGACGACAGAGGTCGACAGCGGCTTCGGTATGACCGGCACGCACGAGTACTCCGCCATCCTGTGCGCGCAGCGGAAAGACATGACCGGGCCGCGCAAGATCATTCGCAGTAGCATCCGGACGCGCTGCCGTGCGAACGGTATGCGCACGATCACGTGCCGAGATGCCGGTATCGACACCTTCATGTGCTTCAATGCTGACCGTGAACGGTGTATGGCGCTTCGAAGAATTGCGTTCCACCATCGGAGGCAAGTTCAACTGGTTCGCAATCGTATTGCTGAGTGCGAGACAAACAACCCCGCCGGTATGCCGGATGACGAATGCCATCGCCTCTTCACTCACGTGCTCGCCGGCAAGAATCAGATCACCTTCGTTCTCACGTTCTTCATCATCCACCACGATGATCATGCGTCCGGCTTTGAGTGTTTCGAGTGTCTGCGAAACAGTCGCAAACGGTTTATCCCGAATCGGATCGAAGGGCGCCATGGAAGCGCTAGTGTAGCGCACCTATGCCCTGCCCCCTAACCCTTCATAAGGGAAGTTCACCGATCAAAATCTATGCATTACTGGGCCAGAATCGTGTACGTCTGCCGCGCATCAGACGGGAACATGCGCCCAACGGCAATGATGTACGTCCCCGGTTGATACTCGAAGTGCTGATTACACGCGGGACCCGAGAAGCCGAAAAGATCGACATCTTCCATGGGATAGACCAGGCAGGTGATCTGTGTAGAGTCTGAAACGGAAATTTGCATACTCTTCGCGGCAGGAACGACGAACTTGTACCAATCCTTATAGTCACCCGGAGCAAGTGTTCCCGTGCGCGCCAGATTGAACGGCAATGTCTGGGCCTCGGCAAAACCGTCGCTTCCGTCCCCGGTCGTCGTGGTGACGGACTTCACATTAAACGTCGTATCGGCAATGGTCGGCTGCAGCTGCAGCTGGTAACTCCCGGGCTTCAGAGCCGTCTTGAGCGTGCAGGTCGATCCCTCCTGGAACCCCATGAAGTACTCGTACGAAAATCCGGATTCGGCCATGAGGTAAAGTCTGCACGTCAGGCTGCCCGGCTGACCCGACTGTAATTTGGCAACCGTCGAAACAACCGCCGTATGATCAAGCGTGAAACGGTAGGTGACGGACTTGCGCTGAGAAAATTTACCGGCCGACTCGAACGGAAACGGCACATCGTAGCTCGATGCGTCACTCGACGATGAAGAAGACTGCGTCGACGTCGCACTGCTGCTGCGGATTGCTGAGACCGAAGACGCACTGCTCTCTTGACGACGCTCGATGAGATCGGCATTCAGTGCATTGAAGATCATTGCTGCGGCCTCGCCTCTCAGCAGCGGCCAATCGGGATAGAAACGTGACGCGTTCTGGCCTGCAATCGGCAGAATGCCCTTCACATATGCCGCGTAGAGGTACTTTGTGTACCAAGCCGAAACGGAAACATCCACGAAATTCACCACCTGACGCGCCTCCTCTCCGATATTCTCAACGGGAATGCCGATAACCTGCGTGATCATCTTGAGTGCCTCCACGCGATTAACGGGGTTGGCCGGACGGAACGTGCCGTCGGAGTAACCATCGACAAAGCGTTGCGCCGCCCCATCGCACACGTAGGTCTCGTACCAACTGTAGCGCTCCACATCTTTGAAGCAGGCGCGACTGTTCACATCGGGCAACCTGCCCGTCGCCTTGTAGAGCATTTTGAGCATTTCGGCACGATTCACCTGCCGATCAGGATAGAAGTACCCATCTGGATTGCCTGTCAGTACACCTGCATTGACAAGCACATTGATGGGTTCTTCGAAGCGATGGCCTACCGGCACATCGGGAAAAATCGCCTCTGCCGCAAAGATGGACGACGAGAACGCCAACAGTGTTCCTGTGGCCAGAAGAGACAGTTGAAGAGAAGGGCGCATACGGAGAATGAGGAGATTACAAGCAATCGTACAGGCATTTCTCCGTGATGTACAAGATGTCAGGAATGCAGGGGCGAGAGTTGCGCAAGCGAATGGAGAACCGTGTGCGCCGCCTGTGCGCCGTGCCGCAGTCGTGCCCGTGCCTGTTCAAGTGAATGCACGTAGAGAATCTCGAATGCAAACGGTGTCAGATGCCGCACTTGCAGATCCATGATTCCGCGTGCCGTTTGTTCTGCAATCAATCGGGCATGGTGAGTTTCGCCTTCGACGATGACTCCGAGACCGATGAGTGCATCCACTTCTTTCTCCTTTATAAGCGCAGCACCGATAAGAGGAATTTCGAACGATCCGGAGACGGGGTAGGTGCGCACATTCCCCGGTGCGATACCGGCATCCCGAAGAACCTGCTGCGCCCCCTTCACCAGTTCCGAGACCACCTCGGGGTAGAACGAAGAGTGGACGATGCCGATCCTCCAGCCGGAGGAGATACGGGCGGGAAACGATGGGTGAGAAGTTCCTGTCATGGTCAAAAGGTTAGAGAGGTTGTAGAAGTTAGGGAAGCCTGAAAGGGAGGTTTGAGAGGTTTGAGAAGTGAGAGAAGCCTGAAAGGTTGAAACATATCAGGCCTCTCTACCCTCTCTCGCCTTTCCAGCCTCCAGCAAGGAGCGTGCGGACGAGAATGTCCGTTTCGATGTTTACGCGGCCACCCATGCGCTTGGTGCCGAGTGTTGTCTGCATGAGAGTCGTGGGAATAAGGGCAACCGTAAACGTATCGGTGCCGACATCGGTTATCGTCAGTGACACGCCATCCACCGTCACAGAACCTTTCGGAACAAGGACCTGTCGCATCGCACCGGGAACACGAATGGATAGCCGTACATCTCCGCCCGTTCGCTCAAGCCCGACAATCTCCCCTACTCCTTCGGCATGCCCCTGCACCACGTGCCCTTCAAAACGTCCGTGCGCCGGGAGCGCACGTTCGAGATTCACCGTATCGCCGATCGCCAAATCGCCGATCGTCGTCTTCGTTACGGTTTCCGGCATCACATCGAACGTGAGCGATTGTGCATCCATTTCCGCCACGGTCAGGCACACACCGGATACGGCGATACTGGATCCGAGCTTCACGTCATCAAACTGCTTCGGACACTCAAGCGTGAGCCTGCCATCATTCTTTGCGAGAACCGAAGCCGTTGTCTCGATGATTCCGGTAAACATGGAACCATTTTATCACCGCAACCTGCAGAAACGAGTCACTTTTTCGTGTTTATGCACTCTCACACTCAAAGTGCATATCGAGAAATTCCTTTAGAGCAAGCAGATCTTTGGCGTCCTGATCGTAGTGGAACGTCCGTATCCCCACGGACCGAGCACTCACAACCGCTTGCGCATCGTGTTCGAAGTACACAACGTCATGGGAAGTCAGCGCGAAGTGATCGAGCATCTTTCTGTAATACGCCGGATCGGATTTCTCGGGATGGTGCTTCAGTGTGAATACTTCATACGGCATCTTGAGCAAGCCGAATCGCTCCATCTGAACATCGTCCGCACCCGTAAGGAGAATCTTCCGATGTGGATACTGCTTAAGCAGCGCATGTAGCTGCCCGTCAATACTTCCGTCCTTTCGAACGAAGACATGAACGGCGTCTACGAGAATCGCCTTCGTGATTCGGCTGGCGATCATGGAATGCATGGTAATGGAAAGATTGGGATTTTTTGTGCACTTCTCGACGAAATGGAGAGAAAAATCTCCCGGATTCTTCTCTGGGCTTCTCCCCTGGACCCTAGACAGGAGTCGATTTTTTTGCTACGCTGGGCTCTCAGCGCCGCGTGTGGGCGCTTTTTTTGTTTTGTGTAATACACAAAACAACCTCGAGCGAAGTCGAGGGGTTCCTCCTTATTCACCTTATGGATGCAATCGTCGTCAAAGGCGCGAAAATGCACAACCTGAAGAACGTGGATGTAACAATCCCGCGAAACAAGCTCACCGTCATAACGGGCCTTTCGGGCTCGGGCAAGTCCTCGCTGGCCTTTGACACGATCTTCGCCGAGGGGCAGCGCCGGTACGTCGAAAGTCTATCCGCCTACGCACGTCAGTTCATCGCACAGATGGAAAAGCCTGAAGTCGAATCGATCGAAGGACTCTCGCCTGCCATCTCCATCGACCAAAAAACCTCTCCGCGCAATCCCCGCTCCACGGTGGGCACCGTGACGGAAATCTACGATTATATGCGTTTGCTCTGGAGTAAAGCCGGCCGCGTTCACTGCACCGTGTGCCAACGGGAATTGAGTCAACAATCCTCCACCCAGATCATCGAAACGATTGCCGACATGCCCGAGGGCACGAAGATCTTTTTGCTTGCGCCGGTGATCGAGGGACGAAAGGGGGCGCACATCAAAGTGCTCGATGCCATTCGTCGCGAGGGATTCGTGCGCATGCGTATCGATGGCGCCATCGTCACCACGGATGAAGAAACAGAGCTCGATCCGAAGAAAGCCCATACGATCGAAATTGTCGTTGATCGCCTTATTGTACGGAATTTGGAGATGAAGGGCGATGAGGTGAATCCCAACCGCTCACGACTTGCCGACTCTGTCGAACTTGCACTCAAGAAAGGCGAAGGTACCCTGATCGTTCTTGATGCCGACAACAATAAGGAGATCCGTTTTTCGGAACTCTTCGCCTGTCCGGAACATCCCAACGAGACAATCGCGCAGCTTGAGCCGCGTAACTTCTCCTTCAACTCTCCGCATGGAGCGTGCGAGACGTGCCACGGTCTCGGTTCAATTCTGCAGATCGATGAGGTTGCGATTACTCCGAATCCCCGCCTCTCGCTTTCGGAAGGGGCCATTCACCCGTGGGCTACTTCCGTCTCGCGCATGGGTTTCACCACACGACTGCTCGAGGCACTCGCCGCACATCTGGGATTCAGTATGGATACTCCGTGGGAAAAGCTGAAACCCGAATATCGCGAAGCAATTCTGCGCGGATCACCCGAAAAACTCGCAGTTTCATTCGAGAGTGAGAAGTTCGACGGCAACTACGAAACCACATTCGAAGGTGTAATCCCTAATCTTGAACGTCGTCACCACGAAACGGATAGCAGCTACGTGCGACAGCAGATCGAGGAATACATGCTGGAACTCCCCTGTCCCGGCTGTAACGGAAAGAGGCTGAAGAAAGAGATCCTCGGCGTGACCGTGGGAGATTGCAATATCGTGGATGCAACGGACCGCAGTGTGAGTGCGGCCAAAAAGTTTTTTGAAGGACTGATTCCGGCAAAAGAATCGAAAACGGCAAATACCACTATGGCGTTGACGGCCTACGAATATGCCGTGGTGAGCAAGGTCCTGAAAGAAATCATCGCACGCCTCTCCTTTCTCGAAAACGTCGGCCTGACGTACCTCACGCTATCGCGCTCGGCTGCAACGCTCTCGGGCGGCGAGGCACAGCGCATCAGGCTTGCGACACAGATCGGTTCTGCGCTGCAGGGTGTGTTGTACGTTCTCGATGAGCCGAGTATCGGTTTGCACCAGCGCGACAACGCACGGCTGATTGCGACGCTCACGAAACTGCGGGACCTGGGTAACACCGTCATCGTCGTGGAGCACGATGAAGAAACCATGCGCGCAGCGGACTACTTGCTCGAGATCGGACCCGGAGCCGGAAAATACGGTGGTGAGATCATCGCCGAGGGATCGCCCGATGGCATTGTCAAGAACAGCAAATCCGTAACCGGTCAGTACTTGAGCGGCAAGAAGCTCATTCCCGTCCCGACAAAGCGCCGCAAAGGATCGGGCAAGATCCTCAGCATAACCGATGCTCACCATCACAATCTGCAACACCTCGATATCACGCTGCCACTGGGCACCTTCATCGGAGTGACTGGAATCTCCGGTTCAGGCAAATCGAGTCTCATTCACGGCATACTTGCACCGGAGCTGCAGCGCGTGCTCAACGGAGCCAAATCGCGCCCGCAGAACGTGAAGACCATCGAGGGACTGCAGGAACTCGATAAAGCCATCGTCATCGACCAGTCACCCATCGGCCGCACGCCGCGCTCTAACCCCGCCACCTACACCGGCCTCTTCACCGAAATACGCGACGTCTTCTCCTCACTGCCGGAATCGAAGCTGCGTGGCTACAAGACCGGCCGTTTCAGCTTCAACGTGAAGGGTGGGCGTTGCGAGGACTGCGAGGGCGACGGCATGAAACGGATTGAGATGCACTTTCTGCCCGATGTATTCGTCACCTGCGAAACCTGCAAAGGCAAACGCTACAACCGCGAAACACTCGAGATCACGTACAAAGGAAAAACCATCGCCGATGCACTCGATATGACCGTCAAGGAGGCTCTTGAATTCTTTTCGGCCATCCCGGGCATCAAGAAGAAACTGCAGACACTGGAAGATGTGGGTCTGGGCTACCTGCATCTCGGACAAAGCGCCACCACGCTTTCGGGTGGAGAAGCCCAGCGCATGAAGCTGGCTACCGAGCTTACCAAACGGGCTACGGGCCGTACCTTCTACATCTTAGACGAGCCCACCACGGGCCTGCACTTCGACGACATTGCACGATTGCTCGACGTGCTTCAGCGCCTCGTCAACAAGGGCAACACCGTGCTCGTCATCGAGCATAACCTGGATGTCATCAAGTCAGTGGACCATGTACTCGATCTCGGCCCCGAAGGGGGCGACGCCGGAGGCCAGATCGTTGCACAAGGCACGCCCGAACAGGTCGCCGATATGCCGAAGAGTTACACCGGTCAGTACCTCAAAGACATGCTCAAGAAGCAACGGGCGTGAGCACTGCAAGAATATAGTGTTTCACGTTGGCAAAGATTTCGGTTTTCTCGTCGAGAGCGGCGATCTCATCAACGGTAAACCAGTGGAGCTCGTCACCTTCATTCTGCGCGAGGCACAGCGCCTGCGCTTCATCGAGCGGGCAGGCGAGATAGACGCAATCCATATGCTGGTGCGCAGGCTCGTTGCGCTCGGGCGACTCGGGAATATTTTCGAGCAGGAATGCAATGGGCCTCTTGAGGATTCTCCCCTCTTCGCGATTTCCTGCAAAAATATCGGTCTGCTCTCCTGTGGTGAGCGGAGTTGAACCATCGCCGATGATCTCGACGTCGAGCCCCGTTTCCTCTTTGCACTCGCGTTGCGCCGTCTCCTCGGGAGATTCATTCGGATCAACATGGCCTCCCGGCGGCATCCAGCGCTGCATCCTCTTGTGCCAGAGCAGGAGCGTGCGATTCTGCGAATCAACAACGAACGCGGTAGCGGTGGAATGTCGTTGCATAGGAATCGGAGTATACTGGGGATTCCTTCCTCGTGCCTATGGTTCTGATCAACGATAACTCTTCTGTCCTCAACATCGGCGATCCGCTGCCACACTTCCGTCTGCCCGCCGTCGTGGCCTGACCATCGATACGCGCGAGATCAAAGATCCGTTCCTTGTGGTGATCTTCACCTGCAATCACTGCCCGTACGCACAGGCTTATGAAGAGCGAATTCTGGAAATTGCAGAACATTTCGATCAGGAAGGCGTGCAGGTGATTCTGATTAACAGCAATGATGCCACCGACTATCCGCAGGATTCCTTCGCCGCCATGAAGGAACGTTACGAGGAGCGCGGATACCCCTGCCCCTACTGTCACGATGCCTCGCAGCAAGTCGCCAGGGCTTTCGGGGCGCTCTGCACACCACACTGTTTCGTTTTCGGTCGTGACCGCACGTTGAAGTACAAAGGCCGCGTGGACGACAATTGGGAACATCCCGATCAGGTGAAACAGCGTGATCTCTGGAATGCCATCGATGCGCTGGTGGAAAATCGCGATCCTCCCACGGAGGAAGCAAATGCTATTGGGTGCTCAATTAAGTGGAAAAAGTAAAGCACTTGCCCGCCGAAGACCCGAGCGAGCGAAGGGCGAAGGCGGGAATGCCATCGGCTGCAGTATTAAGTGGAAAAATACGTAAAGCCGTGAATGACACCGATTGCCCTTCCAGACCCGAAAATAAGCTCCACATCGCCAAAAAAGACGAGTAAACTGCACCTTCATCTATGCAGTGGAAGGAATTTGAATCCTCCCTCCGGCATCTCTCTGCTGCCGAGCGTGAGCGCGTGCATCGTGCGTTCGAGCTCTGCATCAGCGCCCATGAAGGGCAAAAGCGCAAATCAGGTGAGCCGTATTCCAGCCATCCCATTGCCGTTACCCTCATTCTTGCCGACATGGGGGCCGGGGCCGATTCTCTGGTTGCCGCACTGCTCCACGATGTTTTGGAAGATACCGACATCACCCTCGCCTACATCGAAAAACGCTTCAGCCCGACTGTTGCAGCGCTGATCGAGGGGATGACGAAACTCGACGACCAATCCGTGCGCGAGCACCCCACGCTCGACGAAGAGATCGAATCTCTGAGAAAAATGGTGATTTTGATGCAAGAGGATATTCGCATCATGGTGATCAAGTTGGCCGACCGCTTGCACAACATGCGTACGGTGCAATACCTCGCAAAGGAACGGCAGCAATCATTCGCGCAGGAGACGATGGATATCTACGTCAAGATTGCGGAACGAATGAGCATGCACGACTTCAGCGATGAACTTGAAGGGTTGTGCCTGGCCGTGCTGGATCCTGGAACTTTCACAAAACTTACACAACTTCGCGATGCCAATGAACGACAGGCGGCCAAGCTTGTAGATGCGCTCCGTGAGTCGCTTTACGGCGAACCTGAGCCATTGCCTGAAGAGGTCACCGTACGCGTTGAACAGAAAACATGGGATCACCTCCGCGCACGTCTCGCCTCTGATACCGATACGCACAGTGTGCGATCGGATATCACATGTGCCTTCCTCTGCAAGGACATCTCTCAGTGCTACGAAACGTTGGGCATACTGCATCAGAAATGGCAGCACGAAATTCTCTCGTTCAAGGATTTCATCAACGCACCGGCAATCAACGGATATCGCGGATTACATACGACGATCATTCTTGAAAAAGGGACGCGTGTGCGCTGCAAAATCCGCACAAAGGAAATGCAAAAGTACGCCAGAAAGGGCGTATCGACTCTCTGCTTCGATCACAAGGCTATCGGTATCATGAACTACCTGCCCTGGACCGAGCGCATTGCACCGCTCTCGAAAGACACCGCGGACAAGAGTCAGGAGTTCTGGGACAGCTTGCAGAACGATATCCTCGGCAAGTCGATCTTCATCTACGGACCGGATGACACGACGATCCAGCTTCCTACCGGAGCGACGGTACTCGATGGCGCCTTCTATCTCTTCAAAGAGAAAGCGCTCAAAACAAAGCTCATCAAAATCAACGGAAAGGGCGCTCCCTTCTTCACTCCGCTCAACGACGGTGATGCCCTCTCGCTTGAGCTTGCCAGCCGCCATACGGTGACACGTGATTGGCTCGAATGGGTGCACACGGGCGTGGCTATCGCCGCCATTCGTTCCCTGCTCGGATCCGCTTCGCGCCAGCAGAAAATTGAAAGCGGCAAAAGGGTGCTTCAGGACGCCATGATCAAACAAGCGCGTGGGTATCTGAAGGAATTCACCGAAGAGAGCTTGATGCAGGGCATTCACTCACTCGGATACACGTCTCTCGATGAAGCGTTCATTGCGATTGCCGACGGTCACTTGCAGGCATCGGTTGCCATTGCTGCCATCTTTCAGCCGGTGAAATCCGGAAAAAATCTCACGCCCGAAAAGAAATACTGCACCGTACGCTTCACTCTGTCGAGCGCCTCATTACACGAGCTGCTCAGTCACATGTTGTTTTTGGAAGAAAAGTACGATGTCTCTCTGGGTGACATGCAGATTCTGCTGAGCGGACATCGGCAGACAAAAATTGTTTTGCGGCTCGATCTTACCTCCGAAGAACGGCAATCCATTGCGACCGAACTGCGAGCAGTGGGAGCAAACAATGTGCGTGTTCTTCTGACACATTCGATGCTCAGACAGGTATTGACCGTGATTCTCATCTTCACTCTTTGGGGCTTCGACCCGATCATCGCCCATCTGCTTCTCAAAACACATCAAATCTCGGCACTGGACCTCACGATCGTTCGCTTCTTTTCACTGCTCGGCTTAAGCGCAGTCATGTTGCTCTGGATTCGACTGCATTCCCCATTGCGCTTTGTTGCCCTCCCGCTGCGCAGCAAAACACTCTGGCTCTCGGTCGGAGCACTCTTTCTGGTGGCGCTGTTTACGTATCTTTCGCTGGAGCAAACGCTCCCCTCCCACTACACCATTCCCATGACAGTTTCGGGCTTTCTGCTTACGACCATCGTCAACCGCAAACGCTGGAAGACCATGCTCGCTGCATGGACCTGCTTTGTTGTCGGCATCGTTCTGCTGATCATTTCGACGCCCTCTTGGACGTTCAGAAGCATGCTCTTCACCTTTATCGCCATTGCGGCATTTACCGTGTTCTCTGTCGCCAGTGAGCGCTACAAGAGACTGGAGCAAGTGGACGTGCGCGTTGCTCAGTATTTTTTCATCCTCTCGTTTTTCTGCGCACTTTTAGCTCTGCCTCTTCTGCCTTCGGCGCATCTTCTGCAGTATGGCGCTCCCGTTATGGCGCGCATGATTCTCTTCAGCGTGTTCTTCGCCGGTCTTCCCTACTATATTTATTACTATCTTCTTTCGCATCGAGAAATTGATTTCGTGATGCGATTCTCTTTTCTGCTGATATTCACGACGATCGTCGGGCAAGCCGTATTAATGAATCAAATCACCCAAGCCACATTTCTCGCCGGTGCCATTGTGGCGGCAGGCGCGGCGCTGCCGCTGATCATCAACACAATAAACCGGCGTCGACACTGAAATCCCATTCACTCGGGGTTTCACGCTTGTTCCTCGTACGGCGAGCGTGTTTGTTCATCGATTCCGGAACTCAGCGATGCAGCTTCATGAAGATTGGCCGCCATCCATCCCTCAGTTGAGAGTACATATCCCGGATACGATTTTCCATTCTGAACGTAATCACGAGGGGCAAGCAGACAACTGTAACGAGTTCCGATGTCGCTGAAACCACGCCTTCGAAAAAAGTCATAACTGGCATCATTATTCCCCTGAGGTACTGCCGCATCGTCCACCGTACAGGTCTTTTTGCGACCGTCCTCAACCAGGTCAACCATTTGCAATACCTTGTGACGCCAAAGAAGAATTCGTGCGTACTCGTCCCGAAGCCACTGAGTGCAAAGATGACAAAAGAGGAGCGATGCCGCCCCCGGCGCATCCGGATCGGCATTGAGTGTGTCGAAGAGAATGGTGCTGCCTGCCGCCTCTTCCAGCTTAGATCTGCTCACACCTCTGTCAAAGGTGAGACTCTTGAGCACGGCATACAATTGTGCCACATGCTGATCACGTTGGGGAGTGCGTTTACCGATGTCGGTGATCTGTGACCTGCTCCATGTTCCCCATGCCAGGATCTTTCGTGGGCCTTCGCGCGAAATCAATGCCCGGCCTTCATAGATGGATCTGACTCTATTTCCCTCTTCGGCAGGTCCTCCTGATTGCATCTGAAGTGTGGCTTCGAGATCGCTTTTGATTTGTTCGCAGATGGATGGAACTGTCTCTCCTGGATTTTGTCGACGCAGTGGTCGCGTGTTGAAATCGTTCAACATGCCGCCGCGCTGCGCCTCCTTTGCCTTGAGGTTCTGTTGATACTCGCGAAGATGCCCTTCTTTAATCGCCGTGATCATCTCGGATGGCAAGAGAGACCGCTGATAGACCCCTTCGATGCCACTCTCGCCTTCCACGTCTCCGGGGAGCAAGCGTACGATCTTCGTGTCTTGCCACAATGCCTTCCCCGACCATTTGCCTTGCCTTTGTTTTCTCGTGCTGAACTCTCTCGCCAGCGACGCAAAATACGGATCCAGAGGACCCAAAGAATCGGAGCCGTTGTCTGTGGGGTGATCGCTCATCGATATAACGCATCAACCCCAATATGAGGATTGGGTGTGATATGATAGGGGAACTACTGTTTCTGTGCAATAAAACAGCCAGGCTTTCAAGTTCGGAACTAAGCTCGAAATTGAGAGAACTATCGAGGTTTTCTCGGAATGTGAGAAATTCTGTTTCTCCACCGAGACGGGGACGTCGCGTCAGATTGACGATCTGAAAGAGGCGACTGTGTTTCATCGGATATCTCTGATATCTGGCGAACATTATTCGCGACAAACGAGCGGAGATCAGCCATGTCTACCCGGGACGACTGCAGCACTTCAGGATGAAGAGAGCAGTAACGATGACCGACGACAGCCGCCGCTGCAAAGATATCCTCATCTTTCAGTAAGGCACCGAACTTCCTACGCAAGAAAACGAAAACCTGACCAAATATTCCGTCTTTTGCTGTCGTTTCTTTTTCCGCATCAGGGCTACCGTGATGCTCCAACAGCGTTTGATCGCTATGGCAGGACGAAGAATCTCCTTTACTCTGATTGGGCGTTTCGCCACCGAAAATGTGGTCGTCAGCATCAAGCACTGAGAGCTTTACCCGTTCGCCCCGCTTTGACTCAACCTCTACGACAGGATCGCGAACGCCATTGCTGGGACCGTTTTCTGACATCGCTCTCATTCTCGTCTTTCTGCGCCGTCCGTCAATGAAAATGTCATTGAAATTGGCAAGAGGCAAAGAATGATTGGCGGACAGAAGTGTCAAAAAATGGGCAGAAGAACGCCTGGTGAAGACCGTGCAACGTGCTAGCATGGTGAACTTCGTTCTCTCAGCCTCATGCCAGAATTTCCCTTCGCCAGCGGACTACTCGGCGATCTGGTTTCCCGGGAATCACACACGCCTCACGGCGAACGAGCCATCGCCGAATACATCGCGCAACTGGCCAAGCGGTGGAATTTGGGCGTTGTGAATGTGCATGAGTATCCGGATGACGCGCCATTTGCCGATTTGGATCCTCCACCGCTCAACGTAACGATCGACATTAATTCTGAGAACATCGCCAAGCCGGGAGAGATCTTGGAATTTGGACATTTCGATTCCATTGATCCCGCCACGCACTATCCTCCCGAATATCAAGGCGATCCGTATCAACTGATCCTCGACCGCAATGACCGGGATATCGCCCACGGACTCAAGAGTGCCGACATGGCTGCGGGTATCGTGAGTATGCTGCTCGCTGCATGGCAGATCAAAGAACACCGCAGTGCGATGCGACACTCCGTGCGCATCCTGCTGGTGGGGGGTGAGGAGGGCCAATCACACGGTATTTACGCTGCTCTCGACAGCCATAACAATCTGGCGGCAGGAGCGCGCGCCGCCATCTCAACGGATATAGAAGTCGGTACGCAGATTGACGATGTACCGCTGATTTGCATAGGACGTCCCGGCCGCATCGGTCTGCGATTGATCGTGAAGGGAAAAGGCATGCACGTCGGCAAAGCCTGTGGAGCACATCCCACTGAGCTCGTCGCATACCGTGAGGCGGCTGTGAAACTCGCGCTGCATGACATTACGTTTCCCCAACGAGAAGAAGAACACTTTCGCGCATTGATGCCGAAGACCGCTGCTGTTGCCCGCGACTGGCGGCCGGGAAATCCCGAAAAACGAACCGAGGTAACTCAGCAAAACATGAGCGTACCCGGTGCAGCGACGATCGATATCGATGTGGTCAACGGCAATCCCGCACTCTCCTCTGCCGACATCATTGATATTATCCGCGAAGGAATTGATCGAAAGTTACGCGAGTTCGGCATCACCAGTGCAAATGTGTTCGAATTTCGCGGTGAATCCGGAAGACGAACGCCGCACCTGAAGCCCTACCTTGAGCACCCCGATCACACATGGGTGAAGACGGTTGCCGAATGCATGTCCTCAACCACGGGCGTGCGGCCCATGATCAAGGCGGGCAAAGGGACTGCCGACGAAGGAGCCGTCGTTCACGGCATGGGCATTCCGACGGTGATTCTGCCCCCCATCTGCGAAGGGGAACATACGGCAGATGAATGTGTGCGCATCAGCAGTATCGAGAGAAACGCGCGAACATTGGCGGCTCTCCCATTCCTGGAAGGCCCTCTGACTCATGTGGAGCCATCTGCGTGACGGAACGCAACACAGGGAATGACGAATATGCTAGTCTCTGCACATGTTCGACCCTTCGTCCCGCATACGCGGGACTCAGGGCAAGACCCGTGTACCATGTTTGATCCTGTTGATCCAAAGCAGAGGCTGCCGGAACTCGAGGAGGGCATCTTGCGCTACTGGCAGGAAGAAGATGTCTTCAAGCGCAGCGTGAAGCAGCGTAAGGGAGAGAAGGATGATGCGGATGCGTTGTTCTCGTTCTACGACGGACCTCCGTTCGCCACAGGGCTGCCCCACTACGGGCATCTGCTCGCCGGCACGATCAAGGATGTCATCCCCCGCTACCAGGCGATGCGCGGAAAGTGTGTGGAGCGCCGATTCGGCTGGGACTGCCACGGGCTGCCGGTCGAGAACCTGATCGAGAAGGAACACAACATCACCAGTCACCAGCAGATTGAGGAAATGGGCGTCGGCGCGTTCAATGCACTCTGCTGCGGATCGGTGCAGCGCTACACCAAAGAATGGCGCACCGTCGTGGAGCGAATGGGTCGCTGGGTCGATATGGACTGGGATTACCGCACCATGGATCCGGAGTACATGGAATCGATCTGGTGGGTGTTCAGTGAGCTCCATAAGAAGGGGCTTGTGTATGAAGGGCATAAGCCCATGCACATTTGTCCGAGGTGCGTGACTCCCCTCTCGAATTTCGAAGTGACACAGGGTTACAAAGACGTAACCGACCTCTCGGTAACAGTGAAGTTCGAACTTAAAGACGAACCGGGCACATTCCTCCTCGCCTGGACGACAACACCGTGGACGCTGCCGGGGAACTTCTTTCTCGCCGTAAATGACAAAGCCGAATATGTTCGTTTCATGAAAAAAGGAGAGGATAAATCGACTTATATTGCTTCACTCTCATATCTTCGAAAAGTTCTCGAGCCAGTCGATGGTAGCACGACAGACGAAAGAACTTTCATGCAAGATGGTGAACCTTTCAAAGGAAAAGAATTAGTCGGAAAAGATTTTAAGCCACTATTTCCATATTTCGAAAATCAAAAGGAATATAAAAAAGCCTTCCGAGTTGTAGTGGGTAATTTTGTTGCTTTGAATGAGGGCACGGGCATCGTGCACATTGCTCCGGGTTTCGGCGAAGACGACTACCGCGTGGGCTTAAAGGAGAAGGTGCCGATTCTGCAGCACGTCACCATGGAGGGAAAATTTATCGCCGAAGTGAAGGACTTTGCCGGAATGGAAGTGAAGCCGATTGATGACCCGGGCAAGACCGATCGTCTGGTGGCCAAGTGGCTCAAGGAGCACGGTAAACTCTTCGCCGAAGAGACGTACCGCCACAGTTATCCGCACTGCTGGCGCTGCGATTCACCACTTCTCAACTACGCCACAAGCTCATGGTTCGTGAATGTTTCGAAGATCAAAGACGACCTGCTCAAAGCCAATGCACAGACTCAGTGGGTACCCGCGCATCTGCGTGACGGCCGTTTCGGCAAGTGGCTGGAGGGGGCGCGTGACTGGGCGATCAGCCGTAACCGCTACTGGGGAACACCTCTGCCCATCTGGCGCAACAAGGACACAGGCGATCTGACGGTGATCACCGGCCGCGACGAGCTTATGGCACAGCAGAAGATTCGGTTCACCAAGGTGACGGTGCTGCGTCACGGCGAGAGTGAGGGCAACCTGATCCCCATCTATCAGGGCACACCGCCGGGCACCTCACTTACAGACACCGGGGGCGCGCAGGCGAAGGAGGCTGCAAGTTTTCTCAAGAAAGGAGAAATAAGCGCCATCTACTGTTCACCCTTGGCGCGTACGCGTGAAACAGCAGCGATCATCGCCAAGACGACGGACGCGCCTATCATTGAGGATGAGCGACTGCGCGAAGTCAGTTTTGGAGAATACGAAGGCAAGACCGTGGATTATTCGGATCTCACCTTCGTCAAAGCACGGCGTGCGCACAAGCTCGAAACCGGATCGCCCGAGAGCATCTACCACTTCCCGGGCATGGAAACATGGAGTGCGGTTCAGGAACGTATCAGCGCATTCCTCTTCGATGTGCTCCCCTTACACCGCGGCAACCACATAGTCATCGTCACGCACGCCGATCCGGTGCAGAACATCCGCCACTTCTTCAACAAAGAAGATCCGCTTAAGCTCAGCCACCAGCCCTATCCCCGGTACGCCGAACCGGTCTCGTTCTTTTGGGATCACCGTACGCAAGGCCAGCTCGACCTGCACAAGCACATCGTGGATGACGTGACATGGGGGGCATCGCCGAGCAAAGAAAAAAGCGTGCATTTGACATTTGTGAGACATGGCGAAACGGATTGGAATAAAGAAAGAAAACTCCAGGGGGGAAACGGGGATATCCCTTTGAATGAGACCGGACGAAAGCAGGCACATGATCTTGCAAAAAAATTGAAGCGGAAAAAATTCGACGCCATCGTCTCTTCGGATCTCTCGCGCACTGTGGAAACGGCACAGATCCTGTCTCAGGAACTTGGAATCCCCCATAGTGCATCGTTGGAAATTCTTCGCGAGAGAAACCAGGGAGACTGGAGCGGTCGCTCCACCGATGAAATCCGACGGGAATTCTCAATGCCTCAAGGTGTGTCGATTTCATTCCATCCGGGAAATCCCCCAAACGGAGAAACACGGGCCGCATTCCTTGTACGAACAGAGCGGGCTCTCGGGGAACTGCTCGGGATGTTTGTTGGCAAACATATTCTTCTCGTTGGACACGGCGGTGTTCTTCGTGCCATGCAATCCATCGTTGAACATGCTCCGCCCGAAGAGACCCGATCACTCTCATCGAATGCCGAAGCATACGAAATCGCCTATCGCTCATCGCCCGATGTCCTCCTCACCGTTGTGCGCCACGGTCAGACCGATTACAACAAGCAGCATCTCGTGAACGGCGGCAACATCGATACCCTCCTCAACGAGACGGGACGTGCACAAGTGCAGGACCTTGCAAAGAAGCTGAAAAAGCGAAAGTTCGACGTTATCATTTCTTCAGACTTGAAACGCGCCGTTGAGACCGCCGAAATCCTCAGCAAGGAATTGAAAATCCCGCATGTTGCGCAGTTGAAAGAGTTGCGTGAACGTGACACGGGCGATTGGACCGGTAAACATGGAGAAGACTATGTGATGAAACTACCACGGGGCAACATGGTCAGTCCGGGACTCTCTCCTCATACTCCTCCGGGAGGGGAAAGTTTCGAAACCTTCCTCCAGCGTATTACACAGGCTCTGCAGCGCATCCGCACGGAATTTCCAGGCAAGCACGTACTCGTGGCCTGCCACGGCGGCCCGATGAAATGCATACAGGCCCTCGTTGACAATCTCACACTGGAGGAAGCAGCTACCATCGAACCCAAGAATGCCGAAGCGATAGAGCTCACACTGTCGGCGCCCATGCAGCGTATTCCCGAAGTGCTGGATTGCTGGTTTGAGTCGGGCTCCATGCCCTACGCACAAAGCCACTTCCCCTTCGCTTTTCCTCACAATAAGAAGAGGTTTCCCGTCGGATTCCCGGCCGACTTCATCGCCGAGGGAATGGATCAGACACGCGGATGGTTCTACACCCTGATGATCCTCTCGTCGGCACTCTTCAAGAAACCCGCTTTCATGAACTGCATCGTCAACGGCATCGTGCTGGCGGAAGACGGCAAGAAGATGAGCAAGCGTCTCAAGAACTACCCCGAGCCGACCGAGGTCGTCAATCGTCACGGAGCGGATGCCGTGCGCTTCACGCTCATGAGCTCGCCGGCTGTAAAGGGTGAAGATCTGCGCTTCTCGGAAAAATTGGTGGAAGAGACCGTACGTTCGGTACTGCTGCCGCTGTGGAACGTCTACAGTTTCTTCACGACATACGCCAATGCCGCGAAGTTTGAGCCCGTGACAAGCCGCCGACACTCCGGCCATCCGCTCGATCAGTACATCCGCGCAGAAGTGCAGGACCTCGTGAACCGTATGACACTGCAGCTCGGCCGCTACGATCTCTCGGCCGCGTGCAGCGAAATGCACGACACGATCGATGCGCTCACCAACTGGTACGTGCGCCTATCGCGTCGGCGCTTCGCCGGAAAAGGCGGCATCGATGAGGAAGATCTCAGCCCCTCTGCCGAACTCGAAGAACACGAGGGAGAGCGGTTGGATGCACTTGCGACCCTGTACGACGTGCTTCTCACACTCTGTCAGACACTCGCTCCCTTCTGTCCGTTCATCACCGATGCCATCTACGTGAATCTCGTTCCCGAGGAACACGGTTCAGTGCACCTCACCGATTGGCCCGATGTCCGCGCACTCACGAAACAGGAGCACTCGCTCATTGACCGTCACCGCCTTCTGCGGCTGTTGGTTTCGTTGGGCCACGGCATTCGCGCGGGCAAGAAGATCAAAGTGCGCCAACCCCTGCAAAAAGCGGTCGTCGCATTACCCCCCGCACTCGCCAAGATTGCCCTCACGGCAGAAGACCGCCAGCTCCTCGCAAGCGAACTCAACGTGAAAGATTTGGAATTCACCGATGATCCCGGTGCACTCGCCACCCGCATTGCACAGGTGGATGCCCGCAAAGTCGGTCCGCGTCTGGGCGCACGCGTGCAGGAAATCATCAAAGCGGGAAAGTCAGGCGACTTCACTGTACGCGAAGACGGCGCCATCCTGATTCTCGATGAAGTTCTGGCTCCCGACGAAGTCGCTATCACCTATCGCGGCGCGGAGGGTGCGGATATGGCGGCGGATCACGGCGTGATCGTCAGTATGGATACGACGGTGACCGATACGCTCAAGCGTGAAGGTCTCGTACGCGACCTCATCCGCATCGTGCAAAAGCTGCGCAAAGAGGCCGGACTGCACTTCACCGATCGCATTGCGTTGCAGATCGACGGGCTGCCGGATGTACTGAAGGAACACGGCAAAATCATCGCGCAAGAAACGAACGCCATACTGCAAAAGAATGACGGACCATTGCAACAGATGGAGGTGGATGGCGTGCAGGTGACGGTGAGACTGACAAAGCTGTAGAACATCGTGACTTCCTCGGCTACACTGCCCCCCATGGCCGACTCCTCGGGCTCACTGCCGCTCAAGATCACCATGAAAGCGATATTGAACATCGCTCTCGTTTGGGCGATGGCGACGTACCTTAATCAGTACTTCGCACTTACGGGGGGATGGCGGGCGATCGTCATCGTCGGCGCGCTGCTGACACTGCTCAATCTGATCGTACGGCCGGTGCTCGCGATCCTCACCATGCCTCTCAAGCTCTTCGCAACGATTCTCGCAGTGATCATGGTGAATGGAGCCTTCGTGTGGCTGGTGCATCTGCTCGTGCTCAAGATGGACCCCGCCGTTGTGGGATTGGAAATTTTTGGCGGCGTGTGGGGCTGGATCGTGGTGGCTTCTGCGATCGGCTTCGCCAACTGGGTGATGAAGGAAATTCTTCGGTGAGCATTACAGTTTCTTATTGACGAAATCGTGCAACGCCCACGAGAGTCCTTTGATGACGACGCTCGGCGGCGCTTCGTGGTGCGACCAGATGAAACCGAACTCCTTCTCACTCTTCTGAAATCTGAAGACAATAAAGCTTGGAATATCAAGGCTTTTGAGGAATTCCTCGACGCGTTTCTGGAGTTCTGCCTGATCCATAAAGATGGGGGGAGAGACAACGACAGCGTAGATGGTCGATTGACGATTTGTCGATTGGCGACATCATCAATAATTGCCAATCGACAATATCCAAATCGCCAATGCTATAATGGCCTCCATGCACCTGACTCGTTGGATCGTCTCGCTCACATGTATCGCTTTCGGATTTCTGCCTTGGGCTGCCGCGGCAATGTTCTTTCACGACGTGCCCGACACGCATCCGTATGCCGAATCGATTGAGCTTCTCAGGCAGCGTGACATCGTGCAGGGATTCGTCGTGCCCGGGGAATACCGGGTGTTCTGGCCCGAGTCATCCGTGACCCGAGCCGAATTCGTGAAGATGATCGTGCATGCTCTTGCACCGCAAACACTCATCGACGGTTGTCTTGAAGACGAGGAATCACTGCAGAAGTTCGGCCTCGGCATGCAACTGTCGGATGTGCCGTCTGACGCGTGGTTCGCACCGTCAGTCTGTGTGGCGTGGTCACAACAATTCATCTCGGGCTACGGTGACGGCACGTTCCGCCCCGAGCGGCCTATTTCACTGGCTGAAGCATCCAAAATCCTCGCCATTGCTTTTAAGCTCGCCCCCGTGAAGATTCCGGATTTGGATCAGTTGGGCGCGGAGTGGTACAAGCCGTATGTCCATTATCTCGACGTTGCCAAAGCGATCCCCCCGACGGCGCAGGACTACGCACATACGCTTACGCGCGGAGAAATGGCCGAGATGGTTGCCCGTCTTCTGAAACTTCCATCCGAAGAACTGCCGGAAAAGCGCATCGCCCTCGACGAAGTGGAAGTGGCGAATCCCGTCACGTGGGCCGATGCCTCCAATGAAGATCTCGGATACTCGCTTGCGTATCCCAATTCATGGCCCAAGCCGCATCTCGTGACGCGCGGAACGTACGACGGAACGATTTTTCCGAAATTGCGCTCACTCTGGAAGCTCTACATCGGCCCCCAAAAGGAATGTTGGGGCTGGAATGCCTGCATCGAGACGGATTTCTCGCTCACCGGTTTTCCTTTAAGTGAAGTGCACGACGCCATTGCAGAACTGCAAGAAGCGTCAAATGTCTTCATTCTCTCCGATGAAACGGTCGGAACAATCCGTACCATCCTCTACGAAGAAACCACATCGTGCACGGCCCGAAGCGCCTTTGTCGTCTCACTGCACCATTTCATACGTTTTACGCTGCATTGTGGAAGTGAGCTGCATAACCCTGAAACGGCATATATGCGCATGTTAAGCAAACTGCAGGTACTTGACGACTAAGTGAGCACGATGCGTGTTCAATGCCTTGCACAGAGGACAAGGGTAGTTCACAATCCCTCTCCTTCCCCGCCTTTTCAATGTTTACCCGTTCTCTCTCTATCCTTCTCTCGCTCGCGCTGTTCGCGCCCAATGCGGCAGTTGCGTACTTTCCTGAAGACATTATGCTGCCGCCGCCCGTTCCCACCCTCTTCGTAGAGGAAGAACCTGTGGCTACAGCTCAGCCGCCGCCCCTGCCCGCCGTCGAAAATATCGCCTACACGTGGACCGGTGGTGAAACCATCAAACGTTCCACTTTTGTGGCAGCCATCGTGCGTCGGCTCTACAAGCCCTCAGAGCGCTGCTTCCCTAAGCTCTCAGAATCCGACTACTCCCTGCTCGCCCGTGATGTGCCCAAGAATGCCACGTACGGCATCGACCTTTGCACAGCCATGCGTGCAGGCCTCATGCGCGGCTACACCGACGGATCGTTCCGTCCGAACGCCCCCGTCACACGTGCCGAAGCCGCCAAGGCGCTGGCTAAGGCTTTCCAATTGGCTACGGATACCACGGATCCAAATGAATGGTGGTCCGCTCACTACGTCAAAGCCCTCGTTGCCGGTGGTGCACTTTCGGCTGATGCCGATCTGAATGGCCCCATCACCCGTGATGAATTATCGAAGATGTTGTGGACGGTGCGGGCAATGAAGAAGGCGTAGTAAAGATTTTCTTCGCATTTTGAAACGCCGCTACCCGCGGCGTTTTTCAGTTCATGCGCCTAAGCAACTACTGCAGTGCCTCGCTGACAACATCAATTATGTCGAACGTCTCCTGTGAAAGTGGGCTCTCTGGCCCGCACTGGCGATGGAGCGCACGCTTTTCTGCGATACTGCCAAGCATTTCCGCTTTATTTTGTGCCGTGTGACAGCCCTGCAAAAACAGATCGGCCCCCAATGACAACTGGATCTTCGATGGAATAGGGTGGCCGCTTCTGCGCTCATAAATCCCTTCTGCCGTCCGGAACACTTCATCTCTATCTAATGGAATCATACGGAAAAATGGGAAAGATTATTCGACTTCGTTTGCTATGACATCCGCAATCACGTGACCAATCGAGTCGCCGACATCATCGTCCCGAGAAACGGGGGTCTCCTCATTCCGTTCCAGTTCCGGCACGAGAAAATCAATGCCATCGGTATCCATCCTGTCGTTCATAGATATATATTATAATTATTTATTATTTTGTCAATTACTCTCTCCAACAGGAGTACACTATCCCTATTGATCGTTCGCATCATGGGGATGACAGGTTTCGACAGCGTGATACTGGTGAAGTTTCGCTTCTGTTCGGGATGGCAACGGTTCCCGCACCCACTGTTGCAAACAATATCTGCCACTGCAGATGTACCGGCGGTCTTCAAGAAGGCGTTCGCGAATTTCGCGCCCGCCCTTGCAGTCGCCTAGGTTCGCTCTATGCGAACACGTCTCACTCTGGATTCTCGCTAAGGAGATGGGGCGTAATCAGCGAGGCAGTGTCACCGTCTGATGTCGCGGTGATGCGGTCAACCAGGCATCATCCCTCGCACTCTTTCTTTGCTCTTCTCTGAAGGGCTGCGAGTACGAGAAGAGCACGACAGTACAAGCAGCTGCGCCACACGTTGGACCCGGGTTCGATTCCCGGCATCTCCACCATTCGACTCGCGCCTTCGGCGCTCGCTCATGGTAAACCATCTTGACTCGACGAATATCTGCGAGCCAAGGCGAATGACCCTGAGCGAAATTTTGCATAGCAAAATTGAGTCGAAGGGCCATACAACGTATGCTTTCCTGCTATGCCTTGGTACGTCTATATAGCTCAAGCAAGAACGCATCGGTATTACGTTGGAATTACAAGAAACCCTCAGGAAAGAATTACCGAACATAACGCAGGACAAGGCTCACGCTTTGCAGTGAACCAAGGCCCTTTTCGACTTACCTGGACTTCACCACCTTTTCCCAATAAATCAGAAGCTCGAAAGAGAGAGGCGCAGATCAAGAAATGGACACGAGAGAAGAAAGAGAAGCTGATTCGAGGAGAGTGGAAGTAGTAATCACTTGTGGCCTCCACCACGATTTATCGGCAAACCTTGTGGTACACTCCCCGCATGCGTTGGAATCCGTATCTCAATGCCATCGGTGCAGTTGCATATGTTTGGGGAGTTGGATTACTTATTGGTTACATCAGTTCATTGCATCACGACACTCCCGATAATCTGATCGGTTCTATCGCAGCCCTTTCGTTATTCACATTTTCGGCCGCAGTAATGGGGTTTCTGTTTTTCTATCGTCCTGCAGCATTACTTGTCGAGAACAAGAAGGAGGAAGCTGTCTTCTTTTTCCTCAAAACACTTGGAACATTCGGTGTCATAACCTTGTTTCTGATACTCATCATGCTGTAAGCGCATTCTGAACGACGTAGCCCAAGGCACCAGCGATTGGGTTTGCCATAAGCTCGTTCCAAACATTCAATACCGTACTGATAATGCATATTTGAGAGCATTTGCGTTACTAAGAAAAATATTGCAAAATATTCATTGTATGCACCCCCAGACGGAGCTGCTGGCATCCGCCGAAACGGCTCTTCATCTACTCTCTCCACGAAACGAACCTCAACAACGTATTAAGCGCGCATCACTCCGTGTGAGAGACAACCTATTCGGCATCGTCGCGGATGCGTATCCCTTTTTGAGTGAACACCAGCGCAGACTTGCCGATTGGCTGTACGACATGCATTTGCGTGATTTGGCGGATCGAGGATTGCGGCCGATTACTCTCGACAGAATATTCGATGATCCTGAAATCGAAACCGGCTCCTGATTTCAATTATTTCTCATCATTACCAGTATCACAAAAAAGAGGGGCCGAACCCCTCTTTCACTATTCACAACTCAATCATCGTCATTTTCTTTGGGGTTCTTTGAGTTTCCCCTGTTGCCGTTTTCCGAAGGGCCCTTGCGACCGCGATCATCCTCGTGATCTTCGCCTTCACTCTCAATCGTTTCTTCATCATGCTCGCTACTGAGACTGGATGCAGACGATGACAGGCTCGATGAGAATGAAGAAGAACTGCTGCTCACTGAGGACGCGGAAATGGAGCTCGCACTTGAAGCACTGGAGGCGGAGCTGCTGACGTTTGAGGATGATGAACTAGCACTCGATGCGCTATTCCCCTCATCGTCACCTTCATCTTCATCTTTATCGTGCTCCTCATCGCGATCTTTGCCACGCTGATAATTCTTGTGCTTGATGGAACTCACGGACTTCTGGGCCATATGGCGCGCTTCTCGGGCAACGCGTTCCGCTTCGGAGAAATTACCGTTATCGAAGAGTGACTGAGCCTGGGCAAGCAGAGACTCTGCTTCGGCAACTTCCTGCTCAGCCTGCGCGGTGTCTTTATCTTTTTCACTCTCATGATCGATCTTCTCCTGCGCCTTCTCGATCTTCTCCTGCGCCTTCTCGATCTCATGCTTCGCCTGCTCCCTGCGATCCTTCTGCTCTTCTTTTTCGACAAAACTTGCCTGAGAGGAACTGGAACTTGAGCTGCTGACGGAGGACGAGGATTCGCCCGTGCTGCTTTGGCTGCTCGATGACGAACTCACGCTTGAACTGCTCGTACTGCCGGAACCGGTTTCATCATTGCTACTGCTGCCGGTGCTGCCGGAACCGGTCTCTTCTTGCACTTCTGCCCCCTGTGTCATGGCAATGGCATCCATCGTTTCAATGCTCTGGGTCGCCGCATCGCTCGTGGTATCCGCGGCGCTGGCGATCAGCGCACCGGCTTCTTCATCCTCCACCTGATCCGAAGCATCACCGAGACCATCCGCCAGATGCTCGGTTGTCTCGAGAATATCTTCGGCCAACGCATGCGCGGCATCGCGCATCGATGGATCGGCAGCGAGCTCTCCCATAATCCTTGTGGAGTGCTGCAATGACGCACGGAATGCATCGACGAGCCCCCTGAGCATGGCTCGCTCTTCTGCGGTCAACCCGCGGCCATTCTCTGCCGCATATGCCTGAGGAATCAGCAATATATCCCGCAGTACCAGGTTGTTTGCGGCATCGTTGCCAACGATCGTCACCATTTCGTCGACACGCTCATCAGCCTGTTGCAGATATGCGTGCGCAAGCGCTGGCCTGCCACGAAGAGAGGCAATGCCGATCTCAACACGCTCAAGCGCCAGATCAATCGAATAGAAAGAGGACTGAGGAGTGGCACTGTTCGCCAGAGAGCCGATGCTCATGCCGACAACCAGTACAACAGCAGCGAGAACCGGAATGAATGTGTTTCGCATACGTAGTGTGGGGAGAAAAGATAGAAACGGCCACGTGGCCGTCTGCCCCTGTATACGCTCAATCTTCGATTGGGTTACATCATCTCGAGACGCAAGGGAGCGCAGGTGCGCGAGCGCCCGTGATTGCCATTCCTGCGAAGGCTTGGCCCGAAGGCCCCGTAGGGCTTCTTCGATGTCCCGATCATGGTCGAAACGTGTCATTGTCAGGGGGGAAAGGCTGACGCCTCTCACTCATGTATACGAACGTATGCAGGAGGGGTTACAGCCGATATTGGGAAAAATCGGGATCATGAGTCGGCATTACAGATATCGCGTAATTTGGAAATCGCCCGATGGATGGCAACCTTTACGGCGCTCTCCTTCATGCCTGTGATATGACATACCTCCTGAATGGAGAGGGCATTGATGTACCGCAACGTGAGGAGTTCCTGTTCCCGCTCTGAGAGCATGCGCAGACAAGCGAGAACGAATTCCGACATCACCACCGTATCGACGTCGTGCACAATATCAATGTCGTCGGCAATTTCGTCATCAAGCGGATCTGTACCCCGGCGCTTCTGACGGCGAAAATGATCGCGCATGGTATTCACCACAATGGTGAAGAGCCATGTGCGTAGTGAGGCTCTTCCAGATTGAAAACTGTGTCGTTTCTCCCATGCCTTCGTAAACGCATCCTGCACGATATCCTCGGCAACTTCCTGCTGGCGGATGCGTGCAAACACGTAGCGAAAGAACTGCTCATTCCATGCGAGAAACGCCGCTTCTAAATCTGCCGCATCGTTGAGAGATTCCGGAATCACAGGGTGCCATTCTACGTCAGAATTAATCAAAGGAAGAATCGTAAGCTCACGTTCGCTATACTCCCCTCATGTTCGGTTTCACGCGCGAAGAACTGGCGATCCTGCGACCGTTGAATACACCGCGAAAAATTCAGGATGAGCTCGATACACTGGCCGTGAATTTCGAAAAATGCGGTGACACGTGCCTGTCGCCGCGGCGGGTTCTGAGGGAGCGGCACGCCCACTGCATGGAAGGCGCCATGCTTGCCGCATGTGCACTGCGGATTGCAGGATTTCGTCCGCTGGTGATGGATCTGAAAGCGACCAAGGATGATGAGGACCACGTGGTCGCGTTGTTTCAGATCAAGAACCACTGGGGCGCCCTGAGCAAGACGAACCACGGGGTGCTGCGATACCGCGAGCCCGTGTACCGCACGGTGCGCGAACTCGCGCTCTCGTTCTTCCACGAGTACTTCACGAAGGACGGACGCAAGACGCTGCGCTCGTACTCCGTGCCCGTAAATCTGTCGCGATTCGATGCACAGGGCTGGATGACGGATGAGGAGGACGTGTGGTACATCCCGGAGTTTCTGGATGACGCGCGGCACTTCTCTATTCTCTCGCGGGCACAGATCGCAGGATTGCGAAAGGCAGACCCCATTGAGCGTGAGAAATTCATCGATACGCAGTGGCCTAATCCGCTGAAGCCAAACCGGTAGAAAGTCACATCATTGCTTGTTTTTTTGCTGCCATCCCCCTTCCGGCGGAAGAATACACGAAAAAGTCATGCCGGGGCTTTCATCGATCTCTTCATTTTTTTGCGCATCGAGAAAACCTCCGAAGTGATCCTGAATATTCTCACGCAGGAATGTGAGCCCCATACCCGTGCCTCCGAAACGCTGAGTTGTGGTTTCGCCCGCTTTGAAGAGCTCTTCCGGATTGCGATCACCGATGCCCGGACCATCGTCACGCACCTTGAGCAGCATACTGCCATCTTTGCGCAGAATGACCGACACGAGCAGTTTTGATCCCTTGTGTGTCTGTTCCATCACCTTGAACGCGTTGAGCATCAACTCCGCCAGCACTTCTTCGGTCAATCCTGCGCGTGGAATCAAATCGTGTTCCTGCTGCTGCTCGGGAATATTCGTGATGAATTCCACATCGTAGGAATGCTGCTCCAACTGCAACACATCGCGCAGTAATTCGCCTGTTCGACGCTCCAATCGTGCCACGATGCGAGTGAAATTACCGGGAGCGTTGATACCCTGCTTTGCATCTTCAAAACGATTGGTGAATGCCAACTTGGTGATGAAGTATTTTTCCAGAAGAAATTGAAATCGCGCTTGTGCGGGCAGTACATCGGCACCACCAAGCTCTTTCAGGATTATTGTACGGGCATTCTGAGCGCCATCCGTATCTCCGCGCTTAAGAGCATCCGCCAGAGATCGACAAGTCGGCGCGATGAACATGTGCAGGAATTTGGGGCAATGATGCGCGATCTCCGACATGGCGAACGCTCCGACGGGACCGAGGTTTCTGCTTGCCGCCTGTTGAATCTCTTTCAGCAGATGACTCATGCGACCCACGATGACGAAAGCACGCTCACCCCATCCCCTTGCGCGTGCGGCATCCGGCATTCCCTGTTCGAGGCTCGCCGTGATATCGGCAACGAGGTCACGTGCATCGGGCAGAATCACCCACTCGATCACCGGAAAAAGTATTTCATTGATGAACCGTTCCTGCAGTTTTTCCGCATCCTCATCCGAGTTTTTGGTGAATGTGGTAATGCGCGAAGAGGCCTGCGCATCCGCCTGCTGTTTTTCAACCTGATTACCGTGTCTTACGACTTCGGAGGGCCGGGCGTGTGGGGTCTCTGGTGAATGTGGATGTTCGTCAGGCATGAATGTAGAAGAAAATTCACTCACGTATGACCACGCCACGTTTGGTGAGTGCATTACGATACTTCCGGGCTGCGACCCTGTGCAGCTCATGGACAAGTGCGCTCCCCGGCCAATCTGCCAATGCGGAAGTAGCGACCTCCAACTCAGCCAGAAGCGCCCTCAGTTCTTCATCCTGAGGAATTTGTCCTTCGGGCAGAGGAACGGGGCCGCGTAGAGGAAGAGGGGCTTCTGTGGTCATGGGTACATCATTATAGCAGATGTGCACCTTTTGCGCACCCAGACTCACTCTCCGATCACTTTGACCCGACTTCGCTCCGCTTTGCGAAGCTTTGCCGGGCAGGCCAGCTCCCATGTCTTATTCGCCAATAATTTTGATCAACACTCGTTTTGGTCTCTGCCCGTCGAATTCGCCGTAGAAGATGGCCTCCCACCCTTCGACTCGCCCCTCGACCCGTCCGTACCCGCCCGAACGATTCCGTTTCGGATCGGGCGGGCTACGCTCGGGGCTCGCTCAGAGTGCCCTGAGCGACGAGCGAAGCGAGGAGTCGAATGGGCACGGACCCAGATCGAGCTTGCCGTCGGTCACGGCCACCGTCACCTCGCGCCCCATGATCTGGCGCTTTAAGTGTGCATCGGCATTGTCTTCACCCGTACGGTTGTGGTGGTACACATCGGGCGATGCGTTGAACGGAGCGAGCTCTTCGAGCCACCGTTCAAAATCCTCATGCAGGCCCGACTCATTGTCGTTGATGAACACCGACGCCGTGATATGCATGGCATTCACGAGACACAGCCCTTCTTGAATACCGCTCTTACGCACCACCTCCGCAACCTGCGGCGTGAGATGGATAAAGCAACGCCGCTTGGATGTGTGCATTATGAGATATTCGGTGCAGGTTTTCATACACCGATGGTCGCGGATCGGATGCCGCAGCGCAACCGTAACTATCCATTTGTATCCTCCGCAGGCTGCTTCTCAAGCCAACTGCGCACTCCGCGCGTCACTCCCCGAATGGTACGTCCGACAAAATTTCCATTTTCGTAGAGGTCGCGCAGTTTCTGCAAATCCTCCGCCAGGTGCCGCGCCATCTGCAAATCGGTAAATGGCCGCGAGGAATACGTCAGAGGAGAGAGCTGACCCTCCAATGCTTTGATCTGCTCAAATCTGGAACTCTGCTTAGCCATCAGCTGCAGACGCTGATCGTAATTCCCGCTCTGAACAGCATCCAACATCTGTCGAAGTTCGATGCCGTCACGCGGCACCCCTTCGGGCCAGGTATCGGGTGTCACCACTTCGTGACCCGTAGTAAGATCAGGAAAGTTTTCAACGGTAGACATAGATGAAAAGGAGGAAAGATGCCCCGTTGTAGGCCGCCGTCATGAGGGTGTCAACATCTGCCGTGATGCGGAAATTCTTACTGTTCAAAAAAATTACAACAGGACTGGCACATCAAAAAGCCCTGCAGTTAGCGGAAACATCGAATCATCAAGAATAATTCATCGCCATGTTCATCGCTGGAACAGCTTGCGAAGAGCGAAGCTTATGATGCAATGCTGCGTTTACACTTCTCGATGAACTCCTCCATTCGTCCCGTGGATATTCCGGCGATGTTGATACGCCCGTCGTCGAGCAGAAAAACTTTCGCACGCTTGAGAGCCGCTATCTGATCGGAAGAGAGCGGCAGACGCGTGTATAGTCCCGTGCCTTCGAGTGCCGGGGACCAGACAGGAAATGCCTGCAGAAGTCGGGCACGTTTGCGATGGATATCCTCCTGCGCACCGGCTAGCTCAACGCGCCACTGATCCTGAAAGCGCTCCTGAACGAGAGCGACAATCTGCTGCCCCGTCACCGGCGCCGCAGAATGGACTTCGCGCGTGAGAATTTTGAAGTGCTGCTCGAGCTCGTCTTTCTGCCCGGAATCGCCGGCAACGGCACAGGCTAACCCCGTTCTCAATCCGTAGATCGTATGATTCTTCGAGGCGGACCATGCAACCAACAACGGTACTCCGGCAGACCGAAGCAGGCGTATGGGCTCTGCATCCTCTTCAATGCCTTGCGCCAGCCCCTGATAGGCGAAGTCGAGCAGAATCATGTGATCCTTGTCACGAAGAAACGCCGTAAGCTCCTGCCACTGTGTCGTTTTGAAATCTTTTCCCGTCGGATTGTGTCCGCACACCTGAAGAAGCAGTGCGCATGGTGCTGAAGCAGTGGAGAGTGCCTCGGTGATTGCGTGAATGGACGGATTGCCCCGCTTAAGATACGACACTTCGCGCACCGAGAACCCCAAAGAGGAAATCAATCGCCGATGATTGGGCCATGTGGGGACCGGCATAATGATGTCGGAGATTTGCAATAGTTTGAGGAGTTTGAGGTTAAGCATCACCGCACCCGTTCCACCCGTCGTGGCTATGGAAGCGACATTCTGCGACTGATCACCGAAAATAAGACGTATCGTCGCAGAACGGAATGCGCTCTCACCGAGAAGGGACGGATACGCGAAATCACTCTTCTCATATTGTCGCGTCAATTCCTTGAACGCATCGCGCACACACGGAAGGGCAAAAGGTTCCCCCGTCTCATCGAGCATCATTCCCACTGTTGCATCAATGACACCTGCTCCCGCAGCCTTCGCTTCGGCGGCGATGGCGAAGATCGGATCAGAAGACGCAGGAGCAAGCCGCGAAAACAGGGAGGAGGTCATAACGTGAAAATCATATGTCCCTCCGTGCAATATCGGTAGGATGTCGCCATGGTTTGGCCGCCCGTCACCATGGCCACGCAACACCCGGACAACGCATCAGTACCGTGGTGGCGTCAGGATGCCTTCATTCCCACGCAGGACGAAATTGATGAATTGCTCCTGCTCTTTCAGGAGCTGCCCATTGACGAGTACATGTGGGATTGGGAAGGCAAGTATGTGGATGAGGCCGTGGGTGAAAAACTCTTCTCGCGCGCGCAGGAGTTCTTTCACAAAAAACCGCTTGGCGAAGAGGTGCACCTCACATACCGCATTCCCGCATGGGACAGCGGCAGAACGCACCGTGCCGCACGCGCATTCATGAACATTCTCTCGCTTGGAGACCTCGCCAAGGAAATCGGCCTGCCCCGTCCACCGGTGACCGAAATGTTCCTGCCGCTCACCACATCGGCCGAACAGCCCATTGAGGCTCTGCGCGCGTTTCGCGAGACGGCCGATGAACACCGCTCGGTCTTTCATCAGAAACGCGAAGATGAACACCATCTCTACGACCGCACGTTCGTAACCCCGCTCGTTGAGGATATTGATTCCCTCTTCGGCATCGAGAAAATTCTGGCGCCGTACTGGCAGCAACTCATTTCGGAAGGGAAAAACCTGCGTGAGCGCGGCCAGCGAATCTTTCTCGCACGTTCGGATCCGGCCATGAACTCGGGTCTCGTGCCGGCCGTGCTGGCCGTGCGCGCGGCGCTGAGCGCCGCCGATACGCTTGCCGAGCGCATGGGATTCGCCGTGCATCCTATCCTCGGCACCGGATCGCTCCCCTTTCGCGGCAGCGTGAACCCCACCTACACCAAGACATTTCTGGATCAGTATGCGGGCACGCGCACGTACTCCATCCAATCCGCCTTCCGGTACGATTACCGACTCGAAGACGTTCGCCGGGCACTTACCGAAATCCGTGACGAAGCCCCGCGGCGCTCCGTGCAACGCATTTCCTCCGCCGATCTGCAGAAGCTGCGCGAGCTGGCCGATCTTTTCGTCACCTGCTGGAAGCCCGCCATCGAAGCGATGGCGCCGCTCATCAATCAGGTGGCCCGTTTCATTCCTCCTCGCCGCGAGCGCCTGCTGCACATCGGACTCTTCGGCTACAGTCGCGGCATCGGCGCGGTCAAGCTGCCCCGCGCCATCGGTTTCACCTGCGCGTTCTACTCTCTCGGCGTACCGCCGGAACTCATCGCAACCGGCCGTGGTCTCAAGGCAGCGAAAGAGAAAAACCTGCTCCCGCTGCTCGAGCGGCACTACCCCGCGTTGCGTGCCGACCTTCAACACGCAGGAAAATTCCTCAATCGCGAGAATCTTGATCTGCTCGCACGCGATTCTGAAGCATTCAGAGAAGTGAAAACGGATGTCACCGCCATTGAGGAAATTCTGGGTGTCACCCTCGGCCCCGAAAAGCCGCACCATATCATCCATCGTAACATCACCTCCACCATTTTCCAGCGGTTGCACGGTGCTCCCGATCCCGAAGCCATAGAGCGGGATATTGTGGAAGCCGGAACGATTCGCTGCAGTTTAGGATAAGTGATCCGAACCATTGACAGGCATAGGAGACCTCGTAGTGTGGTTCGTCGAATGGCACAGCTCCCGGAGCCAGAAGAGCAGGTGGATGCCGGCACATCGATAGACGATATCTCTCGGCTGAGAGCAGAGATGCAATCTGTGGCACAACAGACCGAGCAGATACAGCTCCGTTTTGACAACGTCCGTTACTTTGTGAGCCTGCTCGAGGATCCACTGGTACAGAAAATCATCAGGCGCCGGAGCCTCGAAACATTTCTATCGGCGCTGTGGACAGCGCGCACCAAAAGGCATTCCTTCGTAAAACTGGCAACTTCTCTCGGTGCCGACTGCTCATTAGAACCTATAGGATGCGCTGATTTCTGCTATGCAAAACTCACCGCTGATGATATTGCCACTTTCGGGTGTCAGCTCCGTGGAATCGGCCAATCCATCGAAAGGCTGGAGCAACGCATGATGCAGGAAACCGAAGAGGCCATGACGGCGATCCGACAGAAGGCAGAATGCCTCATACATAGGATTGATATCAATAGCGCCACAATCCGCCAAAGCATATCCAGACTGGCATTCGAACAGCCACCAAGAGAAAATGGTAACGGCAGCCACGCACCGTTTTCTCTCGCTCAAGAGGCACGTGCTCTGTTTCAACAGTTATGCCTGCTTCCGGGCGATCCAGAGGCACCTGCTCATTGCCACAACAAGAAAAAGAGGAATAGCGGCCACGTCAAAAAGTATCAGCAGAAATAATAATGCTTACCGCATGACTCTTGCGTTATCGAATCGGGAGCGTAAATGTGACCGTTGTACCGTCTCCTTCCATTGAATGCACGGCGATTTTTCCGCCAAACCGTTCCACAATGCCCTTGGCAATGTACAGGCCGACGCCCGTGCCATTGGGATCGAATGTTCCTGCATTGGACCCACGACTGAATCGTTCAAACACGCGCCGCAAATCTTCATGGGGAATTCCGGCTCCATGATCGATGACGCTCACCTCGATTTGTTTGTTGTGTTGATTCACGTGAATGGTAATTATGCCATTGCGCGGCGAGTACGTCATAGCATTATCGAGAAGCTCACGAAGAACACCCGAGAGCAGCCGACGATCGAGGGTAAGCGACACATCCTCTTCCATATCCACCACGATCTGCTGCGCACGCTTGGCCAGGCGCGGCGAAATACCTGCAACGGTTGCATCGACGATGCTGCGGAACGACACGCGCTCCTCTGAAACTTTCATACTCCCCTCCTGAATACGATCTGCCGCCAAGAGCACCTCGGCCACATGTTGCAAGCGCGAGACGCCGTCTTCCATAATCAACATATTCTCCTTTACCTCGTTCTGTGCAGATTCGGGAAGATTTGGCAGCATCTCCTGCAATGACTCGACGCCCCACTTGAATATCGTCAACGGCGTACCCACCTGGTGTAACACGAGTTGCAGCAACCACCGTCGCTCCGCATCGAGATTGTCCATCTCATTCGAACGATGCCTCCAGATGGAACCTACCACCGAGAAGATAACGAGAACCCCTCCGAAGAGAATGAGGAGTAACGCCTGCATCGAGAAGATGCTTTGCACGATGTCGGCATAGTCTTCCGCCAATATATCGATACCCAACACGGCCACGGCATTACCTTGCTGATCACGAATAGGAGCGTAGCCCGAGAAGAGATATCCCCACTGATCGCGCGTAATACCAGGGTCCGTTGTGGGACCATTGAACGCATCATTCCGTAATGATGGAATGTCAGAAACAAGATAGGGATCACCCGGCAGACCCGGCTCCTCGTCGATATCTACAGATCCGTTTCGATTGCGATCCAGCTCCTCGAGGCTACTGAGCGCGTCTGCGTCTATAACGAATTCCAGTATCTCTGGATTCTCTGTCTTGCGCATAATGTATGCAAAGCGAACGCCGGGAGAACGCGCACGAATATCCTGCAGTCGCCAGACCAAATTGCCGAATTCCGGAGACAGCATATCCTCCGGCGATTGAATATCCATAAGCTCCTCGCCCGTAAACTGCAATGCGGCGATTGCCGCCTCGTTACGCAGGCGATCTTTCACCAGACGATCGATGGTCGCTCGGCTGTGGAGAAAGAAAAACACGCATGCCCCGATCAGTATCGCAAGCGTAACGGCAAACAGTACGATCGTACGCCACGACAGGAGTGCCGGTCGACGACGCGGTTGCGGAGCAGAGAAATCCATAAGTGTTTGTTGTGCTTATTGTAGCAGAAAGTGCCATTTTAAGCCATGATGCTTTGATGGAAGATTCACGACGCAATCGACGAAAATTATCGGAACTGCCGATACGCCGACGGACCTGCCATCTGCTATGCTCGACTCATGCGTCCTATGACGACCCGTCTTCGCTCCTCGGTCTACTCAGAGCTTCGCCGGGCAAGCCGACTCTTCCCTTTCATAACACATGTCTCCTGTGAGCACTGACGATATTCGAAAGGCATACTTAGACTTCTTTAAGAAAGAGGATCACGCCGTGATCCCCGGGGCGTCACTGATCCCCGAAAACGATCCCACCGTCCTTTTCACCACGGCGGGCATGCATCCGCTCGTGCCCTATCTGCTGGGCGAAACGCATCCTGCCGGCAAGCGGCTCACCGATGTGCAACGCTGCATCCGCACGCAGGATATCGATGAAGTGGGTGATGCTTCGCACCTCACGTTCTTCGAGATGTTGGGCAACTGGAGTCTGGGTGATTACTTCAAGGAAGGAGCAATCACGATGAGCTTCCGCTTTCTCACCGAGGTGCTGCAGATTCCCGTCGACATGCTGGCCGTCACGTGCTTCGAAGGGGACAAGGATGCTCCGAAGGATGAAGAATCAGCCGCAATCTGGGAGAAAGCGGGAATTCCCCGCGAGCGCATCGGATTTTTGCCCAAGTCGAAGAACTGGTGGGGCCCCGCCGGCCAAACCGGCCCGTGCGGACCCGATACCGAGATGTTCTACTGGGTTGGGAATGGCAAGCCGCAAGGCAATCCCGCCTCGCACGAAGACGAGTGGCTGGAAATCTGGAACGACGTTTTCATGCAGTACAACAAGACGGCGGATGGCACCTTCGAGCCCTTGAAGCAGCAGAATGTGGATACGGGAATGGGCTTGGAGCGCGTTGCGGCTGTCTTACAGGGAAAGGACAATGTGTACGAGACGGACCGCATGAAACCGATACTCGATCGTGTCATGGAAATGGCCGACCATAGGGATGAGCGGCATCTGCGCATCATCGTTGATCACCTTAAGGCGGCGACATTCATCATCGCCGATGGCATCACTCCCTCCAATGTTGATCAGGGCTACATCCTGCGCCGTCTCATTCGTCGCGCCATTCGCTCTGCGCGACAACTCAAAATCGAACATGACGGCACATTGACCCCTGCCATTGCCGAAGCCGTGATCGAACAGTACGGACAGACCTACCCTTTCCTGCAGGAGCGACGACAAGCGATCATCGAGGCACTGAAGCGCGAAGAACAACAGTTCGGTAAAACCCTTAAAGAAGGGATGAAACAGTTCGAGCGTGCCGCGGCGAAGGCCGGCAAGCAAATGGACGGAACAACGGTTTTCCACCTCTACGACACGTACGGGTTCCCGTTGGAGCTCACCAAAGAACTCGCACAGGAACAGGGGCTCACCGTGGATGAGAAAGGATTTGCGAAGAAGTTTGAGGCTCATCAGGTCCTCTCACGTGCCGGAGCGGAAGCGAAGTTCAAGGGCGGACTGCAGGATCAAGGCAGCCAGACGACCAAACTGCATACCGCCACGCACCTGCTCAATGCGGCATTGCGCAAAGTTCTGGGCGATCACGTCTTCCAGAAGGGCTCAAACATCACGGCGGAACGTTTGCGATTCGACTTCAGTCATCCCGACAAGATGACGCCCGAGCAAGTGCAGGAGGTGGAAAAAATCGTCAATGACGCCATCGCAGCCGATCTGCCCGTGGCCTACCACGTCACCACCGTCGATGGAGCAAAAGCGGAGGGAGCGATCGGTGTCTTCGATGCGCGCTACGGAGCAGAGGTGAAAGTGTATGTGGTCGGGGATGAAAAGAAGGGCGTCTTCAGCAAAGAAATCTGCGGAGGCCCGCACGTCGCCCGCACCGGCATGCTCGGCTCACTCAAAATTCTTAAGGAAGAAAGTTCGTCCGCCGGAGTTCGACGGATCAAAGCGGTGCTGAAGGGAAGCACGGAAGAAATCGCCGTAGCTCAGGAAGAATGAAAAATGAAAGTGTCATGGTGAGCTCTGTCGAACCATGACACGTGTCGCCCTTCGACAGAGCTCAGGGTGACACGCTTCCAATGAAGAATACTCTGAGAAATCCAACGTTGAGTTGATGTACCATAACGCTAAACTTCTGATGCGCCTTCGCTCCCTCTTGCTCGCAACGGCTCTTCTCGCCCTGCCGGCGATCGCATCGGCCGAGCAGCAAACCGTGCTCAACCTCGCCGATCAGACGGAACAAGCGCAGTGGAACACCATCGGGCTTGCCTCGGTGGCACCGCTTTCAAATGGCATACACATTGTTACGGGAAACACGGGAACGCTGTCTCGTCCCCTCACTCTCCCGTACGGCATCGACGTAGTCACTCTGCACTACACCAGCCCTCGCGGAGCGTCTCTCGCGTTCATCTGGCACAGCCAGGGCGATCCCTCCGAGAAGTATCTGCAAATTCCGATTACGCTTCAACCGAGCAGAACCTCCACATCGATCGTCGTGGACTTGAGCGCCGTAGGCGGATGGGATCCTCACGCCGCCGCCATCGGGTTTCAACTTCAGCCCGGTACCGACATCATCCTCCACGACCTCGAATTGCAAGGATGGAGTGTGCGCGAAAGCCTTGTTGAAGCCGTAAAATGCTTCTGGACGTTCGACGGACTCAAGGCGCACAGCATCAATTTCTTCTGGGGGCCGCTGCTCTGCTCCACCCCCGTCTCGCGCGAAAATCTCTACCGGCATCAGCCCCCCATTGCACATTCGGCCATGCGCGTGGTCTATGCACTGCTCCTCGTCTCGACAGCCATCATCGCCTTCAGGGCCTGGCGAAAACATGACGGCAATGTTCGCAAGAGAATACTCGCCGGATCAGCGGCATTGATTCTCGTTTTTTGGATTGTTCTCGACATCCGCATGGGCGCGGAGCTCATTGCCACGTGGTCGTACGACGTTCGCTCCTATCTGCAGCAACCCATGGGCAAACGGACCTTCCGCACCATCGGCTTTCTGCCGGATTTCGCACTGGCCACCCAAGGCATCCTCATGGATCAACCCCGTTACGTATTCATCACGCCCACAACGGACACCTTCATGAACTTCATGCGGTATCAGACGTATCCCAGTTTGCCGGTCACACCCGAAGAAGAACTGGCCCTCAGCGCAGCTAAAGGGTCCGGAGCGACCATCTGGCTCGTGTACGGACGGCCTGACCTGACCACAGGATCCGACGGCCGCATTGTGGAAAACGGAATTCCCATTTCGCCTTCGGGCTCACTTGTGCATCAATTTGCAGAAGGAATCTTCGTCTTCCGCGCGGGCTCGCAATCTTCTTCATCGTCATCACCCACACAATGAACCTGTTGTTGCTGCTCGTCGGCATCGCACTCCCCTCTCTCTCAGGCTGGCTGCTCGTACGCCTGTGCGAAGGCAATCATCCCGTACTTCTGCGGCTCGAACGCTGGGCAATCGGATTTCTGCTGGGGATCACCGCAACGATGTTCGTGACATTCCTCGCGCACATCGCAGGTCTGATCCTTTTCACGCGCTGGGGCTTTCTCAGTGTGCAAATCGCCATGACTACCCTGCTCACTCTTGCACGGTTCTTCCAATGGAAATTGTCTCCTCGTACAACGGCGCCCTCCGCCGCCAAATCACCAACCGCGAATCGCTGGCTTATTCTGCTCCTCGTTCTCCTCACGTTGTGGACACTCGCCAAAATCGCCTTCGGTTCCTTCATTCTCGTCTCAATGCCATCGTACTTCGATGACACGTTGAAAAACTGGAACTATCGGGCAAAGATTTTTGCCTTCACGCAGACACTCGATATCGACACTTCTGCAAATGGCGAAGCCGACGTACTCAGCAGTTACCCGCCCACGGTTCCTCTCTTCAAAGCCTCACTCGCCGCACTGAAAGGAGGTTGGGACGAAGGTCTGGTGAACAGCGTGCACATCCTCTGGTTATTGGCGGCGCTGGCACTGCTCTACGGCGCGCTCCGTCATCGCATCGGATGGCAATGGTCTTTGCTGGGCACCTATCTGCTCGCCAGTTTGCCGCTCTATTTCTTCGACGGCCTCAACGCTTATGCGGATGTCTTTCTCTCGGGTCATCTGCTCGCCGCGGGTGCGCTGCTCACGCACGGACTTACGGAACATGATGCATCTCGCAGACAGAGCTGGTTGCGGCTGTTCGGCCTTACGGTCGGCCTGCTCGTTTTCACCAAAAACGAAGCGCTTGTCCTCTACCTTCCTTTACTGCTTGCCGTATTCGGCGGCGGCCTGATCTTTCTGCGTCATCAAGGTCGCATGACACTCGGCGCGGCCCGAACCGTGACTGTGTGGACAATAGGGTGGCTGCTGGTAATCGGCGTGCCATGGGTGGCTTTCAAGTGGGCGCACGGACTTTCATTCGGCAACGCCAAAGCGATCACCTCCAGCTATTCATTCGGCTGGCAACCGGGTGTGCCGTACGTGCTGTGGGTGAATACGTTCTTCGAAGGAAACTGGCACCTGCTCTTTCCGCTGCTGTTGCTGCTGCTCGTTGTCGCACGCAAACACCTGTTGCGATCTGCGATCACGCCCCTCGTCCTCATCGTTCTTGCCGCTCTCGGGTTGCAGATCGCCCTCTTCCTCTTCACATCGCTCTCAACCGAAGCCTTGAAACAGACGGGTCTGGCCCGCGGTTTCGTGCAATTGGCACCGCTCGTGGTGATGCTGGTCACGTTCTTGGCACGGGATGTCGTCAAAGGGCGGTGAGGATCGTATTCGGTATTCAGTATGCAGTGTTCGGTATGAAGTATGGAAGAGTGCTCAAAAAAACTCCCTACATACCGCATACTCATCCCTGTATACTGCGTCCCGTTATGCCATCCTACGCCGCGTTCCTCGGACACCAACCCCGCATCTCGCTGGCTGAACTCTCGGCAGCCGTGCCGGGCTTCACGCTGCGCAGCATTCTCAAAGATTCCATCGTGCTGTTCGAAAGCCCCGTTGAGCTTGATGCACAATTTCTCGACACCCTTGGCGGTGTGGTGGTGGTTGCGCGTCGTGTCTCTGACCAGGCGGTAACCCTGAATGAAGTGCCGGCCATTCTTGTCAGCGAGTTGAAAAATGCCAAGCGCGGCAAAGTGGTATTTGCCCTGCGCACCTTCTTGATCCCCAAGAAAACCATTCACACCCTTTATCGGCAGTGCAAAGATGCCCTGCGTAAACAAGGTCGTCCCTGTCGCTACGTGGGCAGTGAACGCGAACCGGCTGCGCCCGTGCTTCTGCGCGATGCAGGGCTGCTCGATCCCAAACGCGGGTGCGAACTCGTGCTGCTGCAAGAGGGGGACGAAGAAGAGAATCAATCGTTGTGGATCGGCTGCACCGTTTGGGCACAGAACGTGAATGCCTACGCCAAGCGTGACATGGCCAAGCCCGTGCGCGATACGACCGTCGGTCTGTTGCCGCCCAAACTTGCACAGATTCTGCTTAATCTGGGCACATGGCTTTCGCGGGGATGCCAAACCCCCGTACCGGATGCCGCATTCAAGAAACTCAAGAAGCCTGAGCCGATTACGGTGTTCGATCCCTTCTGCGGAACGGGCGTGATTCCCATGGAATGCCTCATGCGCGGATGGCACGTGCTGGCTTCGGATATCGCACAGAAAGCCGTCAACGGATGCGGCAAGAATCTGGAATGGGTACGCAAAGAGTGGAAGATTCTCAAGAAGGACGTCGATGCAACGGTATGGAAACAGGATGCCACCAAACCCTTCGCCCTCAAGAAACTGCCCGACCTCGTCGTGACCGAGACAACGCTCGGACCCGCACTCGAAGATCGCCCGTCACAGAAATCCGCCGCCAAGATGAAGACGGAACTCGAAAAGCTCGAAGCGGCGTTCATCGAGAATTGCAGTAAAACCCTGCCGGGTGTGCCGCTCGCCGTCACGTGGCCGTTCTGGAAAATCAGGAATGAGACGATTTTCCTCGAGCGCATATGGGAAGTCGTCCACAAAGCCGGTTACAGCGCCACGCTCCCTCCGGGCATCGCCCCCAGTCGTGCAGACCGTTTGTCGCTTCTCTACCGCCGCCCCGACCAGTACGTGGGTCGCGAGATCGTGCTGCTGATACCGAAGAAAAGGAAGTAGCGGATTCCTCTACCTTTAGAGCTGCAACTTCGTATAATGCAGCTGCGTTCTTTGCATCAACGGTCCCCTGCCTGCCCGTCCGTAGCTCTGAGCGAAGCGAAGAGCGAAGGCGGGTAGCTCCCACCTACGCACAAGGCTTCTGTGGACAAGCAATGGTATCCTTCGACTTCTCCCCGCGCGGAGTCGCTCAGGGCAGGGAGCAACCGGCTGTTCTTTTCATCAACGTTCCCCTGTAGCTCAATGGTAGAGCAATCGGCTGTGAAGAAAGTTGCAGCTTCCCAGGGAAATCCTGGGTCGATAACGAGGTGAATTGCTGGAAACCCTCCCGCGAAAGCGAAGGGCAATCAGCAGCCAATCCTTCGCTAAAGCTTCGGATTGCAGGCAAGCCCAACCTGATGAAGGAAGGCACGCCTGCCGTAGCCGAAGCGAAGGCAGGTTCAGAGACTATCCTTTATGGAGTAGTCCCGTCCCGCAGATGCATGACGGGCCGAAGCGCCTCGCACCCTAAAACACAGACGGGTGATGATATAGTCCACTCCTTCTGGAAACAGAAGGGCAACGTGTAACCGATTGGTTGCTGGTTCGAGTCCAGCCGGGGGAGCCAATTCTTCGTTTTGTTGCTTTCAACGATACCCGCAAACACGTTTTTCAGCTTGGGGCTGAGCTTTTCGCCCTTTACGGAACAGTTCGCAAATACGAAACGCAGTAAACGGTTCTTTTGGTCGGGTTGCGAACACTCAAAAAGCTCCTGAGCGCGTTTTGCGAGTTCCAGTATATAAGAAGCTGCGATGTGGAATGCCTTATCGCCCTCGCTGTGACCCTTGAGTTCTTCCAGTAAATCTGTTTCTTTCTGCTTATTTTCCTCAAACATTTTGTCGTACTCTTCCACCGTAATACGCCCGTCCAACCTATCCTGATACATCGTCTTGTTGTTTTTCTTGAGCTTGGCGAGGTCGGCATTGATCCTTTTTAGGTTCTGCTCATAGAAATACTGCTCATCGGCATGAAAGGCCGTCAGCTTTGTTTTCAGGTCTTCGGCAACCTCGCTTGGGATTGTGAGATTCTTGAAAATCTTAGCCGCCTGAGCGAGTAGCGTTTCCTCTTTAACGTGAACCGCTTTGCAGTTGTGGCAACGAACGTAATTGATGTTCTTTTGTGTGTAGGTAGACAAAATCCAACCGCACTTGGCGCAGGTGAGAAGCCGTTTGAAAGCGTAGCTCTTCGTTCCGTACTTGAACGGTGTCTTGCCGTAGCTCTCGCAGACCGCTTGGCACTTGAGCCAAAGCCACTTGGGAATGAGCGGTTCGTACTGGTGCGGATACAACTTCTCTTTGAATTCCATCTCGCCATAGTAGAACGGATTTTTGATGATTTGCGCTTCCAAGTAGCTTGTGTACATCGGCCTTTGGCTATCTGTATTCGTGGTCAAACCCATGCCAGCTAATTTTTTGGCGAGTGCCTTGAGTGAGAAATTGCCCGTGGCGTACATCTCAAAACCGTTTTTTACCAATGGGGCGCGTTCATCATCCTTCACGATCCATGCTTTGTGTTCTTCAAGCTCAACATTCTTATAGCCGCATGGGGCTTTTCCTGACCACTCGCCATGCCTGATTTTAGAAAGCCATGTGTTCGCGCCGTCTTCCTGCAAGCGATTGAGATACTGCTTTGCCAAGAATACCTGCAAATCCCAATCGGTAATGTCACGCCCGTGGGAATCAGCCTTGAGGATCAAGCGGTTGTAGACGAAGTGCAATTCCTTATCCTGCTCAATCCTGAGATTGTCCAACGCTACCGCATCGCGGAAATTGCGGGTCGTTCTGTCCACTCTGTACGCCAAAATTGCGCCAACATCTTCATGTTCCTTCACGTAGCCGATCATCTCATCAAAACGCTTCCGTATTTTGTGACCCGCGCTTTCCTGAAAACAAAACTCCTTCACAACTTGCATCCCTTGCTTCGCCGCGTACTCGCGCAACGTTTCAAGCTGATTATCCAGCGAGAGGCCTTCTTCTTCCTGCCGCTTTGTGGATACACGGGCGAGAATTACAGCTTTCATATTGGAACGGTTACGAAGTGCGCTTGTGGGCTTTCAGGAAGGCTTCTAGGTCGTCTTTTCTGATACGCCAATCCTTGCCGAACTTGTACGCCTTGAGCTTTCCCGCCTTGATATTGCGATAAATGGTCATTGTGCTGACCCTGAGCAGTTCTGCCACTTCTTCGGTAAGGTAGAATTCGCGTTCCATATATGACAGTGATTGACACTATATTACAAGCCATCCGTAAAAGTAAAGTCCTTCGCTTTCAACGATACGAAGGCTTGGAGTGACCGCGTGATGTGTTCAAAGGGAGCGGCTTTGTTGAGTATCTTGAATTCCAGCCCCTTGATGTCTTTGAAGACGCGCTCAAGCGTCCTGACAGAGCAACGGGGCTTGAGGCGGTTTCGGGTCTTGCGATGCCCCTCAGCCCTCAGCATCGCGCAGACGGCTATCAGGAGCAGCACATGGTGACCCGTCCATTGCTTCCGTTGCTTCGCAATCAACGTGAACTGTTCAGGCGGGGTGATTTCTTGGAGCAGTACGGGGCGCAATTCGTCATAGATACAATTCCAGTAATGGAGTAGAAGCTTTTGGGAAATCGTCTTACTGAATAGCGATGTAAAGCTCAGGTCGCTCTTGACCCCAAGACTTTGGAAGAGGGATTGCATCTTCTTCCTGTTCTTGAGCCGAAATTCCAACCGAAGAACCTCAAACGGTTTTTCCTCGCGGATCGCATCAAAAATATCCATCTGCAAGTTGCATTCCCGATCACCCTTTTCCATAGCCCGATCCTCGCTTTTCTTCAAGTCGGCAATTTTATCGTAGGCGACAAATTCATGTGTCTTTGAGAAGTAGCGCACGGCCTCGCCGCCGTTGCGGAAATCCGTTTTATTCAAGTCCATGTGGCGGTTGAGCTTGATCTTATCCAAGTAGCTCAAGGGCAGTGTGGCAGTTGTTCCATCGTCAAAGATGATGTTCTTGGAATAGTGAACGGCGTACACGCTGGCAACGCGCAAATCTTCCTTGGAAACGAGGACACCCATGACAAACAACTTCGTTTTCAATACGCGGATCACTTCTTCAAAATCCTTGTCTTCAAGCTCATCAAAATTGTTCCCGTAGAGAAGCTTCGGAAGTGATAACTCAATGTGCAGGTTGATCCCAAAGCCGCTCCCTTTTGCCACGCGCTTAAAAATGGTCAGCCGAGGCGAATACTCGCCAGCGAGTAAATCTTCCTTTGACGGGTTCTGAACGCACTTGATGTACGGCTCGCCGTAAAACGGAAGGAACGGCGCAGAGAACAACCCACGCGCATTCGGCTGGAACTTGTCGTACCGCGTGACTGAGAACTTGCCGAGGGGAATCTTGAGAAGAACCGTATCAATCATCGTTACAGCCTTGGAAAATGAAGTATCAGCCGTAGAGCCGTTCGTATTCAGCAAATATCGCCTGTTCCATCGCTTTGGACAGATTCGGCTCTAAGGGATGAAAAATTGTCAGGTTTTGGCTTCCTGCTTTCTTCGTGGGATACGTCAGGCGAAGCCCTGAGCCGTCCAGCTTCTCATGTATCGCTATGGAGCCGATGAAGAGCTTGGCGTTGATAATGCAGCTTGCGAAGGCCACAAGCCCGTTCATGGGATGCACTGGAACGATCCGAATATCGGAAATCTGAAAATCAGTCATGGGAAATGCTGGAAAGTTTGAGATCGCGGTCAATTTCCATCAGCACGGCGAAAAAGCCCGTGAGGTCGCCCCTCGCGTCCTCATACTCAGCATCGCTCAGTTCTTGCTTGAGCATTTTTTCGTAGGCCTGTCGTGTTACGTCTTTCGCAGCCATAGCTTGATGGCTGTGAGGCTACGGATCTGGCTGCCGCTCAAAGACGGGCGATGATTTTGTTTTACCTAGGCCATTTCTCGTCGCTCTTCCCGCAGGAAACGGGAAGGTAAATTGAGACAAATCTGCGTCTTGTTTGTCCTAAGTACGGGAAAGCCGAACGCAGTATTTGTCTTCCTGTTTACGCCATCGTATGCGTTTTTGATTTTCGTGCGGTCTTTTCCGTTGAACTCATCGCAATTGCCACCAAACGCCCCAACAAAAATATCTTCCATTCCGACCCATTCGTGATAGCTGTATTTCTTGAAGAGAAACCGACATACAGCATCTTCGTTGCTATCGGGTTCAAGAGAACAAATCGAAGCAAAAAAACAAAGTTGGGCTTTATCGGGAATGTAGAAGAGCGGAGTGAAAACCTGCTCGGATAACTGTCGGTAATACTCGCCGAGGATTTGCAAGCCACCTTCCAGTATTCGCACGTATCCTTTGGCATCAGGCTGCATATATGCAATGTACGAAAGCTCATCACTTGGCTCGACTTTCACTTCTTCGATGGCTTTCCAAAGGAAAAATACGGGAGCAAAATCGAGAAAGATTTCTTGAAGCGTCTTCACCGTTTTGTCATACCAAGCGCTAATCTCTTTGAGGTCTTCTTCCCTGACAGCAATAGCCATCCCTTTCCTCAAAGAATCGCCGTGTTCCCGCTCTAAGTCGAAACCCTCATAAATCAGATCATCTATGGCTTCGAGAGCAGCCTTCGGTGACATTTTCAGGCGCATGGTTATGTTAGGTTGGAAGTCACACGCGAAGGCAAGGTAAGGCAAAGAGTCGTGCCTTCCTTCTTCAAAATCGGGAATCCGAACGTATCATTCGTTTTCCTGTTGATGCCATCGTAGGCGTGTTTAATTTGTGCCTTGTCCTTGCCGCAATAATCATCCCTATTGCCCCCGAACCCTTCGGCGAAAATATCTTCCATTTCAACCTTCTCGCCTATGCTGAATCCGAATATATAATGGCAAAGGGTGGCTTCATTGGAATCGGTTTGCAAAGGACAACAGAAATCGTAGAACCATATCTGCACACGATCAGGAAGGTAAATGAGTGGATTTTTCATCTTGTCTGCTAAGCCGTTGTAATAATTCACAAGAATATCTAGCTTCAGACGTAGGGTATCAACGATCAAACGAAAATCGGCAACTTCGACAGCCACGTTATTTATTGGTTCCACCTTCCAAAATGAACTGGTAAACACATGAATGGGAACGTAATCAACGAAGATGTGCCGAAGCAGTTCTTCAGCAGCCTGATCCCATGCCTGATATTCGCCGTCAAATCGTTTCAAAAGCTGAGAACTCGGCCTCGATACTTTGATCCGAGACTTTGCTTTCCTCTGATCACCAAGGGCATACTCGGCTTCTGATTCCATCGAACAAAGAAGAACACTGCCATTCAGAACAAGCTCATTGATTTTACTGAGTGCCTCTTTTGGTGACGTTTTTAGGCGCATTACAACCTTGGGATCGCGCCCATTATACATACCAATATTGCCATTCTGTCGCTTTTTCGACCTAGATTGCAGAAGCCTTTCTGCTAACATCGCCTCGTACCCAACGACTCAGGTTTCACGCCGTAGTTTTCCCTACGTGCAGAGCAAAAAGGGGCATCTTGCCTCGGTCAACGCTCTGCTGCTGTAGGGAAACCTGCTCAACATCGTTGGGTACGCCGAGCTGGGTGCCCCTTCTTGGGTGTCCTGCTCTGCCTTCCCACGATGAGCATGAGCAGTAAAACCCTTTCCATCATCGTCTAATGCCGACCCTTAATTGGAATCGGCATCGAATCCTGACTGTTATTGTCGCACTTATCTGTTTTGCCACATTCTTCAAAGCAATTGTGGATCTCTGGCGCATTTTTTCCCCAGTTGCGAATGGGGCATTGGATATGGATGCAACGATCTATTTTATTATTGGAAGAGGCATACTGAATGGCTTGCGACCTTATGTAGATCTCTTTGAATCAAAACCACCAGAGATGTTCTTACTGACCGCACTATCCTTGATTACAACAGGAACTCAGTGGATAGCTTCAGCTGCGGACATCTTGGCCAAGCTCAGTCTCCCTATTCTTCTTGCGGCATATGCCGCATCTAAGGTGTGGCGTAGTGGATCGCACAAGACAATATTATGGCTGTGTAGCACAGCATTTCTCATTGGAGTGCTGATCACACTCTATCTAGATGAAAGAGTCGGAGCAGTACAGACTGAAACATTCGGAACATTTTTCGCGTGCCTCTATCTACTACATATAGCTTGGAACGACTCAACTCGATGGCCATCAACGTTGGCACGTTCCTTGTTGCTCGTGTGCGCGATTGGAATGAAGGAGCCATTCGTTTTAACTGTGTTCGCTGGTGCATTATTGCTTGCGCGGGATATTAAGCAGTTCTGGCGTTCGTTTGTAATTCCGCTGATGATTGCTGTCGTACTTGGACTTATCGGATTGTGGGTTCTGGGTTATTGGCACTCGTACTTCGGGATTTACCTTCCCGCTATGCTTGGAGAGAGAGTAACCAATAGCCCCGTTGAGCCGCTATTTGTCAGGAGCTTTTCTATTGAAAAGGTGTTGTACAACTTAACGATTGTCTATTCAGCTTGGGGATTCGGCATAGTTGTGGCATGTCTTTGGGTTCTTTTCCCTCTTTGGAAAGCGTGCCGAGCGAACCTGTTTGAGTTACTGCTCATCATTACTGGCTCGGTACTAGGCTTTTTTGTGCTTCGGTTTACTTGGGTGCTCGCCGTTTTTTTCCGAGCCGCCTATCTTGCACATGCCGATGTTTGGGTGGACTTTGTCTATATTAAGTTTGCTGAGTATTTGATCTTACTTCTGGGATTCTTTTTGGTGCTATACCTTCAATCTCGCCAGAAACTTGCTCAGCACACGCTTGTAGCAATGGCGGCAACTCTACCTATCTCTGCTGCTGTAGGAGTTGCAGGGTATCCGCTACAACATTGGGCTTTTGCATGCCCTTTCTATTTCGTGCTTGCTCTTGTGTTTATCAGCTATGCAGCAACAGAGAAGCCCAAGGTGATAAGCGGAATTATGTCGGGAATGATTATTTTTACAGTGATCCTTTTCGGGCCAAGCAAAGAACATCTTTATAAACTTAATCTCGATATTCAGAACAGTGCGAAGGCAAATGCTGATATAGCACACCAGTTCGATGGGCTTCTCGATGCTTGCGGCATTGGCCAATACGCTGGGTTTGGGGTCTTCAAGGAATTGGCGTTCTCGAAGCATTCGCCCATTGGGCCGATCTTTGTCCCAGAGTTCCACAAGTATCTCGGCGAAGATCATCCACTGTTCACAATTACCTACCAGAATATCGAAAAGAATGCGGAAGTTCTTGTGTTGAAGAAAGGCTCAACACCGTTCGGAGTCTTCTCTACCCTTGTCAGCCAATTCACAGATAAGCCGCCAGCTTGCGCCCAAAAATATCTTCCAATTGATGATCTCAACATACTTTTTAGAATAAGCGCCCATGCGAATCGGCCTTGATAACACAGCTAAATCGCCATTCTGACTTGCTTCGGGCTAGTTTCTGACAATTTTCGTGTATCATTCCCTTGATCCTATGAATGCCAAAGCCTACAATAGTAGCGCTAAACTCACTGCCCTCTCGCCTCACGGCGGGACGGCAGTTTTAGAAAGTAAACCGAAACGGGCAATCGTGTTCGTGGACGGGAGCAACTGGTATCACAAGCTCAAGAAGCTCCTCAACGCGAATCGCAATGCGACAGAAGGCGAAATGAAGCCGCCTGTTGATTTTGACCTGAGGGCATTCGTGAAAGAAATGGCCTCACCCGACTCACTGACAGACATTCGTTACTACATTGGAAAAGTGCGACGCATCAGGGGCGACGACAAAAGCGAGTTGCTGTACGCGAATCAACAGAGGCTCATTGCCTTCCTGCAACAGCAGCAAATTCAACTCGGCTTCGGCAACCTCATTTCTTATCCCGACGGGTCGTACCATGAGAAGGGCGTGGATATTCTGCTCGCGGTTGAAATGATACGGCTTGGCTTAGAAAAGAAGTACGACGTGGCGTACCTGCTCAGTTCCGATACCGACCTTGTACCCGCCATTGAAGAATGCCGACGGCTTGGAAGAGAGGTCGTCTACGTCGGGTGTTCGCTACACGGCCAATCCTTCGGCCTCACGAAAGCCTGCAACAGAACCATCCTCTTACAGACCAAGGATGTCACGCCCTATGTCCCGCCGAAGCTTCTCTAACCTCAAGCCACCCACGCTGTTAACGGCTCGCCCTCTTCACACTGCCATTTCAGAGGTTGTCAGCGTTGGCTGGTAGAAGAGTGATGAACCATCTATGAACGGCGCAAGCTCACTGCCGAGTTCAATGATTTCCTGCATCCGGTCGGTTCGCATGTGTTGCAGCAAGGGGAGCCAATTCTTGTAACATCCAGAAACTCCAATACCATCTTCAGTTTCCAGCGAGGCCCTGAGCGACCCCGAGCATAGCCGAGGGGGAGTCGAACGGGTCGGGGGAGCCATTTCTTGTAACATCCAGAAACTCCAATACAATCTTCAGTTTCCAGCGAGGCCCTGAGCGACCCCGAGCATAGCCGAGGGGGAGTCGAACGGGTCGGGGGAGCCATCTTAATTATGGCTTCTGTAAGCCTAAACGAACACAACCCGATTACCATAGAGCATGGGAAAAGCAGAATATATGCGGACGGAACAAGGGCAATATTTGAATGAGATAGCCCTATTGTTGGTATCTGCACAGAAGCCAAACTAACGTATTCCCTTCTTGTCTCCAGTTATTGTTGGTGGTAATATCAAACCTATTAATTTTATTATGTCAACTCATGCCTATCCCGGCTATCATGATGCTCTCACTAACAATGTCGAGCGCAGACTCGAAGTTATTCCTAATGCGAAAGATAGAAATCAGGGATTACTTCTCGACCAGCACCAACAAGATGCAATGCTGGAAGTTGCCGTAACTCTTCAGGATTCACACAGACGTAGAGCCTTCTCCATCGTTCATTGTTGTGGTTCAGGGAAAACGGTCCTCGAAGCGAACATGGTGGGAGCTTCTCAGGATGCCAAACATGAGCTAGGTATTAGCGAGGATCGAAGAGACATTGTACTGACCACAGAGCGATCGCTCATAAACATTATCAGTCGACAATTTGAGGCATTGGGTTTGGATGACGTAGGCATGTGGGGTAATGGAGAAAAGGTACTGGATCGACCCGTCATCCTCAGCACAATCCAGGCAATGCAAAATAATAGAAAACGACTCAAACGTCTCATCCCCCTTGATCGCATAGATCTGATACTCGGAGACGAAGCGGACAACTTCCTCACCGAATCACGCAAGGGCGTAATCGAGCTTCTTGACGGCACTACGCGCATCGGATTTACCGCGACACCACGATGGCGGGACGGACGCGATATCTCCGACGTCTGGGGACCCAAAATTCATAAATTACTTCTTAATGAGGGAATCAAGCGAGGAATCAACACACCTCCTATCTGGCTCTTGTATGAAGCAGCCATTGATGAAAATTCGATCAGAATTCGACGGGGTGATTACGAACCGAAAACACTCGGCGCGGCCATGAAGAATGCGGAGATCCATAAAGCGATCCCTGAGATTTATCGGACGGTCATCGAACGCGAAAAAAGGGACTTATTTCCAACGATGATTTTCGTTCCCAATACCTACCTTGTCGATCAGGTGACAGAATCGCTTCAGAGCGAATTCGGCGACGAGGGTGTGACGGTGCATGGCTGGAGAGGTGATAGCATCACACCTGCGCAGATCAATCGTGATATCGATGACTTCCAAGAGGGGAAGCTGCAGATTCTCGTGCTCTGCGAGATGGGAGGACGGGGACTCGATTTACCCGCCGCCCGTTTCCTGATTGATGCCTACCCCACGCTCTCACCAACAAAGCTTGAACAACGGCATGGCAGGGTCCTGCGCAAAGTCCGTCCGGGGAGTCTGTTACACCGGCGTGGTTTTCAGAAAGACTATTCTATAGTCGCCCAGGTGCTCCCCCGATCCAATGCCTTCCGTCCCGTCTGTCTGCCAGATATTCTCGATGGTTGGAAAGACGCACAGGAAGGTAAGGCTATCGGTGGTAGTGGGAGTGGAGATGTCGGTGCTCCCTGGTTAGAAGAAGTGAGAGAACTGCAGCGTCGCATCGAAGCAAAGAGGCCGACAATCAAGGTCTCCCTTGTGAGGCAACTCGACATCTACAGGAAAGTGGCACGACTTGATGATCTGCCACAGGCGGATGCATCGGGGTTCATTTACCTTCCCAGCTGCCATGGAGAATGAAAAGGAAACTGAACGATATGGCCATATACCTGCATGGGCCGCAGAGCTTGGTATTTCTGATACAACGATCGCAAACAAGATAAAGGAGAGACCATTTATATTTGGGAAAACTGAAAGAGGACAGGTACTAAAATTTTTTGCTGAGACCGATGTGCGCCAAGCCTGCACAGACCTACTAGTGCCTCTCCCACAAGCTGATAGACAAGGTTTCATTGAAATCGGGGGAACGAAATATGGTTCAGCATATGCATGGAAAAAATTCCTTGGTATTGCTATACGACAAAGCCATAAGCGACTTGAGGAGTTGCCGTTTATTGAGGGCAAGGATATTTCAGGAAGAATATTACGCTACTATGCTGAGAATGAGATTAGGCAGGCATATGCGGAACTTCTTGCCGAGGCTCCAACCGCGGATGATCAAGGGTTCATTGTCGTCGCAAGTATACGATATGGCACCAGAGAAGCATGGGGGAGAGAATTCGGAGTGAGCGCCGCAGGATCACTAGCAAAACGACTCCGTAGAAAGCCAAGCATTAAAGGAAAAGTGAACAGAAGGGTCTGGGATTTCTATTCAGAGACAGACGCACGATCAGCGTGTGTGGGACTTTCGGTCCCACATCAAGCTGATAAAGAAGGCTTCCTACACATTGATGGTGAACGTTATGGAACAGTGGAAGCTTGGGGGCGAATCCTAAACATCTCAACAATTCTCATTAAGAGCAGATTAACCGGCATCATTGGGGTGACTGGAAAACTTGGAGGGAATGTCGTGCTAGAAAGAGCATTCTTCGCGGAATCCACCGTACGCAAAAGGTGCGCAAGAGATGTTGCTGTGCCTGTATTCAATGCCGATGGAAAACTGGAAGGAGATCTATCGGACGAACGTTACAAAACAGCAACATCGTGGGCAAAACAATTTGGTGTCAGTAGAGGAACATTTTTGCGGTGGATGAAACAAGTACCAAGTATACATGCAAAGTGCGAGGGGAAACGTGCAGGGCTTTGTTTCGCAGAATCTGTTGTTCGTACGGCATGTGCAGAGCAATTTCAAAGAACAGATGTACCGAAAGTTGATGAGGGCAACATTATTGTAATGAATGACGAACGTCATGCGACTATATGCAGGTGGCAACAGGAGCTAAAGCGTCATATTCGTCACAGGCTTAAAGGAGTCATCGGCATCACTGGAATTGATGCCGGAGGTCATATTCTCAAAGAAGCATTTTTACCTGAGTCCATCGTACGAGAACGTTGTAGCGATATGCTTGGTCAAGGAAAAATTCAACGCAAGAGAAAAGAAGTTTCTGATGAAGAGTGTACAAATTCCACTCCCCCTTCTAACAATGGAGACCCAACCGGAACTTGAGCGGTATGCCACACCCAATCGATGGGCAGAAATCCTAGGAATAGGCTTGAAAACTCTTCAAGATAGATTGCAGGGCATTGAAGCCATAACAGGCAAAGATCGAGTGGGACACGTCCTAGTAAACATGTTTTACGCGGAATCACAAGTTCGCAATGCCTGCGCCGATATTCTATCGTTGCCGAGATTAGACAAATATAGTTTTCTCATATTGAATAAGGAGAAATATGGAACAGCAGAAGCTTGGGCAAAAGAATTTGGGACTGTCCACGCAGATACATTACGAATAAATTTGAGTAGTAGTCCAAAAATGATGGCACTAAGCAAGCGGGGGATTGTTGCATCTTATGCAGAAACCATAGTGCGTTCCGTTTGCTCCAGGTTAATCAATTGCGTACCTACAGCAGATTCGAGCGGCTTTTTCACGAAGGATGGCGAAAGATACGGTCCGACATATGGATGGGCACGCACGCTATGCGTGTCTAATTCTTCCTTGAATAGACGACTACAAAGCCATAAAAACTTGGGTATAAGGGGGAAAGACTGTCAGGGTAAAGTAACGCTCTTTTTCCCAGAATCATGCGTTCGTGAAGTATGCGGAGACTTACTGGTTCATATTCCAGCGGCTGATGTGTACGGTTTCTTTTATCAGAATGAAGAAAGACACGGTACCGTTGAGGCGTGGGGGAGATTCTTTTCGGTGCGGGCTCAGACGATTAAGGCGATAACGCGGCGTGCTGGGATAACAGGCATGGATGGTAAGGATGCACAAGGAAAATTACGTGAGAAATCTTTTTTCGCGGAGAGCGCCATTCGGACTTTATGTTGTGATTTGTTAGACGAAATTCCGGTTGCTAATAAGGAGGGATTTTTGCAAGTCGAAGATGAACGATATGGTACGATCGAGGCTTGGTCAAGGTTTCTCGGAACACACCTTTGGGTCGGTTCGTCGCAGCCCGTGTGCCATACACGGCTAGGTGCTGCGGAGAACTTCCTCTCACGCCGTGTCCATAACCGGGAGCAGGGTGAGTTGTGGTGAAAGGCGGGGCACGAGATCAGGATCACATTGGCGCTGATCGGCACGCAGGCTGTCTCCGATGTGATCGGCAAGGAGGTACGGCGAGAGAATGTGCGTGTCTCCCTCGATGCTGCGGAGCAGGATTTCCCGAAGACTCGCACCGATGGG
>MNWP01000032.1 GCA_001872575.1 Candidatus Peregrinibacteria bacterium CG1_02_54_53 | reverse complement strand
AAGTGGGAAACGTTTCTCAAAGAGAGAACGATCGGTGAGAATACGAGACACTGGCACTACACCCATCGCAGAATTCGGAGTGCCTACTACAGTGTGAAAAGGAATCTTCCATACCTGTTCACCTACCTGCGACATCCAGAGTTGAACATTCCCAACACGAGCAATTCTCTGGAAGGAATATTCACACACATCAAGAAGAATATTCGTCTCCATGGCGGACTCCGCATCGATCAGAAACTACCCATGATTGAGGAGTTCCTACGAGCGAAGTGAGCAGTATTTCAGCCTGCAAAATTGTCCACTACGCCCTATTATACTATAGTTGACATGTTTATAACACATCTATTTTTACGCATCGTAAAGCCAATCATAGAGAATGAGAATCGTACGAATCACTTATTTCACCGTGACCGACTTCGCCAGATTTCTCGGCATATCGGGATCCTTGCCGCGCTTGACGGCGAGAAAGTATGCCAGCACCTGCACGGGAATGATGTTCACGATGGCCTGGGCCGTGTCGACATCGGGTACCCTGATCCATTCGTCAAAGACGGCGTGCCGCTCGGGAGCGATGCCGACGATGAAGCCGCCCCGCGCCTTGAGTTCGATGGCATTGCTGATGATATCCGTGCGCACTTCGTCATTGCCGACAAGCGCGATGCATGGCGTGCCCTTTTCAATGAGAGCAATGGGGCCGTGCTTCAGTTCACCGCCGGCGAATCCCTCGGCATGCACGTAGCTTACTTCCTGAATCTTGATCGCACTTTCGAGCGCCATCGGGTAGTTCCAGCCCTTACCGATGATGTAGAGATCGGAGCTCTCTTGAATCCGCTCCGCAATGGTCTCGATGAATTCCGTGTAGCGCGGATTCAACATGTCGTTGATTGCCGCCGCAGTTTCGAGAAGCCGTGTGCGACCCTTGGGCAGTTTATCGATCATGGCGTACGCAATGAGAAGCAGAACCGCCATCTGCCCCGTGAGCGCCTTGGTCGATGCGACCGCACGCTCCGGACCCGCTTTAATATGGAGGGTGAAATCGGCTTCACGCGCGATGGTCGAACCTTCGGCATTCACGATAGCGAGCACTTTGGCCCCCTTGGACTTGGCAATCTTCATCGCTTCGAGCGTGTCGGCGGTCTCGCCACTCTGACTCACCGCAATGAGCAGACTTTCGGGCTTTAAGAAACGATGGTAGAGCTTGAACTCGCTTGCAGGTGCGAAGTTCACGTGGTGACCTGCAATGACCGAGAAAAAGTACTCCGCCGCCATGCATGCCTTTGCCGCCGTTCCACATCCCACTAAGAAAGTGCCCTGTGCCGCATGAATGGCGCGGGCGAGTGTTTGAATCTGATCTTCATCCTGATCGACTGCACGGGCGATGGACTGTTTCTGCTCCATGATCTCCTTGAGCATGAAGTGATCGTATTCTCCTTTATGGGCTTCCGTCACCGACCAGGTGATCTCGATCTCACGCTTCGTCCGCTCCTCACCCGTCGCAATGTCCGAGAAGAGAATGCTGTTGCCATCCGTCACCACCATCTCACCGTCATCGAGGTACTGCACCGTGCTCGTGTACTCCAAAAACGCCGGCGTATCGGAAGCGATGAAATATCCATCCTTTTCCACACCCACGATAAGCGGCGATCCCGTACGTGCCGCAACGAGTAAGAAGGAATCGGCGTGCATGGCAACGATGCCGTATCGTCCCTCGAACCGCAGACACGCACGGCGCACTGCGGCGGCGAAGTCCGGCTCGGTTTTCATTTCCTCTTCAATGAGGTGAGGGATGACTTCGGTATCCGTCGACGAGACGAATTCGTGCCCCTTCGTTTTCAGTTCATCACGCAGCGCTTCGTAATTCTCGATGATGCCATTGAGAACCACGACGATTTTGCCATCGCAACTGACGTGAGGATGAGCGTTCTCGGTGGTCACACCACCATGCGTGGCCCAACGGGTGTGCGCCATGGCGAGCGAACTCGGTTGCTGAAAATCCGCCGAATCCACCGTACTAATTTTTCCGATATCCTTGCGGATGATGACACCGTCCTTGGTCTTGCAGGCCACACCCCACGAGTCGTATCCGCGGTACTCCAATCGTTTCAGACTCTGTACTGCAAGCACTCCTGCGTCCGTTCTCTTGCCGACATATCCAATGATTCCGCACATGTGAGAAATGGCTTGGGAATGGGAAGATTCTAGTGATTTATGCCCGAGAGTCAATGAAAGAGAGTGGGGCAATCTCCGCGTGGGCCCGTTGTGAGGCGTGTTGCACACGACAATCGTCCGGCTCTTTTCCTTGACGCTCCTGCCGCCCTTCCCTACCCTTTCTGCGCTCTATGCCCTTGACCTCATCCGCCATCAAAGCCATGCGCCAGAGTACCGTGAAGCGCGAAGCGCGCCGTCCCTTCAAGACGCGCATGAAGAGCGTGCTCCGCGAACTCACCGATCTGGCGAAGGCCGGTAAGAAAGAAGAGGCGAAGAAACTCCTGCCCATGGTCAACAAGATTGTCGACACCGCCGCCAAGAAGCGCATCGTTCACTGGAAGAACGCCGCACACAAGAAATCACACGCCGCCTCCCTGGTCGCAGGACTGGAAGCGAAAAAGTAATGGCTCACATTCTTGCCATCGATATCGGGACGAAGCGAACGGGCATCGCCTATCTTGACGAAGATATCGGCATTCCCCTGCCCCTCACGACATTGCACCATACAGGGACGGAAGACTTGCTCACACAGCTGTCCTCCCTTATTGAGCAGCGATCCATCGACCGCCTCGTCGTCGGATTACCACGCCTACTCTCGGGGGGAGAGGGTGCTCAGGCACGCTACGTACGGGAAATTGCAGAGCAAATGCAAAAGCGCGGATGGCCACTCTCCTTTCGTGATGAACGCTATACCACCCCCCGTATGCCTACGACCGATCCGGATGCCATTGCAGCCCTAAATTTGCTCTAAATAGCTAATGAAAAGCATTGAAGAGATGTTTGACAATCTTTAGAAAGTAACTAAAATATCATCCTTTACCTGCTCATTGAACACCGCCGTTTTACCAGGATGTTTCCCGCGGGGTGCAAACGTCAGACCGAAATTGCCGCTTGGGAGAGCGATGAAATTGTAGGCAGTCGATGATGAAGAATATTGACGCAGAGAGACGGAGCAACAACTGTTCTCACTCGTCCACTCAAACCTCTGCTGCATCTTTTGTCTCTGTCAATGTTATGGTAAAACGAGGGATGTTCATTCCCCCACGATATGCCCTCGCCCTCAGCTTCTTCCACCGCCACCTCGCAGCAGGCATCGAACCTTCCCCAGATCACACTCAATCTGCAGGAATTACTCGACAACCTCTTCCTCGTTCTCACGGATAAGGAGGCAACGGTAGTGAAGAGACGTTTTGCTCTTCAAGGCAACCAGAAGCAGACTCTCGAGCGCATTGGCAAGCAGTTCAATGTGACACGCGAGCGCATTCGTCAAATCGAATCCATTGCCCTGAACAAGCTCAAACGCACGGTCCGCACGACGCGCCTCGACGAGGTGAACGGGGTGGCCAAGGGCGTGCTGCGTGTGCACGGGGGCCTGATGCGCGAAGATGACCTCATCAGCATGGTGTTGCGCCGCATTCAGGGCAGCACACAAGTCGACGGAGCGGTACTGCGCCTCTCGTACTCCATCGACAGCGAGATGGCGATGGGCAGTCACAGCAACACGTTCGTGCCGTTCTGGAGGCTCGAGTCTCTCGCTATGGAGGATATCCTCCTTATCGTCAACAGTGTCGTAAAGATCCTCAAGAAGCGAAAGTCCTGCATGCAGGCCGATGAGATCGTTTCGGCCGTGCAATCGATGAACCTCTTCGAGGGTCGCGTACCCAGCCGCGAACTCATTCTCTCGTGTCTCAAAATCGACGAACGTCTTAAAGAGATTGTCGAGGGTTGGGGTCTGACCGAGTGGCGCTTCGTTCGTCCTCGTTCCATCCGCGATAAAGTCGAAATCATTCTCAAGAAATCCGGTGAACCGCTCCACTTTATGGAAATTGCCAACCGCATTCGCGATGCACACTTCGACCACAAGAACGTCACGGTACAGGCCGTACACAACGAACTCATTCGCTATCCGCAGTTCGTGCTCGTTGGCCGCGGTCTCTACGCTTTGAGCGAGTGGGGCTACGAGCCGGGAACGGTGGCCGACGTCATCGAGAAGATTCTCAAAGAGAAGGGACCACTGAGTAAGAAAGAGATCATTGCCGAAGTCGCCAAGCAGCGCACCGTGAAGGTGGGCACCATTTCGCTCAATCTGCAGAAGATGCCGTACTTCACCCGCGTGGGCCGCGCCGTGTACGCCTTCGACCCGAGCAAGAAAAAGTAAGTGCTTATCGATCGATTGTCATGAGGCTGCCATTGGGCGGCCTCTTTTCGTGTAAACGGCTTGCGCCGGGCGAATCCTCAGCCACAATGGTCAGCGATGCGAAAGATTCTCCTTCTGACTCTCGGCACCTGTGTCCTGGCCCTTACTGCGTGCGGCCGTGTGGAACCGCCGCCCTCTCTTCCGACCGGAATCCAGACCATGACCGGCACGCTTCTTCCTGCAGAAATTTCGACGCTTCGACGTGGAACACACCTGCTGATTCTCAATGGTCAACGCCTGTGTTTCGTCGAGAGTTCGGCCATCAGCCTGCGCTCATTCGAGGGCAAGACCGTTGTCATTCGCGGCATCTTCGAACCCAACTCCGATCCCGCACTGCTTCCGGTTCTCGTTACGCAGGATGTCACTACGCTCGAGCAGGATATCCAGCACATCAGCCTGAGCGCATTCGGCCTACGCGGGAGCGTGCCGCGCTCATGGATCATGGCAACGCAGAAGAATGCCACTGTCTTTCTCATTGAGGGAACCGCGACGCCGCTCATCACGATCGCACGTCTGATCGAAACGCCACTGCCCGCATCAGGTGCGCCGCTGCAGGTCTCGGGCCATCATGCAACGCGGCAAGTATCTGATGATTCAAGTGAAGAGGTTGTCTCTATCGAGTCGGGTGACGACCTGATCGTCCTCACGTTCACTCCGAGCGAGGTCGAAAATATTGATCTGCTGCATGCACAATGGCTGGCCTTTCTCACATCACTCTCCTTTGCCACAGACAATGGCACGACTTCATCTGCCGCACAGTCGCAGGACTCGACAGGTACACCATGCGGAGGAACTGCCGGCATTCTCTGCCCTGCAGGTCACTACTGCGAGATAACAGAGTTCAAGGAAAACATCGGGCACTGCAGAGAATTTTGAGGAATGTCTCAACATCAGCAGCCACATCTTCCGTTGCGCTCAGTGCTCGAGCATAGAGTGTGCCCTATCGGGCTTTCGACGTGTGGATCTTTGAACTTTGTGTCCCGCGAGGTCGCGCACTGGCCAAAGGGACGCTCACTCCCTCTTCTTCTTCTTCTTCTATGCCCGTATTGCCCGCTATGGTACACTCCTCACCAACGATGCTGCCCTGCAAGTTCCTTGTCTTCCCGCTTTCGGCCGCGATCCTTCTTCTGTCTCCCCTCCCCGCTCTCGCCGCGACGAGAACATGGGATGGCGGAGGTTTGACGAACAACTGGTCTGAGGCGGCCAACTGGAGCTCCGATACCGCTCCCACGGCGGCGGATACCGCCCTCTTCGACTCTACCGATGCGACGGATGTCACTGTGGACAGCGATATCCTCATCGGCGGGCTCACCGTCACCTCCGGCTACGGGGGCACCTTGAACCTCGGTTCCGCAACCATCACCGGAGCGGTCGGGGACGGCGCGGTGCAGTTTACGGCGGCGGATAAATCGTATCTATCCATGGGGACTAACTACGATCCCGGTACGAGTGATTTTTCTGTGAGCTTTTGGGCATACCTAGATACAAGCACTACGTACGGTACGATTATAGATACGGGTGGCATTACCAATACGGCTGGCTTTTCTATTACTGCAAAGGCAGGAAATGACATGACAATATTTTTTAAGGCAGGGGCGACTGCCAGAGTATACAATACCGAAGTTCTGAATGGTACTTTTGGTATAGGACAATGGCATCATATTATTGTTAACTTTGACAGAGATGGAAATGCACAAGCCTATCAGAATGGATCTGCGACAGGTACACCATTAAATATTAGTAGTGGTAATGACATATCAATGGGTGCTACAACTGGCTCTCTTGGGAGTAGTATAAACGTAAATACTGGGAATCCATACTTTAACGGTCGTTTAGATTCCTTTGGAATATGGAATCGTCTTCTGACAGAAAGTGAAATAACTGCTCTGTATAATGGTGGGCAAGGTCTTATATATGAAGACCTTTCCACGAGTGATAAGGTAAATTTGCAGCACTGGTACAACTTTGGTGAATCTGCAGGCATACGCTACGATTCACACGGTACTAATCATTTAACTCAAGTCTTCGGCAACATCATCGCCCCGCCGGTGTACGGGAGCGAGCTTCTGACGAACGGGGGGTTTGAGACGACAGGTGTAGGGGCGGATGTGTTTGGAACGTGGCAGGAAGGTGTTGGCGGTGGGGCAATAGCTGATGAAACAAGTGATGTTCACGGTGGAAGCCACGCAGCGAAGTTAACAGGAAGTGAATCGAACGACACGACCGTTCTTCAGGAAGTAGGGGCAACGGCGGGGCAAGTGTGGCGATTGTCATTTTGGTCGCACGGTGATGGCATAAATTCAAGTGTGTACCAAGTCTACAATTACACCGCCGGAACTAATATTGCGCCGAGCAGCAGGGTGTCAACGGGAATAACTGGCACAACTTATGCACTTACGACATTTGAATTTACTGTCCCGGCAGGATGCACATCTCTTGGCGTCTTACTACGTCCAGCGGCAGTAGCGGGAGCCATCGCCTACTTCGACGACGTTTCTCTCAAAAGAATTACCACCGCCTCCATCAATAACGGCGGGTTTGAGGATTGGACGACGAGCACGAATGCAGGGACGTGGAGTGAATCAGTAGCAGGGACTTCAACGGTGAACAGGGAAGACACCGCGCCATACAACGGAACAAATGCGGCGAGGCTGGATGTTGATGCGAGTAATTCTAATGCTTCTGTACAACAAAGTGTCTTAACGGTAGGCAAATTAGGCGTAGTGGACAATTTTGCAGGCTGAAATACTGCTCACTTCGCTCGTAGGAACTCCTCAATCATGGGTAGTTTCTGATCGATGCGGAGTCCGCCATGGAGACGAATATTCTTCTTGATGTGTGTGAATATTCCTTCCAGAGAATTGCTCGTGTTGGGAATGTTCAACTCTGGATGTCGCAGGTAGGTGAACAGGTATGGAAGATTCCTTTTCACACTGTAGTAGGCACTCCGAATTCTGCGATGGGTGTAGTGCCAGTGTCTCGTATTC
>MNWP01000005.1 GCA_001872575.1 Candidatus Peregrinibacteria bacterium CG1_02_54_53 | reverse complement strand
GAATACGAGACACTGGCACTACACCCATCGCAGAATTCGGAGTGCCTACTACAGTGTGAAAAGGAATCTTCCATACCTGTTCACCTACCTGCGACATCCAGAGTTGAACATTCCCAACACGAGCAATTCTCTGGAAGGAATATTCACACACATCAAGAAGAATATTCGTCTCCATGGCGGACTCCGCATCGATCAGAAACTACCCATGATTGAGGAGTTCCTACGAGCGAAGTGAGCAGTATTTCAGCCTGCAAAATTGTCCACTACGCCAAGATGTTGAGCAATTGAGAGAAACTGCAAAAAGTGCTAGAATGTATGGAATGCTCTCAAAAAGAAAAATCCTTCTCGCTGGCTTCGCTTTCCTCTTTCTTACGACAATCGTTAGAGCGAATGGTGTTGGAGTATTGGCACTCGTTGAGTCGACTCATGCAGCGGGTGATGCACTCGATCCGTTCTTCAAAACATTGGACCAGGCGCTCAGTTGGGTGGCGATTGCCGCGCACTTCTTCATCTACATTCTCTCGGCGATCTGCGGCCTGCTGCTTGATCCCGGTTTCATCAGCCTCAAAACCGATGCCCAGTCGATGGGCAGTACCCTGCTCAAGCTTTGGCAGATCTCGCGCAATATTACAAACATCCTGCTCGCGTTCATGCTCGTTATCGGCGCAGTCATGACCGTGATTTTCGCGGATAATAGCTTTCAGAAATACGCCGTGAAGTTCGTACTTGCGGTGATTCTCGTCAATTTCTCGTGGTTCTTTCCGCGCGTCGTACTCGACCTGTCGAACATCCTCACCGCAACGATCTACGCGCTGCCGAGCTCCATCAACGTTCCCTGTACCACCTTCGATACCAAGGGTCAGTCGCAAAATTGTAAAGTGATTGCGGATTTTGCCTTCTTCAAAGCAGACATAGATGAGAACGTGTGGAAATGCCCGGTGGATTTTGGCGGAAAAGAGAAAATCGTCTGCGTGCGGGAGGAAGATCTTGAGTCCGGCGCGAACACACCGAACGCCATCTTCGGCGGGCTCATCTACAATCATGCCCGATTTCAGTACTTCACGAAGGTCGAGGCGCAGGGCGGCGGTAATCCATTGGCAGGACCCAATACGGCCGCTCGACTGCCGCAGCTCCTCACATTCACGCTGCTGATGACCATCATGCTCTTCTTCAGCATTGCACTGCTGTTTCCATTGCTCGCACTGACACTTGTTTTGCTGATCCGCATTCCCGTTATCTGGATCACCGTGGCCTTCATGCCTTTCATGTTCCTGGGATTCGTTGCAGGGGACCAGATGAAGATCTTCAACCCTATGGAAATCTGGAACAAATTCCTACACGCGGCATTTATTCCGGTCGTTACGGCAATCCCCTTCTCGATCGGCTTCATCATGGTCAATGTGGGTCTGACAAACCAACCGGCAGGCTGGGATCTTGCGACGCATCCATTCATGCGACAATTCACGCGTCAGATCGTGCCGGGGGTTTCGAACCTCTGGCAACTGCTGTGGGTGGGCATGACCATCGCCATCGTGTGGCTGGGAGCACGCACCGCCTTCAAAATGGATGCCCTGTTCGAAAAGTTCGCTTCGCCCATCATGAATGCCGGCGCCTCCATCGGACGACTGCTGGTGAAACTGCCGCTGCTCATGCCGCTGCCGCTTCCCGGCGGCGCAACGCCTCTCGGAATCGCACGCGTGGCGCAGAATGCCGAACAGGCATTCATCGATCCGTTGGGCAAGTTCCGCATGCCCGAGGTCTTCGGCGGCGGAGTGGGGCCGGTGGGCCTGGCGGCATCGAAAATCACCAATCATGTCACCGCAAACATTCAACAGACCATCAATAATGAAATCACTCGATTTAATTCTGCAGCTGATGGAGCTCCGGGACAAAACATTCGCGATGATGCCATAAGAAAAATCCGCGTAGAGCTGGAAAAGGCAGCGACACAGGCTGGAGTAACCATTGATCTCACGAATAAGCAAAACCTTGTTGAAGTCTTGCGAAAGGTCACCGACAAAGTTCCGGGGGGTGTCAAACTTGATGAAACAAAATTGAAATAGCAATGCCCTTCAATGCCAAATGTTCCCCGAAAAACACAGGCCCAAGGCCCCGAGCAGCGCGAACGGATCGGCGAATCCGAAGTGCGTCAGGCACTTGCACGCAACACGGCAGAAAACCGGGCCAGACAGCCGCGTCATGCCGAACAGCAAGACGTGGCGAACGCCCGAGACTTGAGCCTCATGACGATGGCCGTCGAAATGCTGCCTCGCGAGGGCCGAATACTGCAAAAAGAGCTGGAGAAAACCAAGAAGAAGAGTGAAGTCCCTTACCTGATCGAGGGGCAACAGAAGGCACAAGCCGTCATCGGCGCCTACCTTGCGTCACTGCGACAGGATCTGCGCGAGAGTTTTCCTGAGGAGGATTTCAGCACGGCATCCCGTGCCTACGCCAAAGGCATTCAACGCAAGATCGAAGCCATGCTGACCCAGGCGCAGCGCGAGGGGCTCGTGACCGTATTCAACGGTCGCATCAGTAATCGCGTGGGATACGCCGCCGTGTGGATCGAAGAGCTGAAGAAGATGCGTGGCGGCCCCGATCTCACCGAGAGACAAAAACGGGTCATCGCCGAGGTGGAGCACTTCTTTCAGATGGTGCTCGATGGCGATCCACAGTGTGCGCGAGCATACCGCGTGATAAATGCCAAACGACCCGAATCGGCCGCAACCCGTCGCGGCAAGGATGCTCTGAAGATGCTCGGCGTACTCGCCGCGGCCGGCATGGCATTGCTCTCCGGTTTCCTGGACGCTAAAAACAAGAGGATCTCGCCCTACACATTGGCATGGCTGGGGCTGACAGGCTGGTCTGTGGGTCTCTTTACGGGCCAGAGTGAGACCGTGCGCAACCAGTTGAAATTCGTTCCGACCAAGGAATGGGAAACCCTCAGCAACAAGCTCTCGCTCAAAGGCCAGCAGGGCGTGGACTTCATTACGTTCATTCAGAGCGCCCACAAGACCAAGAACGGCAAGAAAGCTATGGAGCTCTTGAAGAAGGGCCGACAGCAGCAAAAAGTGGACCCTCAGGAGTACATCCCGCTGCTCGTCGGTGAAAACCCACAGGGGGAGGATGCCGCACTCGAAGCGAAGCTGAAATCACTCTCGCCCGAGCAGCTCTACATGCTCTGTGCACAAGTGACATCCGTAAAGGATCGCACGGCAAACGCATTGCTGCGTGATTTCATGCTGCAGAACGTCAACAGTCAGACGGTGGCTCCCGATCTCAAGAAGCTTTCGGAGCCTCCTTCTTCTTCAGCTCCTTCAGGAACACCTCCAGCACATCCCCCTCAGCAATAGGACAGGTCGATTCCACGCGCATGCCGCACTCCGTCCCCTCCTTGGCTTCTTTAATGTCGCCTTCGCCTTTGCGCAACGAGAGAATGCGTCCGGTTCCCACTGGTTCATCGCCGCGCCGAATACGCAGTGGCAAACGCTTGAGAACGCCATCGGTCACACGGCCACCGACGATCTGTTCGTTCTTCTTGGTGAGGAAGATCTTGAGCACCTGCAGATGACCCATCACTTTCTCTGTATCGACAGGCTCCACAAGGCCCCTGAGAAGGCCTTCAATATCCTCGAGAAGAGCGTAGATCACATCGTATTCGCGCACGCTCACTCCTTCACGATCGGCGATTGTGCGGGTGCTGACAGGAACCGGCGTATGGAACGCTACGACAATACCCTCGCTGGCTGCAGCCATCGAAATGTCGCTGTCCGTCACCGCTCCGACGGATGCATGGATGATCTTCACGGTCACCGTCTCGGTTGTGAGCTTGGCGATGGCCTCTTTGAGAGCCTCAAGGGATCCCTGCATGTCCGCCTTGAGCACAATCTTGAGCTGTGAAAGCTTGCCTTCTGAGAGTCGGGTGACGAGATCGACGAACCGTTGTGTCTGCTTAAGGTGACGACGCTCTTCCACTGCCTCGAGGAGGTCACGTGCGAGCTTTTCGGAAGCGACAACCTGCAGAATATCCCCCACCTCCGGCACTTCGTGGAATCCGGCGACTTGCACAGCATCCGAAGGTCCGACCGATTCAAACTTGCGACCGTGGGCATCGGACATCATGCGAACTTTTCCCAGCGTGCAGCCGCACACGAACGATTCGCCGTGTCGCAGTGTGCCCGTATTCACGATCACCGTTGCCAGAGGTCCCAGAGAGGGATGCAAGTGACTCTCGATCACCGTTGCAACGGCAGAACGATTGGGGTTGGCTTTGAAAGAGTGCACCTCAGAGAGAAGCACGATGGAATCGAGAAGATCCGAAATCCCCTGTTTGGTCTTGGCAGAACACTGCACGAACGGCACCTGTCCTCCCCACTCTTCAGGTTGCAATCCTTGTGCGGCGATCTCACCCATCACACGGTTCACGTCTGCGCCCTCCCGATCCATCTTGTTCAACGCAACCAGAATCGGCACTTCGGCCTCCTTAGCGTGATCGATCGCTTCGATGGTTGTCGGCTTTACTCCTTCATCTGCCGCCACAACGATCACGGCAATATCGGTGACCTGTGCGCCGCGTGCACGCATGGCCGTGAACGCCTCGTGACCGGGCGTATCGAGGAATGTGATCTTGTGGACTTCATTGGATCCTGCAGCCACATGCTCAACCTGATACGCACCGATGTGCTGGGTGATGCCGCCGGCTTCTCCGCTCACAACATCCGTTTGACGAATAGCATCGAGAATCGATGTCTTGCCGTGATCGACATGCCCCATGATGACGACAACCGGCGGTCGTTTGACGAGATTTTCAGGCTCGTCCTTCAGTAACTCCTGCAGGTTGCGGCTGAAGAGATCTTCAGCCGATGCCGATTCTTCTTGTCGGGAAACAGCGACGCCGAGCTCCGTGGCCACCACGGCAGCCGTGTCGTAATCGATAGACTGTGTAATCGTTGCCAGCACGCCGTTCTTCATCAGCACCTGAATGAGTTGCGGAAGCTGAATGCCGGTTTTTTCGGCCAACTCTTTTACGGTGATCTGCGACGGCAGCTCAACCGTGCCTTCCTTCTTCTTGATCTGCTCCTGAAACGTGGAAGAGATATCTCGCTTCTCCGTTGCTCCGCGCTTGCGTCTGTCGAACGGATGGCGCTTGGGGGCAGTACGACGTCGCTCGAGTGCCTGCGCCTCACGGGCAATGGCCTCACGCGAGACATCGTCGAGTGTGAGCTTGCGCAAAACATTCACGCTCTGCGGTGACGCGGCCTCTTGTTCCGCGGGAGCCTCTTCAGCAGATTCAGCGGATTGCGCCGAGGGAACACCGGTCGGCACGTCACTTCCGGCATCATCATCCTGCGATTCGGCAGCAATTCCGAGTATCGCATCCATATCCACCTCCTTGCCGTGTTTGCGGGCAAGAAAACGAATAATGCCCTGCGCGAGGGTATCGGAGACTTCACGATCCGTGGGTTTGACCCCGAAATTCACCTGCTCCAGCTCGTGGCGCAGTTGTTGACCGGTCATACCCAATGCTTTTGCAACCTGTACAAGTCGCATAAATACGTAAGAAAAGCCGCTTTCAGTGTAGCGGGGATGAGCGAGAAAGCGAGAGAAAAACTCTTACACTTCACTCTGCAGTTTCCTCCTTTTCTCCAGCTGATGTGCCAAAACGCTTTTTCGGCTTCTTCGTACCGCTCAGCTCTTCCATGATATCGAACGACGTTTCTGCTTTGTTCGGTTTCTCTGCAGGACTTTTTTTCTGTATCTGCTGAGCAGACTGCTTCTTCTTTGCAGAAGGCAGAGTGGGTGAAATTGGCCGGGCGCGTGGCGATGAGCGCTCAGCGGCAGGAAGTTGATCGGTCTGTTCGTGCTGTCGTGACATACCCTCACGAATCTTTTGTACGGCCTCGAGCGTGGCGATTTGAAAGTTCGCAGCGGCCGGCAAACGAAACCCCGCTGCGCGCGGATGACCACCTCCTTGAAAAAGTTGCCCCGCCAACATATTTGCATCAATCGCCGGCGAAGAACGCAGGCTCGCCTTGATCTCACCGTTCTCCATCTCGACAAAGATAACGTGCACATCGGCATCGGGAATGGTGGAGATGAGCTCATCCAAGATGCCCGAAACCTCCTTGCTCTGCGCACCCATCTCGGCAAGGTCTTCCTTACTGACGGTGGACCACGCGATTTTGGCTTTGTCATCCACCTGAATGCGGTTGAGCGCACGCCCCCAGATCTTGAGTGTCGTGAGAGGCTTGGTCTTGTAGATATTCTGAATGATCTCTTGCTGCCGGGCTCCGAGATCGAGCAGCTCCGCCGCCACCTCGAGCGAACGGGGCGTGGTGTTGGGATTCTGGAAACTGCGCGTATCGGTGATGAGACCCGTCAGAAGCAATGTTGCCAGATCGCCCGTGATCTTCTCGCGCCAGCCCCCGACGTGCGTGAACCAGTGGTAGAGCACCTCCGTCACGCTGGCCGACGTCGTATCGATCAGCTGCAACTGACCGTAGCGGGTGTTACTGATGTGGTGATCGATGTTCAGCACCGGCACCTCCGAGAAGAGATCCACATGCTGTAAGTAAAGAGATCCCAGAAGCGGCAGGTCCGCGGTATCGACGACCACGATCAGGTCGTAGCGCTGTTCCCCTTCACCGAGCGAAATCTGCTGCGGTCGAATGTGCCCGTTTCTGGGAGAAACGATAATGTTCACACGATGATCCTCAACGGTGTATCGCAGCTTGTCCACTTCCACTCCCTCCTCCAGATTGATCGTAATGATGAAATTTTGGGAATCCATCAGCTCGTCCTCCACCAATTCAAACCCCGGCAAAAATTGAAGCGATTCCGGTGGAGAATCGGGGCAGACCACCGTCACATCCTTTCCAAGCGAACGAAAGAGTTGATAGCACGAGAGTGCCCCCGACAGTGCGTCGGGGTCGACGTTGGCGTGGCAGACCACGAGGATGCGATGGTGCTCCTCTATGGCTCTGGTGGCCGCTGATAGCTCTTGTGGAGAGAGACTCATGCTAACTTAGTATTATAGCACAATTTATAATTTTTATCAACTCCCCGTTTCGCCGCTCCTGTACATCTGACATGGGCATAAGGGGCGTATGGAAGCACAAAGCGAGCCTCCGGGCAATCCAAAAGCACGCCATGCGAAGAGTCTCTACCCGAAAGGTCGAAGACCATGAGCGAGCGGCAGCCTCTTCTAGCCCTTCGACTCACTCGCTCCGTTCACTCGCTCAGGACCATTCTCCTCGTTGCCGCGAGTCGAATGGTCGGCCCTGTACGAAAAAATCCGAACCGAACTTCAGCCTTCGCCCAGCCGTCGCTAAAGCTATGGCCGACAAGCAAGGCTACGGCCGACAGGACAGGGCGGCGGCTGAATTTGCTTCGCCCCCCTCAGCCGCCCCCCCTTTTTCGCGGCCCTTGGACGTTTCGGGACGATTTCCAGTCGTTCTTTTGCGGCTTACGAA
>MNWP01000026.1 GCA_001872575.1 Candidatus Peregrinibacteria bacterium CG1_02_54_53 | reverse complement strand
ATGTACGGACGGAGTACGAAATGGGTGCAGCGGCAGTTGAAAGGAATCGAGATCCAGAAGAAGGAGTTGGCACCCGATGAGGTGGTCATCGTCATGGACACGACATACTTCAAGAAGCTCTTCGGCGTCATGGTCTGGCGTTGTCCGCATCGCAAACAGAATCTCCTCTGGAAGTTCCTGCCCTACGAAACCATCAGAGCGTACAAGGACGGGATTGAGACTCTGGAAGCAGTTGGATGGAAGGTGAAAGCAATCGTCTGTGACGGCAGACGTGGCGTATTGCAGGGCTTCTTCCGCGCGACCCATGCCTCCACCTGCAACTACAAAAAAGGTTCTGGTGATCGATGATGACCAGAATCTCAACGGTTCCCTGCGACGCAAATTCAAAAAGGTCGGCCTGCCCTCCGAGGGGGCTTTTGACGGGAAGCAGGGGCTGGACCTCATGAAGCGCGAACGGTTCGACGGCATTCTTCTCGATTTGAAGATGCCTGTTCTGGATGGGTTTGCGGTATTGAAAGGCAAGAACGATACGCTGAATCCAGATACGCCCGTCTACGTTCTGACGGCTATGAATGAAAAGCAATGTGAACGGGCAAGGGCGCTAGGCGCCAGAGAGGCATTCGATAAAATCCATATCTCTCCTTTGGAAGTTGCCGAAGAGGTGAAAAAAAGGCTGTTCGCCGGGTAAAAACGATGCGGTTGCATCACGAGAAACAAAATGGTACACCTTGATTGTGTCTCAGGAAAAGCTTCCTTTCACGGCTGATTCCGATACCTTCCGTGCTCTTCAGGTGCTGTGGAAGGAAGAGGTAAATGAAGATCTGACGTACGAGAAGGCGGAGGAATATGGCCCAAGGGTACTTGCTGTGGTTGGCAATGTTGCTAGGTGGAAGCGGAAGAAACACCGCAAGAGTGGAGAGTACGATGAGTAGTTTTACGTCGTTATCCAACGCTTATGTAGCTGAGGAAAAAAGAGCACAGCAACAAGTGCACCTACATAAAGCCCATCCTTCGGTTTTCCTCCCACTGCTACCTCAACCAGTTCTTTCGTGTGCCATCCGCGAATATCAAAGACTTCTTTGACAGACTCCTTCGCAATTTGCAGCAGTTCGTCAGTCGATACTCCCACTTGTGCATGTTCCATAATAATTGAAGCCTGCTCTTCATCGGCATTTTTACCAATAACAAGAGAGGCGGCAACATGCTCCGTATCAGATGCCTCAAATTGGTAGGCCATCGGAAGGAAGGCACCCTTATCGGAAAGTTCTTCGAGTTTGGCATTATCCGTAACAATCTCCCAATACGGAGGAACAAATGAAGTCACACGAATAGCGTTAGTTGCCATGATCTTTGCCTGCACTTCAGCGGCATCGAACGCAACCAAAGGTGTTGTACCATAGCCGACACCGGAGGTGACATAGGCTTTTCCTTTCGTCGAGTTCCAATTGTGCATACAATCGTATCCTACGTACCAAGAAGCCTCTGCACCACTCTAGCTCGGTAAAGCAGTAACACTGATTATTGTGCTGATGCGATGATACATCGCAGCCTCTCTAGCCCCTTCACCATTGCTTGGGTAACCTCCTGATCTCCCGATTTTCCTTTCGCTAAGCCACGCACTGCTGCGGAAGGGACATTTTCCAATTCGGCAATCAGATGAAACAGATCTTCCTTCACAGACGTACGCCCCATGTTTCTCTGCATTAGATCTTCAAATGACATGGAGAAGATCTCTTGTGTTGATGGTTCCATCCCTTCCATCTCTCCGGAATACACGGGAATTTCTCCAACTTTTGAGATAAGTTGGACACGTCGCATGTCGTCCTCTTCCTGTCTTTGCCCTTCTTCAACGTGGCGAAGTGCCTGGGGATAACCGGAGTCGTCAGCGAGTACCCCGATCTCCTCCATGCGTTTGCGAAAATATTCAATGCTTCCCTCTGGTGTCGCCTCGCGACACACGGCTTGTCGCAATCTCCAGAACACTTTTTCCGGCTCACCGCCGAGCATGATCAGTTTGCGTGGTTTGGCAGGGGCATCGCGGAGCATCTGAACTCCGGGCAAACGCACAGGATCCGCGGCATATAATGCATGTGACACGCCGTATTGCAGTGATCCCTCTTCATTTCCTTCAGCGTGTTTTTTGCCGAAAGCCAATATCTTCTCTCTTGCCTGTAGGGTGCGTTCATCAGTCGCCATTCGACATGCATACGCAAAGTACTCGATCATTCGGTTGAGGATGCTGCCTTCCTCCACCTCGCGATCCTCGTCAAAACAGAACCGGGCAGCTATTTCAGGGCTACATGCTTCGCGAATGAATTCCCTGAGATAGCGCATGTTGGCTTCAGCGCATGTATGCACTGCGTCGGATGCGCCATTCGTACGTCCCACAAAATTATGTGCGGAGTACAACACCACTCTCGGCAATTGTTTAGGAAACGGTGTTTGTCGTTCTGCCTGCCCCTTCACTTCAGCGACAATTTCTCCTTCGAGCATTTGTTGCATATTGGAGAGCAACTGCGCCTGTTCTGGGCTGAGGGAGCGGTTAAGCAGGATATTTGTACGCAGTTTCCCGTATTTGTTTGCAGGAAACTTCTCTGCAATTAAATCCAGCACAGAAAGGAGTTCCGCACGTTCCCGACCTTTTGACAGAGACTCAAGCATTCTCTTGGCGGCAATAACATATGCGGGTACTCGCGCATTGGGATATGTGAGTGGCGCGGATCCGAAACCGATACGGATCTCAAGATCCTCTAAATACTGAGGATCCTTGCAGGCAGCTATGGCAATACGAGCTAGATCGGCAAGACCATTTTCGTCGATATTTACAATGGTTTCCTTATTTTGCAAAAAACAAAGCATCACGACTTTCGCATGATCGAGCAGCATTCTCATCTTTTCGGGAGGTACATCGCTCAGTTCCTTTTGAACTGCGGATTGCAGTGCATTACTGAGCTCGGACGATTCCGACAGCTTCATGCTGTTTCTCTCATTGGAAAAGAGAGTTCCTTGCCATGCTTGTGTAAGAAACTGCGGACAGTTACCAGCGAATCCTCGTGCCTCCCTTTCTGTCCGAGAGATGTCGGTGCCAGTGGTGGTGACTTCGTTATTCATAGTAATGCAGAGGGAATAGACACAACACCAGTTGCAATGATCGATACGTGACTTGAAAGACGTACGGAAACTGCATGACTTTCCGTTTTATTAACATCTACAACATACAATTCTCCGCTCGGTTGCAAGATTGAGATGTGTTGTGTTTTGCCGTTGAATTTTGCAAGTGCTACAGCAATGCTGCCCGAACCACATCCTGTTTCAAAAATTATCGATTCGGTATCGCGAACATATACTAGCGGCTTGAGAGTGATGTGATCTTCTGTTTCAACATATGGCATAAATCCACATGCCGGTATCGAATCCAGTTGAGCATTTGCTTGCATGGATGATCGGAATTGATCTTTTGCTTCCGAATCGGTAGGCAGCTGTTCTACTTTGCGCACGAGATGAGTAATGCCATCCAGTGTGACAGTAACAGAGTCGTCATTCTGATCAATCACAAGAGGAATATTTAGGCGAATATCTGTTACCAAAGTCGCATCTCTCATCTCATTCAAGCACTCGAATGCTCCGTTAAAGCCGCTGCTTTCAAGACGGATAAGCGGTTTTGACTGATTTTTTGAGTACAATAATGCAGCAGCTGATCGCAGAGCATTAATGCAGAGTTCACCTCCCATCATCTCCAGTCTCATATCGACCTTTTGCGGGTTGTGCGGAGGAACAAGGAACCCCACTTGTTCTGCACAAAGGTAATTATTACTCATAAGGACTGTAGCGACATTAGCCCGCTCTGCAGGCGCAACTGCAGTTTCCACGATGATCGTGGGATTGCCTCCTGGAAGCACTTTGGCAACTTTGAGGTCCATTATTGCAAGTATAAATGGTAAACAAGCTCACACGGGAGATGTGAGTGTGTCGTATGGCCACAGACACAGCGTCTCCCGATCGTGGGATTATGAGTGAGGCCAGTAACAGATCGTCCAGATGTACATTGCATGCATATCATAGATATGAAGTTACGATATGTCAACTATTGCTCCTGTTCTGTGATTACTGCAAATTATGCTCCAATGGCTGAATATTCACAGAAAAATGCACATCTTCCTTTTCCATATCGTCGTGCCACGAGTGCTCTGCCGATGCATGAGACAGGTGTTCTGTGGCACATTTCATCAATGCTTCCCGAAAACAATCCAGTACCTTTGTAAGATTCGCATAACGTCCTGCATTACTGAATTGCACAGTAAATATTCGTGATTCGCCGGGTGGAATGCATTCCTTGAATGCCATGTGAAATACGCCAATCAGCATGTTTGCTGAGTTGGGTGATTGCTCAAGCTGCAATATTTCAGTTGTATCATTCACTGGATTGAAGCGAAATGTGGTATTGCGCAAACCATGTTCGTTACTCATTAGTAAAGAAGGGAATGTAAGAAGTTCCGGAGGGGCTGAGATGCCCCTCCGGAATGCCGCTCTTTAGCGGTGGAAGGAATGGTGAGGTCAATGAAGATGGGCGGCAAGCCCTTCGAGCGGGACTTCCGCCTCATCGCCTTCGAAATGGCGGACCGTGCACACCCCGCGCTCCTTGCGTTTCTGGTCGAGGAACACGACATAAGGGATGCGCTTCTTCACGGCATACTTCGTCTGCTTGTCGACCTTGCGGTCCTCCAAGAAGACTTCGCACGGCACGCCGGCACGCCGGAGATCCGTTGCCAGTCTGAAGTAATCCGACCGGAGGTCCGGGTGCATCTGCACGATGAGGACCTTGGCCATCGACTTCGGGCTGGCGTCGGTATGGATCACACCGTGCTTCTGCAGGGACGTGAAGAGTCGCGTCAAACCGATGGAGAGTCCGACCCCCGGCAGCTTCCGGTCGATGAACGTGCTGGCCAGATCGTCGAACCGGCCACCTGAGCAGACGCTGCCGATGCTCTCGTGATTAACGAGGGTCGTTTCGTACACCGTGCCGGTGTAGTAATCGAGTCCCCGAGTGATCCCGAGATCGACGGCGAACTGATCGTCGGGCACGCCGAGTGAACGCATGTGGCCGACCACCTCCGTGAGCTCTGCCACGCCCTGGGTGAACAGATCACCGTATTGGCGGGACTGGAGCCACTGAAGAGTCGCGGCAGGAGTATCCTCGAAGGTCAGCACTTCGAGGAGTGCTGAGAGCTGCTCCTCGGAGACACCGACGTGGTCGCGGAATTCCTGCTGAGTCTTTTCGAGGCCATCCTTGTCCATCTTATCGATCAAGGTGAGCGTATTGTGCTGCACCTCCACAGGGCCTTCCCAGTCAGGTCCCGGCGGTACTTCCCTGTGTTCCGTATAGTGCAGGGGGATGCCGAGATGGGACAGAAGGCCGTTGTGGACCTTGCGGTTGTTGAGGCGGATGACGAACTTGCCCACCTGCATTTCCGAAAAGATGCCATAGATGACTGCCGGCATCTCCGCGTCGTGCAGGAGACCCAAATCGCCGTCGCCGATGACGTCGATGTCGCACTGGTAGAACTCGCGGAAGCGGCCTTCCTGAGGACGTTCACCGCGCCAGACTTTCTGGATCTGGTAGCGGCGGAACGGGAAGTCCAGCTTGCCGTAGTTCTGGGCCACGTAGCGGGCAAGAGGCACCGTGAGGTCGAAGTGGAGCGCGAGGCTCTTATCCGATTCGCCGTGCGCCTGGTCGCTGCGCTCGAGCAGGTGGATGCCGTAGATTTGCTTGGTGTTCTCTCCAGACTTGCTGAGGAGAACCTCCTCGCGCTCAACGGCGGCCACCTCGATCGGCACGAAGCCGAACAGCTCGTAGTGCTTCGTGATGATGCGCTTCATGCGCTCGAACTCGACCTGCTCCTCCGGCAGGAACTCTTTGAAGCCGGAAATGGCTTTTGCGGAAACCAACATACGTACTACTCCTTGAACTAGAGGTTGTAGAGATCCAAACGTTCCTGAATATACACTGCAGCGTCCTTGCCGGAAAGCACGGGTGTCTGTGGCATGCAAGCAGTTTTAATTTCCTGCTTGCCCCAGACGAACGGGAGGCCGTCAGCCACCCCGCCGGTGCCGTGGATCGGAATGATCACTTTCACCGGTTGCTCGTACTTGAGCAGGCTCTCGTTCATCTTCAGCAGGTGAGCTGCCTCAATGAGCGTACCTGCTCCGCCGCCGCAGACGATGACGGCATCAAGCAGTTTGCAGAACACACTGCTCTCATCTCCCCACGTGCTCCCGCCGAAGCGGGGTACGACACAGAGCGGAAGGTCCAATTCTTGGAGGACGTACCCTTTCTCGTGTGCCGTCTGTGGGAAGACCCCAATCGTTTTGAGCTCCATCTCGCATGCAACTTCCACCGCGGTTTTGGGAAAACCGAAGCGGGTGCCGCCGGTGAGGATGGCGACTCGGTAGTGACGAAGGATGTTGAGAGCACCGCGGACAATCCGCAACTCTCGTTCCTTCTGCACCTGCCCGAATTGGGCTTGCAGCGGATCGTCGCTTGCAACCCCGGGCAGATCTGTGGACGCACCGCCAGAGAAGGCGATGACATGGTGGAGACCGTGCGATTTCTTGAAATCAGCCACGGCCTGTTCGAACGCGTCACTGATGACGTGCATCAACAAACCCTTTCATGTTAAAACCACTCCTTCCGATGGTGCCAAAGAACGAATGCTCATACTGCCGATAGATATATATCTATGCAATAATTATTACTGTATTGCAACAATGCTTTACTGTGCTAAAGCAGCTCGCCAGATGGTCCATTGCCAATTTCGGGTCAATATTCCCATTCTTGTGACTAAGATCAGTAATAAAGTTGGCGAAGTCTGCCATCTCTAGCCGAGAAAAATATGTTGCAAAAAGCGAAATGTATATTAGACTTTACCATTGATCATGGACGACGCATCCATCAGCCAACGGTTTGACTATCCGAATGAACAGTCCAAGGATCTATTTAATGCAATCTTAGCTTTGGAAAGTATTGAGGATTGCGAAAGATTCTTCCGGGATTTATGTACAATGCAGGAATTAAAAGAAATGACAGAGCGCTGGGAAATCGCAAAAATGATCTGGCAAGGTTATCCGTATCGGGTGATCACCGAAAAAACAGGAGCCAGCAGCACGACCATCGCGCGTGTAGCGCATTGGGTAACCTATGGAGAAGGCGGGTATCAAAAAGCTTGTAAACAACATCCTCAAAAGTAAATTTCAACAGTTGACATAATTAGATTAAACATCTTTATTAAAAGAATAAGTTTGATAATAATGAAAGTATGAAAGTAACCTCCACGTATAATGGTTCTGAGGCGTAGTGGACAATTTTGCAGGCTGAAATACTGCTCACTTCGCTCGTAGGAACTCCTCAATCATGGGTAGTTTCTGATCGATGCGGAGTCCGCCATGGAGACGAATATTCTTCTTGATGTGTGTGAATATTCCTTCCAGAGAATTGCTCGTGTTGGGAATGTTCAACTCTGGATGTCGCAGGTAGGTGAACAGGTATGGAAGATTCCTTTTCACACTGTAGTAGGCACTCCGAATTCTGCGATGGGTGTAGTGCCAGTGTCTCGTATTC
>MNWP01000006.1 GCA_001872575.1 Candidatus Peregrinibacteria bacterium CG1_02_54_53 | reverse complement strand
AGGAACGACTGGAATTGCTCTTGAGCAGGCAGATGGGCCTGAATGGCATCGGCGTGAGCGACCTCAACGTGGAGCTCGGCAGGGTGCAAGCCAAGAATTTCTACGAGCGCTCGGGGCTCTTCGTCTCTATGGAACAGATGCACGAGTACTTCTTCACCGTGCATCCCGACTGGCGGCCCGAGAACTTTCAGGCAACGGTCATGCGCATGTGGCAAGAAGGCGGGTGCAACGGGCCCAGCGGCGATACCCGCGACTGGCTCAACGGCGTCATTCTGGACATGATGGGCCGCTATGACCGCGATCTGAACGTGTACGCGGCGGCCGTGGCCGAGATCATGCAGAAGGGCGTGGAGGTCTGCCTTGCCGTCCGGCAGGGGCAACCCGAAGGACCGCTCCTCTTTGAGCTTGATCAACTCATTACTGACCGAGGATACTGGGAAGCCGTGGGACGTCTGGCCGGCATCGGCGTGAAACTACCGACGAGACAGCAGGTCATCGCGGAAGCCAAACACATCGTCGATGACAAGATTCTGGAGCTGCTGCGTACGCAATCCGAAGACCGGCGTCTCATCGCCAACTTAGACCTCCGTCAGCAGAACGCACAGTGGATGGCTGCACGCAACGACGGTCTGACGAACATCAGCGTTCTGGGGCTGCGTAAGAACACGGCCGACGGGTACTCGCCCGAAGAGCTGGATAGGAGCGAGCAACGCAGGCTCGCGCGCGCCGCGCGGCTCTTTCAGCAGTTCGCAGGCTACGGCACCGACTCGCGCGTGCGGGTCGTCGTTGCAGCCGCCAACGAGACCAACATCCAGCGGAAGCGGCAGGTTGCCGGTGGCATGACGGAGATCGTCATCACAAAGGCAGAGGCCGATCTCATTGCCACGGAAACGGAAAAATCCACTCAGGAGAACGGCGGGGATGCGACGATTGTTGCTGAGGAGGTGATGGCGAATCCCGAGATCGAAGTGATCGCGGCACTCGTGCGAAATCTTGGAACAATCGCTGCCACAGACAACTTGGTCGACACAGCGATGCTGCAGATGCCTCAGGGCGGCGAGCGTGAGATCACCTTCGAGCTCACGGGCCCCATGATGGTGAACCTGTGGACAGACTTCGGACCGGATGAACCGGGCAAAGACGACAAGGTGGGGCTGAGCTACGGACTCGCGATGCCGCAGTATCCGAATCTGTCACTGACCCTCAGCGGCAACGGCATTTCGTATTCCTCTGACAAGAAAGATGTGTCCAGCAAGAGCGTAGATTTTGCGGGAGAATCCGTGAGCACGGTGCTGCCGGCCGGCACCTACACCCTGGCTGTTCGGGATATCACTTCATATCCAACCGGAACAAGCAGTGTCACTATGCCCACCGTCCCCGTGCACTACGAGATCAGGCCCTACACCACCCAGAAGATCGAAGGGCGGATCAGTATTGCGGAGCGTGGCGTGACGATGCCGGTGAGCATGAGTGTGGCGGAGTTTGACTCAAATACAGGCTTGCGCCTTCCAGAAGCTAAAAACGGACTTGATCCCCAAAAGCCCGTCTGGGTGGTGGTGCATGGGAGGGCCAACAGCGAAGAGAGTAGCCAGATCGCAGAACTGACAAGAAGCCTGCAGGCGCTGGGTGTGCAGGTCGTCACCGTGGACTGGCATGACGGAGCAGCTGATAATGGAACGCCCATAGGTCTGGAAGGATCACGATGGATCGAAGGTGTGGGGACGTGGGCTGCGAATCAACTTCGAGCCGCCGGTTTCGGTTCCCAGAACATCTGCGTTGTCGGTCATAGCTGGGGCACATACGTGGCATACGAAATCGGCAAGCGGATACCGAACGGAGTACAGACCTTGATTGCGCTGGATCCGGCAGCGGATTCCAGACTACTGGGCGGGGGGAAGTACAAAGGAATCGAGGATCCCAATTTCTCGTTCGCCAATGTCACGGCGAATTCGTACGCCTTCCATTCCAGCGAATTGGGAAACAGGGAAAAAGCACTGACGGCCAAGTATGCCTTCGATATCCTGGCCCCCGAGAATTACGAGCAGAACTCGTGGGACGCCATTACTGCGCAAATGCTCGTTTCGCAGCGCTACCTTTCAGCGCTGGGCGCTGAGACTGCCGACGAAGTCATTGATGCGTTCCGCGAGCACGGATTTGCCGTTTCTCTCTTTTCGGAAATCCTGAGGCGGCAAAAAGAGAATCCCGGGGATGCCGTCGCAAGCCGGTTCTCTCCGGAGAACCTCCGCTCGAACGCTTCGGAATTCACTGTGCGCCCCGACAGCTGGGAAGGCTATTTCTACGCACACCCTTCGCTGGCGACATTCACGAGCGGGGCGGATGCAGGAAAGCAGGCATGGCTGGCAACCGCCTACCAGTTTTACGCACAGGATGAAAACGGTTCTCCTATTCTAGGCAATTAGCATGAAGCTCCGCTCACCACTCGTGTCTGGTTCCTTGGCTCTGACTGTCTTGGCGCTGCTCGCCTACGGATGGATTGCTGTGTTTGGTTGGCATCGGCCCTACGTCAACTGGATGCCATGGGATCTGGCTGAATATCTTGTGAAGAATCAGAGACCTGCCAGCGAATGCTGGGATCTGGTATGGTTTGAGATTATGGCTCCCTCTGCAGCGGAGCAAAGAGCATTGTGCATTTATACCTACGCCAAACTCACCTTCGACCCCTCCGCATGCGAGCTTCTGATGCCGAGTGAGTATGGATTGAGCTGCATCAATGATGTCACCGCACAGGAATACAAAGACCACATGGATTCCGGGTTCTTTGAATGGGACGAGTGCAGTAAACCGCAATCTGATCCTTTACGAGCGGATTGGTGTAATTTGCTCCGCGCACACAGAAACCGCAATGCCGCAGATTGTCTCCCGATCCGGAACGATGTTATTCGCGCAGGATGCACTCTGAAATTTGAGGCATGGCAGAAATACCCGGATCTTCGGAATTCGTTCTATTTTGGGAAAGCAGCCCCGCAGTAATCACCCACGTTCCACCACCACCCAGAACGCCCTTTTGAGCAAGTATGGTGGCTTAAACAAGCCGTAAACCAAAGTTGCTCGATTTCATTTTTTAGGACGCTAGTATGCACGCCCCTTCGGGGAATTCATACTGAGCAACTTGGCAACCACCTTCCATCATCGGCCTGAAACCTGCACGATCGTCGCGTGCCACTTGGATCCTCTGGCGCCTGTGTGCCCTCCTGCTGCTCCACTCACCCTCAGTGACTACTTCACCCTCCGTGATGCCATCACCTTCGCCCGCAGTGCGCACGCGGGGCAGAAGAGAGCGGATGGCCGTGCATACCTCAGCCACCCGCTGGCCGTGCTGCAGATCCTGCGGTCCGTGAGTATGAAGCTACCCTATGGAGCGTACGTCGCTGCGCTGCTGCACGATACGGTGGAGGATGGAAAGGCAACGCTCCCGCAGATCCGCGCAACATTCGGCAATGAAGTGGAAGCTGCCGTGGATGCGCTCACGCGGCCCAAGCGGCCGAAGGGTGTGTCTATCGACGATCATGAGCGCGACTACCTCGCTCAAATGGTCGAGGCCAATACGCTCATCCCCTACGTGCTGCATATCAAGATGGCCGACCGGCTGCATAATCTCGAAACCGCGCACTTCTGCGCTCCCGCATACCGGCAGGCACTCTTCAACGAAACCTCTGCACTCTATCTGTCACTCCTTGAGCGCGAGGAATTGCGCCAAAGCCGACACCTCGAGGCCTACCGCCTGCTCCTCACGATGCTCGAAGAGAACGTTGCACGCCTGATGGAAGAGGCTCACTAGGCCTTCACCATGCGAAAAAACAAGGTATAGTCATCCAGTGATTCGAGTGCTTGCATCCACGATTTCGGTGCACCTGCAGCAGAAACTCCTCCATCGGGAGTTCTGGCTTCAGCTCTTTCTGGAACGCATTCTGCCGCTCACGATCCCTCTGCTCGCGTGGAAAGCGATCTTTGATCACGCACAGGCAGATGCCCTCGGCGGATGGGCCGAGAATGACATGATCGCCTACTACCTGCTCGTGTTCATCATCGGGATCTTCACCGATATCCAGTTCCATTACGAGATGAGTTCGATGGTACATATGGGCACGCTGAACCAGTGGCTCATCCGTCCGCTCACATTTCTCGAAACGACCGTGAGTATCATTCTGGCGCGCATCGTCCTCCTGCTGATCCCTGCGCTCACCGCACTGCTTCTGTGTTTGTGGATCTTCCCCTCTGTCTTTGCGGAGCTCTCATTCGCGTCACTCATCAATGCCATCATCGTAATGCCCCTCTCACTGGTACTCTTCAGCCTCCTCAGTACTGCGGTCGGCATGTGTGCCTTCTGGGTGATCAAAACGGATAGCATTTTCGCTCTGGCCATGCTCATCCTGGAGTTCTTCGGGGGCCGGCTCCTCCCCTTGGATCTGCTCCCTGCTTGGCTCGAGCGCATCAGTCGCGTGCTCCCGCTCAGGTTTGGCATCTCCGGCCCGGTGGATGCCATCCTGCATCCACAGTCTGCCGCGCTTTCTGCCCTGCTCCTCGGACAGGCGCTGTGGAGCATCCTTCTCTTTGGCTTAGTCATCCTCCTCTGGCGCGCCGGCATACGGCGTTACGATACTGTGGGTGGCTAATCTGTATGCGGTACCTCCTCTCTATTTACCAACGGGCTATCAACCTCCACTTCCTGCGCTGGGGTCGCTATCGCGCCGATGTGCTGGTTTGGATCGTGACCATCTGGTGCACTCTCGGCATTCAGGCGGTCTTCCTCTACGTCACCTTCACGGTCAGCGGCGGGAATTTCTTCGGATACACGGCCAATGAGGTCATTGGTTATTTTGGAATGGCACTCGTCGCCACCGGCATCGCAGAATCAATCATCGTTGGCGTGATCATCTCGCTCAATAAGGCTGTCTGGCGTGGGAATCTGGATCACTGGCTCCTGCAGCCCCCTCCGTTCCTGCTCCGCCTCGTGACGGAAGAGTTGGGCATTGTATGGTACTGGCCGCACGTTGTGGTGGGGAGCGGCATCATCTTCTGGGCCTTCCCTGTTTCACTCTGGTTCATGGCTTTTTTGACCGCTTTCGTTGCCAGCACCATCGAGATGGCACTCGTACTTCTCTTCTGCATCCCCTCGATCCGGTGGGGCAGGTGGGATCCCTACGAAGGTCTGTGGGAATACATGGAAAACGCCCGTTCTATCCCTATTGGACGAAGTGGCAGTTTTATGTTATGGCTTGCTTCTTTCGGTGTTTTACAGTATTCTCTCGCCCTCGAAGTGATCACCGGAAGGCTCTCGCTTTTGATCCTCCTCTTGATCTCTGTCGGCGTGTGGTCCCTTGCCCTCCTTATGCTCAAGCTTCTCATCCGCACCTACGGTTCCGCTTCCTCTTAAAAACCTCATCATGACCGATGCCATCGTCGTCAAAGATTTGAAACGCACGTTCCGGCACTACGAAAAGAAGCCGGGATTGCTCCCAACCCTCAAGAGCGTTGTGTGGCGCGAATGGAACGATGTGGACGCCGTAGATGATGTGAGCTTCACGATCCCCCAAGGCAGTTTTGTGGGATTTTTGGGCCCCAACGGCGCCGGCAAGACGACCACGCTCAAGATGCTCTCGGGCATCCTCACGCCCACATCCGGCTCCTGCACTGTTCTTGGTTTCAACCCTTCTGATCGCAAGCGAGCATTTAAGAAGCAGATCGGCTTCGTGATGGGTCAGAAAACACAACTCATCTGGGATTTGCCACCCACCGATACCTTTGTGCTCCACAGGGATCTCTACGAGATTCCGCGCAATCAGTGGAATGACACATTGGGCACCATGACAGAGCTCCTTCGGGTAGGGCACATTCTCGGCACCCCCGTGCGGCAACTCTCGATGGGAGAGCGCATGAAGTGCGAACTCATCGCCTCGCTCCTGCACAAGCCTAAGGTGCTCTTCTTGGACGAGCCAACCATCGGCCTCGACGTGATCTCGCAGGTGCACCTGTGGGAATTTCTCGACACTTATCAGGTAAAAGAGAAAATGACGGTGATCCTCACCTCCCACTACGTGCACGACATTGCCAACCTGTGCGAAAACGTGATCATTCTCAATCAGGGTAAAAAGGTCTTCGACGGCGCGTTCGAGTCGCTGGTCAATCGCCTGGAACCGGAGCGCAGCGGCATCATCCGCTTTCAGCGCGAGCGGCTGAAAACAGATCAGACCGCGCAAATCGCCGAGATGGTTAAAAACCGGCACTTGGAGCAGATCGATCCCCTCACCTACCGCATCGCGGTACCGCGAAAGGATCTTTCGGCCGCCACCCAGTGGATACTCAAAAGCTTCCCCATTGAGGAACTGCGCATGGAAGAGGTGGACCTGACCGAAGTGATCGAAAAAGCTTTCGCGATGGAATCACGGGCCTAAGCGAAACTACATGTCATGGTGAGCTCTGTCGAACCATGACACCCTGTACATAGCCCACCTCAAATTCTCATCCTTCGACAGAGCTCAGGATGACAATTATTGTGCCTCACTTTTTTCAGCCCCTTTCGCCTCTGTGAGTGGCACCTCCACGTAGAACGTGGTGCCCTTGCCCGACTCACTTGTGAACCACACCTTGCCACCCTGTGCCTCGGCGGCACCCTTGGCGGCGAAGAGTCCAAGACCGTTGCCTTCCGTATTGCGCACGTTGGTGGCCCTGAAGAGCTTGCCGAAGATCTTTTCCTGATCCTCCTTGGGGATTCCGCAACCCGTGTCTTTCACCTCGTAGCACAGTGTGTGGTCTGTGAACGAAACATTCAGCTCCACTTGGCCGCCCTCCGGTGTGTATTTGACGGCGTTACTGAGCAGGTTTTCGAGTGTCATACGCATCAGGCGCTTATCGAGAGAAGCTGTGGGCAAAGTCTTGGGCAACGACTTGATGAACTGCTGCTTCTTGACTGTGGCCTTGGGCTCGATCACCGCCAACACTTCAGTGAAGAAAGTGCCAAGATCAAGGTCGCCACGATCCACCTTCATACGACCCAACTGAATGCGCGAGACATCCAAGATCATGCCCACGAGGTCTACAAGGTCAGCCGTCACTCCCTGCATGGTCATGAGCTGCTTCTTCTGCTCCTCGGTGAGCTCTCCGGAATCTCCGTCCAGCAGCATCTCGATGTACCACTTTACTGAGGTTACCGGTGTTGCAAGTTGATGGCTGACGATACTGATGAGTTCGTCTTTCTGGCGATCGAGGTCTTTGAGAAGGTCGACTTTTGAACCCCACATTCGAACCAAAGATAGTGTGAGCAGAGCCAATAACAACAGAAGAAAAACGACAGCCACTACAAATGGAATCAGGGTTGCATTTACAAAACTCAGGTAAGAAGTCACATCGACATCCACACCTAAAACAGCATCTGAAACTGCCTTCGGATGGTTACGGATAGGTGCATAACTCGAATATACGGTTCCCCAATCCTCCGATGTATCAGAGAAATCTTGATCTGTTGTTGCCTCTTTGAAAGCAAAGCCCTCATTTAATGCGGACGATTCATCTGTATCGTATTGAGACCCTACCCAATCACCTTCGTCTATTTCATCCCCCGTGTAATTAAGATTAGATCGGAGCGCAATCATGTCCGCATCTGCCACAAAAGAAACTGATTCCGGCCTTTTAGTTTTTGCAAATATGTAAGCATATCTAATATCTGGATTACGTCTTTTGATCCTTCTCAAGTTCAAGACCGCTTTACGATACAGATCTGTGTTCACACTCTTTTCCCCTTCCTCGATCAATTCGCTTATTTCTTGTTCATCAAAGAGCAAAGAGGCTGTAGTACTTATAGTAATTAGTTTTTCGCGAAGTCGTTCGAGTAGAATATTTTGTGTATATGCAAAAAGGGCGTAACCAATACCGCATGCGAATGCAGCACTTAGCCCAAGTAGAAGGTAGCTTTTCCCAAACTCGTTTGCCCACCCAACAATGCTTTTTATTATTTGTCTCACAACATAGAATTATACCACAAACACACTCTCTCACCTAGTCGCAAGAATTTCTTCGGTTTCAGCTTCTGGTGCAGAAACCACCACCTTCCCATCCTCAATTTCTATTAAATAATGTGTATTCGGGCCAACTTCTGCGGTCGGATCAGAAGGAATCGCAATAATAAATGAACTTAGGAGTGGCCGCAGGTCAACCAAATCTTCACAATTATCAAATAAATCGGAGCGGCAAATGTACTTTGGTTCATTACTAATCAAGCCTGGCTGTTTTCCATTATACTCAGTCATATACTCCCGCACAGCACTAGCAAGCGTATTCACATGGGTTAAGCGGTCGAAATCACGTTGCTCTTTATAGGCCAAGACCTGATCTGAATTAACTTTCCATCTAAATGCTACCACTCCCACAGCGGCCACTAAAATTAGTGCAAAAGATAAGATAAGACTCCAGATCGTGCTTTTCAAAAACATACCTCCAAAAGTATAACCCAATAGGGTATTCTTGCCAAGATGAAAAGCTGGTACTGCGAAAAGCAATCTCCCGGGACAAAATACTGCTATGAAGCCAGAAGAATTTTCAAAAAGACCAGCAAATCCCAAACAATCGAAGTCTTTGATTCAAAAGAGAACGGGAAATTGTTGGTTATTGACGGCTTATTGATGCTCTCAGAACGATTTGAATTTCCATATCATGAAATGCTTGTACACATACCACTTTTTTCTCATAGAAAACCCCGCAATTTATTAATAATTGGAGGGGGAGATGGCGGCAGTGTTAGGGAAGGCTTAAAGCATCGAATGGTGAATCAAATAAGTTTATGCGAATTTGACAAAGATGTCATCGAAATCTCGAAGCATTTCTTTCCTTTCGCAAAAAGATCATTTGAAAATCGACGCGTACGAGTTTATTTTCAAGATGGATTGGATTTCCTCAGAAAATCCGACAAACATGTTTATGACGTAATCATCAATGACTCAACCGATCCAACAGGTCCAGCTGCTGCCCTATTTACTGGAGAATTTTACGATCTAGCAAAAAAATGCCTAAAGCAGGATGGCATTTTTTGTACAATTGGGTCAACGCCTTTCTGTGAAAAGGGGATTGTTAATAAGATCGATAAAGCATTGAAATCGACATTTAACCATGTTCACCACTATCTTGCTTATGTTCCTATGTATCAGTCTGGATGCTGGTCGTTTGCACTAGCTTCCTCTGAAGCAATATCACTGAAGAAACGACAACGTGGTGGTCCATCGAAAGAAATTACATGTAAATATTACAATGCAAAAATTCATACTGCCTGTTTCCAACTACCTGAATTTCTCCACAATCAATTATATGGGAAATATACTTAAATCGCATTTTAGGAAAATTCAAAACTTTCCAAAAGAAGGCATTACATTTTGGGATGTCACACCGCTCTTACTCGATCATAAAACACTGGCATCAATCTTCGACAAAACAAAGTTACATTACATTACGAGTGGACTGAAAATCGACAAGGTGGTGGCTCCGGAATCACGCGGATTCATGTTTGGATGCGCACTTGCAAAAGAATTGGGTGTTGGTTTTGTTCCCATTCGAAAACCGGGCAAATTACCTTATGAAGTAGTAAAGCAAACATATGCTCTGGAATATGGAACGGATTCAATTGAAATGCACCGGGATGCAATCAGCCCGGGTGATCAAGTGCTCTTTGTCGACGATATACTGGCAACAGGTGGAACTGCCAAGGCATGTGCCCAGCTGGTGGAGAAACAGGGAGGAAAAATCGTGTCGATGTCCTTTCTTGCGGAATTGCTCTACCTCCCGGGGAGATCAAATCTCAAGAACTACGATATTTTCTCATTGGTACAATTCAACGAGGGTGATCTCATAAACTAGATAGCAGCTCTTCTACGAGCTGAAATGATTTTTTTGCTGAGCTTTGCAAAAATTTAGGAAAATCTGTATGAGCCATCCGGTCCGCGCGATCAGAAATAGCCTTTGCACTCAAAAATGGCATCCGATTGATATGGCAAACCTGCGCAATGGCTGCCATTTCCATATCCACCGCATGAGCGGAAAATTCCCGGCTCAGTTGCCGGATAGTCTCGGAGTCAGAAATAAATTGATCGCCGGAAATAATCCGGCCAGCCATGTATGAAAAACCCAATTTCTCACACGCCTTTTTCGCTTTTTCGAGCAGAACGGGGTCCCCCGGAAAATCATGCACTGCAGAGTAAGGTATCTCTCCTTTGCGAAATCCAAGAGCAGTCACATTAAGATCGTGTTGCACGTGACTCTCTCCAAGGACAATATCCCCGATATTCAACGCCGGATGCACCGCACCGGCCACCCCCTGACTGATCACCGCACTGAGAGGAAAATGGCTGATTAAATATTGGGTTGCCATTGCGGCATTGACTTTGCCAACACCGGACTTCACAACGATCAAAGGCCTGCCCTTCCATTCCCCTTTATACGAAATAGTATTCAGAAGATCACTATGAACAAGATGCGGAATATTCTTGAGATACTCCTCCAGTTCTTCCTGCATGGGTGCAATAATTGCAATCACGGTAATAATGTAACTTTACAATGGTGAATTTGAAATGTATTCTTAACTTTAGTGCATAAGAAGCGCTCCGCAAGTAAACGGCCAAAAGGAACGACCCTTCGCCCGTTGGAGCACCGTCCGGGATATCTGATACTGGGGGAGTTCGCGAATTGCTCGACACTCCCTGACAACCTGAAATCATTGCAGATTCACATGCAAAAAGCAGCTCAACTGATGGGTGCTCATGTGGTGCAATCACTGTTCCATAAATTTAATCCGTATGGCCTTTCAGGCGTGGTTGTCATCAAAGAGTCCCACTTCGCCATTCATACATGGCCTGAATATCAATACGCAGCCGTCGATTTGTTTTCTTGTGGAAAAATGCGACACACTATCGGATTTAAATATCTCGCAAAGGTATTTGGCTCGAAAAAACTTCGAGTGACGAAAATTAAGAGGGGCTAGTTACTGCCTCACGGATACTTTTCTACGGAATAGCAGAACCTGAAAAAGAATCAATATTATGATAAGTACTACAAAAACTCCTTCAAGCCACCAATACAACACAATCTTCTCTCACCGTTTCCTAAAAGAAAAACCCACTCCCACAATCATCAGAACTCCGAAGACCGAAAAGAACCACATGTATGGATCATATTTACTTTTCACCTCACGATATAAATCAGTAACATTCATGTCCAACCCTAGGATGGCAACTGCATCTCCATTTTCATCACGAATTGGGGCATCTCCTGTCAAAAACGTTCCCCATTGATCACTGGCAAAGTCTTCGACCATGGGCTTCTTTAGGCCCTCAGTAACGAATTTTTGCCCTCCTGCATAATAGATCACTCCAGGCCAAATATTCTCGTCCCCCTCATCCATCACTCCGTCGCCATTATGATCCCCCGACAGGAGTGGGATGTCATAATTCGAATCTGCATCTGCTACAAATTCCCAGAGAGTGGGATCAGATGTTGGCCGGAAAATATAGGCATACATAATGTGACTATCGGGGTTTCTATCCCGAATCTCATTAAGTTTCTTAAATACCCTCTGGTATTCCAATCTCTCCATATCACGCGCGAATCGAAGGGGCTCCAGATCTTTCGCATCAATCTCTACAGCTGCCGTTGTGGCAATTGCCATCAACCGCTGTCCCACCTGCTCTTTCATCAAACCTAAAGTGTACCGATACATCCCATACGTCACTCCAAGGGCGATAACGGCACACAGCCCCAGCACCGAAAGCACCGTCTTGGACCGAAAAATTTTCAGCAACTCAAAGAAAAGCGGCCGATTGAAGGCCGCGAGACGGATGAAGACAAAGAGGAGAAATAAGCCAAGGAAGGCATACACCACCTTGAACGACTGTGAAGTAAGATCACGGACCTGCTGCAGATCGATATCAACGAAAAGCACCGCCACCGCATGGCCCTGAGCATCAAAAATAGGGGCAGATGCATCGCAATACTCTCCCCATTCATCACTGAGAAAATCTGCCGCCGGTTTTTGTAACCTCTCTTGAAATAACGGATCCACGTGCGGATACACCTGTCCGGGCATGGTGAGCTGTTCGAAATCCTCGATGATGCCGTCCCCGTTCAGATCATCATCCGGCGTGCCGTAATCGGCATCCGCCACTACCTCCCACGACGCACCCTCCGCCTCTGCCGGACGATCGATGTAGACGAATCGGATGTTCTCATTGCGCGTCTTGATCTCGCGCAGGTGCGTCACGAGCTTCATGAATTCCGGCTTCTTTACATCCTCCTTCGTACGAAGCTGATCGATATCCCGCACGTCAAACTCCATGGCAGCCGTCGCGGCGATGGCCATGGCCCGCTCCTTAACTCGTTCCCGATTCAGATTGTACGTATGCCTCCACAGCCCGTACGTGACCCCTGCAGCCAGCACCGCACCCATCAGAAAGATCACCACACTCTTCTTACTCAAAAAGAACTCCCGCAGGCTTGAGAGCGATCGCGTGCTCAAAGGGATGAAGGACTCTGGTGTTTGCGAAAGAGCCACCGCTACCGTCTGCGGCTGACTTGCCGGTTCTTTGGCGCGGCGCCACAGAAGCTCGAATACGGTTCGCTCACATTGCGCCAACTCAGGATATTTAAGAATGCATGCGCGCTGTTCCGCATGGTTAAAGCAGGCCACCGTCTCGCCGGCGATGATCTTCTCGAACGTGATGGGAAACACGGCATCGGGCACCAGCTGCGTCTCGCGATACTCGAAGGGATCTCGCGATTGAAATCTGCGACCGAGAGAATGTTCAGGCGCCAACACTCTGGAAAAGATGCCGCGCTTGTACCGCGCACGAAAATACTGCACACGAAAATCACGAAGCGGGTCCTCCTCCTCCTTTGTTGTTATGGGCCGGTAGTGCAGAAACTCCTTCGCGCCAAGATCAAGAAGTTTAAGATACGCCTTCTTGATACCCTCTTCCCCTTCGAAGTGTTCCATCCCGGGCCGCCTACTCTCCCGCTCGAGAGAATTGATGAACGACTCGAAGTCTTGTGCGCGACTCTTCATGGCTTTAAGTTTCTGTTCCGTATCATCCTGCATCCACTGCATAACGGCGTTGAGCGACTTGAGCAATACCTTGGGTGTGTCATTCACCATCTCGCGACTGATGATGCGACGCTGCAGCAGTTTCTTCACTGCAAGATCTAATACCCCGGTCGATTTACCTGTTTTCGCAGCAAGTTCACGCAATGTAAGCGCCTCGCCCTCAAGAAGTTTCTTGAGCACCAGGATCTCGGTGGCAGAGAAGCCCGCATCCGTAAGATACGCCTCGATACTGGCGGGGAGATCAGTCATTCCAAACCTGCACTCTACCCGACTTTTTGGCTATGTAAAGCTCCTTGCGCATTTCATCCAGCGGGAGACATGAGAAAACGCGGGCGTTCTGCGATGGTATGGAACGTCTGATTTTGGCTTTGTGAAGCCAAAGATACGTATCCGAAAGAAATGTCTTCGCAGACGAACAAAGACACTCAAAGATATCGCAGGAAAATGGAACCATGTATGAATACTTCGTTTATATTCTTCGTTGCTCAGATGGGAGCTACTACACCGGCGTAACGAATGATGATGAGCGAAGACTCACGGAACACGGTGATGGTCTGGACCCTTCGAGTTACACACATAGCCGAAGACCCGTAAAACTGGTCTACCTTGCTGATTTTCAGGATATCAACGAGGCGATCAGCTGGGAAAAGAAAGTCAAGAGATGGAGCAGAAAGAAGAAAGAGGCGTTGATCAGACGAGAATATGAACAACTTCCGGAGCTCTCCCGAAGAAGAACTGCCTTCAAGAAACAGATAAAGGTGTCACCCTGAGGAGGAGTCCCGGGGGACGACGTCTCGAAGGGCGACACCGTCAACGGGCAGTGGCTCCGAGGAACTCTCGGTCGCACTTCGAGACGCCCTGCGGGCTCCTCAGTGTGACAAGCGGGTGGTTACTTCTAAGAAAGAGCTAATCGTCTTGTACTCATGCTTCGAGACATCCCGCTACGCGGGATTCCTCAGCATGACAAATTGGTAATGTCCCTTCCTTACTTTCCTGCCTTTCCTTACTTATCTTTTACATCTCCTTCGCCACCCGACTCCTCTCTACAACTGCGGAGCTACGCCGGGCAGGCCTCTTTGATGATCACGCCCTTATAAAACCAATAACTCCATTGCACAAAAATAGACCCGCACCGAGGAGGCGGGCCTAGAGAGCTATTCAGCTGATGAGATGCTGCTCATCTCAAGTCAGAGCGGCAAGGCTACTCCCTACGGAAGTCATGTGGCGGGAAAGTCATTCCTGTCGCTGTGCTGATATTGTCGCGAATTTCCTGGCGATTGTACTGATGGACTCCGTTCTCCACGATCGACAGAATCGTCCCATCTGCGGCCACATGGTAGTGGTTAAGATGAGTATTCGTCGCACCGGGGAGTGGAATCAGCCACTCACCATTGTTGCGCTTAATAGCATCAGCCATGAATATCACCTCCTTTCTCCTCGGATTCTTTTCAAAGAACAGCTCTCGAATCCTCAAGCCTTGCAACTTGAGCTTTGCGGACTAGCTCTCTCTCTGTACCATTGTCAATGATGGAAAATCTGGATGCAGTCTTGAGTCGGCAACATTTCAGTGGAGAATTCATACTTTCCGAAAAGGGATACAGTCTGGATTATCCATGGAAAAACAGGGAATTTATCGAAGCCCATGTTACCGGCGGAAGTATGACTGGCTCCCTCTTCGAGGATTGCACCTTCCGCAACACGACGTTCGAGAATATCTACATGGACGATGTTGATTTCGTCCGCTGCCGCTTCGAGAACTTCAGGATCATCAACTGCAGCCGCGACGGCATGGAGATGCGCGAGTGCACCGGATCCCCACCGATCATGATCGGTACCAAAGAGGGACCTCCGGGCTGGCGAGATAGGCCACCACCACCCGGATGGGAGTCTCATGGAAAGAAATGAAGTGTTTTCCTTATCCTTGCTTTCTTCATTCTCCTTTCTTTTCTGCCCTTCCTTCCCTTCCTTACTTTCCTGCCTTTCCTTACCTTCCTTACTTTCCTCACCTTCCCCTACATCCCCTTCGCCACTTCTTTCGTGATGATCCCCTCTTTCACCAGACGCTCCGCATCTTTTTCGAACATCCGCATCCCCTGCTCACCGCCCGTCTGAAGCACGGAAGGCAGCTCCTGCAGCCGGTGATCGCGGATGATATTGGCCACGGCCGGCGTATTCATGAGGATCTCGCGTACCGCTACGCGCCCTCCCTTCGAAGACGGAACCAGCTTCTGCGCGATCACGGCCCTGAGCGAGAGCGAGAGCTGCGACCTCACCTGTGATTGCTGGTGCGGGGGGAAGACATCCACGATGCGGTCGATGGTCTGCACGGTATTGGGCGTGTGGAGAGTCGCGAGGATGAGGTGCCCCGTCTCAGCGAGCGTGAGCACCGATGCAACGGTCTTAAGGTCGCGCATTTCGCCCACCATGATCACGTTGGGGTCCTGCCGCAGCACATGCCGCAGCGCCTCGGGAAAGGTGGTGAAATCGGAACCCAGCTCGCGCTGGCGGATGACGCTCCTGCCTTCGGGGAAGAGAAACTCGATGGGATCTTCGAGCGTGACGATGCTCGCCGCGCGCTCCGTATTGATGTGCTGGATCATGGCGGCAAGCGAGGTCGATTTGCCCGAGCCCGTGGGACCCGTGAGCAGGATCAGCCCTTCTAAGAGCGCACAGAGCGGTTCTGCAATCCCCTGCAGGCCGACTGCGTTGAGTGAGGGAACCTGCGTGGGAATGAGGCGGGCGACGAGGCCCGGCTGCCCCCGTTCGAAGTGGCAGTTCACGCGCAGCCGACCGTCACCTTCCGCGGCGAACGACAGGTCGATCTCGCGGTCGTGCTCGAAACGCTTCCACACCTCGGGCCCCAGCACCGCACGCACGAACGCCTCCGTAGCCTCGGGCATCATCTTCTCGTCGCTTAAGGGCACGAGCTCGCCGTCGACGCGGATAAAGATGGGATACCCCGCCGTCACGTGCACATCGGATGCGTTGCGTTCGCGTGCCTGTGCAAAGACGACTTGTGGAGTGAGTTTCATGTGCTTAATGCGAAGAAGTATTTCGTGAGAAGTACTCCCGGTACCACTGAATGGTTCGTTGCATCGCTTCGTCGAATCCAAAGCGCGATGCCCAGCCCAATACTTTCTGCGCCTTGGATGAATCCAGATACTGCCGGGGAATTTCATTCGAGGCCTCGTTGCGGATATCCGGCTTCAGGTCAGATCCGATCAGGGCAATGATCTTCCGGACGATATCCAGTACCGAGAGCGGCATTTCGTACGAGAAGTTGAAGGCTTGTCCTTTGAGGTCGGGTGAAACGGAGAGTTTCTCCGCCGTAAGCAGATACGCCTCGACGCCGTCTTCCACGTACAGGTAATCGCGCACGAACGTGCCGTCAGAGCGAAGACTGGGACGCTCATTGTGCAGAAGGGATCGAAGCGTGCCCGGCACGACGCGGTTCCAGTTCAGGTCCCCGCCCCCGAAGTAGTTGGCACACCGCGTGATGGCGACGGGGAGGGCGAAAGACACGGCATAGCTCTGCGCGATCAGATCCGCACACGATTTGCTGACGTCGTACGGGTGCCGCCCCTGCAGGGCCATCGACTCGGTGTAGGGCAAAACGTCGTGCTCGCCGTAGGCCTTGTCCGAAGACGCAATGACAATGGACTTCACCTCCGTGCGCCGGCAGGCCTCCAGCAGCAACCACGTGCCCTCGATATTGGCGTGGAAGGTCGGCACCGGACTCTTGTTCGCCACGCCCACGATCGCCTGTGCGGCGAGGTGGAAAACCGTATCGATCTGATACTCCGCCAGTGTGCGCTCGAGCAGTGATGCATCGCACAGATCGCCGCGGACCAGTGTCGCGCGTCTGATGGATCCGGAGCGGATCAATTCCGACTCGGGCACCCAATCGCGCACCAGACAGACCACGTTCGCCCCAAGCTCCAGAAGCCGTGCCACAAGCCAGGAACCCACAAAGCCGGTCCCTCCCGTCACGAGGACGGGACGGTCGCGCCAGAAGGCGGATCGGTCAGAGGCTGACATCGAGCGTGGAGGAACCATGACGCTCCTGGTCCCAGACCGCCCACGGGGCCTTGCTCTGGTTCCAGAGGTCATTGAGGAAAGTGAAGTCGCGGAACGTATCCATGGCATAGAAGAATCCGTCATGTTTGTACGCCATCAGCTGCCCCTCCCGCGCGAGCCGCTCGAGCGGCTCCTTTTCGAGCATGCTTTCGGGCGCCTCGCTCAGATAGTCGAACACGCGCTTGTCGAAGACGAAGTAGCCCACGCTGATCCAGCTGTGCATTTTCGGCTTCTCTTTGTACGTCACCACCTTGCCGCTCTCGTCGAACTGGATGAGCGCGAAACGCGAGGCAGGATTCACCGTCGTGACCGTGGCCAGCTTTCCGTGGGAACGATGAAAGGCGAGAAGCTTGGGAATGTCGATATCGGCCACTCCATCGCCATACGTCACCATGAAAATATCATCGCCATCGCCATCGACGTACTTTCGGGTCTGTTTCACACGGGAACCCGAATTATTCTCCGATCCCGTCTCCGCGAGGGTTACCTGAAAATGTCGTTCATTTGGCTCTCCGTGATAGATAACTGGCTTCTGTCGGTCGAGTGAGACGGTCAAATCTCTGTGCATTGATTCGTAGTTGAGAAAGTAATCTTTAATGACCTCACCACGATACCCAAGACAACAGATGAAATCGGAGAAACCGTAATAGTCAAATGTTTTCATGATGTGCCACAGAATGGGCCGTCCGCCAATGGTTACCATCGGTTTCGGTCTGAACTCCGTCTCCTCATGAAGTCGCGTACCTTTGCCGCCGCAGAGAAGAATAATTTTCATGTATGCATAGGGGGAACGACGGCAAGATCTGGACGATGGTGTGGCGGAGGGCATCGGAGACTGCCGAACCGTGCCGCAAAGAACAGTCTGACTGTGTCGATGACTGCCTTCAGAATATCTGGAAGTCGCACACTCCCTGACTTTCCGGTCAGACGAGGCAAGTGCCGGACCGGCTTTTGCTGCCATGTAAGACCGCACCGCTGCAAACGGAAGAACAACTCTGAATTGAACGCGTCGCCGACCGTGATGGTCGGGCGGATGAGCGGCCAGACATCATGCCGAAACGCCTTCATGCCGCAATCAATATCGCGTGCGCGGATGCCGAAACAGATGCGGATGACACCGTCCCACATGCGGCCGAGCAGCAGGCGCATCCAGGAATCAGAACGCTTCGCGCGGATGCCCGAGACGAAATCAACGGAGGCGAGATGGGGGAGGAGGGTATCAAAATCCTGCACATCGAATTGGCCGTCCGCATCCATCCAGGCAATGATCTCTCCCTGTGCGGCATCACATCCGGAACGTACGGATGAACCATAGCCCCCGTTGAGCTCACGCGTGACGACGCGAAGAATCGGATATCTCTGGCAGAGCTCACGCAGAACGGACGGGGTGTTGTCTGTGGAGGCATTATCCACCGCAATCACTTCCGCATCATGGCGGCCTGTTCCCAGCCACTGCATGACGCGCTGCACCGTCATGGCGATCACCTGTTCTTCGTTGTAGCACGGAAGGATAATCGAGAGCTTCGGCATACGGTGGGGAAGTTTGTATGTGTAAGTGCAATTATACATCTTTATAACGTATTTTGCAACGAAGCCTAAGTTCCCCATCTACTCCCCTCTCTTCCGGCACACCTGGCTCAACAGCTTGCCCATCTTCTCCATGGGGTCCTCGGGCAGCTCACGCTCTACGGCCTCGTCTATCCACAAGCTCATGGCTTCCACCTCCTGATCCGCACTCAGGCCCCCCGGCACCTGTGCCACGAGATCGCGACGGTCTGCAATAAGGCGAACGATCTGTTGGTCGATCTTTTCAAGCGTTGCCAGAATGTCATCGGTCATCATCATAAAAGAGGGGCGAAAAGGAAGGTGGATGAACTGTCGGCGGCATCTTCACTCTTCCGAAATGGAATGCAATTGACAGTTCAAGAAGTTCAGGAGGTTTTAGAAGTTAGGAGGGTCCGAGAGGTGATTCTCGGCCACCACAAAATGCCTTTCAGGCTTCTCTAACCTTTCCAACCTCTACAACCTCTCCAGCCTCCACAGCTGCCGATACCCCAATGGACTTCAACAACATCCGGAACCTCAATACAATGCAGCCATGGACAAACGCACCGCCGCGGCCCGCATCGAGAAGCTGAAGAAGGAGATCCGGCGTCTCAATCGCGCCTACTTCATCGAGAACAAGCCGCAGGCATCCGAAGACGTGCGCGATGCCCTGAAGCAGGAACTTATTACGCTTGAGAAAGAGCACCCCGATCTCGTTACGCCCGATTCCCCCACCCAACGCGTGGGCGCCCCTTTGGATGGCCGCCTGCCCAAGGTACGGCACCTGTCGCCCAAAGAGTCACTGCAAGACATTTTCAGTCGAGAGGAGATCGATGACTGGATGGATCAAATGCAACGCGCACTGGGCAAGGATCATCTGCATCTGGAGTTCATCGCGGAACTCAAGATCGACGGCCTCAACATCTCACTCACCTATGAGCTCAAGCAGGGTGTTTATCAACTACGCCGCGCCCTCACGCGAGGAAACGGCATCGAAGGGGAAGATGTCACACACACCGTACGGACGATCGAGGCTCTGCCCTTAAGTTTTCCGATAAAAGAATCGAAACAGTTGCCAAAGCATCTCGAAATCTCCGGCGAGGTATACATGACCAAAGCGGCGCTCAGTCACCTCAACAAAGATTTGCCGGAGGATGAAAAATTTGCCAATCCGCGCAACGCCGCGGCGGGCAGCGTGCGACAACTCGACCCGCACGTGACCGCCGAGCGGGATCTGCGCATCTTCTGCTACGCCATCGATCCACAGGGAACCGATACACTCGGCATCACGACGCAGAAACAGCTCATGGAGTTTTTAGTGGAGCACGGATTCCCCGTGCACGCGGACTTCACATTGTGTTCTTCTGTCGATGCCATTCATAAGGTATTCGAAGGATGGCAGAAAAAACGCGAAGCCCTCCCTTTCGATATCGACGGCATCGTCATCAAAATGAATGACCGCAAGATACAGCGCGATCTGGGCTCCACGGCCAAGGCGCCGCGCTGGGCCCGCGCCTACAAATTTCCTGCAGAGCAAAAGACAGCCCGCGTGCTCGACATTCAGTTGCAGGTGGGTCGTACCGGCGCCATCACACCCGTCGCGCATTTAACCCCCACACTCGTATCGGGATCCACCGTTGCACGGGCAACGCTGCACAATGCCGATGAGATTGAACGGCTCGACGTGCGCATAGGAGACACCGTGGTGATTCAGAAGGCCGGCGACATCATTCCGGAAGTCGTGGAAGTTTTGAAAAACCTGCGCCCGCACGGCACCAAGCCGTTCCACTACCCTCTGCACTGCCCCAGTTGCGGCACGACGCTGGAACGACCGGAGGGAGAGGTAGTTCGCCGTTGCCCGAATCCCCAATGCACCGCCTCGCGCAAGGAGCGCATCGAGCACTTCGCTTCGCGGCATGCCATGAACATCGAAGGGCTGGGCGAAGAGACGGTGGAATTGCTGCTTGAAGAAGGTCTCATCACCGATCCGGCCGATATCTTCACACTCGCAGCGGAAGATCTGATGGCACTGCCGCTCTTTAAACAAAAGAAAACGGAAAATCTGATGGTCTCGATCGAGAGAGCGAAACACATTCCTCTTGAGCACTTTCTCTTCGCACTGGGCATCCGGCACGTGGGACGTGAGATCGCCGAGATCCTGGCACGGCGCATTCACTGGCCGGTACAGAAGAAGGAGGTGACGATGGAAGGAGCGGCAGGACCGCAAACATCGCTCTTCGGATCAGAGACAAAAAAGGGAAAGCTCCACGGCATCATGATGGAGAGCATTTGTCAGACACTGCAAGAGATGGAAGCTGAGAAGTTAGCCGAGATCGACGGCATCGGTCCGGTGGTCGCCGCATCGGTGAAGGAGTGGATCGATGAAGAAGATCATCGCGACCTGCTGCACAAATTCGCGGCAGCCGGTGTTTTGGCCTTGCAGTCCGAAGGCAGCCACGCACCGCAGATCTTCGCCGGCAAAACCTTCGTACTCACGGGCACGCTCCCGACATTGAGTCGCGAGCAGGCCAAGATACTCATCAAGGAGCGCGGAGGAAAAGTGAGTTCGTCAGTGAGCAAGAAAACGGATTACGTTCTGGTGGGAGCAGACCCGGGGAGCAAGGAGGATGACGCACGCAAACTGAACGTCGCCATGATTGACGAGAAGAAGTTTCTCTTGCTTCTAAAGTAGTAGCATTGGCTATGTGAAGATAACTTGACAATTCATCTGTTCTGCGGGAGACTGTACCCGATGGCCACCACTGATCATCCGACAGACGGGGCACACGGACGCCACGAGCACGGGAATGGCTTTGATCCGTATTCTGAATGGCTCAATATTCCAAAGGATCACAGACCTTGCTCATACTATGAGCTGCTTGGAATTACAAATGGTGCCGATGAGAGCACCATTGCTATGGCGGTTCACGCGCGCAGAGATCTTCTTGCGAGGGAGCAGAAAGAAGATCCCAAACATGCGCATTTAGCAGGTCATATTCTCGATGAAGTGAACGCCGCAGCAGAAGTTCTTTTGACGACAGAAAAACGAGGGAAGTACGACGAAAAACTCAGTCGCCTGGGTAACGGAAATGGCAACGGAAAGAATGTAAACAGCGAAACATCAGCGACCCACGATACGATCGCCGAATTGACCCCAGCTGTCGTCCGTCGCCCGACGAAGCCGCTCGCAGGCATAGCCGAAAGAATCAAGCGCCACCCGTGGATAACCGCTGCGGCTGCGGGTATCGCCGCTACAGTCGGCGGAGTTCTGGCGAATAAATCATCGATTCCCGACAAGCAACCGACAGTATCTGCTGAGAGAATGTTGCCACCGAACACACCGGAACTCACGCAGCCACAACCGGTGACTAAAGAACCTGCAGTCCCCGCAGAACCTGTCGACATTGTTGAGCCGGAACCGCAGGTCATCCCTCAGCAGGAGGAACCGACACTTCCTCCTCTCTTCCAACCCGAATCACCTGCTGAGCCGCAAATAAGGCCGGAGCCTGCTGATGTTACCCCCGTTACTCCCGAATCGAAGGAGGCCGCCCCCATCGAGCCTTCGCCTCCCAAGCGCCGGGCGCAGCCCACTGACGAAGAACTGGCTCCCTACAACGACCTGTTCCGGAGCCCCACATTGCGTAAGCAGAGCGTGGAGCAGTTACTGGAACAGATACAGCGAACTGAGAAACCCGTGGAACAGTGGGTTTTGCTCCAGGTCGCTCTTGAAAAAGCGCGTGGCGAAAACAACCTCGGCACCGTCATGACCGTGCTTGCAGAAATGCAGCGCCTGTTTGATGTTGATGATTCGATGATTGGGCAGGCCATTGCTGCCGTGCAGGAGGCCGCCAAACAGAAGGGTGGAAACATTGAACAGGTTATGACACATGCCTCCGGAGTGGCCCGCAGTCTGTGTGCGCAGGATGATTTCGATGGAGCGAAGCGATTCCTGGCTTCTCTGAGAAGGAGCCCCTCAGCCGATACGGAGGAATGCGCTGACATGCTCCGCTTGGTGACCCAGCTTGAAAAAACATTCGCATCGCAGGGAATCGCCGCTCACCGACAGACATTGGCCTCAAATCCCGACGATCCTGAGGCAAATGGGGCAGTGGGTGCGTATCGCTGTCTTGAACAGGGAGACTGGTCGTTCTCTACTGCATTACAAACCCAAAAAGGCTCTGTACTCGGCAATCTGGCGGCACGTGTTGACCAGAGTGACACCCTTCCGGCAACTGATCTCTATCAGCTCGCACAAGACCTCGTCTCTGCCGATATGGCAGGTCCTGGAGCAGTAGCCATGGCAGTACACTGTCTGGAGCTTGCAGAGCCGAAATCGGATTCTGCGATCCTCACGGCACGCGTCAAAGACATGAAACGTAGGCTCCTGCATGAGCATTCCGGTGATCTGGGCTTCTTCAGAGGTGCACCGATGCGTCCACCGGTTGAAGTTGCACAGACAGAACCACCTGACGTTCGCGTTGATGTGCCGAATATACTGCCTCCTGGAGCCGTGGATCTGTTAGGCGAAGATCTCGAAGCTCTCATCAAGAAAGGATTTGTTGCGCGCGAACGATGGCAGGTAAAAAATAAAGAAGGACAATTAAAACTCCTGCAAGGAAGTTCCGGAACTCACGCCTGGGTTGCCGCCATCAATCTTCCGTTGTCTGCTGAAAGCCAAAAGGTTATTCAAAGCGGGCAGTATGCATTTCGTTTCGTTTTCAAACGCACTGCAAATGGTCGCTGGCCAGATGGCATGCAAGGCGTGACCGCGTTCGCGGTTCCCCTTCCCAATGGCAGGAGCATTAGTCTCTATTGGGATGGAAACATGGACAAGAAAGCAGCTGGCGCGTACCGATCAGGTTTTGATCTGGAAGGGACGTCATTCTTCAGTAGTCAGAGGCGCGATACCGCAGCATTCGGCGATCATCAACAGCCTGTTATCACTGAAGATGGCCGGGAATACATGTGTCTCGTGACGGTTCGAGTAGTTCCGGGGGGCATGGCGATTGATGCACAGATTGCAGGAAACGGCGATTCCAAGCCTCTTGCGCATGTCTCGTTAGCCGCACCCCCAACTGTAAGTGGTGATCCTCTGCTTTTTGAGAACAAGGAGAAAAAGCGCATGCCCGCACAGGCTGGAGCGCCATGGGCATTGGGCGTAGGCGGTGGCTCTGTAGAGCTGCTCGATGGGCATGTCATTCCCCTGCAAAAGAACGGACGAAAGAGATAACCTCACTACCGTGTTATTGGTTGAGAGAATGCGAGGGTTTACCGTCTCGTTGTGATGAGGGAAAATGCGTTCAATCAGTCCATAAATGGTAACTATTAGAAGTTACTGGTAATCTGATGTCTGCGGCTATGTTTCGAAAAATCGCTCTCATCTTGTCGGTACTTCTGATTGCAACAACCTGCATCGTTGTAGGTCTTAATCTAATACGAAACAGAATCCCCGTTACAACAACCATAGAGACTGACATTTTGATCTACGGTGCCAGCCTCGGCGGCACAAGTGCCGCTATAACCGCAGCAGAGCACGGAGCGAAGGTCGTACTGGCTACAGAAAGCGAAACGGTGGGAGGGCAGGCAACCGAAGCAGGCATGAGTGCCTTCGACGACGTAAGAAGAAATTGGGAAGATAATGGAATCTACGGGGATCTTCTTCTCTTTCTTCAAAAGAAAAGAGGCGGTACCGGCAGCAACGTTGGTCTGGGCAAAGCAGTGGTCGGCAGAGCGGCCAGCATCCCCGATGATTTCGAGGAATTCTTCCGTTCCCGACTGCAGCACGAGAATATCAATCTCCTGACAGGACAACGGCTCATTGAAGTGCGAAAAAAGGGGGGACTCTGGAGTGAAGCGCTGCTCAGGGATATTCAAACGCATGATGTTATCCGCATTCGCTATCACTATCTGGTTGATGGAACAACAACCGGAAAGCTGCTGGCAATGACAGAAACTCCTTTCAATCTTGGCATCGATGCACAGAGCGCCACAGAAGAGATTTCTGCCCTTCATGATAAAGTGCGGCGTGGATTTATTGAAGGAGAAACAAACGAAAAGGGACAGGTGATTGGGGGATTGGGAAATCGTACTCAGGCAATGACCTCGGCTTTTTTTCTGCTGGATCGTGGATACCCCGGTGAATTTTTTCCTCCAAAAGAACAGCAAAGGTGCTGGAAAAAGGCGGGAAGCGGAAGTGCCATTGCAGATGCCTCTGTACTGGTGTCATCCGACATTCCCTGCCCACTCGAAATCCCCGTTACCACAGAAAGCTCCGATATCTTTGACGTGTACCTCGTGCATCAGGGTGGCTCGGTAAGAGTATTTGCTGCCTCGCCCCTCTGGCAGGATCTGCCGCTCTCATTTGACCTCGCACTTCCTGCCAATGAGCAGTACACACGCGTCGGGGCATTCCCAATCGAGGCCGGACGCACCGTCTCGTTTTCTCTCGTGGCACAGCATGGCACCTCCACTAAAATCGAAGGATTGATTTTGGTGAAAAAAAACATCCTCCACGAACAGGCACTGGTTCTGCGCCCTCCGTTCATCCGAAGCAGCATTCAGTGGAAAGGATTTCCCGCCTATGCAGCAGAGGCTCTGATCATGACGCGAGAGCGCTTGCCCGTAACCCTACCGAAACTCACCTTCCGGGGTCACCATCTTGAGATGCAACAGCTCAGCCCGTTTCTCGCCCGTATCCAAATTCCTGAACTGCGGAATGGAATGACTCTTACCGACCTTGCGGTGGAGCAACTGGAACCATCGGCGATCGTCATTATTCCCACCAAAGTCTCGGCAGGCTCGCAGGTTTTCGACCTCACCCGATCAAGCCGTGTGCTCACGAACGAAAAATGGGCATATAACTCCCCATTCAGAAACATCAAACAGCCCGTGCATGAGTGGGATTTTTCAGTGACCGAAGATGCGCTCTACCTATCTTCAATCAGCGACACCATATCCCGCTGGTGGGCCATGGAGCTTCTCGATGCAGACTCCAACACAAAAATACAATCTCAAGTCTTCTCGACTCAAATGGAGAATCGACTATTACAACCATTGTTCCTCTCTTCGCTTGCAAAAGGGAAAAAATACAAGCTACGGCTGGCATCCTCGAATGACAGGCCATGGGGTAATGTCCAACTGATTATTGACTCTGTTGAAAACTCATCGACATACTTCTCTGACAATGCCTCTAAAGCTCTGCCCACCCCTGCCGGCATCTATGATATCTGGATTCGATCTGCCAAGCAGCAAGCACTCACGATCGCCACTCAACCTTCTACCACCCCCACACCTCTCCATCACACAATACGAAGAACGAAACAATATGAGTATGCCGGCAAGGCCTTTCTGTTTCCGGGCGTTACGATCAGGGCCTCGGATATTTTTGCACAGATGATCGCAGTTCCTTCGCCATCGGTCGATGTGTACAGAAGAAACAGTAATTCTCTCCAGCCCCCCCTTTCATCTACCTTCGCAGCACTCCCTCCGGGGTTGTATCGGTCAGCCATGTTCTCACACGACGCCCCCTGTCCCTCACAGGCTACGATTCGTGAGGAGAATGGTTCTATCAATACCACATTTGCCTGGACTCATGTGGAGGGAAACGATATTTGCATATTAGAGAGGCCATTCATCATTCGACAGGATCCTATCCAATTTGATACGCACACCGGTTCCGAGCAGAAAGAGAGCTTTCTCTATCTCTTTGAAGATATTCCTCCATTGTCCACTACCTGGACCTTTGACTTCTTCCCTCCGATGACAAGTGAGCAGAATCCTCTCTCCGTCTCACTCTTCACGCACCGCAATATTGTTTCTCCGGCCAATGTACTCAAGGGCGAACCTGTGGGGCTCATTCCCTCTAATATAGGGAAAAACACTATGGGAATAACGCTGGTAGTCACTCCCGCAAGTGATTTGAAAACTGTATCTGTCGCGGACATCGATTCACCGAAACTCATTGAACAATCGCGCGAGCGTGCTGCGGCATATGCATATTGGATGCGTTATGCTGCTGCACCTTTACCTGAGAAATACGGATGCGACCCTTCGCACTTCACTTGTACTCCAAAACGTATGCAACTGGTGATTGGGCTTGCTACGGACCACTATAGCCCCTTTTTCAATCAGCCATACATTCGGGAGGGCAGACGGCTCGTTTCGAAAAAAATAGTTACACAGGAAGACCTTCGTATCGATACAAAATATTGCCCCGACAAGAAATGCCCAAGTGACTGCTTCACCGGTAAGAATTTTCCTGATTGGTGTGTGGCAAAAAACCAAACTGCCGTCCTGTTCGAGGATGCGCTGGCAGCCGTGCAGTACCAACTTGATTTCCATGGGATCTATACAACCGAGGAGTATTACGCTTCTGTACTTCCTCTTCTCGAGGCAAATAGGCAATTATTGAATAATTTCCCAAGCATTCTTGAAATTGCGAGTGTCTTTTCTCTGTCCAAACCTGCAGAAGTATCGTTGAACATGCTGCTCCCCGCGAATGGGGCCAATATTTTTCCTGCATCTTTGAATACCGGGGTGAGCCAGATCGCCAATAGTTTCTATCGCACCCACGTGAATGAAATAGCTATCGGTCAGGCCATTGGCCGCGTGCTCAGTTACTGCCTCGCAACAGATCAGAATCCCTTTGCATTGGAGGGAACACCGTTGCGTCAACTTCAGCTGGCAATGATTCGTGAGGGAACGGTGCTCTATCCCATCGACAATATCAGTAATGATCCTCTCCTGCTCCTTGGCACTCAGTACCTCATCTTGACTGGTTCACTCATCCCCCGTGTACATGTGCCCCCTCTCAGCGTTGACAGGCTGAACTACAGCATTGATAGCAATCAGGCACTCTCTGCCTCCGATGACAGCATCGTTACGCAACTTCTGGAGCATCATGATGGCGTCCTCACCTATCAGGCATTGCTACCTGTTGCCATAGGAGAAAATCTGGAAGGCGAAGCATTGGTCGCGAAGAGCAAACAACTGGGGCTCCTCGACGACAAACTGAAGAATCTGTCGGCAAGTAATCTCCTGCAAACCCCTGTGCTAAAAGGGGACCTCTATCGGGCCATTGGTTTTCGTGTGAAGAATAATACACTCCCCCCATTGGATCGGTGATGTCACCGTGCGGCTCCTTTGAGGAATATTGCATTAAAGCGCAAAATGGTGTAGAATCTGATAGAAGACACTCACATCAAAACCCGTGCAAACTCCCCCCTCTCACCCACTCAAGGTTGCCTACGTCTGTCCTCATATCGCGCTACCGAAAGCGCATACTTCCATGAATGCAGTAACGGCATATGCTTTGCACCTCTTAGCGCAAATCTATTCGTCGATGCCGCCTTCCTGGACCCTTACCATTCTCAGTGACCGCAAACATACACGTTCAGATCAGGCAACACCGCCCACGACAGAAACGCTCACATCGCCTCCCATACGTATTGAGCGATGCTTCAGGAAAAGCAGCCTGGGATTCGTCCAGTTGCTTCTGGCCATTCGACGTCGGCGTTTTGACCTTGTCCATTTTCAACACGAAACGCACCTGTACGGCGGACCATTGAGTATGGTACTTTTCCCATTCTTCATCGGATTGGTACGCAGATACACTGTGCCCGTCGTCACACTGCATCACGTCGTCCGCCCCAATCAGGTTGATAGGACATTTGCCCATATGCATCACACACACATTCCCCCGATAATCATTCGGTGGGGTTATGTAATTTTCTATCGACTTCTCGGCCTTTTTGCGCCGTCAATCATCGTGCACGACAATCTCTTCAAGGAAACACTGATACAAGAATATGATATTCCCAGTGAACACATTGTTGTGATTCCACATGGCGCGGAAGATCTAACCGCCTCCGTCGCCACACGAGACAAACATGCTCTATTCCGGCAATTCAATATTCCGCAAGATGCAGGAACAATTTTTGGATTTTTTGGGTACTTTACGGGATACAAAGGAATCGAGTTCCTGTTGGATGAATTTGGTAAACATGCACGTAAGTTTCCCAAAAGCGTTCTGCTTATTGGGGGCATGCCCAATTATGTGCATGACGGGAAAACATCCTATAGCTCCTACGTTCACGATCTCCATCAACGAGCGGAGCGCACTGTGCCGGGACGGGTCATCTGGTACGGAGCAGTACAAGATACGCACGTAGGTCCATTCTTCCGGCTGATCGACTGCCTTGTCCTGCCTTACCGGCTCTGCTTCGCATCGAGTGGCCCTCTGTCTTATGCCATTGGAAGTTCGACACCGTTTCTCGCATCCGAAGCCCTGCGGCCACTCGTGCCCTACGATGGCTTGCTGTTCCCTCTGCAGAGTGGCGCTCTCACAGAAAAACTGGATGCGTTTTCTTCGCTCACGCCGTTACAGAGAGAGGCGCTCACAAGCCCTCTCAGAGATCTTCGGGAGGGGCATCGATGGAATGCGGTGGCTGGATTAACGATCCGAGCATACGAACGTTCTCGCGAGCGCACCACCCACCAAACAGACATCCTGCTGGTTGGAGCATACGGACAACAGAATACAGGCGATGAACTGCTGCTGCATCAATGCTTGTCTCTCCTGCCACGCGAACGCTGTACCGTAGCGTCATCACAACCATCACTCACCGAAGATCAGCACCACGTATTCTCTGTGCACTCCCACAAAAGGCTTTTTTCTCTTTTGCGACACTTCCTTCGGGCCCGTATCGTCGTGGTTGGAGGCGGCGATCAATTCAAGTTATTGAAACGTTCAATGAATAGGGCTCGTTATTCACTCCTGCTCCGGTGTTTTCTTCTAACGCTCTTTGGGCGTGTATTACAGAAATCCGTTCTGTTCATTAGTGTGGGGATTGGCAATGTTTCAACATTTACCGCACGATTTCTCACGATACGCACTCTCCAATTGGCAACTGCCGTAAGTTTTCGAGAACAGGAAAGTTACAATTTCTGTCGCAAATTCGCTCCTCGTGCACATGCGTTTCTTGCTGCCGATCTTGCCTTTCTCAACACAGCAACGCATCGGCACAAGACACCTTCAGAGACACACCTGTTGGGAATCGCGCCCGTTTTCAATATCGATCACGCAGAACAATACACACGCATCACACAAGAAACTGGAAAAGCGATAGATAGTTTTTTGGGAATGAATCCGAAACAATCGGCACTTTTTCTGCCTTTCCAAACGGGCTTTAATGCCCACAATGACATCATTGTGAGTAACGAAATGCTCGCGCATGTGGGGCAGCGTCACCGCTGTCGCATCGCAGAGCCGTTTGGCATGGACCGCATAGATGAAATCTACTCATCCATTGATGTGCTCTGGGGTATGCGGCTGCACTCGATTATTCTCGCCTGTTTGTATGCCATACCTTTCGTTGCCCTCATTTACGATGTAAAAGTGAAAAAATTCCTCGAGGAAATCGACTGCACTTCGTGGGGTATCACCTTGGACGATTCTTTCTCTTCTGAGAAACTTTTCGCCCTCCATACAGAACTCGTCAATCATTTTGCTGATGTCCGGCACCATCTGCAAAAACAGGCAGAACGCCTAATGGCCCGCGCGCAAATAAATGAAGAGTTGCTCATGGATATTGCGAAGGACGTCGAAGATCTTCCCGCGCCAGAGCTCAATCACATTCTCAGGGCCAGAACGCCTGATTTCAATCATCACCACACCGCATCGTGAACGAGCAACCGGTTCAGATCGGCACGCAGGAATCAGATACGACAATTGCTGTTCCGGTGGCAGAACATGCCGCGATCGAAACAGCGATCACCATTGATGAAAAACGACGTGAGCGTAGATCAATATTATGGGTTTTTCTGATATTCCTGTGCGTCCATCTCTTCATGTTCCGTGGAGTGCTTGTGAAAATTCCCGATATCTTTGCCGGGAAAGCGGTATTGAACACCAGCGAGCTCGTACCGTTCTTCGACCCTTCTACGCAGCTTTTTGAGCAGGCCGGAGGGAAGTTCAGCGAACTCACAAATGGACCTGAATTTCGCGTGCGCTACTCCATCCTTACCACGTGGATGCGCTATTACCTCATTTTGCCTTTTGCCGTCGTGTTTTCTCCTCTCGTCGGCGCATTTCTGGCGTTCCTCGTCGTGTACGCGTTTCTTCGAAAGCTTATACCAGATGTTTCATGGCAGCGCATTCTTCATGGCACTGCTGTCAGCACACTATTAATTGAGCTCATCCTGCTCCCGGCAAAACTCACACACTTTTACACCTTAATTCTTGGCTTCTATGTTTTCACTATTGCCATTGTTCTCTTATTGACAGGAATTTTTGTCGAACAACGCCGACCAATTCAAAAAATATTTGCAGCCAGCGTGATTATGCTCCTGAACCCAGGTGTCCATTATTTGGTTCTCTATCCAATCACTGTTGCTTTGCTATTCGTTAGCATTGCTCTCGTACTTCTCGTCGCTCGTCAAAAAAAGCGGAAACCAACTTCATCGCAGAGTGATATAGGGATGATTTGGAAACGTCTGCTGGCAGCTCTTTTCTGTACGTTGCTCTTCACCGTCATTCCGTATGCGTTATTCGTGAAATCATTTGTTCTGCAGGGTATTACCGATCTTTCTGACCTTGTCCCAGACACCTTTCAGGCTATTCGAACAAGCTCCCTTTCCCTACTGAACCAGCTTACCTTTAGCTTGGGATCCGTCTCAGATAACAATCTGATTGGCCAATACGTCTCGAGTACTCCCCGTTATGGAAAAATCTTCTACTCCCTCGTGGTCTTTCTTCCGTTTTTCATCGCCATTCCCTGCCAAGATCGCTCACACCATCGTATTCGCCTGTTTCTCGGATTGATTGCGGGCCCACTTTTCTTCGCTATGTGGTGCAGCCTGGGCTACACAAGCATTCAATGGGCACCCACATTCCATCAAATATTGGCCGCCCTGTTCAATCGATTTTACCTCATGCAATCCCCACTCGCGGAGGCTGGAGGAAATATAATTTCTCAAATCATCCATGTTCTAAGATTCCCTCACCGGTTCCAATTCATCTATCTTGCAATAGTGAGCATCCTGATGCCACTCGGCATCATTACTCTGCGACAGAGTTTCCATCCGATTTCTTCCCGTCTGCAACCGAGAGTGAAAACGACGTTTACTTGCCTCTTAACACTCCTCTTCTTTGTTCCTCTTCTTGCACACTGGGAAGACAGAGTCGCGCTTATTTCAGGGGATGTCGGTGGTCTGGTTCGTCCGTACAACCTCAATAATATCCGCGAAATAAAGGACGTTCTCAGTACGTTACCCAGAGATAGAATCATCGTTCTTCCTTCAAGTGATGCCAATTGGACGTTGCAGGATCCAGGGGGGGGAGAATATAAATTCATCGACAAGTTCTACATCTATTTCCTGAACCGGCCCAGTTACTACTCCGGTGCCACTGGCGAGATACAAAATAAATATTATTTCTTTCTCATGATGCAATCTTTATTGCGCAATGATCTGGGTTGGATCAACGTGCTTCGTAACCTGAAAATCCACTACCTCATCATCAACAAAGAATTACAATGGAATAATCCGGATATCAGCCAATTTCTGCAGCAAGTAGGCCGATTCACTGTGAACCAGCCTCGTCAGCTTCCACAATTCCTTACGCTACTCAAAGAAAATGAAAGCTTCGCATTGTATGAATTCATAGATCCACAATCACCAGATGCCCAGGAAGTACTTATGGATATCGACTGGAGCTCTTTCGTATGCCTTCAGAGAAATCCCGTCTTCTCCAAAGAGTGGAAAATGCGTTTCCTCAATAGTGTCGAAATGAGGCATTCGTCAGGTTCTCTCACTGTTCTTTCGAACAACAGAGAGAAAACACTTCTCGATTGGTTCGCCATATCACATCCGGCACAATTTGTACGACCTGACCCAACCAGTTTCGCATTTAACGCTGACCACGTGCCAAGCTCTCAGTACTTTAATACTCCGGCCTCCATGTTCAATTTCCTGACAACGAACAAATATAATTCTATGAGCATTATCTTCCCTGGCCCATTTGATACAATAACCACTTCTTTTGTTGGCTTACCAAAGAAAACCACGATTCGTTTTCCTATCGCGGTGAATGAATCTGGTACATATGAGCTTTTCCTCCGGGGAATGACAACAATGAACAGACTGTCGTTTCAGATCGATCATCAGGAATCATTTTCAGTCCCACTCGATACCCGTTCTTCACCGACACACTATGTCTTGAGCAATAGCGCATCCTTTGGAAAAAAGCTTCCTGTGGATGTCTCGGGGGAAACGCCTGAAACTGTCTCGAAATCCATCCCGAACAGCATTGCACCGGTCACCAATACATTCAGTTATACTTCCCTTGGCGTGGTTGCTCTCCACAAGGGACAACGCTGGTTACATCTGATAAAACAAGACGACAATCCTCTCGTCGTCGAAGGAATTCTTCTTTTCTTGGTCAAAAAATCTGCAGACAATACTGTTATTCCACCTGAAATACGTCTCACCGATCCGGAGGGATTTTCTGCAACAAATACATAATTCCATGCGTGTGCCCCCATACATCTTGGCCGTGTTCCGCACCTGGAAACATGTGATCGTATGTGTTGTTCTTTTGTGCGCTTTCGCATATTCAACGTTCGTTCTGATTTCATCACTGATGCAGCCTGTCAACGATCCAAATGAAATCCGGGCTAAAGTAACATTGCAGGCATTGCTCTTTCGGAAAGGCACTGACCAGGACGTCTATGCCACTCATACGTTTAGAACAGGACTGGTGTACTCAAGAAAAATACTGCAAAGTAGCAACGAGTATTCCACAGAACTTCGCCTTGTTTCGCCGAGAGCAACGCTCATCGGTTCTGGCAACCAGGCACATGTACAAGATATGGGATCTCCGTACAACTACAAGCTGCTTACGGACGAAGAGAATAGTCCACTCGTGTACCTCAGTCGTGATACCAACTTTGTCTACTTCCTTACGGACGAAGAGGATCATCCACATCTTCATGTTCGATATTCTGAATGTGGAGAAATCGAAAATATCTCCCTTCCGGCGAGGGAAGAATGGTATTCGCCAGAACAACTTTTTGAAAGGTTGGGTATCCCTATGCAACACACAATCGTTCTTTCTCCGACAGAAATGTCCCTTGCTCTCTTAAGCCATAACACGCTTTCACGCATTACACTTATTGATACGCTCAGCTGGGACAGTCGCACACTTTCTGCCCCCTCATTCGATTCTGAGCAACTCCACTTTTCGCCGTTTTTCATCGACAATCAGACGCTTCTCTTCAGTGTACTTGATCGCAATCACTGGGGGACAGTGCGGTATCACCTGCGTACCGGAGCCTACGAAATACTCTCGTCGAATTTTACCGATCATGCCTATCACACACTGTCGGGAAAAATCATCCTGCAACAGAGCTTTTTCAACGGAGAGACCAATATTCCTTTCGGTTCCATCGCACTCTTGAAACAAAAACAAGGATTCCCTGTGCAAACCATTGAGGCAATGACCGGCCCACGCGAGCAGAATACCCGAATATTTGCATTCCTCTTCGAAGATCCTGATGCTGCTTTCCTGCACTTTAGGCGTGTCATTAAGGTAGAGTCCTTCAATGCCATTGAACAAACGGGTATTCGAGAAGCACTGCGATCCTTCTGGTACGAAAATCAATTACATCCAATGCAATCCGGGGACTTCCACCTTCTGCAACTCAACCCAGACAGCACACTCACTCCTATTGAAACCATTCCCTTTGAAATCCGTCCTCCAGCTATCTCTGCGCAATATAGAGAAAATGTGGAGCCTCTGCTGCGCGTGCTTGAGTTGTCTGCTCCTCTCATTGAGAAATACCGCGAACGCAAAGAAATTGCGGAACAGAACGGCGAGCAGTACCTGTTATTGGATGATCTGAGCTATTGAGTGAATGAATGTAAACATGAAACATGTGGCTTGCCATGAGTCCCGCAATTGCGGGACGAATGGTAACGAGGATAGAACAGCTTACTATCTGGTTTCAGTTGAAATCGATATGCCCGGCTTCGCTTCGCTACGCTCACTGTCATTCGCCTCGGCTGCTTGTAGGAAATATCGGGCTTATTCAAGAGAAGCAGTAGAATGGTTCACCATGAGGAGGCCCAAAGGGCCGACGAATGGTGCCGTGGGGGAGACCCTTCCTCGCTTCTCTCGTCAGGGCAAGCTCACTTTCTGCCAGAGACGTTCCTTCTTTTTGCGTCGCCAACCCTTGATCTCAATTTCCCTCATGCGAGCAGCATTCCGATTTGGCTGTGACTCTGACCAAAGGAGTTGCTTCATCGGATATTTTTTCGTATGTGAACATGCAATTCCTTGTTCATGCTCCATCAGTCTTCGTCGTAGGTTGTCGGTATGACCGACATAATAGGAGTCATTTTCCAGTTCAAGGATGTAGACATGCAACATATGGCTTGCCATGAGTCCCGCAATTGCGGGACGAATGGTGCGCCAGACTGTACGAAGTTAGAACCGTGGTGGGCTCTCTGAGTAGGTTCCAAAGCCTCAACCTGACCTAGGAGTTGGTGTCCATAGAGAGCTATTTGAATATCCCTTTTGACCCGATGCGATCATTCAATTCCTCTGCGTAGTGAATGAAGTGCAGATGCTCAAAGACTCTTTGCATGATGAACTCAGCATCTTCCTTGGTGTATTTGTCTGGGGTGCTTGAATCGGAAATGTACAGTGCGTCCTGCCGTATTTTTTCCAGGGCTTCTCCTGATTGCTTGTCATAGACAACGCCCATCTTGCCAGTAGATTTCACCACTGCTGTTCGGTGCAGATATGAGGTTTTGGCTCTGTGATCCGTAAATGCCTTCTTATATACAGGTTCAGGTATCACGCCCGTGTAGTAGTCAGCAGCCATCTGTGACTTGCCCAACTCTTCCCAGGCTGAGATACCCAACGCAACCGCTCTGGCATATCGTTTATTCTGGTAAAGCAGTTTTGCCTCTCCCAGGAGATCAACGGCATTGGCATGGCTGCCTTGGTATTTCTCAATCACGATCTTTGCCTCCTCTGGTTCCTTGAACATTTCAAGAAACTTCCCGTTCTCATCAGGCTTTGGGGCATCTTTCCCAAACAGCCAACACCCAGGAGGAGGGAGTAACTGTTTCAGTTCATCTACCATTGGCTTTTTTTGTGAAAAATTGCTCACCCTGATACGCCAGTATCGCAGGTAGTAGGAGAAGAATGGAGGTAATAGTTTGCGCGGTACTGAGGGGATCGTTTGCTGACAGAACCGCCCCAATTCCGTGAGTGATTGTTGGCTCGGCTACGAAACGAACGTAGAGCGAAAAAAGAAAAAGGAAAGCATAACCCGCACCCCAGATGATGTAGAAGATTTTGCAAAGAATGGCGAGGACTCTATACATGGCTGCAAACAAAAGAAATCACATCGTGACCTGGCAGACCTTCATTGAAACTGCGCCACTCAAACTGCAATGCTTTGCCCAAATCTTTTTCATCCAAATCCACATACGCACTCATGCCCCGTTCACAATCAAAGGCAGTAAAGGATGTTTCGCTCTCAGTCTCTTTTCTCATCCCGCGTCGTACCCACAGAACATCTATGAAGATGAATCCCGTTGGCGCAATGCTAATCTCATCGGGTTTTACAAAGGCGATCTGGTCAATCGGTTGTTTGAAGATTGTCCACGGTGCAGTTATGTCAATTACATTGCCAAGGGTGGATGCAACTGCCCATCCTTCTGTCTCTCTTTGCCGAATGACCGCATCATCCCATGAGTAATCATTGTAGATTGGCAGTGCCAACCATGCCGCAAAAAAACCGATGCTGACCACTGCGACTACTACTTTGCCCAAAATCTCAATGATTTTTTTCATCACATCCAGTATAGCCATGAAATGTAAGATCGGAACAGTGGAGCATTCCGACTCAAAACCTCTTCTCATCGTATAGGTACTCCATCACATTTGTTCCTGCCTTTGAAAATACCTGATGAGACCGTTGATGCAAATTGACCAATAGTTTCAAATAATCCATGTTCCTGGCGCAGACAAAACGATGAGCTTGCTCAATGATCGCCACACTCAACTTGAAGCAGAAATCGCGCCCAGGGTTTTGGTTTGGGTAATGTTTGTTGCTGATGATAACTCATCCCTGATGAGACGGGAAAAATGAACTCATCAAGAATCTCTTTGAAATCCTGCGCGTCTTTTCGACACAGTATCGGGTTGTCACCAGTGATGTGAAAACCTGGGTCTTGGTACAAGAACTTCCAATGCTGTGCAGTTTTGTAGCTTTCTGCGCTGTAAAACGGTGCAAAAGAAAGCCCCATCTTGTAGGCGGTGTCCATGCCGTCAAAACCTGCAATTTTCCGCATCTCTTCATCGGAAATGGGCTTACCTGTTTTTTTGTCGTGAATGTTGAAGAAGTCACTTCTGAATCCAAACCTGTTTACCAGTTCCTTGCCCTGTGCATCCCTGGAAGGAACACGCCAGTAAAGAAAGCCCAGACAGAGCATCATTTTCCATCTTTCTTCCAAGTCGAGAGGTGGAGGTTCGGTAGACTTGGAATCAATGATCTTCTTCAACAGTGGTGCCATCAGAGAATCAAAGTCTGAATAGAGCCCCTCAAACACATCATGCCTTTCTCCTGTGAGGGGAGATTGTATCGAGTTCCGGTGCTTCTCTTGAAAAACGTCATTGGTTCCTTTGGTAGAGAAAAAGCGTTGCTCTTGTTTGTCGTAGACATGCAGGTATCCCTCTTCATCAAGAAATCCTCTGAGGTAGCACTGTGGGAGGTAGTGATGACGGATGGTGATCGCACACATGCCTTCATTTTACAGGATTGATGCAGTGCAAAGCCTGTGAAGCAGTAGTAACATACTGACGCACTCCTACGGCATCGCACCCTTGGGGATTTTCCCCACGGAGAAACGACGGTCTTAGCGGGCATCCGCCTGCCTACCGTCCGATCTCCGCAAGGAGCGGTGCAGTAGGAGTGCCAGGTTGGATGCCCGCTTGGGTATATCCACCTACACTTCCCCTCTTTCCATGAGAACTGCACTTCTTCTCATTATTGGTCTTCTTCCCTTCACGGTCTTCGCCGCCCCGCCGGACGTGTCTCAGGGCGCGTGGTATGCCCATACGGTCTCCGCATTCACGGATGCCGGATACTTCCCCGGCAACACGGCCTTCAGGCCGGGAGATAACGCCACGCGAGCGGAGTTCATCGAACTCATCGTCAAACTGCAAGGCGGGGTCACCGTGGCTTCTACGGGACAGAGCTTCGATGACGTGAGCCCGAACGCTGTCTACTACGCTCCCTTTGAGCAAGCAGCAGCCTCAGGATGGATGAAGGGGGCAGGAAGCTGCCTGGGTACTCACCCTTGTCTTGCGAAGCCCGAAAGCCCTATCAATCGTGCTGAGGCCTCTGCGATCCTCCAACGTGCCTTCGGCATCGGTCTCCAAGGAGAAGCCCCTGCCTTCCAAGATAACCCTGAGGGTCAGTGGTTCACGGAGGCTATACGCCTCGCCGCCTCGAACTGCATCTTGCAAGGTGATGCTGGGACAGAAAAAGTGCGCCCCTCCAACAATATGAACCGCGCGGAGATGGTGGTGATGCTCGACCGACTGAAAAGGGGTTTGGTGTATCCGAACTGTGCTGCGGAAGGGAAGGCTTATCAACTGCCGACTGCTCCTGCCCAGCGCGGGACTTCTGCTCCCTCTACATCGTCGAAGACCTCAGGAACAACTTACTATCGGTGTACACAGTATGACTGGGAATGTGAACCTGTTTCTCTGTGCATTGATGGGCAACAAAGCGTCACCTGCACACTCAAAAACGCTTCCTGCCTCTTCCCAGATGGAACAGAACCTCAATCTCAGACATGTTCACCTGATCCGCTTCTGCTCGAACGCATGAAGGGCAAGATCGCCGCATGGGACAAGCTCCATGAGAGGATGGTCGCGCAAGCCCAAGAACTGGCTCGGCAGGAGAACGGGTCTCGTTGCATCACCATCCTCGATGAGATTGAGGGACGGTTCATCCCACTGTTCAACGATTACCTCGCCATATACCGAGCCATCAATCCCACCGAGATACCCCTTACGGATTATTACTGGTCGGAGTGGTCGGAACAGTTTGATAACACGTTGAATGTTCAACGCGATCCTTGGCGATTCGATTACGAACGAATCGAGCATGATGTGTCGGAAATCGAAAAGGAGTTCCGTGCGGCTCCGGCGGTTTGTTATTGAGCCATTTCCTTCAACAATGAAGTCTTCCAAAGAGTCGGAATCGGCGGAAAGAAGTGAGCAGCGAATGAGGAAGCTGCTCAGCACAATGTCGGAGCCACTCAAGGAGGCCGCTTACAACTTTAGGCGAAACTTGCGCGTCTATTCTTTCGAGAATCACTTCCGCCGTTTTCGATCAAGATTATTGAATATCTGGCGCGGTCTTATGAGGGCTGTAGACGATATGCGTCGAAGTTGGGCATACGATCCGAGCCAGGACTTCTCAAAGGTCTTTCAAGCGATGTTTCCGGGGCAACCCGGTCTTGATGAATTATTTTCGGGAAAGCGAAAACAGATTCCACAGGAAGAAATTGAAGCTCTGTTGAAGCGAATACATGAGCAAACACCGCAGCCCCCGACATCAGTCAACGGTCTGTACGAACTTCCACGATGGATGGAAACCGAGGCACAGGACTCAGACTTTGCGGAGCCTTCACTTCAGCGCATTGCTGAACACATGGCTGCCTTTCTCGGCATCCACGTTCCTGTGAAAGTCCGTGTGACGGATTGGAATGATAATGAGAATCACGCAGGTTCTTATCAGGCAAAGAACCAATGGCAAAGGGAAATCTGCATACGACGAAACAAGGAGTTTAGAATCGAGAACATCGTCGCAATCCTCGCTCACGAATCCACACATCACTACATGCATGAGCATAGAATGGATGCCCCCGATCCGGCGCAGAATGAGATACTGACTGACCTTGTGGCTGTGTACTTGGGCTTTGGTTCTCCACTGTATTACGGATACCACACCTCTCGTATGACCTACTACATCATTGGCTTCTACGAACGCAATGTGAGACTCGGCTACATCACACCGGAGACAGTGAAGTTAGCAGCGAAGATTGCCGCTCGGCTGCGCGGATGGCTACCGTAGAATCCGGCGATGATGCATCTTTCGTACTGACACCTGATGACCCTAGAAACCTACTACCATCGGCGCTTCCCCCTCGACCTGCAAGAGGCCGTCAGGCGGTACTCTCACAATTTTGGGGATGAGGACTACTTCCATGTTCAAGACTTCGCAGAACGCGTTCCGAGTGTCGCAGATGGAAAATACCGCTCTCTCTTTGTGTGCCTCTGCGCCCTCGGCGTACTCATGGACGAAGTGATATTCACACATTTTTCCGGTGGTTATACCGACTTTCGATACCTCACGATGTTCCCGAAAGTGGAATACGGGATCACGGGTACACATGCGAATCCTTGGGTTCTGCTCAGAGGAAAACGCGGTGGTGACGGACTCTTTGAGAACTGTGCCTCCGTCTTCCTTCAGGACATGCGATCCTTGCTCTCGGAAGTCCCGTTCCCATTCGCCACATGGAGGGACGTGGAGGGCATCCTCATTGCGGACAAGGACGTTTCAAGGGGTCAGTACGGGGAATTACTCCTCCACGTCCTGAAGAACGGTCTGAAGGCCACGGAGAGGCCTATGCGACCGCCACGGAAGGAGGACTTCATGCATCTGATGAGCGAAGAAGAGGCAGAGGAATACCTGAGCCAGTAAACCTACCGACAATTCCCAGCCTTTCGGAACCCCGCCGCTTGCGCCTCCGCTTCTGTACAGAACCATCTATCTCCTTCCCCCGGTCTGATCTGCGTTTGTGTGTATGACCCGCAACCGGGAAGGTGATAAATCCTATCTTTCTTGGCATTCACATTTCCCTTGATGACGCACTCCCCATTTCCTGTTTGCGCTTGGGGCTGCGGACTCGTCGGCTGAGTGAGGGGTGTCGCCACGGCAGCTTTGCTCGATACGGCCACCGGAGCCGCACAGGCGCTCCACAGACCCGCCTTGCGCTCCTTGGCGCTCGCCTCAAGGGAGTTGTAGGACTCAATGCGCGGATGCGGGTACTTGCGATAGCTCTCGGCATAGCCGTCACGAATCATCGCAGCGCCGATATCCTGTCCATTGAACGAGATATAGCGCAGAAGCCGACCGTAGATGTCCCGGTCATCCTGAGGTTCGCTTTCGAGCGTCACGCCCTTTCCTGCGATGAACGAAGAGAGATGATTCGATGATTCCTTGCCGAAGCATTGTAAGGGGCTTACTTCCGGCGCATCGAGCCCGATGACACGCACCTTCTGCTCCTTCCCATCGGCAAGTTTCACTCTGATGGTGTCACCGTCTATGACGGAGACAACTTCCGCCGTCTGAGAGACTTGCTGCGACTCACCGACGCTCCCCTGCGATCCGCCGGAGAACGTGGCGGATGACATGCTCTCTGTCTCAACAACCGGAGTGGGCAATGAACTCTTTCGTGGAACTCCGATGGCGAAAACGATGAATCCCACGGCAACGACACCGACACGCACCCAAGGTGTGAGCTTGATCCCCCCAACCTGTCGAAGCACTGGCAAGAGCACCGCCCCCATGAGTGCAATACCGATTCCTGCCATGACATCCCCGGTAATCACGCCAGTTACGCTCAGGAGGAGCAGGAAAACGCTGAGAGGCCAACGGATCACCAAGCCAACAATTTTCAGTGCGCTACTCACTCGTTGTACAGTCTATCAGATCAGATTTGATAAGAGAGCGGTTCGATAGACCATTCACTCTTCTGGTAACCTTCGCGCAAAGCGCGAAGTTACCATGTACTGATGGAACGTCTCTTGGGGCTCGGTATTGAAGCCGAAAGGAATTGCCTTCTCTCTCCTAGGACTTTCTGTCCATGAGAAGGGTCTCCTAAGGATTTAGATACAATTTACGCATGTCTTCGACACTTGCACTCGTCAAAGGTGAGCAGTTGCAGAAGAAGGAGTCCAAACTCCAATCCCAAGATCGTGTGCAGAGAGAGACTTTTTTCCAGTTGCACGACAAGGGTAAGCGCACCAAAGAAGAGGAGAAGAAATACCAAGAATTGCAAACATCTCTCCTTGCCTATGCTTCCGTCAACAGTCCGCAGCTTCCCATGTCTCTTGCCGATGCAGACATGAAGAATGGCATAGAGCGAATCTACAATGAGTTGGAAGATCAATTCGGTTCCGATACACCGCAGAAAAAGCTCCTTATCCATCGTCTTGTCTCTGCTTGGAACCAGGCCTGGTCATACGAACGTATGTTTGCAGCAATCAAGTATAAGCAAGAGGAGGGAGGCCTTGCTTTCGATTGTAGCCCAGAAAGAACGAAGTACTTGGCAGAAGTTCGGAAGGGAATGGAAAGCTCCAACGATCAGATCATTCGGCTAGCACAGGCACTCCAAAATCTCTCCATGCCACAGATTCAGGTGAGGGCAAAAAATGCAATTGTGGCGCAGAACATGCAGATCAACCAGGGTATTCCACCTACTCAATCCAACCATGAGAAAGCCCATCCTGGAACAGTGTGACAGGCTGCATATCGGTGATGTGAGGGCTGCCATTCCCAACCAGGCAATAGGTGCTGTGTTGCAGGTTGGCTCACAGGCTATCAAGGTGGTTGGTCGAGTCACGAACCTGAAGAATGGTTATCGGTATTTCTTTCTGTGTGCAGACTGCCAGGAACTATTTGAGTCCCTATACAGCACCGACTTCGGGCATTTCAAATGCCGCAATTGCTTGGGTCTGATGTACGCAAGCTCTGCAAAAGTTTCACAGGAACAGATGTAGTCTCTTCTGAACCAATGGGCTAGGATTTGAGCATTATGAGCATGAACAAAGACCAGATTATTGCTGAGCTGGATGCACTTGCTGCACAAGTGGATTCTTTGCAGAGAGGTTCTTTGGAGGAGAGGAGTTGGCTTGATGGGGTCACAATATTTCTACGATATGCGAATGAGATTGTTCCTGTGCCAAAAGACTTCGTAGAGCTTTTGGGTTTCACTTTTGAAGAGGATTACAGGCATCCTAATTTGCAATCTGTGAGAGATGTAATCTTGCCCGAACCAAAAGCAGACGCAATTGAAGCTGACATACAGAAGCACCAACGAGAGGGCAGAAAGGAGTTCTTCACTCGCTACCGTGATTATCTGAGTACTTGTTATAGACTCGGAACAGAGCAATCTCAGCAGCTTCAAACACAGGGCAAGGGTAAGGAAACCGCAAATAATGACGATAATTTTTTCCGAGTTGGTAATAGCATTACTAATTTCCGAACATATCGAATATGGAAGGAGGGAGAAGAAGAGAACGGACAAACATTGAATAAGGCCAAAAGACGATATATTTGGGAGTTCTGTTGGGAACATTGCGACAAAGGACATCAAACGCAACGAGAGCTGGATGATTACGTCACATCGAAACTCAATCTGCGAAAAGATATGCGAATACATGTGACCAAAGACGATGTGAAGAAACTTCTTGAATTGGTTTCCCGTTTTTCTGATGTTCCATTGAGGAACCTCAAAGAGGAGTGGATATCTTTCAGGGAGGGTATCGGAATCGAGGTCAAAAAGATTCCCTAGAAGGTTCTTTCTCGGTCAAAAAGTTTCCCGCTCATGCTGCCGGGCATGAGTACACATGAGACGTACAATACGTCAGATTTACCACAGGCATCGTTCCTCCATGCAGCAGGAATCCCACTGGTAAAGATTGAAAGGATTGATGAAAGGAGGAGTGAGTTTCAGTTTGAGCATACGGCAGACATTCAAAAGCTGTTGCAGATTTTCGCAAGCGGAAGGGAGGTGTCAATGGTGCCTTCTCGTCTGCTGGCATCACACAAGCATCTCAAATCCCTTCTCTGGTCTCAGCCATGAACCTGACCGATACAGACATCGGCAGTTTCAAGGAGGCCTGGTTACAAGCCACGGGTAAGCAGATCACCGACGATCAGGCGAGGACTTATGCAACCAAGCTCATTGCGTTGGTGCAGTTTGCGATTGACCCCTCTATTCCCGATCACGAAGAGCCTCCTTAGCACAGGAAAAGAACCCCGATGGAGTTAGCATCTTTGATTCTTTTCCCTATTGAACATGCCCCATTTTAGCTCAGACACCATAGAGCCAAAAGTCCTTGTCCTTGACGAAGAACTGACATGGACGGAAGCGTACACGGGTGCAACCAGCCCTCGATTCAAGAGATGGAAACTCGTTCCCCTTTCCCAACTCCTTCAATGTCAGAGTCGCAGACCATAGGTAGTTCACCATTGCCAACGCAAAGGACAGAAACTCCTAAGGGCGGCACTACCCCGCCCCTCCTCTTGGAGGATGTGCTGGAACGCACACGCACAATCGGTCTCCTGGATGATGACTTGGTTGAGGTCGTACTTGCCGCCTACATTAGCAAGGAGATAGAGAAGCGTAACCCTATATGGATCATGCTGGTCGGCAATCCTTCGTCCAATAAGACGCAACTTGTCACGCTCCTTGCGAAGGCAGTGGACACGGTGATGATTGACGTGCTGACCACCAATCCTTTCATCAGTGGACTCAGTAACAAGGAAAAGCCCCAGGATTTGCTGCCGAAACTCGATGGCAAGTGTTTCATCGTGAAGGACTACACCTCATTTTTCGGGCGCAGTGAGGAGACGGTGAAACAACTTCTCAGCGATCTGGTCAGTATCTACGATGGCAATTTTTCCAAACACAGTGGAGCCCGTGGCACGATTCGCTATGAAGCTGCCTTTTCACACATCGGCTGTGTTACTCCGATGGGTCTCAGCCAGAGGCAAAGGTACATGAATCAAGTGGGCGCTCGTTTCCTCACCATCCGTGTCTCAGAGTTGAATGATGAGCAGCGTGAAGAGTGTTTTGGAATTGCTTGGTCAGAAGACCTCAAAGAGCGCATTACTGCCGCATCGCAGACTGCATCCGATTATATCACTTCACTTTGTGGAGGAATCCGTAAATACCGAGTGCAGTTGCAGCCAGTAGCAGAGGAGATTCGGAGGCAACTCAACCTCCTTGCCGAACTGGTCGCAAGAGCCCGTGGAGAGGTGCGTACACGCACTCAACAATTTGAAACGGAAGAGGGTGAAGTGAAGACATTTGAGGAGGTCGAGGAAATACAGAAAGAAGAACCGTTCCGTGCGCTGCATCAACTCAAAGCACTCTGTCGTTCTCTTGCCATACTCAAAGGCAAGGAAGAGGTGACGCAGCAGGAGTTCCTTACTGCCAAACGAGTGGCTCTATCTTCAATGCCAGTGCAACGTGCAGAGGCACTGAGTGTCTTCCATGCGGAATCAAAGGTGACCGCAAAGGAAGGCTCGGACATCCTGGATAAAAACTACAAGACCGTGAAACGTCACCTAGACCAGTTGGTCTATCTCGGTGTTTTGCAACGGGTGAAGGATATTGACGGGAAAACGTGGATATACGAACCACACCCCAAGTTTCGCTCTCTCATTCTTCCCTCGCCTGTGCTATGATTCCTGCGGACTCACATCACCGCGTCAGAAGTCAGTGTTTTGCTGCCCCCAAAGATGGCAGTCCTGCACAGAGGCTTCTGGCTGATGTGAGTCCCAGGACTGCCTTCTTTGGGCATTTCTACATCACTACCCCCCATGACCATGTTCTCAACATTCCAAGCATCCCGAAAGGCAGGGATGTACTGCCGTAAAAGCTCCGAAGGAGATGAGAAACAAATCCTCTCCACCGAGGGGCAGGAGGAGGAAAACATGAAAATCCTCCAGCGAACCGGAGATACTCTCGTCAAAAAGTACACGGAGGAGAAGTCAGCGAAGCAACCCGGTAAACGAGATGAATATAAGCAGATGATCAAAGATTTCCTCGCGGGAATCATCGAGGTGCTCTACTGCTGGAAGCTCAACCGACTCGCTAGAAACTCCATTGAGGCTGGCGAAATACAGTGGATGCTGCAAGAAGGAATCATCAAGGCCATCATCACGCCAGAGCGTACCTATCTCCCCGGTGACAACATCTTGATGATGCTCTTGGAGTTCGGCATGGCAACGCAGTACTCCATAGACCTTGGTAAGGATGTGAAGCGAGGCATGAAGCAAAAAGCAAAGATGGGCTGGAAGCCCGGCGTTTCTCCAATCGGTTACTTGCCCGACTACCACGGTCTCAAAGGTGAACGGGCGGTGTTTGTAGACCCAGAAAGGTTTGAGAAAGTCCGAACATGCTGGGACTTGCTTCTCACAGGAACGAAGACCGTTCCTGAGATCACTGCGTATGCAACGAAGAAACTCAAACTCACTATTCTCGGTTCGCGCAAAAAAGGGTCAAGGCCGCTCAGCAGGAATACTCTCTACCAAGTCTTCACCAATCCTTTCTACTACGGTGAGTTTGTGTGGGATGGGGAAATCTGCCAAGGGCTGCACAAACCCATGATTTCCATTGCAGAATACGATCAGGCGCAGGAAATACTTGGGAGAAAAGGCAGACCTCGACCACACAAAAATGAGGTTCCCTATTCCAGGCTCATCCACTGCGGCGAGTGTTGTGGCAAGTGCAACTGCAAGATCATCGTGGATGTGAAGAGGAAGTACATCAAGCAAGAAGGCAAAACGAGAGAGTATAGGTACTACCGCTGCTCAAAGCGCAGCAAGGGTTGCCAGTGCAAACAGTCGGGCTCCACCACGGAGCCCGACCTTGAACGGCAATTGGCTACCGTTGTTGATACTGTGAATGTTCCTGAGCCACTGTTGAAATGGACACTCAGGAAGCTCAGAGCGACACAGACGGACAGGAAGCATCAGCATAGGCAGACCCTCAGGAAGTACCAAGAGGACTACAAGGGGCTTGTGAGCAAGATAGACAGATTGGTGGACAGACAATTGGATGAAGCAACCGCACTGCCCGAAGAAACGTTCAAGCCGAAGCTGGAACAGATGGAGAAGGACAAGAAGCACCAAGCAGCGCTCATTCAAGACTTTGATGCCAATGCCTCACAGTGGACACAGGAGATCATCACTGCGCTCAGCATCACGCAGAAACTCAAAGAGAAATATGCAACCAGTTCACGGAAAGTGAAGATTGAGATTCTCGGTCTGCTCGGACAACGGTTAGAACTCAAAGACAGAAAGCTGACTTTCAGCTTGGCAGAGCCGTTTGCCACTATCTTTGATGCCAAGGCGATCTTCGCTCGGCAAAACATGCGGTTAGAAACAGTCTCCGATGCCATAGAACATGACGAAAAACAGGCGGAGGCTCATTTTTCGCCTGTTCTGAAACTTTGGTGCCGTGGGGGAGACTCGAACTCCCATGTCCTAGAACGGACACTAGCCCCTCAAGCTAGCGCGTCTACCAATTCCGCCACCACGGCATGAGGCTTAAGAGCAGCATACCAATGCGCCCGATGGGAGCAACAGAAAACAGGTCAATCAGACAACCGGCCAGTGCTTCAGCTGCTGAAGTTCCGCCTTGGTAAGCGGGAGCGTCGCGGCAAACTCCAGAAGCGACGCACGTGTAACTTTTGCCCCCCGTGTGACCTTCTTGAGCTGCTCGTAGGCGCTGTCTACGCCGTGCTTACGCAGGAGAATCTGTATCGCCTCGGCCAGCACCTCCGGATGCATATCGAGCTCGTGCTTCAGTGTGCCGCGGTCCACAGTAAGTTTACCAATGCCCTTGAGCAGAGAAGCCACAGCCAACAGGTGATAGCCGAAAGCGACACCAATGTTGCGTTGGACTGTGGAATCAGAAAGATCGCGCTGCAACCTGCTCACCGGAAGTTTCTGAGCAAAATGTGAGAAGAGTGCCGTCGAGAGGCCCAGATTGCCTTCGGCATTTTCAAAATCAATGGGGTTCACCTTGTGCGGCATGGTGGAGGAGCCAACCTCCCCTGCCACCAGCTTCTGTGCAAAGACCCCGCGGGAGATGTAGAGCCAGGCATCGCGACTGTAGTCGAGCAGAATCGTGTTCATACGAACCATAATGTGACTGAGCTCTGCCAGATCGTCGTGCGGATTGATCTGCGTCGTGTGAGTGAGCGGATCAAGGCCGAGAGAACGCATGAATTTGCGACCAAAAACCTCCCACTGCACGTCAGGGTAGGCGATACGGTGTGCGGCGTAGTTCCCCACGGCTCCGCCAAATTTTCCCTGCATGCGGAAAGATTTCAATTGCATAATTTGCCGTTTTAACCGATCGGCGAAAACGGCGATCTCTTTGCCCGGCGTCGTAGGTGTGGCGGGTTGGCCGTGTGTAAAACTGAGCATGGGCACATTACGCAAACGTTTGGCCATAGCCGCCAGAGTGCGATGAAGCACGTTCAAATCTGGGAGGATGACAGTTTTGACGGCACGATGAACGAGGATTCCGTAGGCAAGATTGTTTACGTCTTCACTGGTAAGGGCGAAGTGCAGAAATGATGTGCGTGCCTTAAGGCCGGCAATGCGCGCAAGCTTCGACTGAAGGAAATATTCCACCGCCTTCACATCGTGATTCGTCTTACGTTCGAATCCGCGAATGGCGGCAGCATCTTTCGCAGAAAAGCGCTCAATAATTTTCATGAGAGCATTCACTTGCTTTGCCTTGAGTCTTGGCAGATCACGGATACGCGGTTCTGCGGCGAGCGCAAGAAAATAGCGCATTTCCACCTCCGCTCTCGCGCGCATGAGGGCTTCTTCGCTGAAAAACGGACGCAGCACCTCGGTCTTCCTGCGGTAGCGCCCATCCAGAGGAGAAAGCTCGTCCATGGGCTGACAGTGTACCAAGAAAACGGGCAATTCCCAAGGTGAAATCACGTATATCGTTCAGGAGTGTGTAAATAGCGAATAATTAACAATTATCTAATAATATGTTATAATTAACCAAACACATGACTAACACTCCTTTGCTCTCGATCATCCTCCCCTCCTATAACAATGGGGAGTGCCTGCCGGCCACGATTGAGCGTATCCGTCGCGTGTGTCCGAAAGACACCGAGGTGATTATCGTAGTGGACGGGAGTACGGATGAAACGACACGCTTTCTCTCGCGCATCACTGCACAGCGACAGCATGTGCGTGTCATCCACCATCGCATGCGCCGGGGCAAGGGTGTCGCGGTGCGGAGCGGTGTACTTTCCGCACGCGGGCAATTAATCGCTTTCATCGATGCCGATATGGCTATCGATCCATCCAACGTCACGCGGGGACTCAAATGGCTTGAGCGCGATTACTCACTGAAAGCCGTCATCGCCTGGCGCAAAATCTACCATACGAACTGGATGCGACGTCTGGCCCATACGATTTTCCACATGATCGCATTCCTGCTCTTTCGCATGCCCTACCATGATACGCAGGCACCGATGAAGATCTTCCGCGCATCCGTGGCGAAAGCGGCGTTCTCCAGGCTCCAGACAACCAGTTACGCCTTCGATGTGGAAGTGCTGTTCCGCGCAATGGTCCGTGGCAACCGCATCGGAGAATTGCGCGTTTTACAGCGAAAAACCAGAAGCAGCCTCCGATGGCATTTGATGCTCTACACGCTCATTGAATTACATCGCATCTACCGGACATACATTGCGCAGTGTGTGATTCGCGCTCTGCTCAAGAAACGGAAACGTCATAACACCATTGATTTGTTCTCCCTGCGGCACCTTGTTCTCTGGCCCTTGAGTTGGCCACTACTCTGGTTCACCACATGCCTCTATATTCTGGCAAAAAAACCGGCAAACCTCACACCGGCCACCCGCGCGCATCGCACACTTCGGAAGCACGATGCTCCTCGCACATCACGGGGGAATCTGAGGTCAGACCGTGGCGGTTCCCTCGGTTTCTTCCTCAGATAACGATTCTTCGACTTCCGGCTCTTCTGGCGTATCGGGGACCTCTTTGCGCCCCTCGAAAATATCGAGGAACTCGTCGACGGTCATGGTCTCTTTCTTCATCAGAACTTTTGCCAGTGACTCCAGTTTGCTCTCATGTTGCTGCAAAAATTCCACCGCCCGCTCGTACTGATCCTGAAGGGTTTTCTTCACGAATTCGTCGATCTTGCGAGCCATCTCCTCGGAGTAGTTGCGGGCAACCGCCGCCTCCGCGCCAAGGAACATCGTCCCCTGCTTCTCTCCATACGAAACCGGACCAAGGTCGCCATCGCCCATTCCGTAACGCATGGCCATTGCACGGGCAATTTGCGATGCGCGCTCAATATCGGAACTTGCACCGGTCGTAATCTCGTCGAAGACGAGTTTCTCGGCGGCGCGACCGCCGAGGAGCCCGCAAATCTCATCGAGAAACTTGCTGCGACTGGTCGTGTAAGTGTCTTCTTGTGGCAGGAACCATGTCACGCCCAATGCCGCGCCGCGCGAAACAATCGAAATCTTGTGCAGTTGATCACTCTGGGGACACAGATGCCCCACAATCGCATGGCCGAGCTCGTGATAGGCCGTAATCTCTTTCTCGTGCGGGGTCAGCTTGCGTGAGCGCTTTTCGGGACCCACCGTCACCTTCTCGGTGGCATCCACCAGGTCACGCTGCGTGAGCGAGACATGCTGGCGCTTGGCGGCGAAGATCGCCGCCTCGTTCATGATGTTCTCGAGATCCGCACCGGTAAGCCCCACGGTCTGCTTGGCGATGTCGTGCAGCCGCACGCCCTTGGCCAGCTTCTTATTGCGACAATGCACCCGCAGAATCTGCTCGCGTGCCTCGAGATCGGGCTTGTCGATGAAAATGCGGCGGTCGAAGCGCCCGGGCCGGAGCAGTGCGATATCCAGCACATCCGGCCGATTGGTCGCGGCAATGACGATTACATTCGTCCCCTGCTCAAAACCATCCATCTCGGTAAGAATCTGATTGAGCGTCTGCTCGCGCTCATCGTGCCCGCCGCCAAATCCCGCTCCGCCGCGCTGGCGCCCCACGGCATCGATCTCATCGATGAAGATGATGCTCGGCGAATTGCGTTTGGCACGAAGAAAGAGATCCCGCACGCGGCTGGCCCCCACGCCAACGAACATCTCGACGAACTCGGAACCCGCCATCGAAAAGAACGGCACGCCCGCTTCACCGGCTACGGCACGGGCAAGCAGCGTCTTGCCGGTGCCCGGAGATCCCACGAGAAGAACCCCCTTGGGAATTTTTGCCCCCAGATTGATGTACTTGCGCGGATTCTTGAGAAAATCCACCACTTCCACCAGATCTTCTTTGGCCTCTTTGCATCCGGCGACATCGACGAAGCGTGACTTCACCTGTGTGGCATCTGCCACACGAGCACGTGATTTGCCGAAAGAGAGCGCCGTACTCTGACTGCGTGCAATGCCACGAAAGAGCCAGATCACCCCGCCGATGATAAGCAGAAAGAAGAGAAGATCCGGAAGAATCGCCAAAAAGATATTCGCGGCTTCGCGATTTTCAACCTCGACAACCGTGGGATTCCTGGGGTCGTTCCAGCCCAAATCGCTCACAGAATCGGTGGATTCTTTGTATGAACTTAAGAGGGAGCCCGAGGACATGGTGGCAAAGACCTTGTTGTCGCGAATGGCGATCTTGGTGAAAGCTTTATCGGCATACCCCCGCGTGATCTCGCTCAAAGGCACCTCGCGTGCCTGCGCCTCCTGCGCCTGATCGGAACGTGCGGGAGACATGATGGAGTAAATCGACATCCCCACGAGAATGACAAAGAGCAGAATTCCGAGAATCTGCTGTCTGCCTCCGGGGGGTCGTCCGCGCGCTACAGCCATGGCTACAGAATAGCGAAGCAGATGCCGGCTGGCACGTGATTTCTGCAAAATACGCTCCATGGAGCCGTCAGAGACATCTGCAACGGAATATTTCCCCAATTGGCAATTGGCGGATAGTGAGGAACCATTTACACTGGCCGGCATGAACGTTGCCAAAATTAAAGAAGCCATCGCGCGCCCGGCCGTGCTCTTCGGTCTCCTGGTACTCCTCTTGAGTTACCTCACCTATTTCCAGAATTACAATTATCCCCCACAACTCTTCTGGGATGAGAACTACCACATCGCCAGTGCACAGAAGTACCTGAACGGTGTGTATTTCATGGAACCGCATCCTCCCCTCGCCAAGCTTCTCATCGCATTGGGCGAGAAAATTTATCACCCCAACCCCTTCGGCAATCAGTTCATCAACACCGATTACGCCCGCGATTTACCCGAAGGATTCTCCTTCGTCGGCTACCGGTTTTTCCCCACCTTGCTGGCATGGCTCACCGCACCGGTGCTGTACTTGATATTCCTGCTCATGACGCGAAAACCGCAACAATCCACACTTCTTTCATTCCTCTATATATTCGACAACGCCTTCATCGTGCACGCCCGTGGCGCCATGCTTGATTCGACACTGCTCTTTTTCATGGCGCTCACCATTCTGGCATTCTTCCTCCTTTTGGAAACCCGGGATCGTTTCAATGCATTCTTCACTGCTGCGGCGTTTTTTGGCGCCGCTTTCGGTGCGGCCATGACGACGAAAGACACCGCCCTCATTTTGATTCTGCTCGTGCCGTTTCTCCTGTGGAAACTGTGGTCAGAAGGCCATGCGGATCTGCGGGCAGCACAGCAGAAAATCGGCCGCATGCTCGGGGCCATGGCACTCGCATTCGCCGTGGTGTTCTGTGGCGTGTGGTATGCGCACTTTTCCATCGGGAACATTGTGAACCCGTCGCTGCCGGATAACGGTTATTACCAGGCATCCGATGAGTATAAAGTCATTCTTGATCAGGGTCTCACGCGTTCGATCAGCTCGTTCCCCGTTATGCTGCGTGATTCGCTCAAGTTCACCTCGCACTACGCCCGCGGTGTGCCACGATTGGATCTTTGTAAAGGAGATGAGAACGGCAGCCCCTTCTACTTCTGGCCACTCGGCGCACGATCCATCAACTTCCGGTGGGAGACACCCGACGGTACCGACTACCGCTACCTCTACCTGCAGGTGAACCCTGTCGTTTGGTGGGTGAGCTTTGCCACAATACTGCTTGCCATCGGCATGTTGTTGTCGCAGCTCTTCTTCCCATTCAGGGAACCCCTCAGACACCGGTTCCTACTGACTACCTTCGTCACGCTGTACGTCTGCTACATGATCGCCATCAGCCAACTGGACCGCGTGATGTACCTGTATCACTACTTTCCTCCGCTTTTCTTCAGCTTCATCATTCTGGGATTGGTCTTCTTAGAACTCAAGCGTTTCTGGAAGTGGGATTTCAGCACGCAGGGTAAAAAAATGGGGCTGCTTGTGCTGGGCCTGCTCATCTTCGGCGCCTTCCAATTTTACCGGCCATTGACGTACTACCAGCCCTTAACGGACGTGCAGTTCAAACGACGCGCATTCTTCAATCTCTGGGAGCTCTCGTGCGTGAAGTGTGACAAAACGAGTAGCCTTGCCGTTCCCTGCCAAGACAAGTAACTAGCGCCGAAAGCCCTTCCACCGCAATGCCAGAAGATCACGGAACATGCGCAGAATTACGCCCAGGTTTGCTCCGGTTTGAACGCCTTTGAGTCGCGGATAGTGGCCTACCGGTACCGTTTTCCACGGGATCTTCAAGCAGTGAAGCTGATAGAACATTTCGGCATTAATGAGTGCCCCGGTGGCGTGCACGGGACGAATACGCGGCCAGATCTCTCGGTGCCACACTTTCATGGCACAGTTGATATCCCGAATCCATACACCTAATACGAAAAAGGTGAGAATGCCAAAGAGCTTTGCATTGAGTTTGCGAATGAATGGATCTGCCCGATGCAGTCGCCGACCTGTCACGTACTGATACTCCTGTAGAAACGGAAGGAGCTTGCTCCAATCCTCCGCCTTGAACTGGCCGTCACTATCCATAAATCCAACGAAGTCCATTGTCGCGGCATCGCAACCCGAGCGCACGGCACTGCCATAGCCCTGATTATGCTCATGCTGCACAAGGCGGATATCCTGCTTCTGTGCCGCAAGTTCCTGCAGCACGCGCCATGTGCCATCGATAGATCCGTCATCCACAGCCACAATTTCACATGAAATTCCTTCGCGCATGTACCAAGAACGCAGATCGGCAACCGTGCCTGCAATGTTCTGCTCCTCGTTAAAACACGGAAGCACGATGGAAAGACGCATGGGAACATGGCCACTGTAACCATGGAGGAGGCTTTGACGCAATGAAAACGCTCCATGGATCCGATGCACATTGACCGCTAGACTGCAATCATGCCGTCTGCACTCATCACCGGAGGATCGGGGTTCTTCGGCGGCCTGCTCAAGCGCCATTTACTGAAACAAGGATGGGAATGTACGAATATCGATTTGGTGAAGGACGAAGATCAGGACCCTGCACTCACCAGTATTCAGGGTGATATTCGCGATAAGAGTCTTTTGGAGACGGTCTTCGGGGCCAACCGCTTCGATAGCGTCTTTCACTGTGCCGCTATTCTCGCACACGGTGCACCGGATAAGCGTTTTCTCTGGACCTCCAATGTTGATGGAACGCGCAATATTGCCGAAGCGGCGGCACGCCACGGCGTGAAATCGATGGTATATACATCATCTAATTGTCTCTGGGGAGAGAGCATGAATCGTCCCATTAGAGAAGATGATCCTCCGCATCCTATTGAGCTCTACGGTCGATCGAAGTGGGAAGGCGAACGGGTATTGGAGCCTTTTCAAAACCACCTGAATATCACGTCCATCCGCTGCCCGACGATTATGGATGCCGAGCGGCTGGGACTGCTCGCCATCTTGTTTGAATTCATCGCCGATGGCCGCAAGGTCTGGGTCGTTGGCAAAGGGGACAATCGTTATCAGTTCATCTATGCAGGTGACCTCATTGCCGCCTTTCAAAAAGCAACGGAGCTAACCTCATCGGAAATATTGCACATAGGCTCGGATGACGTGAAGTCACTGAGAGACGTGTATGAGTATGTCACCACAAAAGCGGGAACCGGAGCGCGCATCGCCTCACTCCCCAAGCTCCCGACTCTTTTTGGCATGCGCATCGCCTATTGGCTCAAGTGCTCACCGCTCGGCCCCTACCACTACAAAATGATCGCCGAGAACTTTGAGTTCGACACGAGCAAAATCAAACGCATGCTCTCGTGGCAACCCACACTCCGCAACGAAGAGATGCTCTGGAAGGCCTACGAGTACTTCGCGCAGCATCGCGAAGAACTGAAACATCGGAGCAACGCGTCGGCACATCGTCAACCGGCGAAAATGGGAATCATCCGTCTGCTCAAGTGGCTTTCGTAAGGGACGGGTGTTTTCTCTGCCTGAGATCCATTATGATGCTGGGGATCTTGCGCACGCATGTCATCGAAATCCTCTCCTCTACTGGTGTCAACGGGAACAGTTCTGCTGCTCCTCACGACTGTTCTGTACGTCGCCATCTCGCACCAGCTCACTCCACGCCTCACCGACGGGCGGTTTCATATAGAGAACGGAGAATGGATTCCGTTCACCGATACTCTGCCTCCTTCGGATACACCGCAGTATCTTGACCTTGCATTTGTTCTGCAGCTCAATCCTCTGCATACACGGTATTATCAGCTCATTGCCGATGACTGCATCGAAGCACTCGCGGTCAATGAACAGCTTATAGGGGAAGGGGTTATTCCTTTCTGCGATCTCTCACGAGGACGAACATTCGATCTTGGTTCTGCGATTCATTCGGGGAACAACGTGGTCGCCATGACTATTCAGAACGTTGGAGGACCGGCCTCCTTCACATGGCGCATTGCCTGGTGGGATCCGCTCCTTCTCAGTTTGCGCATTCTTCTGCTTGCGGGGCTCCTATCGGGTGCCGTACTGATAGCCAAAGGGCTTTCATTCTCGCGCTGGCAGAATCTCTTCTTTGGTACATTCTGTTTTGGCGTTTTCCTGCGCCTGTTCTACATCTTCGCAACATCCTACGAAGTCCGTGCCTACGATGCCGACGGACATCTCGAGTACATCCGCTACGTGGCCCAGCATCTCGCACTCCCTTCGGTTCGGGACGGATGGGAGTTCTACCAAGCCCCTCTGTACTACATGCTCACGGGGCTTTGGCTCCATGTGGGAACGGCGTTCGGAAGAGCTTTACCGATCCTCACACGCGATACGCAGTGGTTCGCCTTCTTCGCTTCCGTCCTTACGCTTGCAGGAATCGCATGGATAGCAACGACCTTGTTCAAGCCGAAGGAAAAACTGGAGCGCGTGCTCTTCTTTGGATCTCTTGCCGTTCTGCCGAGCCTGCTCTTTCTCTCGGCAAGAATCAATAACGACGTACTGCTCTTTTTGTGGGAGGTGCTCTGTTTTGGATTCCTCATTGCTTGGTGGCAGAAGGGACGGTGGATCACATGGTGGTTGGCAATCGCCATGCTCGCTCTTGCCATTCTCACGAAAACAAATGGGTTGCTACTGGTTCCTGCCGCATTCACACTCCTTATCTTCAAACGAAAACTGGCTTTGAAGACCAAAACATTCGTCGGCGTGACGAGTGTGTTTGCCCTCATCCTGCTCACCGGTTGGATCTTCACGCTGCGTGACGGCATGTCGCTGGATCAGCCTCTCGTAGTGAATACGGGGAACTTGAGTCCCGGGCTCTTTGTGAATAACACCGTCGAAACATTCACAGAGTTCAATCCACTGCGCATGATTGTGCGCCCGTACAATAATCCGTGGGACGATGCCTCTGGCCGCCAGTACTTCTGGGAGTACTTCTTTAAGTCGGCATTCTTCGGCGAATTTGACTTCGGACTAGCACTCAGACCCCTCGCTTCTGCCGTTCTCACCTGCGGGCTTCTGATGCTCCTCTACGCAGTCTGCGGCGCTTGGATGTGCATACGCCGCGAAGGACTGCGTACCTTACCACTCTGGAGCACGGCCGGATGGCTGCTGCTTGGGCACGCCCTTCATCGCTTTACAACACCCCACAGTTGCGCACAGGATTTCCGGTTCTCGCTTCTCGTGAGTGTGCCCGTGACCTTCTTTGCAATACGGGGACTGCACTTCATTCGCTCTCCTTTTCGCCGATTGCTGGGTATTGTTGTGGTTCTCGCATCGATAGTGCTTCAGGTGGTCTTCGTTGGCGGAATCATTGTCACAATGTAACTATGGCCACTCGTACCCATCGTAAACCGGCTCAATCGCGCACCAAGCCGATTCGCAGAATGTTTTTGACCAGGCGGACGTTTGGACTGACATTTGCATATGCCGTTCTGCTTGTTATTTCGATTGCAGCATGTCTTGCTGTTCGACCGCAAATCGGCGAGATAGCCTACCGATTCGACGGGAAGCAATCCGGCACTGGCTCAAATCCCCTCTTCGTGAAATCTGAAGGGGAGTACCTCTACATGCGTCTTTCCCTTTTGCTGCCTATCGGCCAGCCGACGACCTTCAAAATCAAACCGGATGACTGCATCGAAACACTGATGATCAATGACAGAGAAGTGAATCCCGATATTGCAAAGTACTGTGACTATACAAAGTACGGCCGCGCACTTGATCTCTCTTCCTACCTCAAAACCGGAGAAAACACCTTCGTCTTCCGCCTGAAAGATACTGGCGGGAAAGCCGGCCTCCGCATTGCTCCGCATTACACAACACCGCCATTTATCCTATTGAATCTCAGCCCCCTGCTCTTGACGTTTCTCTACATGCTTGCGCTCTTGTGGCCGATTTACAAAAAATCTTCTTCTCATCCTCTGTGGATTATCGGTATCGGAGGTGCGCTCCTGCGAATATTCTATTTTCTTGTAACGCCGTATTCTGCACGAGGAAACGACATTCAGGCACACTTGGATTATGTAACGCACGTCGCATCACACTGGAGTATTCCACCCGCAAGTGACGGGTGGGAGTTTCATCAAGCACCCCTATTTTATTTTCTGTCTGCTGTGTGGATGAAATTGGGGCAGTGGCTTCAATTTGAAAAAGAGGCTCTTGCAAGAATTATCCAGTTCGAATCTCTGATTTTTTCACTGGGAACGCTCGTTCTGGGCGTTTGGATTGGTACTCTGCTTTTTCCACGCAAACAGAAACAGGAGCGATTGCTTTTCGCATGCCTTGTTGCCTCATTCCCTTCATTGATTTTTCACTCCGTGAGTATCACGAACAATAGCCTCTATATCTTCTTTGTTTTTCTCCTGATTGTATTACTGATCCAATGGTGGAAGAGGCCGACACTCCGCTCGTGGTATCTTCTTATTTTGTGCCTCGCTCTCACATTCATAACGCGAGTAAGTGCATTGGTTTTCGTACCGGTTCTGGGTTTTTCGCTTCTATTTCATAACAAAATCTCCTGGAGACAAAAGTGCTCTCAGGCATTGTTCTCCACCATTTTGCTCCTTCTGCTCATTGGCTGGCTCCCCTTTGTTCGTTTTGTTGTCGAAAAAAATCCAACGAACAGTCTGACATTCAGCAGCCAAACTATGAACTCGAAGCTTGCAGTACCAACTGATGCACGAACATTTCTTATTTTTAATCCTATTCGTATTCTGCAATCTCCCTACGCGGAACCCTGGAAGGAAACATCATCACGAGAATTCTTTTGGGAGTATTTCTTTCGATCGGCATTTTTCGGTGAGTTCTCATACGCTGACGAATTGCGTGCCGTTGCCGTACTGATTCTTGCATGTTCACTCGCACTTCTCCTCTTTCTGGTATACGGTTTGGTAAAACTCACTCTCTATCATTCACACGAAGTGTTCCCTCTCGGCATCACTGTGATTTTCGTTCTGGCCGCGCACTTCTTCTATCGCATTTACGCCCCCTTCTCAGCAAATCAGGATTTCCGGTTCTCACTTGCTATACTTCCTTTACTCGCATTCTATGTAGTAGCAGGAATTCGAGAGGGGCCACAAGCTCTCCGGCCTGTGGGTATCTATTTGATCTACGCTCTCTTTTCACTGACAACAATCTTTCTTTTCTTCTTGGGATTTTTCTCGTCCTAAACTCACATCATGCGTCGTGGAAATGATCTTCGAAAGAGCGGCAAAAAAGCGAAGTATAATATCGCCTCTGCGTTCCTGAGTCCGTCACGTTGGTACTTTTGGTTTGTTTTCACGGCATTTGTCTCCATCTTCCTCTGGTTTATCAGCTACAGGTTCCCCTTTCATGGAGGGGATTTTCCCATGTTCTGTGACAAGCTTCTTATTGGAAACTGGCACCTGCACCTCAACGGCCCTACCCCCCTGCGGTATTCGCCATACCTCTGCGGAGGGGCGCCCCTCTACGGAGATCCCGAAGATATTTTCTTCTCTCTGTTACAGGCACTCGCATACTTAATGGACTTTTGGATTGCCTACAACATCACGATTGTTTTCCATCTCATTATCGGATACATCGCATGGATGTTTGTCGGTCGGGATGTTCTGCACCTCAAGCGCAGCTGGGCTCATCTCTTTGCACTGATCATCATTTCAAACGGTTTCTACCTTTCGCACATCATTCTCGGACACGCTACATTTCTTACATTCCCACTTATCGGCATCCTTGCTTGGTGCCTCTTGGACCGAAGAACCGACACCGTACGCACACTACTAACGCGCACTGCCCTCTTCGCACTCACCTGCGGATGGATTCTGTATGCGGGTGGCTACTTTGTACTCATGTCTTTTTTTGTGGGCATGTTGTACGCAATTCCGGCAGAAATACTCTGGAACGGATTGCATTCCGCACGTTCACGCACACTCGTTATTCGTTCAATGGGCTTCATCGTCGCCAGCCTTCTTATTGGAGCAAGTAAACTCATGGCCATTTACAGCGTCATGAGATTCTATCCGCGAAAGGTCGATGTATGGATGACAGGAGGAAGCATAGTTTCTTTTCCAATACTCAGTGTTTTCTGGAGGATTCCTCAATCAAGCATTGCCACTATGGTCATTCCAGGAGGATTTCACGAAAAATCGATGCTGGTATCTCCTGTAACGTTCTTAGGTACACTTCTTGCCCCTTTAGTCCTCATTAAGGTGGGAATAAATAAAACATCGCAAAAATGGCAGATTTGGAAGGTGGCTCGCTTGTTTGCATTCTCAGTATTTACGATCCTCTATCTATGGCTTATGCAACAAATGATACTGGGAAAAGGGGAAGTCATGCCATTTCTGCACGAACTTCCTATTCTCTCATCTTGGAGAGTTAATTTGCGATTTCTCTACGTCCTGCTTTTATTTCTTTCTGCAGCTAGTATCTGGGTTCTCAGTATCGTTCTTCCGTTTTGCTTTCGCCGCTGGGAAGGGGTAATCGTCGCCCTTTTGTCACTTATCACCCTCGCAAGCTTCTATGTGGGATATGCAAATGCCATAGCTTCGATATTCGAGCTCAGCCGTTCCTACAATGATTGCAAATCCATTGAACAGAAATTTGATCGTGGCCGGGCGTTACTTCCTGTTTCAAAGGTGTCACCAAAGTGGCAACAATACATCGATGGAGCAACGGGAATGCGATGTCCCATTGCCCTCTATTGGATTCAAAATTTTCCGCACAGTACCGTTTTGAGTACCGGCAATGTATTCCAAACTAAGGAAAACACGTTTAATCTCATAAACCCGGCATGCGATGCCTATCCTGAGGCCAATGGTTGTACGCCGGGATCACGCATTGCTGTGAATGATTTGCAGAACTTTGAGAATTTCCGCAATGGACTTCCTGTAACGTGGAACATCTCTCCGCAGCAGCACTTCTCTGACTGGGCAAGCTTTGTGATGCTCATTGCGTCACTGGCAATTTTCGCAGTACTATGAGCTAAAGCTGGCCCATTTCATGCAACCCACTGTCGTCTCCGAACTTATCCGCTTGTCACGACCCGTCATGGGAGACGCGGAGACTGAAGCTGTGATTGCCGTGCTTCGCACAGGACAGATTGCTCAAGGAAAAGTAGTCTCCCGATTCGAACATGAGTTCGCCGCTCTCTGTGGAACACGGCACGCAGTGGCCACATCATCTGGAACAACCGCTCTCTGTACGGCCCTCCTGGCTCATGGCATTGGGAGAGGAGACGAAGTGATCACCACACCATTCACATTCATCGCTACGATCAATAGCATCCTCTCAGTTGGCGCTACTCCTATTCTTGTCGATATTGAATCAGAGACATTTAATATCAATCCTGCACTGATCGAGCGCGCAATATCCCCTCGAACACGCGCAATCATGCCTGTACATCTCTTCGGGCATCTCTGTGCCATGGATGATATCCTCGACATCGCACAGAAACATCATCTTGTTGTTATTGAAGATGCTGCACAGGCTGCCGGTGCAAAACTGCGGGAAAGACATGCCGGGACATTCGGGACCGGATGTTTCAGTTTTTACGCTACAAAAAATCTCACATGCGGAGAAGGGGGGGCCGTCATCACCGATGATGACACGATTGCGGAACGCTGTCGCATGGTGCGTAACCATGGTATGCGTCAGCGGTATCACCATGAAATGCTGGGATTTAATTACCGCATGAATGAAATCTCTGCAGCAATCGGGCTGTGCCAGCTTGCACAATTCGACAAGATGCAGCGATGCCGTGCGCAAAATGCCGAATTCCTTCAATCACATCTTTACAATGTTGGCGTGCCAATCGTACGAGATAATTACACGCATGCGTGGCATCAATTTACAGTGAAAACCCCGTTCCAGGATGCCGTAAAACGTAATGTCATTGTCGATGATCTCCGAAAAAACGGCATTGAAGCAGGAATTTTTTATCCTCTCCCCGTGCATCGTCAGGCATATTTGGTCGGTGAATTTTCTGGTCAATCGTTTTCTGTTGCCGAAGAAATGGCCGATCGCGTGTTCTCTCTTCCAATTCATCCACATCTTTCTCTGGACGAACTCGAGAGGATTACCGCAGTTGTGAACCGCATATGAGTATACGTATTGCTGTGATTGGCGTCGGCTCTATGGGTAAACACCACGTGCGAACTCTCCATGAAATTGATGATGTGGATCTTGTGGGTATCGCAGACACAAATGATGAGACTGTTCAAATTATTGCCAAACGCTACGGTGTACCCGCATATACCGATTATCGCCGCCTCCTTGAAGAAACACATCCGGATGCCGTCAGCATTGTCGTTCCTACACTAGCGCATCACCGTGTTGCCATGGATGTCATGAAGTACGGATGTCATCTGCTTATCGAAAAACCCATTGCACCAAGTGTGCAAGAAGCCCAGGAGATTATTGAAGAGGCTCGACGCAGGAAACTGATACTCATGATCGGTCACATCGAACGCTTCAATCCTGCCATCCAAGAACTACGCAAACTGTTGCGTGAAAACCGCGCGGGAAAGATATTCAATATTGAAGCATTCCGCCAAGGCCCTTTCCCTCCTCGCCATAAAGACAGTGGCGTTATCATCGATCTTGCCGTACATGATATTGATATCATCCGCTACCTCACGGATGACGAGGTTGAACGAGTATTTGCCGAAATCAATCGTTTCTCTGATGCTTCTGATGATCTGCTGTCGAGCGTCCTCCGCCTGAAAGGAGGAATCGTTGCTTCTCTTAATATCGATTGGATCACGCCAACAAAAATTCGCGAAATACGCGTTCATTGCGAGAGAGGTCTGTACATGGTCAACTACATCACACAAGATCTCATATTCTTTGAAAACGCATCAGCTCCAAGTACAACGTGGGACACGCTTGGAATCCTGCGTGGAGTCAGTGAAGGCAAAATGATTCGCAATGCAATTACAAAGACAGAGCCCCTGCGACGAGAGATCGAAATCTTCCTCGACGCCATACACGGTCGATGCGAAGTGCCAGTAACAGGGCACGACAGTCTTACTGCGCTCATAATTGCTCAAAAAATTCAGCTTTCAGGCAAAGAGCATCGTGTTGTGACCATGACGTGACTTATAGAAATCAGGAAATTGTTGAATATTTCTGGAATGCGTGGAGCATGTGCTAGGCTGCAGAGGATCGAATGCTGCCATCAATATCGGTATTGATACCGGCATACAATGAGGAAGCCTGCATCGAATCAACGGTGCGGGCAGTGGTGGATTGTCTGAGTGCGTATCAAATTCCATATGAAATAATCATTCTCAATGATGGCAGTTCTGACGGAACAGAGCACGTCATTGCTTTTCTGTTAACGCGCTTTCCATCTGTAATACGAATGCTTCGACACGACACCAACCAGGGCATTGCTCGAACATACGAAGACCTCTATTGCGCCGCACGAATGGAGTATGTGGTAGATTTCGCGGCAGATGGCCAAGTCGATCCACACATTCTGCAAAAGATGCTACCGCTCATTCCAGAGCACGACATGATCATCTGCAGAAGAACTGAAACACACTACGGATGGATGCGTACATTCGTATCGTACTGTTTTCGTCTTCTTCCACGCCTCCTCTTTGGAATCGACACCATTGACCCGGGATGTGCAAAGCTTCAAAGGAAGGAAATTGTGAATATTCCCCTCATTTCGAATGGGGTCTTTCGAGAGGCAGAACGGATTATCAGAGCAAAAAAACACGGATATCGCATTGGCAGTGTTGATATCGTTGCACACCCCGCTGGCAATAATAGTGGCGCAAACGTACGTCTGGTCCTCGTTGGATTGTTCGATATGCTTAAGCTCTACTTCTATTTGGTTATACTTCCACGAATCACGCCCTCTTCCCGCTAACTATGAAGCGCATTCTGATTGCCGGCGCGGCTGGCCCAGCAGGCGTGAACTTCATCCGCTCACTCCGATCTGCACCTGAAAAATATTTTCTCATCGGTACCGACTCAAACCCGTACCATCTTGCCTGGATTCGTGACGATGCACATCCTGAAAACCGCGTGGATAGCGCCTACACCGTTCCACGTTGCAATGACCCGACATATCTGCAATGCCTGAACGACATCGTAAAACGAGAAAAGATAGATCTCATTTATCCCCAAACGGATGCTGAGGTGTGTTTTCATTCTGAACATCGAAACGAGCTCGAAGCCCCCGTATGCCTCCCCGCAGAGAAAACTATTGCCATATGCCAAGATAAGCATCTCTCCGCCGAGGCATGGAAAGCCGCAGGAATACCCATTCAGGAAACCTTACGCATCAGCAGCGATACCCAGGCACTTCTCAGCGCCGAAGAAAAATTTAATTACCCCTACTGGGTCAGAGCCAGTCAGGGAGCTTCAGGAAAGGGAAGCTGCCTTGTAGAGAATCGGGAAACCGCCGAATTCTGGCTCCGATACTGGGAGGCGAAAAGGGTCGGCTGGCAATTCATCGCCCAGCAATTTTTGCCGGGATCGATTGTGGCATTTCAGAGTGTATGGAAAAACGGAGTGATCGTCTGTTCGCAAGCGCGAGAGAGGGTCGAATATATCTATCCATATCTGTCACCATCGGGCATCACCGGAACGCCCGTGATTGCGCGTACAGTTCATCGCGACGACGTGAACGAAATGGCAACCCGGGCTGTACGCGCAATTGATCCGCAGGCAACCGGCGTTTTCTGTGTTGATCTCAGAGATAACGCACAGGGAACACCTATTCCCACAGAGATCAACGCAGGCAGGTTCTTTACTACGAGCTACTTCTTCACTGCTGCAGGAATCAATATGCCCTACGCCTACATCAAAGTGGCATTCAATGAAGAAACTCCTCCCTACCCTCAATACAACCCGATCCCGCCCGATTGGTACTGGTGCCGTCACATTGATTGTCCCGGCATTCTCGTTAAAGAATGGCAATGAGACTTTCCGTTCCCAAGGGCAAAAATCTGCTCATTTTCGACTTCGACGGAACAATTGCATCACTCGCCGTTGATTGGGGTGCCCTTAAACGAACCATGCAATCGCACTTTCCCTCCATTGATTTCTCATCACTCAATCGTGGAATCGGTCAAATGTGTGATCGATGCTCTCCCTCAGAAATCGCCTGCGGCTTCAATCTGCTCCATCGCGCAGAAATCGCCAAACTGGAGCAACTGGTAACAAATGATCCGATCAACGCGTTCATTCGGGAACATAAGGATTCTTACACGTTTGCCATTTGTTCATCCAATACACATGCCACGATAATCGCAGTGCTGCGACATCTACATCTGGAAGACGTGTTCTCAATCGTTGTGGGAAGTGATGACTGCCCAATACTCAAGCCGCATCCTGACGCCTTACTTTTGATCCTCAAGATGATTGGTATTCCAGCTTCACAGGCATATTTCTTCGGTAATGCATCAGAAGACCTTCAGGCAGGAACACAGGCGGGAGTAGAGACGCAGCTTATATAGCCCGAAACCGCATACCACGTTTCATAAAACGTTTCACTTCCTATACCCCGCCCCCTCCGCTTCCTGAGCCGTACGAAAGTACACTCGATTCGCGGGCGAGAGAGCCGAGGCCGACGCGGAATCAACCGGGTAGTATTTTTGGCCACGACGTGAAGCGACAAAACGCATGCCTGCAGGAATGGTGATTTCGATATGATTGGTGAGGAGTGTACCGGCAGGGACGAGAAAGGCGCCGCTCGCATCCGGAGTAATCTGAGATCCGCCGAGAAAGAGCCGTGCCTCACCAAGCATCGAACCCCTAAGTGAGCCGTTATAGACGCCGTTCAGATGCACCGTCGGAATGGTTGGGCGACTGAGATCGCGCATCACCATGGGTGATGCCGGCAAAGTGTGACGCTCGGTGATGAGACGCCCCAACAGGTACCCGCAGACGATCGCGAGCAGGATTACGCCGACGAATGGGGCCAGATCAAGCCATTTCGTACGCATAGGACCGGTTATTCTACCCGCATCGTGCCCGAACGAAAGCCTGCCAAGAGGCAATTTCGGGGGTATTCTGCTGACGTGCTTTCCATCATTATTCCGGTCTTCAACGAAGCAAACAACCTCGTACCGCTCTGCCGGGAATTGAGCGAAGTGCTCACACACCTGCACCGGGCAACAGAAATTCTCTTCGTCGACGATGCCAGCACCGATGAAACATCAACGATAATCCGGGAGCTCCAAACGAGCGATCCCCGCATCCGAGGATTCCGCCTCGAGCACAACACCGATAAAGGCGGCGCGCTTGCGGTGGGAGTGAAAGAAGCACGCGGCGACATCTGCATCATGATGGATGGCGATCTGCAGAATGATCCTGCTGATATTCCACTACTTCTCGCAGCTCTGGAACAAGGCGCCGATCTTGCGCTCGGATGGAGAAAAAAACGTGCCGACAACCTTATGAAACGACTCTCGTCGTGGCTCTTTAATGCCTGCATGAGTGCCGTATTTCAAAAACGCCTTCGTGACGCCAATACGGGTCTCAAGGTGCTGCGGCGCGAGACGGCGATCTCCGTGCCGCTCACAAGCGGACTCTTTCGCTTTCTGCCCTTCGTTCTTGCCAAACGAGAACTGAAGATCGCTGAAGTGCCGACACATCATCGGCCACGCCGTAACGGCAGCAGCAAATTTCGTTCCGGCAGACGCCTGCTGAGCCTCCTGAAACTGTCTGCCGCCCTTAGGGCTGTTCACGCTCCTCTGCAGGCTCCCGAAGGCTTGCCGGCCTACGAAACGCTCTGAGAACCCATGGTATGATCAGGCCATGATCACCCCTGCAGCCCTCAAACCCTTTTTACCTACCGCACTCGAGAAAACCGATTTCAAAGGACTCGGCGAGAAATACGCCGGCAAAGTGCGTGACGTCTACATCCAAAAAGAAAAAGGGCAGGCCATTCTCATTGCCACGGATCGTCAGTCGGCCTTCGATATCCGGTGGTGCTCCATCCCCCTTAAAGGCCAGGCATTGAATCAATTGAGCACCTGGTGGTTTGGACAGGTGAAAGATGTCATGCCCAATCACATCATTGCCGTGCCCGATCCAAACGCCATGGTGGTGAAGGATTTGAAGATGTTAAAAGTAGAAATCGTCGTGCGTGACTACCTTACGGGTTCAACCGGCACCTCCGCCTGGGTGAACTATAACAAAGGCGTACGAGATTTCTGCGGCAATACACTCCCGGAAGGTATGGTGAAAAACCAGCGCTTCGCCACTGCCATTGTCACACCGACAACCAAAGGCGCAGAGGATGAATTGATTGATCCGAAAGGCATTGTGGAACGCGGATTTGCAACGAAGGAACAGTGGGAAGAAATTGCAGACCGCGCATTCGCTCTGTTCAAGAAAGGTCAGGAGATCGCTGCTCTGCGCGGACTCATTCTCGTCGACACCAAGTACGAAATGGGATACGACGAAGCAGGCACGCTGACCATCGCCGATGAAGTGCATACGCCGGATTCATCGCGCTACTGGGTTAAAGACACCTATGAGGAGCGGTTTACAAAGGGCGAAGAGCCCGAGAGTCTGGATAAGGAATTCTTTCGCCTGTGGTTGCGCAGCCAGGGATTCGAGTACGGAGGCAAACATCCCGACATCACCGACGAGGTGCGCTTGATGCTCGCGAGCAAGTATCTGGATCTCTACGAGCGCATGACGGGCAAACCCTTCGTTATTCCCTCCGATGCCAAGGTGGCCGAGCGCATCGAACGCAATCTTGCTCCTTTCCGTCTGTAATTTTCTTATGGTCCGACTCTTTGCCAAGAGTGCGGCAAACGCCCTGCGAGGGATCACCTTCGTCTGGCAACGAGAACGCAACTTCCGCATCGAAGTGGTGATTGGCACATTCGTGGTGCTTATCGTCATCCTCCTGGGCTTGACCTACACCGAGGTGATCTCGATTCTCGTCGCCGTGTCAGTCGTGCTGGGAGCGGAGCTTTTCAACAGCATCATTGAAGAAATTCTCGATGTGGTGGAGCCGCACTATTCGGTGCATGTGGGCCGGCTCAAGGATGTCACTGCAGGTGTTGTATTGCTGCTCTCACTCTTCGCACTAGTCATCGGAGCACTGACCGTCATTCATCACTACACATTCGTTTTTCCGTGATCAGGTGAAGACCCACAAACAGAGCATCAAATTGAAGATGACCTGTGACACCTCCAGCCTCCACGAGAGCGGACGGCGCACGAGCAGAAACAGGACCAGCGGTACGATGGCGTACCGTATTTCGATGAGCCAGCTCCCGCCCAGATACAACAGCGCGAGCGGATAGAGCAGAAGAAAGATCCTTCGCTCAAGCGGCGTAACGAATATCGTCAATAGGCCCAACGCACCCGTGCACCAGAAGAGAAATCCTTGTGCTCCTCCCGCTGCTGCAGCCATGAGAATGGCATCGCGTAAACGGCCGGTTTCACTATTGGCAGGATGATCGACATAAAACCCGACGGAAAACAGGATGAAGAGTATTACAAGGATCACAAGAACCCACGGGCGCTGCAGAAGGCCGGGCAATGATCGTGCGCGCACGCCGACGAGTGGAATGAAAAGCACCGTGAAAAGAGAGAGCGTGAAAAAGACATTGCCCAGCGAGAACGAGGGAAAGGGATGTGCCGAAGCCAGATCGGGGTTGAGCGAAGCGCGACCGGCGATAACGATGAACAGCGCGAAGAGGGCAACCGGCACGAGAAAGAACCATCCTGTACGCAGAAGGGACCACAGGGCTGCTGGTTGCGAGAAACGATGCAGGACGGCACCAAACCATCGTAAAGGCTCGATCGATGTAATGTGCCACGTCGGCTCATCTTGTAATGCAAGAGCGAGTAATAGAGGCCCCCACAGGACGTTGTTCTGACGCACAAGGACCGCACACATGAAAAAGGCGCCCGAGAGTAACGCACGCTTGCGCAGCACGGCAGCCAGGGCAAAGAGGACGAGTGCGAGCGAGAGGGTATCGGTGTAGAGAAGCGGAAAGAACGGCAACAGAATAGGCAGCGTGGCGATCTCGATCGTGCGCAGCAGCGCAGAAGACTTGTGCAGAGAACGGGCTGCAAGAAAAGCACCCGCGCAAGCCGTAAGACTGAAGAGCAACGAGATGAATCGCGCCATCGAAACGGATGCGGAACCGCTCAGTTTCAACAATCCTGTAAGCAGCAGATGGTATCCCGGCAACATCACGCCCCAGTCACGAAGTTCGATGCTCCCTGTCAGTAACTTCTCGATACGCTGAAAATGAAAGACCTCATCGTAGAGCAGAGGCGAATCTTTGAGCGCGATGTACACCAATGCGATGGCGATTGCCGTCAGGATGGCGAGCCCCCTCTCGATGATCGTACGCAGGCCGGCTGAGGAGGAATGAAGATGAGACATACAGTGCTACCGCGAGGCCCACGGACCCAAGACCAGTCGCCAGTCCGGGCCGACACCTGCCGCCGCGAGGTAGCCCTTGGGCACCTCGAGAGCGAAACGGGCCGGGCCATCAGAAAAAGTGGAAGGACAAGAGGTATCCGCCTCAGCGATACACGGTTCCATCGAAGCCATCGAGACGACGTTTCCCTCACCGTCGAAGAAGATGATATCGAGCGGAAGCACCGTATCTTTCATCCAGAAGGAATGCTGAACACTGTCGGGAAAGATGAAGAGCATGCCGGCACCGTACGCCATGGACGTGCGACCCATGAGGCCCTGCTGTTGTTCGGCGGCTGTACGTGCCAGCTCCACCGAGAGCCCAACAACGTGCCCGTCGGGGGCGGCCAGCTGTATGGATGCGGACGCACCTTGATCAGATTCAGCGGCGGGTGCTTGTCCGCAACCGGCTAAGACCAAGAGGACGGAAAGGCCGATGAATATGCGAGAGTACGTCATGAGGAGGAACGGAGAGAAGCGATGGCCGAGGCCCTGTCGGGGGCACGAAAGATGAAGCTGCCGGCCACGAGATTGTTGGCTCCGGCACGGATGCAGAGCGGTGCAGTTTGCGCATCAACGCCGCCATCCATCTGAATCATCAGTTGAGGATATCGTTTTCGTGCTTCCTCGACTTTTTTGAGGACGGACGGAATAAAGGCCTGACCGCCGAACCCGGGATTCACCGACATGACAAGCAGCAGATCCACTTCGCCCAATACATCATCGATCGCCTGCAAAGGCGTGGGGGGATTGGTGGCGATTCCTACGGTCGCTCCGCCGGCACGGATGGCTTGCATCAGGGCTCGGCGAGACGCTGTGTCTGCTGCCGCCTCCGCGTGAAAAGTGATGTTCTGTGGATGGAGAGGAAGAAATTCCTGCACATACTTTGCAGGATCTTGCACCATGAGATGAACATCGAGCGGCAACGACGTCTCAATGGTACGCACCATCTCGACAGGGAAAGCCGTGTTCGGCACAAAACGGCCGTCCATCACATCGATCTGCAGCCAATCGGCAAACGGTTCGATGCTTGCAACCTCCTCCTGCAAATGCGAGAGATCCGCCGAAAGAATGGAGGGAGCAATGAGAACAGGCGACGACATGCAACCATCGTAGCATCGGCAGACGGTCTTGGGGAGCGACGGACTAGGCCGGAAAGAACGCCGAGAGAAGCGGAATGAACGGCAGAGCGAGAAGCGTGCTCACCATAACGGCGACTGCCGCTCTCTCGGGATGAACCTTAAGTACCGAAGAGTACACCACGGTATTCACGGCAAGAGGCACCATGCCCATCAGCAGTATCACGCCGTGAACATCATTGCCGAAGATGTGGAGTACATGCCGGTCCAGTGCGATGAGGAACAACATAAGTCCGGGCCAGACGATCGTCTTGGCCACTGTCGTAAATGCAAGCAATCTGCCGTCGACTGCCGACAGACGCTCTCCTGCGAGACTGATGCCGATGAGAAGCATTCCCATTACGCTGTACGCACTGCGAACATCACGAAAGACGGCCACCAGAACCGCAGGCTCTTGCAAATGCCAGATATTCGCCGCCATACCCAAGCCGAAAGCGTAGAGCAGAGGGAGGGCGATGGCCTTGCGCAGACTCTCGCGAATCGTGAAGTTGCCTCGTGCCAGCGTAAAGAATCCCACGGAACACTCGTAGAGTAAGAATCCCAGTGAACAGAGCACGATGATTCCAAGCGACTGCGGACCGAAGAGTGCGAGACCCGCGGGAATGCCGAAGTAGCCGCTGTTGCCGTCGGCAGAAGCGAAGGCGGCAAGATTGCGCATCGTATCACCCCGCTTCCATACAAAGGCGCTCACAAGATAAAAACACCCGCAGAGAACGCTGCAAATCACAAGAAAAAGCAACGGAAGCGCAAGTGTGCCGCGACTTACGGGTGCCGTCCATCCGCCCTCAAGAACGACAATGGGCGAGAGAATATAGAGAAGCAGAACGGCAACGGGCCGACGCTTCAGATGAAGCAGCACGCCGAGTGCGTACCCCGCCACGATAAAAAGATAGAGCGGCAGAAGCTTTCCGATGAGGGCGAAAAAAATCGTCATCGCTCACGGTTCCAAATCTTCCACGCGACGTTCATGCCGGCCGCCCTCGAAATCCGTTAAGAGAAAGAGGTCGACGAAACGCAGTGCGTCTTCGGGTTTCGTCAACCTTCCGCCCAGGCTCATAACGTTGGCATTGTTATGGGCGCGGGCAAGCCTGGCTGTCTCGTCACTATAGACGAGGGCCGCACGAATACCACGGACCTTATTGGCCGCCATGGCCTCGCCGTTTCCGCTGCCCCCGAAAACGATTGCGTAAGTATTCTGTTCGAGAGCAGCCGCACAACCCTTGCGAATGATTGCGGGGTAGTCGACGGACTCTTCTGAGAACGTCCCTACATCGATCGTATCGATTCCTTGCGTTTGTAAATGAGCCTTTACGGCTTCTTTAAGAGAAAAACCGGCGTGGTCGGCTGCGAGAACGATGCGCGTGAATTTCTTCATACGCTTGGATGGTAGCGCGGCTTGGCCTCAGGAGAAAGCTGTCTGCTACACTTCCCGTATGCCACGCACTCCTCTCATTGCCACCAATCCTTCGGCTTCGCTCAGGATCTTCGACCCTTCGGCTTCGCTCCCGTTCGAGGGCCCGAGCCCTCTCAGGGCCGAGGGCAGGATTTCCTCAGCTGTTTTCCTCCTCCATACGATCTATGTCTAGAACTCCTCTCATTGCCGCCAACTGGAAGATGAATCCCGTGCCCGACGGAGCACTGACATCCGACTCACCATTTCACCCGCAACACGGAGTCGACACGATCGTCTTTCCGACATTTCTGGAACTCATCTCCTGCATTGGAGAAGGTCTGCCTACTGGTGCCCAGTACGGGCATGCAGACTCCACTGGCGCCCATACGGGTGATGTGAGCATGACCATGCTCAAAAAAGTAGGGTGTCAGTTTGTGCTCTGCGGACATAGCGAGCGCCGTCGCGATCACGGCGAGGAGGATTCTGACGTCGTTGCTCAGGCCGAAGCAGCACTGCGCAACGGACTGCATCCCGTGATCTGCGTAGGCGAGACCGAGGCGGAGCGTAAGACCAAGCGCCACAAGCAGGTCGTTGAGCGACAGGTACGCGTGCTCCCGCTGCGAGAGGCCGTTACGATTGCTTATGAGCCTGTTTGGGCCATCGGCACGGGCGTTACCCCCACCCCCGAGCAGGCGCAAGATATGCACGCGTTCATCCGATCACTCATTCCCGAGGCAAGGCGCGAGACCACACGTATCCTCTACGGCGGTTCTCTGAACCCTGAGAATGCTCTTGAGCTGCTCCAGCAACCGGATATCGACGGAGGCCTCGTGGGCAAAATATCACTTGGCCCCGACAATTTTGCGAAGATCGTGCTCGCAGCCATTCAGGCGCGCAACTGATGCAAGGCTTTTACGCCTTGGACAGGATCGTCGTGCCCAGTTTTACCACGAAGATCGTAAGGAACGCCGTAGCGAGCATATTGACCATCGGCATGAGAATGCTAGCAGCGCCCATACCGAAGAAACCGACGACAAATCCAAGCACCATAAAAGCGATCATGGCGCAGAGGGCGGCAACGAAAATGTTGCCGAAGATCTTTCCCCAGAAGCCACGCGTCTTGGCGTAGCTCATGCTGGCACTCTCGAGCACTCCCTTGTGATCACGTACGAGCAAGAGAGGCGCACAGACGAAGCGCGGACCGAGAATGATGGCGATGATGATGCCGATGATAGGAATCCAGATGAACGAGCGGATCATCACCCACAACGAAAGGAGGAAGAGCGGAATAATGAGACCCGGCGTTCGTGCGCGGGCCGCCTGAAACGTGATCTTGTCGTTGAGACCGATGAGAAGGAAATACGCCGAGGCGATCAGAGAAATCACCCACATAATCAGCATAGAAGCGCCGAGCATGGGCAGAAGACTCGTATACATCGATCCCACTGCCCCGGCCATGGCCTCACCTTCGGATCCACCCAACTTCTCCATTTGCTGGGCCAATTCATTCATCGCAGCTTCATCGCCCATCTGTATACGCTGCTGGAGCTCCTGCATTTGCTGCGGATCGAACCCCATGTTTTCAAAAACGGATCCGGCCTTCTGAGCAACACGCTGGCCGACGAATGATTGGCCGATCGCCATGACGAGACCGAAGAGTACAGCACCGACGAGAATGGGCGTCAGCGCACGACGGAATGAGCCCCAGGAATCTGTGAGCAATGTACCGAGAGAAGCAGTCATGAAATGAGGGGAAATTGAGGGAAGTGTACACCACTGCCAATTCTTTGCCCAAGTCCGGAGAAGGTTGTAAAGGTTTGAGAGGTTAGGGAAGCCTGAGAGGAGGGGTTTATGAGGTTGAAGAGGTTAGGGAAGCCTGAGAGGTTTGATTCCTCCATAACTCTCTGAAGTATAACCTCTCCCGCCTCTCTAACCTCTACAGCTTCTCAAACCTATCGTCGTACCCACTGCCCGTTCTCCACCTGCTTTACGGCGCCGGCCAGTTCCATCATGGTGAGTGATGAGGCAATAACCGATGCAGAAAGTCCGGCACGCTCCGTCAGATCATCGGCTGTCTGGGGCATCGTCGTCAGTACGCGCAGAAGGGTTTCTTCGGCCGCGCTACGCGGATCATAGGATGACGGCGCATGTTCGGGCACTACCACACCGAGCTCCGAGAGAATATCGGCGGCGGAACTGACCAGCTTGGCATGCCCTTTTCCAAGTATTTGATGGCAGCCGGCGTAGTTGGGATCAAAGATCGGACCCGGCACGACGAAGACCTCACGACCGTAATCCAGCGCCAGATCGGCGGTAATGAGTGCGCCGCTTCCCAGAGGGGCTTCCAGAACAACCGTGCCGAGCGAGAGCCCGGCAATAATGCGATTACGCGCCGGGAATGTGAATTTTCCGGGTTTCACATCGAGAGGAAATTCCGAGAGAATAAGCCCTCCACCCGAAACGATTTCTTCGGCCAGTCGGGCATTTTCAGTCGGATAGATTTTCGCCAACCCATGACCCAGAACAGCGACGGTCTTGCCGCTTGAGGATAGTGTTTCTCGCGCGACGGTGGCATCGATACCCAACGCAAGGCCGCTCACCGTCACCATGCCGGCACGTATGAACTCCGGAACGAAACTCTCTGTCACGCGTCTGCCGTAGTCACTCATCTCCCGCGTTCCCACGAGCGCGAGGCAGGGTTGTTCAAGAATTGCCAGATCGCCACGCCAGTAGAGAAAAACCGGAGCGTCGGGAATCTCTCGTAGCTGCTGGGGAAATTCGGGATCATCGATGGTGATAAAAGAGAGTCCCCGCTTCTTGAGCTCCTGCTCATAGGCTTCAGGATCAAATTCCTCGAGACGATTGAGTGTGGCATAGACTGTATCGTCCCGGCATCCGAGCTCCTTAAGGAGTGGTTCATCGAGTTGCTCAAGCGCTTTTGTGAGATCTCCGTAAACGCGCAGGAGCGGCTCCAAGCGCTTTGCATTGAGAATATTAAGCCAGGACCAGGTAAGGGCGGTTGTGCGATCCATAGGGTCCGCAAGCATACACAAAAGCCCCTATGGCGAGAAGAGTGGAGCCGCTGACCGGATTTGAACCGGTGACCCACGGTTTACGATACCGTTGCTCTACCAACTGAGCTACAGCGGCTTAATCGATGCCCATACAGGAAAAAGAACGATGAATGACCAGGGGCAGGGCACTACTATACGTATAGCCTCGGGAAGATCCAAGAAAAGCGCCTTCTCCTTTTTAGAACATAGAATGTTCGGTTTGCTTCACTTTGTGCGCCTTCTCCCGGAGAAGGATTTCTGCTATAATGATGAGATTTCACACAAACACCTATGACCCTCGATGCCTGCATCGCTCATGCGATCCACTCGGACCTCGATATCATCGAAGCCCTGCCCGAAGTGCAGGAGCTCGCTGTCGAAGAGCTGGAGCCCTACATTGAGCGCTACGTCGTGGAAGTGCAGAGTTCGCTTCGGGAGGTCATTCAGGAGCGCGGAGATCCTTTCTTGCGTTGTAAAGATGCCGCAGGTCTGTGTGCCACCTGCCTCGAGGCCGGCGTGATGCTCCCGCCCGCTATGCTGCTCAAGATGTGCCAGACCATCCTGCAGCTCATGAGCCTGGATGCCCGCTTCATTCTGGATACGGAAGACGGCAAGAGCCTGTACTACGTCAAACTGGGAGTCGCATAAACAGGCTTGGCAAGTGCCAGTAAAAGCCAGAGACCTGCTTTTTCTGGAAATCAAAAATTCGTTCAAGACGCAAAAAATATCCGTCGCGAAGACAGGCTCCGCCTGTCTGGAGCGACACCTTGAAGGGAAGGAGAGATCACGAGAGGAAACCGATAAGGTTTCCTTTCGTGCCTAACGCTTCTGCCACTGAGGCGCGCGACGTGCACGCTTGAGGCCCGGCTTCTTGCGCTCCTTAATACGGGCATCACGGCGCAGGAATCCCACCCGCTTGAGATCAGAACGTAGCTCGGGTGTCAGGAGGAGGAGCGCGCGGCTGAGACCGTGGCGCATGGCATCGGATTGGGCTGCCTTGCCACCGCCCCGCGTAATCACCTCAAGATCAACACTTCCTTTCAGGTTCGCAAGTTTCACAGGAGAGAGAGCATTATCGACGAGGTACGTCGTCTGGAAGTACTCTTTGATCTTCATGCCGTTCACCATGGCGTCACCGGTTCCGCCTTCGAAAACCTTCACACGGGCAATGGCTGTCTTGCGCTTGCCAACGCCGCTGAAGTACTGCCGTTTCTTTTCGGAAGGTTGCATAGATTAGCGGAGAGAGGTGGGAACGGGCTTCTGCGCCTCAAAGGGATGCGTAGCGCCGGCAAAGACGTGCAGACGCTTGAGAATCTTTGGGCGCAGGCGGTTGTTGGGGAGCATGGTACGGATCGATCGCTCGATAAGCTTTGCCGGAGCCTCTTCAAACATCTTCTCGAGGGGAATGGCTCGCAGATGGCCGAGGTACCCCGAGTGCGAGTAATACGTCTTGCGACGGAACTTGGCCGGCGTGAAGGTCAGCTTCTCAGCGTTAACAATGACCACATGATCACCGCAAACCTGATGCGGCGAGAATGAGGGCTTGTTCTTTCCGCGCAGCAACAGGGCAATACGCGACGCCATACGTCCCAACACCTGGCCTTCAGCATCGATGAGAAGCCAGCGTGGAGCCTGTGGTTTGGGCGTTGAGGTCTTCACTTCTTGACGGAGGAACGGGGCTTCTTTGGTTCTGCAGCTTTCTTGGCGGGCTTTGGCTCGACCGTCACCGGTGTCCCCTCCACGAGCATGAGATCGACGAGTGACGCGCCATCACCCACTCGCGCCCCCACGGGCACCATACGCGTGAGGCCGGACGAGACGGAGGCGAAGCGCTTCACATAGACTTCCATGATCTTGCGACTCGCATTCTTATCGGTCACCACCCGATTAATGGCACGGATAGCGTTGTGTGGTGCCGCAGACTTGGCTGTCGTAATGAGGCGGTCCACCATGGGTGCCACCACCTGTGCGCGCCGCTTCGTCGTACGAACCTGCTCGTACAGAAGCAGTGACGTGACCAGATTACGCTTGAACATGCGCTCGTGGGCGGGCTTGATTCCGAGCCGGTGGCGAGAGTTGCGATGACGCATGGAAGGGAGGAGTGGCAGGCCACGCCTGACATGTCAGGCGTGGCAGGGTAAAGGAAAAACAGTTCAACTGTCCAAAGATTCGTCGGCAAGTTTAAGGCCGCGCTCCGCGAGGGTCTGCTTCACCTCATCAAGCGCTTTGGCACCGAATCCACGGAAATTACTGAGAGCGGCTTCCGTACACTTGGTAAGTTGCTCGATAGATCCCACACCCGCGTTGATGAGCGCATTGAGCGTGCGTGGCGAGAAATTGAGAATCTCAATCGGGGTGTAGCTCTCTTTAGCTCCCGTATCGATACCCGCCTCGCCCACTTGCGGCCCCGCACGCGAGAAATCGGCAATGAACTCCGGCTCGACGACCTTTTCATTGCTGCCGAAGTACTCGAAGTAACTCTTGAGGAGCTGCGACGCGAACTGAACGGCCTCCTCTGCGGAGAGCGATCCGTTGGTCTGCACATCGAGAACCAGCTTCTCAAGATCCGTTCGCTGGCCAACACGAGCCGTTTCAACACTGAAGCGAACTTTCTCGACCGGGCTGAAAATCGCATCGATATGGATGAGCCCCGGTTCATTCTGCTTCTTGTTGCGCTCGGAAGCAGGCGCGTAGCCAACGCCTTTTCCGACGGTGATCTGCATATCGATCGCTCCTCCCTTCTCGAGGGTGAGAATCGGCAAATCTTTGTTGAGAATCTCAATATCAGACGACGACTTGAGATCTTCGGCCGTCACAACCTTCGGGCCTTTGGCCTGTAACGTGATAACCTCGAGATCCTTGTTGTGTTTACGCATTTTGAGTCGCTTGAGATTGAGACCGATATCCACCACGTTCTCCTGCACGCCCTTGACCGTGGCGTACTCATGCTGAGTACCCTGCACGCGCATCGAGAGAACTGCGGCTCCGGGCAAACTTGAGAGAAGCGCGCGGCGAATGGCGTTGCCAAGCGTCATTCCGTACCCCGGAGGGAGCGGCCCGATGGCGAATACCGCGTGAGTAGAGTCCCCTTTCGTCATGGGTGTGACGCTAAAGGTGGGGAGACCAATCTCTTCCTGAATGATGTGCATAGGACGGGAAGGAAGGAAGTGGGTGACCCGTACTCCTGTTAAAGACAACAGTACGGGGAAAAGGAATGAAACAGATTTACGTACGAGAGTAGAACTCCACCACCTGACGAACGTCGATGGCCTGCTCGGCGTCATCGGGTTGCGGAAGGGTCACGACTTCGACGCGCAAAGCACCGCCGTCAACCTTGAGCCATTTCGGCGGCATATACTTTTCGTGCGCATCGATAATCGGTCCGTAGACGGGAGACTTCTTGTTGCGCTCTCGCAGAGCAATCACTTCACCGGGACGCACGCGGTACGATGGGATCGTCACACGAACTCCATTCACCTGAAAATGTCCATGGCTGACGAATTGTCGTGCCTGCAGGCGCGTAAGAGCCAGACCTGCACGATAGATCACATTATCGAGACGACGCTCGAGAAGCTGTTTGAACGTCTCACCCGTCTGGCCTGCTTTCTTGGCGGCCTCGGCGTAGAGAATGCGGAACTGCCGCTCAGAGAGACCGTACATATCGCGCGCCTTCTGCTTTTCTTTGAGCTGCTTCGCATACTCCGTCGGGCGCGTGGCGCGGGTCTTGGGGCCCTTGCCGGGACCGTAAGGCTTGCGCTGCAGGATTTTGTCATACTTATCCGCCCCGTAGATATTGGAGCCCTGCCGACGGCATCGTTTCGCCTTTGGACCAGTGAACTTCATGGGGAGAGTGAGTGAATGATAATCGAAATGGACTTACACGCGTCGGCGTCCCGGAGGGCGCACCCCGCCGTGTGGAATCGGTGTCGTGTCAACGATGGCATCGAGATTGAGACCCGCACTCTGCAGTCCCCGAATGGACTGTTCGCGTCCGGGCCCGAGGCCTTTCACCTCCACCGTCACCGATTGAATTCCGTAGCCCTGAACCAATTCGGAAGCTTTCTCGGCAGCCACCTTGGCGGCATACGGAGTGGACTTGCGCGTGCCTTTGAAACCGGCCATGCCCGCGCTGCATCCGCCGAGTTTATTACCCTGCAGATCGGTGAACGTCACGATCGTATTGTTCTCGCCGGCATGAATACAGACGCGTGCCTGCGGAACCGTCTTTTTGATCTTCTTGCGACGTATCTTGGGAGCAGCCTTGGTATCGGCGCCACCTTCGACAGCACCCTCGAGCGCCGCAGCGAGCACGTCGCCCTTCTTCGGAGCGGTATCGGGCTTGTCCGCAGGAGTCTTTGCGGATGGAGAGGCCGGTGTCTGGGGAGCTTTATCAGCCATAATAAGGAGAAGGGTTTACGTCTTGGTAAGGGTCACGCGACCGGAAAGGCCTGTTCTCTTCTTTCCGCGCTTGGTACGTGCGTTTCGACGTGAGGACTGACCGCGCACCGGCAACTTGCGACGATGACGGTAGCCACGCCATGTGCCGATATCCTGCAAACGTTTGATATCCATCGATACCTTGCGTGAGAGTTCGCCTTCCACCACCTCACGCTCCACGCGCGCACGGATGCGCGCCTGCTCCTCTTCGGTGAGTGCGTCGGCTTTCTTGGTAAGAGGAATGTGCAATTCCTTCAACAGCCTGGCCGCCAGCGGACGCCCGATGCCCTTCACATGCGTGAGGGCAATGACGATATGCTTGTGGCCGGGAAGGACAACTCCAGAAACGCGAATCATGTGAGAGAAGGAAAATCAGCCTTGGCGCTGCTTGTGCTTCGGATTCTTGCGACAGACGATGCGGCGCACCATTTTGCCCTTACCACTGCGACGAATGACGAGGCGACAATCTTTGCAAATGGGCTTGGCGGAAGCACGAACTTTCATGGGAAGAAAAAGAGAGAAAATCAGGGAGTGGGCTCTGTCTGTGGTCCGGGAGGCGGACGATTGGGAGAGAAGCGGTAGACAATGCGACCCTTTTTTAGATCATAGGGCGTCATCTCCACTTTCACCTGATCGCCGGGGAGGATGCGAACGCGGTGTACTCGCATGCGCCCGGCCAGATGACAGAGGAGTTCGTGGTTCTTTGCTTGATCACTGGTGATTCGAACCCGGAACATTGCATTAGGAAACGTTTCCTCTACAACGCCGATGAGTTCGATAACATCCTGTTTCGACACAGATCGCAAGAAAAAACTTTGAACCAAAGCCGAGGCATCCTACAGAGCGCTTTCTAAGCCAGCAAGCAATTGGCTGCCCTTTTGCCCAGAAGAAGGAAATTTGTATTGATAATTATTCAAATTGTTATATAAAAACATTTTATCCATCTGTCAGTACTTCGTGCCCTCCTTCGATGACAAGAACGGTGTGTTCGTAGTGAGCAATCAATGCATGATCCTTTACGCGAATCGACCATCCGTCATCTCCCTCTTCAATAGCGTCACTTCCCGCAGAGATGATCGGCTCGATGGCGATGAGCGTCATTGCCGGGAGTACCGGACCGGTTTTTGTCGTCCCGACATTAGGAATATCGGGGTACTGATGGAGTGTTGTACCGAGTCCGTGCCCCGTGAGAGCGCGTACTGGGGAAAATCCTCGCCTACGAGCCACCTGTTCCACCGTTGCGGAGATGTCACCGATGCGCGCGCCCGCCTTCACAACGGCAATCGCCTGTTGCAGCGCATCGAATGAGGCCTTCATGAGACTCTTGGCTTGCGGAGAAATGGAACCGATCGGAACGGTAATGCAGGCATCGGTGTACAGCGCATCGACGATAACCCCGCAATCGATCGAAATGATGTCTCCGTTCTTAAGCTCCTGTGCGCCGGGAATCCCATGCACACAGACTTCGTTCACCGATGTACAGAGCGTTGCCGGAAACCCCTGGTACCCCTTAAAGCCCGGAATCCCCCCGTGATCGCGGATGAACGTCTCGGCCATCGAATCGAGAAATCCCGTCGTCACCCCCTCCTCCGCCAGTGCTCCGACATGCTGTAGGCAATCATGCAGAATCTTTCCGCCTCTGCGAAGTGATGCGACCTGCTCTTCGGTGAAGATCTGAAAACGAGACATTGATGGGCATTGTATCCCTCCTCCGTCCTACGCTCTATCCCCTAATCCTCGTTTCATCGCCTCATACACTTCGTCCACCGTCCCACGTCCGTCCACCTCGATGAGATGACCCTGGATTTTGTACTGCTCGATAACCGGTTTTGTCTTCTCGAAGAAGGTCTTCATACGACGACGAATCGTCTCTTCATTGGCATCATCCGCTCTGCCCTCGATTTGGGCGCGGCCGAGGATACGCTGCACCCCTTCCTCCTCGGTGAGCGTAATTTCGATGCACTGATACTTTCTACCCACATCGGCCATGATCTGGTCGAAAGAGCGCATCTGGTCGAGATCGCGGGGAATGCCGTCAAACAGGATCTTCTGATCTTTGGGGCGTGCAAGAATCGCTTCTTTCACCACCTGCATGATGATCTCGAATGGAACGAGCTTGCCCACATCGATGTATGACTTCACGGTCGCCCCCAATTCAGAGCCCGATGCGGCGATTTTGCGAAGTTCTCCGCCGGCTTCGAAGAGGTCAAAACCAAATTCCGCACAGAGACGCTTGGCTTGTGTGCCTTTGCCGGAGCCCTGAATTCCAAAGAGAACTAAATCCATTGCGGATAGGATTATGAAACAACGGCAAACAATCAAGAGAATTATCGTCGCGAAGCCGTGGGTGACTTTGGCGGGACCCACAACTGCCCGCCCGAACGTGCCTCGGTACGGGCGGGGAGCGACACCGCACAAGGGCTTGCCAGCCGTAGCGCAGCCAACACTAGTGTTGAGAGGCCCACCTCCGCCAAGGCTACGGTGGGCAGCCTCCGCTGCGCGAAGGCTGGAAAAGAGAGCTCGTGACCCATTCGACAAGCTCAGGGTCACCCCAAATCACCAAGGAAACATAATCAACCTGTCACCCCGAGCGCCCGCCCGGATGTTGTCCGGTACGGACGGGTAGTCGAGGGGTGAGAGAAAAACCGGCTTGTCGGCCGTAGCCCGAAGGGCGAAGGCTGAAGGTTTGTCACTCATGCATTACACGAGCTTCTCGTAGTCGTGTGCCAACAGCTGTGCATTGACCTGCCGGATCAATTCCATCACCACGCCCACGATGATGATGAGTCCCGAGCCCGAGATAATGAGATCGGCCTGCCCCAGGGTGGAATACTTGGTAAAGACGAGCGGAATGACGGCAACGATCCCGAGAAAGACACCACCCCATAGGTTGAGACGATGACTCGTGCGCTGCAGGATTTCGGCTGTCTGGCGACCCGGGCGAATGCCGGGAATGAACCCTCCGCGCTTCTGAATCTGCTCGGCAAGATCATCGACCTTAAAGGTGACCGAAACGTAGAAGAAGGTGAACCCCATTACGAGCAGGAAATACACGAGCAGATAAAGGAGACTGGGATTCTGCGGGCTTAGGTAAAGGGTGATGAAGCTGACAACGGATGCGAAGCGCGGGGCCGTTGAGAGGAACTGGGCAAAAATTGCCGGGAACGTGATGAGCGAAATCGCGAAGATGATGGGGATCATCCCCGCCTGATTGAGTCGAACGGGAATGCCTCCCTGCACGCCGCGACCGGCACCCTGGTTGGCGTACGTGATCGGAATGAGTTTATGGGCGTCGGTGAAGAGCACCACGGCGACGAGCATGGCAAGCGAGACGATGGCAAAGAGGAAGAACACACCCATCTTGCCCTGTCCTCCCACAAGGATGGAACTGAGAGTCGCGGGAATACCCGATACGATTCCCGTAAAGATGATGAGCGAAATACCGTTGCCCACACCCTTCTCGGTGATGAGCTCGCCCAACCACATGACGACGAGCGATCCCACAGTCACATAAAGCATGGGAAGGAACACGTAGGGGAAGGTCGTATCGACGAGTCGTACTCCGCCGCGACTGAGCAGAATCAGAAAACCGTAGCTCTGCAAAAATGCGAGCGGCAGCGTAAGCCAGCGCATGTAGCGGTTGAGCTCCTGCTGGCCCTGTGCCCCCTCCTTGCTGAGCGCTTCGAGCTTAGGGAAGATGACGGTGCAGAGCTGAACGATAATGGAAGCATTGATGTAGGGAGAAAGCCCGAGGAGCACGACGGAGAAGTTGTCGATCGACCCGCCGGTAAGCGCCACGAAGATTCCCATCGGCCCGGAAGCGGATCGCGAGCCCAAATACTCAAGCAGCGCCTGCGGATCCGTGCCCGGGATGGTGATGTGTGCGACGACGCGATAGAGAAACAGCAGCCCGAGCGTCATGAGAATGCGACGGCGCAGATCCTCGGAATGCCAGAGTTGTCGAAGGTAGGTGAACATGGAAATGACGCACCGGCGAGGATACTACTGCACGATCGTCACCGATCCACCGGCTTTCGTGAGCGCCTCGCGGGCAGACTGAGAAACGGCATGAACAGTGAGATCGAACTGCTTGGTCACCGCCCCGTTGCCGAGAATCTTTACGGGACGATTGGTGGAGCGTAGACGATGTGCACGGAGTGCGGCCAGATCATATGTGCCGGCCGGCAACTGGGCCTCGAGCACCGCCAGATTGATGACTTCGAACGTACGGTGCATGGGGCGCTTGAATCCCGGCAGCTTGGGCTGACGAATCACCAAAGGCACCTGCCCTCCTTCGAATCCGAACTTGCGTCCCTTTCCTGCGCGCGATTGCTGACCCTTGGTACCACGACCTGCCGTGGTGCCACCGCCCGCGCTATTACCGCGTGCAATGCGCTTGCGCTTGTGGGTAGAGCCGGCTGTAGGACGAAGTAAGTGCAACATAATTTTCCTGCGTACGGGAGTACGGGGCTGCATCGTACTGTGTTAGGAGCAGAAGCTCAAGAGAGGTTCGTCTCCTTTTCCGCGCTTTTTCAGTGGAGAGCGCAATCGGAACTATCCCGCATTCTGTGGTACAACGCCTCCAATGTACCGACAGTTCGCCCTTATTGCGGTCCTGAGCACGATCGTTCTGCAATCGTACGCACAGGCACCCACGGTCACGCGCGTGGAGGCGGTGATGTTTCTCTTTCAGATCAGTCAGAAACCCCTGCCGACTATTGACGGCACAGAAGCGCTCTTTGCGGATGTGCCTGCGGGCACATTGCAGGAGCGTGTGCTGCAGGCGGCAGTGGAACGAGGCATGATCGGTGTGAACCCCGTAACACGCACAATCGACCCCGCTATCCCCGTCACTCGCGGAGAGTTTCTGCGCATGCTCGCCATCCTCTTCGAGCTGCCCACGGACCCCATGCACCACTTTGTAGATATTCCCCGCAATGCCCCGTACGTTCCCTACGTGGGCATCGCTGAAAAGTGTCACCTCTTCCCCCTTGAGCAGGAAGACACACTCAAACCAGAAACCTCTCTGCTCATCAACGAAGCGGCTTCGGCGGTCTATACACTCATGCGGTGCTACGGATCATTGCTGCCACATATGAATGTCGTGCCGACGCAGGCAGTGCAATCTTCAGTCGCACCTGCCCCGAAGGCAGTTTCGTTGACAATAAATTCCCTCCTGATTCCACCACTGCTGCCCTTTCCCAATGCCACCGAACAGAGACGATTGCAGATCATCGCTCTCGTGAACCAGGAACGCATGGCTACAGGCCTTCAGCCCCTCATCCGAAATCCGCAACTGGAACTGGCGGCACAGGCGCACGCGAAGGATATGTTCAAGCGTGGATATTTCAGTCACTTCAGCCCCGAGGGCCTGACCTACATCGACCGTATCCGCACGACCGCATATCTCACGCTGCCCGCAGAGCTCTGCCCCTGCCAGGCCGTCTTCGATTTAAGTGAGCTCCTGAATCAACGCAGTGAGGTGAATCCGCACTACCTCGTCACGAAACGTTCGACTGTCTGCAGCTGTAATCCGCGATTCGCCCTCGGCGAGAATATTGCCCGCGGTCAGCAGACCGCACCCATAGCCGTGGAGCAGTGGATGGCTTCGACCAGCCACCGTCAGGCGATTCTGCAGCCGCTCTTCCGCGAGACGGGCGTGGGCGTGTACGGAGACGTCTGGGTGCAGGAGTTCGGATCACTGTCCCTCGAATAGAGAATGATTTCTTCGATGTTGAGTGACGCGGGCTTGTTTGAAATACATTAAAAATATGGGCGTAGTGGACAATTTTGCAGGCTGAAATACTGCTCACTTCGCTCGTAGGAACTCCTCAATCATGGGTAGTTTCTGATCGATGCGGAGTCCGCCATGGAGACGAATATTCTTCTTGATGTGTGTGAATATTCCTTCCAGAGAATTGCTCGTGTTGGGAATGTTCAACTCTGGATGTCGCAGGTAGGTGAACAGGTATGGAAGATTCCTTTTCACACTGTAGTAGGCACTCCGAATTCTGCGATGGGTGTAGTGCCAGTGTCTCGTATTC